>JBGAID010000027.1:0-113950 GCA_044225865.1 Polyangiaceae bacterium | reverse complement strand
CCCCACGCGGAGCGTGGGGGGAGGGCTGCATCAGCCCTCCGGACTAGGGGCGCTCTGCGGGGCCTCGCGTAAGCGGATTTATCATCGAGGCACGGCGAGAGAATCCAGGCCCAGACCCGGTATTCGAATCGCGCGAGGATCTCTGATCGAGAATTGCGCTCGCTCATTTAGCTTGCTCGCAAGGGTCATCGAGGTCGCGGGGCGCCTTGGGCTGAGGGTCTCCGGCGGAGCACTCCAGCGGGCGACACGAGGGCTGGACCGGCCAGAAAGGAAAGTTCAGGTCGGTGGGAGAGAAGTGCGTTCGGCGGACGAAGACCAGCTCGTCGTTCGCCTCATAGGTATCGGCGAGAGCTTCTCGGATATCTGTCGTCAGCCCCATTGCGTCGAGCACGGTCGTTGTCTCGGCGACGCCGTCGCCGGTCGAGTCGATCTGGGCGACTCCGCTGCTGACCGCGAGGATGCGGATCACGCGCCCGTCGTCATCGGAGACCCATTGGGCGCGAGCTCGATCGTAGGTCCCGGCGGGAACGACGGTGCCGATGGGAAACGAGCGGTAGTTGTCCACGAAGAGGGCGACGGGCGCGCTGAGCGTGATTCCAGTCGCGTTCTCTTGAAGCGCCTCGTCGGCGGAGATCTCGACGCAGTAGGTGTACCCGCTCGTGGGAGGGAGATCCGCGGGCATGCGGTCCGGGCCTTCGTCGCCGACGGTGTATTCGGTCAGCCGGAGAGAGAGCGCCGGGGCGGCCACCGTCCCGCCGCCAGGAAGCTGGAGCGTCGCGTCGACCCCGGGAGGAATGAGGAGCGTGGCCTGTCGGGCTCCATCGCTGTCCGTCTCGACGGAGCCGCGGACTACCGTGACGTCGACGATGCTGTCGAGGTCGACCTCGGTGACGACGTCATCGACAGGGATCACGACCGCGTCCGCGGCCTGGGCCGTCTGCCTGGGCGCGGTCGCGATCCTCCGCTGTACGGGGAGAAAGCCGGCGACGTCGATGGAGACGGTCAGCGTCCCGCCCGCGTTGATGAGCATGATGTAGTGCCCATATGCGTCGGTGATGGTGGCGCCGAGCTCCGGGTGACCAAAGACCTCGACGCTCGCCCCCCCGACGGGATTGCCGTTCGCATAGCGGACGTAGCCTTCGATGGCGGCGGCACGGCTCCTCACGATGGTCCCGGGAGCGACTCCGCCCTGCAGGGGGTCGGCACCCTCGATGAGGAATGCCAGGGACTCGTCGAGGGAAGTGCTGACGGTCGGGTCGATCGGAGGTGCTTGGATATGGACCACGCCATCGGTGGGGTCACAGGCGAGGTCGATGGTCGATTCGTCGCTGTCGTCTGGATCGAGCGGCGCCCCGGGCATGCAGGTCCCGGCGCCGTCACATCGCTCGGCGCCATTGCACAGGAGGCCGTCGCTGCACGAGGCTCCGGCGGGCTTCGGCGTGTGCACGACGCCGAGCGCGGGATCGCAGGCGTCCAGCGTGCACGGGTTTCCGTCGTCGTCCACGACGGGAGGCGTCCCGGGGATGCACACCCCGGCGGCGTCGCAGGTGTCCTCGCCGTTGCAGACCGTTCCGTCGACGTCGCAGCTCGCCCCGACCATGATGGTGTGGCTCACGTCCCCGGTCGTCGAGGAACAGACGTCCTCCGTGCACGGATCCCCGTCGTCGACGGGGCCGCACTCGGGGGACCGGTCGATGTCGAGGATGAGGTAGGGCGGATGTGTGGTCTCACGCGAGTCGAAGGTGATCTGGCCGGTTCCGGTCTCGGGCCTCAGCAGCCAGCCGTGGTTGGGCGCGGTGCCGGCGAGAAAAGCGCTGACGTCCGACGTGACGTCGAGCGTTAGGAGCGAGCCCGCCGTCGACGCGCCGGTCGCAGTGGCGGTCGGCGCGGCGACCCATGGCTGGGTGCCGTCATTGGCGTTCATCGCCCAAGGCGCGGCGCAGTCGGCGACCGAGTTGGTCGTGTCCGAGTCGTCCGGACATTGATGGGTCGCGCCGAGCTCCGTCCATGCTTCGGTGAGCCGGTGGGCACCCACCGACCAAGGGGTCCCGCCCCAAACCGCGCTCTGAACCGTCAAAACGAGCCGCGCGCTGACGACCGTCCCTCCGCCGACCGCCGTCGCGATCGCTGCCTCATCCATTGCGACCAAAGCGCGGTCCTTTGGGTTGGTCCCGACGATGAGGCCGCTCTCGGCGCCGAAATTGTCGTAGTCCGTGATCGTGCCGGCGTTCTGCTCGACATAGGTGTCGCGCGCGGCGGCGACGCTTTGTTCGTCGAGCGCTTGCCCGACCGAGCGCGTCTGTTCGGGTGGGTCCGACGCATCGCTCGGGGCGGCGGAAGGGTCGCACCCGGAAGCGGCGAGGCAGACTGCGAGCAAGATAGACAGCGCGTGAGCGGAATGACGCATGGTAGTCCCAAATGACGGAATGGACGCAGGCGCAGGCCGCCCACGGGCCCAGTCGAACGAAGATTTGCGAACGCGACAGTTCGGCGCTCCACGCCTTTGGAACGGGTGGAGTCGCCTTCTGTCGTTCGGCGCCCGGATTGTCTTGGAGAGCGGCTTGCCGCCCCCGCCGAGCGTCATCGGGAGGTTGAAGACCGGGACCTCGGAAGTCAACGTCCCATCGAGCCAGGTCAGAAGCCGATGGATGTGCTTGTGTGATTAAATGTGTAATAAAACCAAGGCCCTACGGGCCTTTGTGGAGGTGGGGTCGTCGGGCGCGGGGCGGTGCAGTTTGTCTGGCGGCCGCCAGGCTCCGCCAGTGAAATATCTCAGGTCGTGATTGGCGCTTGCCTATCGACGATTCTCATGGACGCGGGCTTGCCGTTGCGCGGCTCGCCTCGGTGAAGCCGTTTGGCTTCGGGAGATGCAAGCGAAGGAGACTGTTCCTGGAATGACCTGATGGGGCCGAGAGGTGATGTGGTCTGCTTCAGGGCACCGAGGGGCGCGCGGGCTGATTGTCTATCTCTCGCGCCGCGATCGCGCCGCCGGGCGGCCATTGGGAGAGCTCCCGATTGTTCGTGTGGAGCGATCGTCGCGATGGCGACCCTTGCTCGCCGCTCAATCCTCGACGTGCAGGACCGTCTCCGACTCGGCGCAGCGGCCTTCGATGCACGCCGCCTCCACCACCCGGATCGCGTTGTTGGGCCGGTAGACGCTGAACGCTCCGCAGCGCTCGAGGAGCGCGCGTGCGTCCTGCTCGAGGCGGGGGCGGTCGGCGGTGTGGACGACGGTGGCGAGCTCGAGGACGGGAGAGTTGGGGGTGATGACGACGACGCACTCGGCTTTGCGGGTGCAGGGGCGCTCGCGCGAGCGGCGATAGGAGTCCCAGAGGGCGGCTCGATCGACGTCGCATTGGGCCTTGGCGACGGGAGGGGGGAGGGGGACGGAGCTCGCGGCGGGCGCGGGCGCGGGCGCTGTCGCGGGGGCGGGAGGTGGCGCCACGACGAGGGGCGCGGAGAGGACGACGCGCGGCTCGGGGGCGGGGGCGCACGCGCAGGCGGCGAGGGCGATCGACGCCGATACGAGGCGACCCCTCCCGCGGCGCGCGTAGCGCGACGCTTGGGAGGGGCCGAGGAGCGGAGCTCCGAGGGGGGTGGGCATCGGGCCCTTCACACGCCGTCTTGGGCGCGGATGGCCCTGACGAGCGACTCTCGATCGCGGGCTCGTCCGAGGGCGACCTCGGCGGAGATCTTCCGTTTGAGGACGAGCTCGGCGAGGTGCATGTCGAGGGTCTGCATCCCTTGGGCTTTGCCGGCCTGGATGAGGGACGCGATTTGGTACGTCTTTCCGTCGCGGATCATCGAGGCGAGGGCGCTCGAGCCGAGGAGGATCTCGAGGGCGGCGACGCGGCCTCCGCCGTCGGCGGTGGGGAGGAGCTCCTGGGATACGACGGCGACGAGGCTCTCGGAGAGGAGGCCGCGGATCATCCCTTGCTCCTCGGCGGAGAAGGCGTTCACGAAGCGATCGATGGTCTGGGGAGCGCCGTTGGTGTGGACGGTGCCGAACACGAGGACGCCGAAGCTCGAGAGGCGGAGGGCGGCCGCCATCGTCTCGGCGCCGCGGAGCTCCCCGACGAGGATCACGTCGGCGTCCTCGCGGCCCGCGCTCTTCATCGCGGTGACGAAGTCGGGCACGTGCTTGCCGACCTCGCGCTGGGTGAAGCGCGCCTTGTTGGAGCGGTGCACGAACTCGATCGGGTCCTCGATGGTGAGGATGTGACAGGCGCGCGTCTCGTTGATGTGGTTGAGCATCGCGGCGAGGGTGGTGCTCTTGCCGGAGCCGGTGGGGCCGGTGACGAGGACGAGGCCGGCGCGGCGCTCGGAGATCGTCTGGACGACGGGCGGGCACCCGAGATCGGAGAGGGTGGCGATCTTGCTCGGGATGACGCGGAAGACCGCGCCGTAGCCGACCGATTTCTTGAAGTAGCTCGCGCGGAAGCGGGCCTTGTCGCCGAAGCCGTGCGCGAAATCGAGATCGAGCTCGGCCTCGAGCTTGTCGCGCTGCTCCTTGGAGAGGAGCGGGAACAGGAGCTCGCGCACCTCCTCGTCGGTCGACTCCGCGCTGCGAGCGGCCACGAGCTCTCCCCGCACGCGGATCATCGGGGGGCGGCCCGGGGTGATGTGGAGGTCGCTCGCCTTGCGTTGGAGGAGCAGATCGAAGAGCGCGTCGATGCGGGCCATCAGGAGTTCCCTCCGCGGCGGCCGAAGATCGCGCCCGCCTTGGAGAGCAGCGCGCCGAGACCGCCCTCGTCGGTGGGCTGGACGCGGGGGGTCTCGGGGGCCTCGTCGCGCATGCGCTCGGAGGGGCGCTCCAGATCGACGTCGGCGTCGAGGAGGCCCTTGAGATCGTCGCGGCTCACCCGGCCCGTCTCGATCAGGGGGGCGATCGAGTCGGCGAGCCTGACGATGTTGGCGCCGCGCCCGCGCTGGAGGAGGTTCGGGATCTGATAGAGCTTGTCCTCGCGGATGAGGTTCCAGAGGGCCATCGAGCCAGGGACGACCTCGAACGCGGCGACGCGGCTGCGTCCGTCGGCGCAGGGGAGGAGGCGCTGGTTCGAGATGAGCTTCAGCCCTCCGGCGAGGGTGTGGCGGACCTGGGGCTGGTCGCCGATCGGGAACAGATCGATGAGCCGATCGATGACCGACTTGGTGGCGGGGGTGTTCATCGTGCCGAGCACGAGGTGACCGGTCTCGCTCGCGGTGAGGGCGATGCGCACCGTCTCCACGTCGCGCAGCTCGCCGATCACGATGACGTCAGGGTCCTGACGGAGGGCGCCCTTGAGGGCGCGCTCGAAGCTCGCGGCGTGGGTCCCGAGCTCGCGCTGGCTCACGATCGACTTCTTCGACGCGATGGGGATCTCGATCGGGTCCTCGACCATGATGATGTGGGCGGCGCGCTTCTGGTTGATGTGGTCGACGAGGGCGGCCACGGTCGTCGTCTTGCCGTGGCCAGTCGGGCCCGTGATCACGCACAGGCCCTGCGGCTGATCGACGGCGCGCGAGAGCTCCTCCGGGATGCCCAGGTCCTCCAGCGAGGGCGGGGTCGCGTCGAGGATGCGGAGCGCGAGCTTCGGCCCTTCGAGGGTGATGGTGGCGTTGACCCGCACCCGCGTCGTCGGCTCGAGGTTGCGGGCGAAGCTCGCGCCGCCCTCGAGCGCGAGGCGCTCGTCCATGTGGCGCGGGAGGAGCGCGCGCATCGCCCGCTCCACCTCGTGGGCGGAGAGGCGAGGGCCCTCGATGGCGACGAGGCCGCGGGGGGTTCGCGCGAACGGGGTCGCCCCCGAAGCGACGTGGAGATCGGTGGCCCCGAAGCGGAGCGCCTTGCGGACCCAATCGAGGACGACGGTGATGTCCCCGCGGGTGGGGGCGGGCCCCGTCGCGGCGAAGCGCGCCGGCTCGGGCTGCGCGCCCGCCGCTTGAAGGGCGGCCGTGCGGAGGGCGCGCGGAGCCTGCTCCCACGGCACCGCGATGTCCGGTGAAGGCCCCGTCTCGCGAAGGCTGGGATCCACGGCCGCGCGCCGGATCGCCTGCGGGTCGAGGGCGCGCGCGGCGGGGCCCGGCGCGGCGGCGGCGGCGGCGGCGGGATGCGGTGTCCCGCGGCGCGGGCGGTGCTCTTCGCGGCGCTCCTCACGTCGCTCTTCGCGGCGTTCTTCGGGGCGGCCCGTCCTTCGCTCGGGGTGACGCGCGTGCGACTCGGACGCGCGAGCAGGGTGCTTCGGCGGCTCGTGTCCGCCTCGGTGGACGTCCTTCGCGGGCGGCTGTTTCGCGGGCTGGGAGCTGCGGTGGCGGACATCGGGCCCGGGCCGATGGGTCGGCTCTCGCTCGGCGCGGGCGTCGATCACCATCTCGCGGGTCGGCTTGCGGGACGTCTTGAGCCCGCGCTTGGTCATCGTGTGGGCGTGGGGGGGGCTCGTCGGCTCGCGCCTCCCTTCACGCCCGTGGGCCGCGAACGTGGCGAAGACCTCTCGGCCGCGCAGCTGCACCGAGACGTCGAAGTCGCCGAAGGAGGCGTGGTGCACGAAGGTCAGCGGCCGCTCGCTCAGCTCGTCGAGCTTCCTCCCTCCGCCGGCGTCGCGGCAGAGGTCGATCACCTCGTCGTCGGTGAGGATCTCGTCCGCGAGGTTCTTCACCTCGCCGTTGCGCAGGAGGCGTGGTCGCCGCCCGCTCATCAGCTCGAGGCGCGTGCCGTGTTGCGCGTCCACCACCTTGAGCAGGTCCTTCAACACCGTCATGGTCCCCGGCTCCGCCTCCCGCCTTCCTTCGAATCCCCCACGGTATCAGAGCTTGAGCCGGCGCATGTCCTTTCCCGAGAGGCGCCACTTGCCCCAGCTCCCGCCCTCCGGCAGCTCGAAGCCCGACCTGCGGCTGAAGCGAAGCTCGGCCCCGAGGAGGGCGACCCAAACGAATCGTTCGTCGCAACGGATCATCGGGACCGAGACACGCAGACCTCGATCCGTCGCGCTCACGATGGTGAGCTCGCGGGGGCCCTCCATCTTCTGCGTCTTGGGCATGCCCCGACCATCAGCGCTCGCTCCGCGTCGCTTCGATGCGCGCGCGCAGCCCTTCGAGCCGGCGCTCCACGCGATCGATCCCGAGGTTGCCGGGGCCCCCCGTCGACGTGCGCGCGGAGAGGCTCGCCTCGATCTCGGCGGCGCCGGCCGGCTCGTCGGGGGCGCCGACGTCGCGCGCCACCTCTCGGTAGGCGTCGCGGAAGGGGACGCCGGCGCGGGCGAGATCGACGGCGCGATCGGTGGCGAGCATGTCGCGCGAGATCGCGGCGCGCATCCGGGCCTCATCGATGGCGAGGGAGGAGACGAGCTTCGGCACGAGGGCGAGGGTCGCCTCTGCCTCCTTGAGGGCGCGCACGAGGGGGGCCTTGGTGAGCTGCAGATCGCGGTGATATCCGCCCGGCAGAGCCCCGATTCCCATCAGCTCCGCGAGCGCGCCTTGCACGATCGAGCACGCCGCCCGCATCAGCTCCACCACGTCCGGGTTGCGTTTGTTGGGCATGATGGACGACCCAGTGGTGAAGCTCGGGGGGAGCTTCACGAACGCGAGCTCGCCCATCGCGAAGAGGCTCAGGTCCCAGGCGAAGCGCCGCACGACCGCCATCGCGTGCCACGCCGCGGTGAGGGCGATCACCTCCGAGAGCCCGCGCGACGTCTGCGACCACAGCGGGTTCACGTCGAGATCGGAGAAGCCGAGCTCGGCGGCGACCCCGTCTCGATCGAGGGGGAGGTTCACCCCGTAGCCGGCGGCGGCGCCGAGCGGGCTCTTGTCGAGCTGGGCGTCGGCGGCGAGCAGCGCCTCCACCGAGGCGGCGAGGCCCTCGCCGTAGCCGAGCGCCCAGTGGCCGACCGTCTGCGGCACCGCCCGCTGCAAATGGGTGTAGCCGGGCATCGGCACGCGCTCGTGCCGCCGCGCGAGATCGATCCACGCCCGCGCGCCCTCCGAGGCGAGCCGCGCGAGCTCGCGCAGCGCCGCGCGCGTGAAGAGCCGCGTCGCGACCAGGACCTGATCGTTGCGGCTCCGGCCGAGGTGCACGCGCTTGCCCGCGTCGCCGAGCCGCGCCACGAGGGCCGCTTCGATCGCGGTGTGGCCGTCTTCCATGGCCGGATCGATCCGGAAGGTCCCCGCCGCGAGCTCGCGCTCGAGGCCCTCCAGCGCCTCCACGATACGCCGCGCGTCGTCCCCGCCGACGGCGCCTACGCGCGCGAGGCCGCGCACGTGGGCCTTCGACGCGGCGAGATCGAAGGGCAGCAGCCACGCGTCGAGCTCGTGATCGTCGCGGGCGGTGTAGGCGAGGATGTCGGCGTCGGTGGCGACGCCCTTGTCCCAGAGCTTCATCCTTGCTCGAAGGTCTCCTCGACGAGGGCGCGGATCTCCTCGAGCCGCGCGTCGTTCTTGGGCTTCGCGCCCGCGCGGGCGCTCTTGGGCGCGGAAGCGGCCTCGCGCTCGAGGGCCTCGAGCGGGTCCGCCGACGCCGACTTCATCCCGAAGAGGCGCTTGATGCGGCCGCCGATCGAGGAGCCCTCTTCCCGCAGGGTGAACTGATCTTTTTCGAGCGTCTCCGCCCCCTCGTCGAGGCGGCGCACCACCGCGCGGTTCTCGTGCATGAAGGCGCGCGCCATCCCGAACAGCGAGCGGGCGATGCGGTCGAGCCCGGCCTCGAGGCCGGCCGGCAGATCGCGCCCGCGATGCACCTCCCGCTCGCACGTGAGGGCGAGGGCGAGGACCGCCTCCGCGGGCCCGAGGCTCGTCGCGCCGTGGACCTTCATCCCTCCGCACCCCTTCACCTCGATGGCCGATCCGTTGGCGACGATGACGCCGAGCCCGAGGAGGGCGGCCGCGAGATCCGCGGCGGGGGCGATCTCCTTCGGGGCGAACCGCGAGGCGACGTCCGCCTCGAACAAGACGATCTGCCCGAGGGCGCGGGCGAGGGCGGTCGTGAGCACGGTCGGGTTTGCGATCTCCTGGACGGCGATGGCGACGTCGTACCCGAGGGTTCCGGCGCCTTGCCCTCCCCGGCGCACCGTCACGCGCTCGCCGGAGAGCGTCGAGACGCCGCCCCCGCCGCAGCTGCCCGAGGAGCACGACGAGACGACCCGGCCCTCCTCCGGATCGACGAGGGTCAGGGACGTGTCGGAGTCGGAGAGGCCGACGTGCAGCTTCATGCGCTCGAACAACCGGCCGATGCTCTCCGGCCGCCGATCGAACTTGTCGGGGAAGAACCGCGCGTCCGGCAGGACGATCGGCCCCACCGGCTCTGCTCCCGCGAGCGCGAGCGTCGCCGCGCGACGAACGATCCAGCGAGCCTGCTCCTCGGACCAACGCTCCTGCATGGGGCGAATCGTAGCAAAAACCCGCGCCGCCCGCTGGTCCCCGACCGCGCAAGATCGAGGATGAATCCCACCGGGGTTCTTGGCATGCTCCGACGCCATGCCCGACGTCACTGCTCCCGACGCCTCGACCGAGCGGCGGGATCCCGCCTCGCTCATCGACTCCGACATCCAGCAGCGCAAGGCCGACCACATCGACCTGTGCGCGACCGGCGACGTCGGCTTCAAAGCCAAGACGACCCTCCTCGAGGAGGTGGAGCTCGTCCACGACGCCCTGCCCGAGCTCGACGTCGACGCGATCGACACGTCCGTCACCCTCTTCGGAAAGAAGCTCTCCGCCCCCATCGTCATCGCCGCGATGACGGGCGGGACGGAGCGCGCCCGGAAGATCAACCTCGAGCTCGCCCGCATCGCCGACGAGGAGGGCTACGGCTTCGGCCTCGGGAGCCAGCGCGCGATGCTCGATCCGAGCGCCGGCCGCGATCCGACCTACGACGTGCGCGCGGTCGCCCCGAACGTCCTCCTCCTCGGCAACATCGGCGCGGTGCAGGCGCGCTTGAGCGGGCCGCCCGCGCTCGAGGACCTCGTCGGCCGCGTCCGCGCCGACGCCCTCTGCGTGCACCTCAACCCAGCGATGGAGATCGTTCAGCCCGGCGGCGACAAGGAGTTCGGCGGCATCGTGGATCTCCTCCACGAGGTCGCGAAGCACCTGTCCGTCCCCGCCATCGCGAAGGAGACGGGGTGCGGCATGGGCCCGCGCGCCGCTCACAAGATCGCCTCCGCCGGCATCCGTCACGTCGACGTCTCGGGCGCGGGCGGCACCTCGTGGGTCGCGGTCGAGATGCAGCGCGCGAAGGGCGAGGAGAAGCACCTCGGCACCGTGCTCCGCGACTGGGGTGTCCCTACCGCCGCGAGCGTCGCCATCGCCCGCGCGACCCGGCCTCGCTTCCAGACGATCATCGCCACCGGCGGCGTCTCCTCCGGTGTGGACGTCGCCCGCGCGATCGCCCTCGGCGCCCACGCCGGGGGCATGGCCCGCTCCGTCCTGCAGGCCCTGACCGAGGGCGGCGTCGAAGGGGCGCGCGCCTTCCTCGCCCGCGCGAAGGCGGAGATCAAGGCGTGCATGCTCCTCGTCGGGGCGAAGACGGTGGCAGACCTCCGCGACGCCCCCGTCCTCCTCGGCCCGACCCTCGAGCGCTGGATCCGACTGACCGAGCACGCCAAGCACGGAAAGAAGCGAAAGCGCCGACCCTGAAAAACCCCGCGCGGGACGAGGGTCATTCATCCTTTTGAATGAATCGTCCTCGCGTGTGCGGTCTCTTCGGCTCACCCCGAGCGCGCTCCTCGCGCTTCGAAAGCGCGAGGTCGCGTGATAGCGTCCTCGGGGCCATGGGAGAGAGTTCCAGGGGGCCAGAGCAAAAGGGCGCCGTCCGCAGTGATCCGCCGCCCGAGGACCTCAAGCGCGAGCGCGACACGTTCATCCAGCAGTTCTTCCGCCGCGGCGCGCAGCTGTCGGAAGAGCTCCTGGGTGACATCGAGCGACTGCGCGAGCAGGTCAGGGAGTTGGAAGGCGAGAACGCTCGCTTACGATCGCAGCTCGCGAGCGACGCGGCGATCCGAGATCTGCTTCGCAAGATCGAAGAGCTCGAGGAGGAGAAGCGGCGGCTCATCGCCAACTCGATGCGACCGCCGAGCGGTGCCGACGAGTTCACCGGTCGGTTCGCGGAGCTCGAGAACGAGCTCGCCGCCCTCGGCACCGTCCACGTCGCGAACATCCAGCTCCACGCGAGCACCACCGTGCGCCGTGCGTTCCGGTCGCTCCGCGATCTGCTCGCCCAGTTCCTCGGCGCGTCGCAGTTCGCGGTGTACTGGGCGACCGACGATCAGTCCGCCCTCGTGCCCATCAGCGTCGAGGGCATCGGCACCAAGGAGGCGCGCGACTTCGCGGTCGAGGACACCGCCGCCGCCGAAGCCTATCGCCGCGGCGAGCTCTTCACCGATCGCACGCGCGAGACGTCGTCGGGCAGCCCCAAGCACCCCGCCGCCGTCATCCCCATCTCGATGTCGAACCAGCGCCTCGGGGCGATCGTCATCTTCCGGACTTTGTCCCAGAAGACTTCGTTCGAGACCGCCGACTTCGATCTCTTGAAGCTCCTCACGACGCAGGCCGCGCCCGCGATCGTGCACGCCTACCTGTTCGCTCAAGCCGGCCGCAGGGCACCGAGCGTCCAAGCCTTCATCGATCAAGAGGACTGAGGAATGGCCGAGTACTCCTGTCTCATCGTCGAAGACTCGCCCATGATGCGGCAGCTTCTGGTGTTCGCTCTCGCACGCGTGAAGGGCCTCAAGGTCACCGAGGCCGACGACGGCGTGGACGGCCTGCGCAAGCTCGCGCAGCAGAAGTTCGACATCATCATCACCGACATCAACATGCCCATCATGGATGGGTTGAAGCTCGTGAAGCGCGTCCGCAGTGATCCGGTGCACAAGGACACCCCGATCATCATCATCACGACCGAGGGCTCCCAAGAGGATCGCCAGCGCGCCCTCCAGCTGAGCGCCAACGCCTACATCACGAAGCCCATCCAGGCGCCCCAGGTCATCGCCAAGGTCAAAGAGCTCTTGAAGATCGACTGAGCGCGGGGGCGCCCACCGCTATCGATTCCGTAGCGTCGGCGGAGGAAGCCAAGGGGGTGCCCACCCCCGTCTCGCTCCGCTCGACGACCCCTCCCTTGCTCGGCGCTTCGCGCCTCGCGGGAGGGGTGCCTCAGTGCACCGACGTGAGCGACACCGCGAAGTACGCGATCGACCCGAGGAGGGCGAGGGGCAGGGCGATCGCGAGCCACCACGCGCTCCGAGACAGCGCGACCTCTCCCTCGGGGCCGACGCGGACGGGCATCCACGCGAGAGGGATGGCGCGGCCGGGCTCGCGCGGCTCGTAGAGGACGGGCACGTGCTCGTCCTCGGTGAGGTCCTTCACGCGCCGCGGGAACGCGAACGGGTGGGTGCGGGCCCAGTCGATCCACGCCTCGCGCAAGTCGTCGGGCGCCTGCGCGGCCTCGAGCACGAACAAGCAGCGCGCGAGCCCCTCTTCGTTGGCGGTGACCTTCGCGAGGTGGGCGCGGCCGAGGCGCCCGGACTCGAGGAGCTTCGCTCGGCGGCTCGCCTCGCGCGCGAGCAGGGCGCCGAAGCCGAGCCCGAGCACGGTGAAGAACAGCGGCAAGAGCGCGGTCCACGCCTCCGTGAGCCGGCGCCGGGAGCCGAGGACGCGGCTGACCGAGGGCGCCTCCTTCACGTACTCGATATCGACCGGGCCGCCCGAGTGCACGTTCGTGTCGGCGACGTACGAGACGCCTTCGAAGCGCTGGCCGGAGACCTCGTACGTGTAGCGGATCGCCTTCCAATCGTGCTGGTCGCGCTCGACCCCGGAGGGCTCGACCCGGTCGACGGTGGCGACGACGCCGACTCGCGGACCGGAGAACTCGAACGACGTCTTGAGCTCGGAGGCCTCGGCGACGCCGAAGGCGACCCACGCGCTGAGGAGGGTCATCCCCCACGCGACGATGCCGGACGGGCCTATCGCGAGCGCGAACCGGACCCCGAAGGGGATGCGGCGCGGCGGCGCTCGGAGCTCGCGTGTCGCTGGTGCTTGCACGGCGGTCTTATGCCACTCGCGAGGCAGCCCCCCAACAAGATATCGCCTATCGTGGACGGGAATGCCGCCCGCGCTGGACACGCTCGTCGTCATGGCCTTCACCGCCTGCAAGGCCCTCTCCCCCGCCGTACGGGCGAAGCGCGTCACCGTCGAGCTCTCGCGAGGTGAAGAAGGCCTCGCCTTCGAGTCGGTCTCGGCCAACAAGAAGGGCCTCGACAACCCCCTCATGCCCGACGCCGACTACTTCATTCGGCTCGTGGAAGCGGCGGCGCAGGGCCTCGGCGCGCGGCTCCGAAAGAAGTGGCGAGGGACCAAGCTCGTCCTCGTGACCGCGGCGGACGGCGTCTCGCTCGAGCTCCTGGACGCAGACGGCGCGGTCGCGACGACGCTCCCCGTGCCGAAGGACGTCGTGAAGGACCACGCCCTCTCCGACGATCTTCTGGACGCCCTGCGGGAGGGCGCGCCCGCGCGGACGCGCCTCGAGGAAGCGGCGCCGAGCTGGGAGAAGGGCGAGCCGTTCGCGCTGGAGATCGCCGAGCGCTGCCGGCTCGTCTTCGACTCGGGCCGCGCCATCGACGTCGCGCCCCTCGCCGGGTACCTCGGCGACGACGAGCTGCTCGTATGGCCGTGGCACGTCGAGTGGCTGGAGGCCCTGGTGGATCCGCGCCTCGTCGAGCTCGCGAACCGAAAGACCGCCTTCTCGGCCGCGTTCGCGAGCCCGATCCCGTGCGGCCCCGAGACGGCCCGCACCATCGTCGGACAGATCGCGGTCGAGATCGGCGCCCGGGGCTGCGCCGCGACGGAGGCGCCGGAGATCGACGTCTTCGTCGCCGTGGGCTGAGCGAGAGCACGACCGCTAAGGCGTGCACCCTTCGACGCGGTACCGCTTCTCGTGCCGCCCGGCCATGCAGATCTCGTACTCCACGATCGTGGTGTGGCTCTTGTCGTCACACGGCTTCCGCTGCTCGGCGTTGGGGACGACGAGGCCGTCCGTCTCGCGCGTGCACGCGAAGTTGGAGACGCCGAAGCCGAGCTCACCCTCCTGGCAGAGCACCTCTGAGCAGCCTCGCTCTGGCCCTTCCTGGGCGCAGAAGTCGCTGTCGTTCCAGTTGCACGCCTCGCAGTCGAACACGGCGAGGGCGACGTTCGTCATCGACTTGTCGCACGACTTCACGCAGCTCGCGGCCTTCGTGGTCGGGTCCTCCCCGCAGACGCTCTCGGGGCGGCACGGGGTCGTGAGCACGCGCGACGCCCCCGTCTCGTCACATTGATAGACGTTGCCCTCGAAGCAGTGGAGGCTCTTCGGCTTGCAGACGCGGGGCGAGCACACGTTCCGCAAGCAGCGCTTGTCCTCGGCGGTGCAGTCGATCGTGCTCGCCTTGCCGTCGGGCGAGCAGATGCGGGCGTGGGTCGCGTCGACGCAGGCAGGGGCGCAGAGCGAGGCCTGCGCCCCGACGTCGCCGCCGGGCGGGGGGGCAGCGGGCCGATTGCTGCTCGCGGGGGCAGCGGCCGGCGCGCTGCTCTTCGGTCGCGCGCGGTCGTCGTCGTCGTCGCTCTTTCGCTTCTTCTTGGGCTCGGTGCACGCGGACACGAACGTGGCCGCGAGGACGAGCGGGATCGCGATGCGCCAAGGCGGAGGCATGCGCTCTCTTCTCAGCTCTGCTTGAGGAGGACGCGGTTGCGGCCGCAGCGCTTCGCTTCGTAGAGCGCCTCGTCCGCGGCCGCGATCAGGTGGAACGGCGTCTCGATCGGCGACGTCGGGTACGCGGCGACGCCGACGCTGATGGTCACGGGTAAGCGTCGGCCGTCGTGCTCGAAGATGCTCGACTCGACGTTGCCGCGCAGGCGCTCGCCGAGCACCCCCGCGTGTTGGATCTTCACCCCGCGACAGAGGATGGCGAACTCCTCGCCGCCGTAGCGGGCGAAGACGTCCTCCTGGCGGAGCGCGCCGGCGGCGAGCTTCGAGAGCTTCTGCAGGACGAGATCGCCGGCGAGGTGCCCGTAGGTGTCGTTGATGCGCTTGAAGAAGTCCACGTCGAACATGAGCAGGCTCAGATCGAAATGGTGGCGCCTGGCGTACGACAGCTCGCTGTCGAGCCGGTCCAAGAAGAACTTCTTGTTGAACGCGCCGGTGAGGCCGTCGCGCAGCGCCGCGTCGTACATGCGCTGCTGGAAGCTCTCGTCGATGTCGTCGTGGTAGCCGAACTTGAGGATCGTCGCGGGGCCGAGCCGGATCTTGTCTCCGTCCTGGAGCGTGTGCTTCGTGGCGATCCGGATCCCGTTCACCATCGTGCCGTTGGCGCTGCCGAGGTCCTCGATGAAGAACGCGCCCTTGTCGGTCGTGATGCGGGCGTGGCGCCGCGAGATGCCGTCGTCGTTCAGCCGAATGGAAGCGTTCGAAGCGCGCCCGACGATGACCTCGACCCCTTCGAGCCGGTACATCTCTCCGACGTTGGCCCCCGCGAGCACGACGACGCTCGCCCGATCGCGGGACCGCCGCTTCCGAAGCTCTTGCTCGAGTTCTCCCATGCTCGCGACCATCGTCGCGTCGGGATCTTCGTCGAGCGGGGAGCCTGCCATGTTCCTCTAGAAAACATCCGCGACCCAGCTCACGTCAAGCCGCGAGCCGTGCTTCGGAGTCGACCCTATTCGGCGCCATGGTAGCAAAAGGTGCTGCCGGCGAGACCCTTCGAACGACATCCGCCACACGAACCCGGCCGCCCGAGCCGGGCCGGCCCTAACGCGGGGGGCCGGCCGCTGCCGGTGCTCGTGATGAGGGCTCGTCGAGGGCCGCGTCTTCGAGCGGAATGACGATCTGGTGCACGATCACCGTCTCCGTCGGCGCATCCACGTCGCGAGGCAGACGCACCGCGGGCGGCTTGAGCTCGATGAGGGTCGCCTCGGCGTGGCGCGGACCGCCCCCCGAGAGCGCCTCACCCACCGAGCCCACGTTGACGATGCGAACGCCTCCCACCGTCCGGTCGAACGGGACGTGGGACCCCCCGCACACGATGACGTCGGCCGGGTCGTCCCCGATGAGGGCGGCCATCTCTTCGTCCGTCATGTCGTAGGTGAAGCACTCGGTGGGATCGGCCGGGGAGCCGTGCACGAGCATGAGCTCGCCTCCGTCCGGCATGGGCAGGCGAACGCTCAGGGGGAGCTTGAGGAGCCGGGCGAGGATCAAATCTCCGAGCTCGGCCCGGACCCGCGCGAGGTCCTCGAGGCGCGCCATCTCGGAGGCGTTGTGCGCCTCCATCGCGGCCGGATCGAGGGTGGCGATGGCGCGATCGCTCACCCCCTGGACGCACACCGCCTGGGCCTGGGTCAGGCGGCGGAAGACCTCCAGGGGGGCGCCCCGCCGGCCGGTCGCGGCGCTCGCGCCGAAGCACAGATCCCCGGCGACGAGGAGCTTCGAATACCCCGTTCGTTCGGCCGTCGCGAGCACGGCGCCGAGCGCGAGCGCGTCGCCATGAATGTCGGAGATACAGAGCCACCGCATGACGCGAGGAGGATAGTACCGATCGGGGTCTGCTTCGATGTATTGCGTGGGGATGCCCGAGCGCGGACCCAAAAGCCGGCAAGAGGGCGCCTCCGGCCGGACGGGCGTGTCGTTCGGACCACGCGCGCTGCTCGATCTCGCCTCGCGGGTGGACGGCGCGGGCGCGGCCTCCCTCGTCGTGGAGCTCGCCGAGCGCTGCGCGAGCGTCCCCGAGCGCGACCGCACGCTCGCCGCGATGGTGCTCCTCTCCGTGAGCTATCCGGCCATCGGCGCGGCCGCGCGCGCCCACCCCGACGAGGTCGCGGACTGCGTCGCAGAGGGGGTCTCCGCGCCGCGCACGCGCGATCGCTACATCGCCCTCGCCCGGGCCGCGGTGGGCCCCGACCTCGAGGAGCGGGCGGTGCGCAAAGGTCTCCGCGCGCTCGCGCGGCGCGAGCGGATGCGCGTCGCCCTCCGCGAGGTGCTCCCGCGCCGGCTCGGGGGCGCCGACGTCGACGTCACCGCGCGCGAGCTCGCGATGCTCGCGGACGCGACGATCGAGGTCGCCCTCGAGGAGGCAGTGGAGTGGGCGGAGCGCCGCTTCGGCCTCGCCCTCACGATGGCGCGGGTCCCCTCGCGCTTCGTCGTGCTCGGGATGGGCAAGCTCGGCGGAGAGGAGCTCAACGCGGGCAGCGACGTCGATCTCATCTACGTCTACGACACCGACGAGGGGCTCGTCCTCCCGCGCAGCGCTCGAGGGGCCAGCGAAGCAGAGCCCACCAGCATGACGCTGCACGAGTACTGGCAGCGGGTCGCCCGGCGCGTGACCGCGACCTTGGAGGACGTCACCGAGGACGGCTTCGTCTGGCGGGTCGATCTTCGGCTCCGCCCCGAGGGGAGCTCGGGCCCGCTCGCGATCTCGACTGGGGCGGCGGAGCGCTACTACGAGTCGTTCGGACGGCTATGGGAGCGGGCCGCCCTCCTCCGCGCGCGGCCGGTGGCGGGCGACCTCGCGCTCGGCGAGCGCCTGCTCTCCACCCTCGCGCCGTTCGTATGGCGCCGCCGCATCGATCCTTCGATCGCGACCGAGCTCTATCACCTCGTGCAGCGCTCCCGCGTCGAGCTCGCGCGCCAGCCCGAGCGCGATCTCAAGCTCGGCAAGGGCGGCATCCGCGAGGCCGAGTTCTTCGTGCAGACCCTCCAGCTCGTGTGGGGAGGCAAGGACGCGGCGTTGCGAGAGCGCCCCACCCTCGCTGCCCTCTCGCGGCTCGAGAGCAAGGGCCTCTGCACTGCCCGGGAAGCGGCGGATATCGCGGACGGCTACCTCGCCCTTCGCCGCGCCGAGCACGCGGTGCAGAACGCCTCCGGCGTCCAGACCCACGCCCTCCCGGACGGGGCGGAGCTGGAGCGCGTCGCGCGCGTCCTCGGGTTCGCGGGCGCCGCGGAGCTGTCGCGGTTCCTCGATCGACACCGCGATCGCGTCGCGCGTCGCTTCTCGTCGCTCCTCCCCGAGGGCGCGGAGGGGGCGGCCGCCCACGCCCAGATCGTGGTCGCGATCGAGCAGGCGGATCTCGACCTGCTGCGGGCCGCCCTCGAGCGGGAGCTCTCCGCCCACGCCGTCGATCGGGAAGAGGACATCGTGGCGTTCGCGAAGAGCCTCCTCGCCCTCGGAGCCCACCCCGACTCGATCCTCGGGCTCCGGACGCGCGAGTCGTTCCCCGGCCTCGCCGAGACCCTCCTCGACGCCCTCTTCGAGGCCGCCGATCCGTTCCAGGCCGCGCGCTACCTCCGCGTGTTCTTCGAGCGCGTGAAGCAGCCTGCCGTCTACGTGCGCCTCGCCTTCGCCGATCCTTCCGCGCTGCGGCGCCTCATCGGGGTGCTCGGGGCGAGCGCGTTCATCGGCGACGCGCTCTGCAACAACCCCGAGCTCGGCGACATGATCCTCTTCTTCCGGAGCGCCCCCACCGAGGAGGGGATCCGGCGGGAGGTGCTCGCGGCCGTCACCGAGCCCCCGCCCCCGAACGAAGATCCCGACGAGGCGTTCGTCGGCGCGCTCCGCCTGCTGAAGACGCGCCTCACCATCGAGATCGCCCTCGCCGACACCTCGGGGGCGCGAACGATGCGAGAGGTGAACCGCCTCCTATCCGCGCTCGCGGACGCCTCCCTCGAGGCGGCGACGCGCCGGGCCCTCGGCGAAGACGTCCCCTGCGGCCTGAGCATCGTGGCGATGGGCAAGCTCGGAGGCCGCGAGATCAGCTACGGCTCCGACCTCGACGTCCTCTTCGTCTACGACCCCCAGCGCGCGCCCGATCCGTCCGAGGCGCCCGCATTCTTCACCCGCGTCGCGCGGAAGGTCATCCGCTACATTTCCACGTTCCACGGCGCCGGTCGCGGCTACGAGATCGACGCGCGCCTGAGGCCGAGCGGTAACCAGGGCCTGCTCGTCACGAGCGTGGAGGCGTTCGCGCGCCACCACCAGACCAAGGGCGCGGTGTGGGAGCGCATGGCCCTCGTTCGCGCCCGTCCCGCAGCCGGGGATCGACAGCTCGGGGACGCGTTCATGATCGAGGCCCGCCGCGCCGCGTACGAGGCGCCGATGGACGCGCGCTCCGCCGCCGCCGAGATGGCCCGCATCCGAGCGCGCGTCGAGCGAGAGTCGAGCGCGGAGCGAGGCGGCGTCTTCGACATCAAGCTCGGGCGGGGGGGCCTGCTCGACATCGAGTTCATCGTCGCGTTCGCCCAGGTCGAGCGAGGCGCGGCGCTGCCGGAGGAGGCGAGGACCCCGGAGACGCCGGGGGCCATCGACGCGCTCGCCCGGGCCGGAGCGCTCGATCCCGCGACGCGCGACGTGCTCGCCTCCGCCTACGATTTCCTTCGTCGCCTCGAGCTGCGTGTCCGCATCGTGCGCGCCGACGCCGCCCACGTGCTCGATCCGCGCGACAAGAGCCTCGGGGCGCTCGCCCGCCGCATGGGCATGCGCGATCACCCTGCCCGCACCGCCGAGGCCGAGCTCCTCGCGCGCTACGCCGAGATCACCGCCTCCGTCCGGCAAGCGTTCGACGGAGTGTTCTCGGCCCCCCCGAACTCGGGCTGAGGATCAGCGACGCGAGAGCCCGAACCAACCCACGAGCGAGCCTCCGCGGAACGTCGGCCCGATCGCGATCCCGTCCGCCACCGTGCGCAGCTCGTCCCGGAGCTTCGACCAAGGGAAGCCCGCCTTGTCGTAGCTGAGGACCAACGCCGGCTCCGCGTCGATGAGCGAAGGCGCGCGCTCCGCTCGAAAGCGCGCGATCGCCCGCCCGAGCGCCACGTTCGCCCCCGCGTTGCCGCCGTGATCGAAGCGCACTCCCTTCCAAAGCGCGCTCGTCCCCCGGGACGCCGCCCGCACCGCCGGCCGCAGCGCGAGGTGCGCCCCCGCGAGCCCCTCGAACGCGAGCAAGAGCGCGCGAGGCTCCTCTCCCAGCTCCTCCGGGTCCGTCGGGGTGCCGTGCCCGAAGATCGCCGCGAGCGCGCTCGGGTGGGCCCCCACGAGCTGATCCAGCCGCTCTACGACGGTCGTGATTCGAGATCGCGCTTGGGCTTTGGAGGAGGAGGGCTGGGAGGTGGGTTCCACGGGGGGACTATAGCGCAAGCGGGCCCGCCCTCAGATGCACGTCCCGATGCCGCAGTTCTGCCCGATGCAGGCGATGGCTTGGAAGGCGGTCGGGTCGCTGATGCACTGGAAGCCGCAGGTGAGGGGGGAGCCGCCGCCCTGGACGCAGGTCACGAAGCACGTGACGTCGTCGATGCAGCCGGGGGCGCCGAGGCAGCTCTGGAGCTGGGCGCAGCAGCTCTGGGCGATGCAGTCGCCGCAGGCGGAGCCGTCGCTCGGGCACTCGGAGAGGCCGCACACTCCGAAGACGCACGCGCCCGAGCAGCAGTCCTCGGGCGCGCCGCACGGGGTGCCGTCGGCGGAGCACTGGGTGGTGCACTGGCCGGCGAGGCACTGGTTGCTGCAGCACTCGTCGAAGCTCATGCAGGGGGCGCCGTCGGGCTCGCACGCCACGACGCAGGTGCCGCCTTCGCAGGTGCCGGTGCAGCAGTCGGGGCCGATCATGCAAGCGGAGCCAGTGGGGTTGCAGACGCCGCAGTTCACCCCGCAGAGCTCCTCCGCTTGGGCGACGCACGCGTTGTCCCAGCTGCTCGAGCAGCACGAAGGATGCGCCCCGCACACCGTCTCGGTGCACGAGTTGCAACCAGGGGAGAGGGCCTCCCCCGCCTGGCAGATGCCGTGCGGGCACTCGGGTGAGGTCGCGCACACCCCGTTCTCACAGACGCCGGTGCAGCACTCGTCGGGCGTGCTGCAGAGCGCGCCGATGGGCGTGCACATGCCGCAGCCGCAGCTCTGCGTCGCCTCTTGGACGCACAGGTCGTCCCAGCCGCTCTCGCAGCAGAAGGGATCGAAGTCGCAGATCGTCCCTGCGCAGTCGTTGCAAGCGGGGCTCAGCGGAGCGCCGATCTCGCACTCGCCGTGCTCGCACACCGCGATCCCGCAGAAGCCGCCGTCGCAGACCCCCGTGCAGCACTGGGGATCGATGTTGCAGGGGGAGCCGTCGGGCTGACACGCAGGGGTGCACTGTCCGAAGGAGCAATTGCCGGAGCAGCACTCGTCGGGCGCGTTGCAGTCTCCTTGATCCGGGACGCAGGCGCCGCCGCAGACGCCGAGGTCGCAGATGCCGGTGCAGCACTCGTCGGCCGAGCCGCACACCGTCCCGTTCGGGGAGCAGCCGACGCATTGACCGTTCTGACACTGGCTCGAGCAGCACTCCGAGGGCGCCGCGCAGTCGAAGCCGCTCGGTAGGCAGAGCGGGACACACGACCCGCCGCTGCAGTTGCCGGAGCAGCACTGCGTCCCGACGCGGCAGTCGCCGCCCTCGGCGACGCACTCGGTCACGCACGCGTTCCCCGCGCACTGGAGGGAGCAGCACTGCGAGGGCTGCGAGCAGACCTCGCCCTCGGCGAGGCACGTCCCGAGGCAAGTCCCATCGGGCCCGCACGCCGCCGAGCAGCACGTCGCGCCCGAGGTGCAAGGGGCGCCGGGGGCGTCGCACTCGGCGGGGCGGCATTGGCCCTCGACGCAGTTGTCGCTGCAGCACGAGGCGCTGCCCTCGCAGATCGCTCCGTCCTCGAGGCATTGGGAGGGGCCGCAAGCCCCTCCGAAACAGCTCCCGCTGCAGCACGTGTCGGGCGAGCTGCACGGCAGGCCGTCGGCTTGGCAGGAGCCGCCTCCGACCCCGCCGCCGCCCTGACCGTCCGCGCCTCCCGGGCTCGGGTCGAGGGCGTCGCGCGCTCCGCATGCCGAGAGCGCGAGGGCGAAGGCGGAGGTCGCGAGCAGGCGGAGGGCGTTCACGCGCGCGAGTATAGATCAGCGCGCGCGGCCGCCCCGAGCGATCAGCAGCCTTGGCCGCAGACGGTGGTCACCGAGCTCTTGCACATGTCGTCCCACTGCATGGTGCAGCAGAAGCTGTCGTTGGCGCAGATCGCCATCACGCACGGGCTGCATCCGCTGTTGAGCGGTCCGCCGAGCGTGCACTCGTCGTGAGCGCATGCTGCGTTCGAGCCGCACAGGCCGTGATCGCACGCGGCGATGCAGCACTGCCCGGGGTTGTTGCAAGCCTGCCCGTTGGTGAGGCACGTGTTCGTGCACGTCCCGCCGTTGCACTGGGCCGAGCAGCACTCGCTCGGTTGTTGGCATCCGGAGCCGCCCGGCTTGCAGGCGCCGGTGCCGCACGTCCCGCCCGTGCACGAGCCGGCGCAGCACTCGACCGGCGCGGTGCACGCCTGGCCGTCGGCCTTGCACGTGCCCGCACCGCACGTCCCGTTCGTGCACGCGCTCGAGCAGCACTCCGCGGGGGCGGCGCACGTCCCGCCGTCGGCGGTGCACGTCGGGGCGGGGGCGCATTGATGGTCGCTGCACGTGCCGCTGCAGCAGCTCGTCCCGAAGTCGCAGAGGGCGCCCTCTTGGAAGCACGTGGGGACGCACTGGCCTTGCTCGCACGCGTTCGAGCAGCACGCTTCGGGCGCGGCGCACGCGCCGCTCGCGAGGCAACCCGGTCCGCTCCCGCCGAGGCTCACCCCCGCGCCCTCGCCGGTGGAGGCCCCGTACCCGCCCGTCGCGAGATCGGTGTTCGCGGAGCAGGACGCGAGCGCTAGCAAGCCGAGGCCGATGATCGTGCGCACGGCCCGGATCCTACCAGCCGGCTCGCCCGCGTGCTCAGCGGCGATGCACATGGACCGTCCCGGCCGCGGAGCGAGGCGCGAGCCCGGGGATCGTCGTCATCGCGGAGAAGTGCTGCAGATCGTACGAGGTGTCCATGAGGATCCGCGGCACGTCGAGGGGGTCCATGTTCTTGTTGGAGAGCACGCCCGCCCGGACGGTGAAGCCGAGCACGTACCCGGCGTCGCGCACCGCGCGCCGGAGGCCCTCGTCGTTCCCGAGCGGATAGCCCACCGGATACGCGACCGTCTGCACGGGCCGTCCGAGGCGCTCCTCGAGCTCTCGCCGAGAGCCGCCGAGCTCCAGGTCGTACTCGGACGGCTTGAGGGTCTGGAGCACCCGGTGGCTGAAGCAGTGCGAGCCGATGCTCATCCCGGCGTTGGCGAGGTGCTCCACCTCCGCCCACGTCATCAGGCCGCGGTCGACCATGCGCTTCTCGTCGGCGGAGGAGAGGCTCGTCCCGGCCGCTTTGTCCAGCTCCCCCAGGAACCGCTCGAGGTCGAGGCCGTGCTCGTGCTTCACGAGCTCGGTGAGGGTCTTCTGGGCGAGGGCGCGGTCGTGCTCGGTGGCGACGGGCATCGCGAGGGCGCGCGGAAAGGAGAGCTGGATCACGTCGCGCTTGGTGTTCTTGAGGATCCACGCGAAGCGGTCCCACCAGAACATCCGCCGCTCCGTCATCTGCTGCGTCGCGATGAAGAAGGTCGCGCGCGCGCCGTAGCGCTTGAGGATGGGGAGCGAGAGGGAGAAGCACTCCTTGTAGCCGTCGTCGAAGGTGACGAGGACGGGGTTCTGCGGGAGCTTGCCCTTGCCGCTCGCGTAGGCGACGACCTGGTCGACGTCCACGAAGGTGAAGTGGTCGGCGAGGAACTTCACCTGCTGCTCGAACTGAGCGGGTGTGGCGTCGATGATCTCGCGATCGAAATCACCGGACGTCGCGTGCTCGGCGGTGCGGTGATAGCAAAGGGTCGTCAGCCACGGCGCCGAGACCATGCTTCGGACGCGAAGCGCGGCTTGAACCACGCCCAGGCCATCGAGGACTCTGGCTACCTTGGTGCGGAGCGACAAAACCAGCCCTTGTGAATTCTGGGGGGTGGGCGAGACGAGCGGGCAAGCGAAGCCCCGCTAAGCTAGCCCGACCTGCTATCTTGGGACCACCTTGAAAATCGACCAAGACCACGGCCGTTTTCGGCAGATCGTCCGCGGCAAGGTGCGGGAGAACTTGCGGAAGTACATCTCGACCGGAGAGCTGGTCGGGCGCAAAGGCAAGGACGTCGTCTCGATCCCGATCCCCCAGATCGACATCCCCCGCTTCAAGTTCGGCGACAAGCAAAAGGGCGGCGTCGGCCAGGGAGACGGCAACCCCGGCGATCCGGTGAGCGGGGGAGAAGAAGCCCCCGGCCAGGGCCAGGCGGGCAAGGACGCGGGCGATCACCTCCTCGAGGTCGACGTCACGATGGACGAGCTCGCCGACATCCTCGCCGAGGAGCTCGAGCTCCCCCGCATCGAGGACCGCGGCAAGAGCAAGATCTCGAACGCCCATGACAAGTACTCGGGCATCCGGCGCGTCGGCCCCGAGTCGCTCCGCCACTTCAAGCGCACCTACCGCGAGGCCCTCCGCCGCATGATCGCGAGCGGCACCTTCAAGCCAGACCGGCCCGTCGTCGTCCCCGTCCCCGACGACAAGCGCTACCGGTCCTGGAAGACGATCACGGAGCCGGTCGCGAACGCCGTGATCATCTACATGATGGACGTCTCCGGCTCGATGGGCGACGAGCAGAAGGAGATCGTCCGCATCGAGTCGTTCTGGATCGACATGTGGCTCACCCGCCAGTACCGCGGGCTCGAGTCGCGCTTCATCATCCACGACGCGGTCGCGCGCGAGGTCGACCGAGAGACGTTCTTCCACACCCGCGAGTCGGGCGGCACGATGATCTCGAGCGCGTACAAGCTGTGCGCGCAGATGATCAAGGACGACTACCCGGCGAGCGAGTGGAACATCTATCCCTTCCACTTCTCCGACGGCGACAACTGGTCGATGGACGACACCCTCAGCTGCGTCGAGCTCATGAAGAAAGAGATCCTGCCTGCGGTGAACATGTTCTCGTACGGCCAGGTCGAGAGCCCCTACGGATCGGGCCAGTTCATCAAGGACCTACGCGAGCATTTCAAGACCGACGAGCGGGTCGTGACGAGCGAGATTCGCGACAAGGACGCCATCGTCGGTTCCATCCGAGACTTCCTCGGCAAAGGGAAGTGAGGCAGAGAGCATGAGCAAGTTTGCCCTCAACACGGCGCTGCCTCGCTACCTCCGCACCGAGCAGGAGCGCGTCGAGAAGATCGCGAAGGGCTACGGCCTGGACTTCTTCCCGACCATCTTCGAGATCCTCAAGTACGACCAGATGAACGAGATCGCGGCTTACGGGGGCTTCCCGAGCCGCTATCCGCACTGGCGCTTCGGCATGGAGTTCGAGCAGCTCGCGAAGAGCTACGAGTACGGCCTCTCGAAGATCTACGAGATGGTCATCAACAACAACCCCTCGTACGCCTACCTCCTCGAGGGCAACTCGCTGACGGAGCAGAAGCTGGTGATGAGCCACGTGCTCGGCCACGTGGACTTCTTCAAGAACAACTTCTGCTTCCGAGCGACGGACCTCGACGCGCCGAAGCCCATCCTGGATCCGATGAAGAAGCGCGACGTCTACGATCCGGATCGGCGCTGGATCGACAAGCTCGCGAACCACGGCAGCCGCATCGGTCGGCACGTCGAGCGCCACGGCATCAACAAGGTGGAGGCGTTCCTCGACCATTGCCTCTCGCTCGAGAACCTCATCGATCCGTGGTCTCCCTTCAGCGGACGCACCCCCAAGGAGGACGAGGGGGAGGACGACGCGCCCCCCGAGATCCCCAAGCTCCAGGCCAAGGAGTACATGGAGGATTTCATCAACCCGAAGGAGTACCTCGAGTCGCAGAAGAAGAAGCTCGAGACCCAGCGCAACGCCGACAAGCGCTTCCCGGCGCGGCCGGAGCGCGACGTGCTCAAGTTCCTCCTCGACCACGCCCCCCTCGAGCGCTGGGAGCGCGACGTGCTCGAGGTCATCCGCGACGAGGCCTACTACTTCGTCCCTCAGAAGCAGACGAAGATCATGAACGAGGGCTGGGCCTCCTATTGGCACTCCCGGATCATGACGGAGCAGCTCTTGGACGCCTCCGAGATCGTCGACTACGCGGACGCGAACGCGGGCGTGATGGCGATGGCCCCCGGCAGCTTCAACCCGTACAAGATCGGGGTCGAGCTGTATCGGTACGTCGAGGAGCGCTGGAACAAGGGGCAGTTCGGCAAGGAGTGGGAGGAGTGCGACGACCTCGACGAGCGTCGTAACTGGGACATGAAGCTCGGCCTCGGCCGCAAGAAGATCTTCGAGGTCCGCGCCCTCTACAACGACGTCACCTTCATCGACGAGTTCCTCACCCCCGAGTTCATCGTCGCCCAGAAGCTCTACACGTTCGGGTTCTCGGGGCGGAACGACCGCTACGAAATCGAGAGCAGGCAGTTCAAGGAGGTGAAGGAGAAGCTCCTCTTCCACCTCACGAACTTCGGCGACCCGTACATCCGCGTCGTGGACGCGAACTACGCGAACCGCGGCGAGCTGCTCTTGACCCACGAGCACATGGGGGTCGACCTCCGGCAGGATTACGCCAAGGAGACGCTCCAGGCGCTGGTCCGGGTCTGGAAGAGACCGGTGGCGCTGACGACCAAGCTGGAGCAAAAGAGTGTGATGGTGCGTTATGACGGCTCCGAGCACACGGTCGCTCCGTACCGCACTTAGCGCGGTCCTGGTCGTCGTCGGCTGCACGCCCGAGCCGGCGCCGCCCCCGCCCATGGCGCGCGCGCCGATCGCGACGACCGCCGTCACCGCGCCGATCGCGAGCGCGCCCGCGCCGGCGCCGTCGGCGAGCGGGCCCGCCCCCGTCGCGGAGCCGGCTCCTCCCACGCGCCCGAAGAGGCTCGCCCGCGGCGACGGATCTCCCGCCGACGCCGAGCTCGCGAAGGGCGACGCCCTCTTCGAGAAGGACGACTTCGCGGGAGCGGAGGACGCCTATCGAAAGGCGATGCAGCTCGCCCCGCGCGACCCCGCCCCCATCGTCGGCTTCGCGCGGGCCCGGCTCGCGAAGGAAGCGGTGCCGGTCGACTACGGATCGGCCCCCAAGAACGCGACACTCAAGGGGATGATCGGAGAGCTCAAGCGGGCGGTGAAGCTCGACGACCGCTACGCCCCCGCCCACCTCGAGCTCGGCCGGGCCCTCCTCGTCCAAGGCGCGGCCGACGAGGCGGTCGCGTCGCTCAAGCGCGCGATCGAGCTCGACGGCAGCGATCCGGAGGCGCACTCCGCGTTCGGGGTCGCGATGCTCGCTCAAGGCAAGATCGTCGACGCGATCGCGGAGCTGAAGAAGGCCGCCGACCTCGACCCGCGCTCCGCCGCTCGCCATTCGAACCTCGGCACCGCGCTCCTCGCCTCCGGCCAGGTCCCCGAGGCCATCGCCGCTTACGAGCGGGCCCTCGCCCTCGCCCCGAACGATCCGGGCACCCTCAGCGATCTCGGCACCGCGCTCCTCTCCCAGAACCAGCCCGACGAGGCGATCAAGCACCTCGAGAAGGCGATGAAGCTCGACCCGAAGAGCGCCCCCGTTCGCCAGAACCTCGCCTACGCCCACCACCTCAAGGGCCAGCTCGACAAGGCCGCGGCGCTCTACGAGGAGGCGCTCAAGCTCGACGACAAGCTCGTGAGCGCGTGGATCAACCTCGGCAACCTCCACGCGCAGCGCGGCCGCTACGACGAGGCGCGCCAAGCCTACGAGCGGGCGAAGGCGGTCGACCCGAGCGATCCGCGCGTGAAGACGGCCCTCGAGGAGCTCGACGAGCTCACCAAGAAGAAGAAGAAGTAGACCAGCCGCCGGCGAAGGCGCCTCAGAGGCGCGTGCCGCTCGGCTTCGTGGGGGCCGTCGGTCGCGGCGCCGGCTTCGAGGTGCCGGTCGTCGACGGACGCGGAGGGCCGCTCGCCGGGCGCGGCGCCGAAGAAGCGGGACGAGGCGTCGTGCCGATCGCGTACGAGGGCTTCGCGCTCGTCGTGCGAGCGGGGGGCGGGGGCGTCCGAAACGCCGGCCCGGGGGGCTGCTGATCGGGCGGGCCGACCTTGCTCGTCACGGTCGTGGAGCCCTTGCACTCGACGACCACCGTCTGACCGGGGTTGACCCAAGGCTTGAACGGGCCGCTGACATCCTTCGGTGCGAGCCGCACGAAGAACTGTCCGCACGCCACCATCATCGCCTCGTTGGTCGGGCCGCGGCGGACGCCGTTGATGTACACGTCCGTGGCGTCCGGTCCTTTGACCATCAAGTATCCCATGCCGTCTGGCAGCTGGGCCGGGTCCGGCATCCCGGGCAGGGGAGGGGGCGACGGCGCCGAGGCGGCCACGTCGGCCGTGCCCTTCTCTTGGCCCGCGGGCTGGGAGGTGACGACGGGATCGGGAGCGCGCTCCGCGACGCGCGTCGCCTCGGCGGCAGCGGCGCGGTTCACCTCGACGGTGACGACCTGGGGAGGGGGCGGGGGTGCGCTCGCTTGGTTGGGCCGCCCGTTGATCAAGAGCCCGAGGGCGACGACGAGCCCGGCCGTGAGGGCGGCCAGGAGGAGCTGGGTCGTCAGGGTGAACGTCATCGTCGTCGGCCGCGCCGGCCGCACCGTGTCCGAGTCGGTGCGCGCCGGATCGAGCGTCCTCGAGTGGACGAGCGCGAGCGACGAGCTCGTGAGCGCGTCGCCCCCGAAGAGCGCCGGTCCCTGCGGGTATGGGCCGTGGCCGTTGGCTTGGCCTTCGGCGAGCGACGGGTCGGGGCTCGGCCCCGCCGAAGCTGCGAACAGATCGTCCACCGGCACGACCGGGCGAGGGATCGGCGGCATCGTGCGGGCGGAGGGCGGCGTGCTCACCGTCCGGACGCTGACGGTCGAAGGCGGTCGGACGCTCGCGGTGCCGCGCGACGGTGGCCTCGACGAAGGAGGCCTCGCGTCCGGCGGCGGCGCGACGGCGGGCAGGCTCGTCAGTGTCCCGTGCGGTCCGGCGAGCCGCTGCCCTCCGTTCGGCAACGGAGGAGGAGGAGGCAGCTTGAGGACGACGGTGTCCTCTCGACCATCGTCGGGGCGGGCCGTCGGTCGCTGGGATCCCGGTTGCGGCCTCGGCACGCCGCCGTTCTGCACGCCGCCGTTCTGAGGCCGCGGGTGCACGGAGGGAGGGGGCGGCAGGTTCTTCGGCGGCTCCGAGTCGGGCACCCCCGCCGGTCGCTCGGACGAGATCGGGACGCGCAGCGATCCGGGAGCGCGGCTCGAAGGGGAAGGCGATCGAGACGAAGGCGGCCCATACGAAGACGGGGGGCGCGACGACGGGCCCGCCGGCCGACGAGCCGGCCTCGTCGCCTGGATCGCTTGGCGGCGCTTCGGCACGCGCGTCGTCTTGTTGGTGGAGTCGATCGCGCTCGCGGGCCCGCGCGTCGCGCGGAGCCACAGCGCCTTTTGCCTCAGCTCTTCGCGCCCCGCCTCCGGCTTGGTGAGCTTCGCCAGCCACTGCGCGAGATCCGAGCACGAGATGCGGCGGCGATCCGGCGACGGCTCGAGGGCGACCTCGAGCGCGGCCACGAGCTCGCGCGGCAGATCGGGGCGCAGCTCACCCAGCGAATCGAGCTTCGTCCCGTCGGTGGGAGGCTCGCGCCCGGTGAGGAGAGACCAGAGCAGCACGCCGAACCCGTAGACGTCGCTTCGAACGGTGGCTCGCTCCCCGCGCGCCTGCTCCGGGGACATGTACCCGGGCGTGCCTCGGACCGTGCCCGCGATCGAGTCCGGCGTCCGCCCCAGGATCTTTCCGAGGCCGAACCCGGCGAGCCGGACATTTCCGTCCCACCCGACGAGGACGTTCTCCGGCTTGATGTCGCGGTGGATGACGGGGGAGAGGTTGCCGTCCTCGTCGGTCGACGTGTGGGCGTGCGCGAGGGCGCTCGCGATCTGGCTCGCGAGATAGAAGATGCCAGCGTCGGAGAGCTTCTGCTTCCGGCGTGTGAGGTGGACCATCAGCCGATCGAGGCTCGAGCCCTCGACCTGCTCGAGCACCAGCACCAGCCGCCCGGTGTACTCGAAGAAGTCGAACATCCGGACGACGACGGGGTGGTTCAAACGGGCGCAGATCGAGGCCTCGCGAGCGAGCTCTTCCGCGAATCGAGCGTCCTCCTCGATGCCGCTGCTCACGAGCTTCAAGGTGACGTCACGGCAGAAGCCGAGCGGCCCGTCCATGCGCGCCACATACACGTCCGCCGCGCCACTTCGTCCGACGTGCTTCAGGACCTCGTAGGCGCCGATTCGCTCCGGGACCGGCTCGACCGGGAACATCGCTGGTAAGGATAGCGGACGGGAGCTTTGTTCTTCCAATGCTTGACAAGTCTTGGGGCAAAGCTCGTGGGACGCCGGCCCCGCTCGTCGCAGATGTGCGAGCGAGCTGAGGCTTTGCCGGCTCGCCCCCGCCACCTCCGCCCGGGGCGGGGGCGATGCCTGGTGCGCGTCGTCGCGCCGCGAGGCGAAGGCACGACTTGACGGTGGGCCAGGTTGGGAATACTTCGTACGCGAACTATTTGTGCGCGGTCGATTCCCGAGCCGCGTCCCGGCCCTGATGGCGGAGCCCCCCATGTTGAACGACGATCCCGAGGCGAAGGCCGAGCTCGACGCCATCATCGAGACGATGGTCGACCTCTACACGGAGTCGCGCCGGCTCACGAAGCAGGCGGCCCGGGACGTGGGCCTCACCGGTCCCCAGCTCACCGTCATCAAGCTGCTCGATACGTTCGGGGATCTCTCGCTCTCGTCGCTGAGCGAGCGCATCCGCGCCCAGAACAGCACCGTCACCGGCATCATCGATCGCATGGAGCGTGAGGGCCTCGCGGTCCGCGAGCGCTCCACGTCCGACCGGCGCGTCGTCTACATCCGGCTCACCACGAAGGGGCGACAGCTCGCCAAGGACATCCAGGTCGAGCCGATGGAGATCCTCCGCATGGTGCTCTCGACGCTCTCGCGCGACGACACACGCGACCTCATGCGGATCCTCTCCAAGCTCCAGAAGCGGGTGAGGGGACTGGTCAAAGAACGCCAAGCCCAGGACGCGGGCATCGAGACGAGGACACAGAGAGGAGAGGGGCGATGAGCAGAGAGAAGCCGACCTTCACGGGCGCCGCACGCAAGCCCAACGAGCGAGACCCGGACCTGTGCGTCGTCACGTGCGCGCTCACGGGCGTGCTCGCGACCCGCAAGCAGTGCCCGGGCATCCCGTACACCCCGGCCGAGATCGCGGAGGAGGCGAAGCGCGCCTACGACGCGGGGGCGGCGGTGGTGCACATCCACGCTCGCAACGACGACGGCTCGCCGACGGCGTCCCCCGCCGTCTTCGCGGCCATCCGCGCCGAGATCGAGAAGCGCTGCCCGATCCTCCTCAACTTCTCGACGGGGACCATCGTCGACGACACCTCGGAGCAAGAGGCGACCATCCGCGAGGTGAAGCCGGAGATCGCCGCCCTCAACATGGGCACCATGAACTATTCGAAGTACTCCCCGAAGCGGAAGGCCTTCGACTTCGACATGGTGTTCCCGAACACCTACTCGAAGATCCTGAAGCTCCTCGGGGCCATGAACGAGGCGGGGGTGAAGCCCGAGCTCGAGTGCTTCGACACCGGCCACACCAACGGCGTCGCGCCCCTGCTCGACATGGGCGTGCTCAAGCCGCCGCTGCAGTTCTCGTTCATCGTGAACGTGCTCGGCGGCATCCCCCCGCTCGTCGAGTCGCTCCAGCTCCAGTCGAAGCTCATCCCTCCCGGCTCGGAGTGGGAGGTCATCGGGATCAGCCACGGCCACTGGCGCATGATGGCGGCCGCCCTCGCCCTCGGCGGCAACGTCCGCACCGGGCTCGAGGATCACCTCTATTTGCCGAACGGGGAGATGGCGAGCTCCAACGCCGCGCTCGTCGAGGTGCTCGTGCGGATGGTGCGCGACGTCGGCCGTCGCCCCGCGACGGTGGACGAGGCGAGGGAGCTCCTCGCGCTGCGAGGGAGGGGCGCGTGAAGGCGAGACCGTACCGCGTCCTCGCGGTGAGCCACGAAGGAGGGGTCGCCCTCGTGACCCCCACCAACCCGGCCCGCAAGAACGCGATCGGCCCGCGCATGATGAGCGAGCTCTTGAGCGCGTTCGAGGACGCCCACGCCGACGAGTCGGTGCGCTCGATCGTGATCACGGGCGCGGGCGACGCCTTCTGCGCGGGCGGCGACTTCGCCGACATCACGAGCGGCGACGCCGACGAGGAGCTCCTCCGCAAGGGCGACTTCGTCGACGTGCTCCTCGCCATCGTGAAGAGCGACAAGCCCGTGGTGGCGAAGGTGAACGGCCTCGCCATGGGCGGCGGCCTCGGGATCGTCGCCGCTTGTCACTTCGCGATCGCGGCCGACACGGTGAAGCTCGCGACCCCCGAGATCAACGTCGGCCTCTTCCCGATGATGATCATGGCCGTGCTCGCGCGCGTCGTGCCTCGCCGCAAGCTCCTCGAGATGATGCTCCTCGGGGAGAAGATGACGGCGGAGGAGGGGCGCGCGTGCGGGCTCGTCGGGAGCGTCGTAGCCGCCGCCGAGCTCGACGCGGCCGTCCACGCCCTCACCACGAAGATCGCGTCGAAGAGCCCGATGACGGTGAAGCTCGGCCTCGACGCTTACAACACCCAGGCCGACATGAGCCTCGAAGAGGCGCTCCCGATGCTGCGCGATCGCCTCGGCGCCTGCCTCACCACCGAGGACGCGCGCGAGGGGCTCATGGCCTTCATGCAGAAGCGACCCCCGGTTTGGAAAGGACGTTGAGAGGCCCCCCATGGACATGCGCCAGCTCGTCAAAGACCTCGAAGAGAAGCAGGCCCAGGTCCGCCAAATGGGCGGCCCCGAGCGGATCCAGAAGCAGCACGAGCGCGGCAAGCTCACGGCGCGCGAGCGCATGGCCGCGTTCTTCGACAACGGCGTCTTCTTCGAAGTCGGTCTCCACGGCACCCAGATGGGGCTCTCCGCCGGGGATGGCCGCGATCGGCCTCCCGCCGACGCGGTCGTGTGCGCGTTCGGGAAGGTCGACGGCCGGATGGTCTGCTCGGCCGCCTACGACTTCACGGTGAAGGGCGGCAGCATCGGGCAGACGGGAGAAGAGAAGGTCACCCGGATGCGTCACATGGCGCTGCGCGGGCGCTGGCCGATGATCTGGTTCATCGACTCGGCGGGGGCGCGGATCGATCCCGGCGCTACCCATCCCGATGCGATCAGCTTGTTCGCGGGGAGCGGTCACCTCTTCCGCGAGCAGGTCCACATGACCGGCGTCGTCCCCCAGGTCGCGGCCATGGTCGGGCCGGGGGCGGCGGGAACCGCGTACATCCCCGGCCTCGCCGACTTCGTCCCGATGGTGAAGGACATCGGCTCGATGGCCCTCGGCGGGCCTCCCCTCGTTCGCGCCATGACCGGCGAGGACATCGCGGAGCAGGATCTGGGCGGCTCCAAGATCCACGCCACGAAGAGCGGCGTCGGCGACGTGGAGGTGAAGACCGACCTCGAGTGCATCGCCCTCGTGAAGAAGTACCTCTCCTTCTTTCCTTCGAGCTGCGACGAGGCCCCCCCTCGGCTCCCCGTCACCGACCCGATCGAGCGGCGCGACGAGGCCCTCCTCGATCTGCTCCCGGAGAACCCGAGGCGCTCGTACGACATGTACAAGCTCATCGCGTCCATCGTCGACCACGGCGAATGGTTGGACCTCAAACCGAAATGGGCGCGGTCGATCATCACCTGCCTCGCCCGCATCGGGGGCGCGCCCATCGGCATCGTCGCGAGCCAGCCGAACCACCTCGGGGGCATCCTCGACGTCGACTCCTCGGACAAGGCGGCCCGCTTCATGCAGATCTGCGACGCCTTCAACATCCCGCTCGTCTTCCTGCAGGACGTGCCCGGCTTCATGATCGGCTCGAAGGTCGAGCACGAGGGCATCATCCGGCACGGCGCCAAGATGCTGCACGTGATGGCGGCCGCGACCGTCCCCAAGATCAGCGTCATCGTCCGCAAGGCGTACGGAGCCGGCTATTACGTCATGTGCGGGCGCGCCTTCGAGCCCGACCTCATCGTCTCCTGGCCCACGGGAGAGATCAGCGTGATGGGCGCGGAGGGGATGGTCGGCATCGCCGGTCGTAAGCTCTTCGGCGGCCAGCCCCCGCCCCCCGAGGTGAAGCAGGCCCTCGTGCAGCAGATCCAGTCCAACATCGACATCTACAAAGTCGCGGGCTGGGGCCTCGTCGACGACGTCATCGACCCGAGAGACACGCGGCGTGCCATCGCGTGGGGCCTCGAGCTCTCGAGGAACAAGCACCTCGAGCGGCCGCACAAGAAGCGCGGCATCGTTCCCGTTTGAGCAGCAACGATCGGGCCGAGGCGGCGTGAGCATCGTGCTCCGAAGCTGCCCTTGGGGTGAAATGCCCAGGCTCGGTGGCTCGATGGGCGGGAAGCCCGACCAGGGGGTTGTCGTACCTTTCTTCGTCAACCAGCTCTGGGGCGGGTTGACGATCCCAATCGCTGGGACGACTCTTGTTCCGGCACGGGGGGGCGAAGGGCGCCCCCCCTTACGAGAAGAGGCAACTATGCGCAGGTACAATCCGGAGTCGCTGGAGCAGCTGTTGGAATACTTGGTCAAGCTCCACGAGAACTACAAGCACGTGAAGTCCATCAAGGTCGACTCGGCATCCAACGTGATCCGCATCGATCTCGACTTCGGAGCGAACCTGGCTGGCTACGACGATTTCGAGCTCGTGCTCGTCAAGTCCCGTGTCCCCGAGGCCAAGGAGGCCGTCGCGGAGATGCTCCGGAACACCGAGGCCGGACACGCGCCCACGCGCGCGCAGGCCGAACGGATCTGGAGCCTGCTGAATCACGGCGCCCAATGAGCCAGCGGGCACCCCTCTGAAGACCGGCGCGAGGTGAGCGTGGAGTAGACGGGCGAGCGAGATCTCGGGAGCGTTCAGGAGGCGTGAGGTTGCGGCTGGTTTCGCGGCCGAGCGCGCCTGAGGCGACGAAGAGGAGAAGCTGCCGCGTCGTTCACGAGTTACCCCGCTGGACGAGTAACGATCACCGCCCCACCGCGCGAAGAGGTTCGCGCCGCGGGGCGGAATCGTTTTGTGGCTCTGTTGGTCCGCTCGGCGCTCGGCCCAAGAGCGCTGTGTTGGTCCGCTCGGCGCTCGGCCCAAGAGCTCCTTGGTGCGCGGACGCGCACTGCGTCGCTTCGCTCGAATGAGGTGTGGCGAGGGGGGCTCGCTTCGCGAGCTCAAGTGGGCCCTTCCGGCTCCTGTGCCACGGCGCGGGCTTGCTACCTTTGCCGTCGCCCACCGGGTTAGCGCGGCGCCCCCGCAGCGTGCGCGCACCGACGAGTGGGGGCAACACTCGCTCGGCGCTCGGCCCAAGAGCGCTGTGTTGGTCCGCTCGGCGCTCGGCCCAAGAGCTCCTTGGTGCGCGGACGCGCACTGCGTCGCTTCGCTCAGATAGCGAGGTGTGGCGAGGGGGGCTCGCTTCGCGAGGGCCCACGTGGACCCTTCCGGCTCTGTGCCACGGCGCGAGGTTGCTACCTTTTCCGTAGCGCAGCGGGGTCTCCCCCACGCACGCGCAGGGCTGCGCTTTGGCAGCCCGAGCATGCATTTGGAGACCGGCGGCGCGCAGCGCCGACGAGTGGGGGCAACACTCGCTCGGCGCTCGGCCCAAGAGCTCCTTGGTGCGCGGACGCACTGCGTCGCTTCGCTCGAATGAGGTGTGGCGAGGGGGGCTCGCTTCGCGAGGCTCACGTGGGCCCTTCCGGCTCCTGTGCCACGGCGCGGGCTTGCTACCTTTTCCGTAGCGCAACGGGTCACTCCCCCACGCACGCGCAGGGCTGCGCTTTGGCAGCCCGAGCATGCGTTTGGGGGAGACCGGCAGCGCGGAGCGAGCGAAGCGAGCGAGCACCGACGAGTGGGGGCATCCCTCGCCCAGAGCTACTTGGTGCGCGACGCGCACTGCGTCGCTTCGCTCGAATGAGGTGTGGCGAGGGGGGCTCGCTTCGCGAGCTCACGTGGGCCCTTCCGGCTCCTGGGCCACGGCGCGCGTGTGCTATTGATTCCGTAGCGGTCTTACGGGGGGGGGCCGCTCGGGCGCGGCGCGGGGGGCGCTATGGATTGCGTAGCGCGAAGGGAGCGTCGGGGGCGGGACGTCGGGGTGCTGCTCGTTGTGTGGCGGTGGATTCGGTGCCCACCCTCGGCTCGTTTCACTCGCCGGCCCCTCCCTTGCGGCTTCGCCGCGGGAGGGGCGCGCGGGGGGCGAGGGGACGGCGCTCTGCTATTCGTAGCGCGGGAGGGCCTACTGCTTCTTGGGCTCGGGGGCGGAGGGCTCCTTCTCGGAGCGGGGGGCGGGCTTGGGGTCGGGGCCGGGGCGGGGGCGGAGAAGACGGGGCGGATGGGGGGCGTCTTGTCGCTCTTGATGACCTTGGCGGCGTCGACGGCGACGAGCATCTCGCCGGGGGCGAGCTTGACGGGCCCGGAGCGGGGCGACGCGTAGTGGAACGGCTGCGGGCCGCTCGCGAGGCGGACGAGGGCGGACTGGCGCGCGAAGGTCTGGCCGAGCCACGCGTCCTTCTTGAGGCTCTCACCCATCTGGGCAGTGTCGAGGCGGGGCGTGATGCGGTACATGCCCGGCCGCGTGAAGGTGCCGCGCGGGCAGATCTCGGAGATCACGAGCGGGATGCGCATCTCGCGGCCAGGCTGGACCTCGGAGACCATCTCGGTCGCGATGCCGTGCGCGGACGCCTGATGGACGCAGTCCACCTCGCGCAATGGGCGGTTGTCGGCGGCGAGCTCCTCGACGTGGAAATGAAGCATCCGGCCGCGCAGCACGGCGGCGAGCTTGCGGCGGCCCTCGTTCTTGGCGCGGATGGTGAGGATCACGTCGCGCGGCGCGGCCGCGTCGACCAGCCGCTCGACGTAGATGTCGAGGTGGCCGGCCTTCATGTCGACGACGGGGGGAGGGCTCGTCACGACGGGCGCCTGCTCCTCTTCCTCTTCTGCTTCGGAGCCGTCATGGCTCGCGGTTCCGTTCGCGTGGGGCTTCGCGCCTGCGGTCGGCGGGGGAGGCGGGGCGGGCGGCTTTGGGGTGAACGGGCCTGAAGCGGGCGGGATCGTCGGCGAGCCCTCCGGCACATTGGGCAGCACGATCTCGGGCCCGGTGAGGTCTCGAAGGGGAAGATAGCTGTCGGCGTCGTCGGCGCTCTGGGCCACGAACGGCTCGCGCGACGCGAGGCCGCTACCGAATCCGAAGCGGGGGACGAGGGAGGTGCCGGGCCGCAGATAGTCCGTCATGCCCTCGCCGAAGCAGTACATGCGCGGATCGATCTGCTCTTCGTAGACCTCGCCCGGACGCAGGTAGAGCTCACGCTTCTCCGGGAACCCGGACGGCACCATCGACGCGGGGAGGGAGCATCGCTTGGCTCCCGCGCCCTTCTTGATCTTCATGTCGAAGCGGAGGAGGAGCGCGTCGGCGGGGATGCGCACGGGCACGTCGGAGACGTTCTCGACCCTCAGCACCCAGGGCGGATCGGGAGAGGGCGCGGACACGCTGACACGGACGGGGAGCGGGTCGCGCTTCGTCCGGGCGGCCTTCGAGTAGCCCGTCGCCGGCTGGTCCGCCCCCGCGCTCGACGCGAGCAGCCCCAGCGAGCACGCGAGAGCGAGCGCGACCGCGCTGCGGATAGCCGTGGTCCCCCGCGAGAAGGCGACGTGTCGTTTCATTGCAAGGTACGTGTAGCTCAGTCGCTGCCCGCGCTCTACCCTCTGTGCGTGCGCGGGATCTACCCCATCGTCGACGTCGGCACCCTCGAGGCGCGCGGGCATGACCCGGTCGCGGTCGCGGCGGCGATGGCCTCGGTGAGCCCTTGCGCCATCCAGCTGCGGGCCAAGTCGACGGACGGCCGGCGGATGCTGGAGCTCTCGCGGGCGATCGCTTCCATCGCGCGTCAGGCGAAGGTGCCGTTCTGGGTGAACGACCGCGCCGACGTCGCGCTCCTGTCCGGCGCCGAAGGGGTCCACGTCGGACAGGGCGACCTCCCCCCGGCCGAGGTCGCGGCCCTCGCCGCCCGCGTTGTGGCCCCCCTTCGGATCGGCTTCTCCACCCATCACGACGCTCAGCTCGAAGAGGCCCTCGCTCATTCCCTCGACTACGTCGCGCTCGGTCCGGTCGCGTCGACCTCGAGCAAAGAGAGGCCGGACCCGGTGCTCGGGGTGGATCAGGCGCTCTCGATCGCGCGGCGTGCGAAGGGGCGGCGACCGGACCTTCCCATCGTCGCGATCGGCGGCATCGGGGTCGAGCTGACCCGCGCCCTCGCGTCCGCGTTCGACGCGGTGGCGGTCATCGGCGCGGCCTCCCCCGACCGCGGCGAGCCCGCCGCCGTCGCCGCCGACCGCGTCCGCGAGCTCGCGAGAGCGTTCGAGGAAGGCGCGCGATGAGCCTGATCGTCCTCGCCGCCGCGATGGCCGCGTCGGCCGCGAGCGCGGCCGTGCTCGCGATGCGGCGGATCGCCAAGCGCGACCGCGAGGAGGAAGAGGAGCAGAAGAAAGCTGGTCCCCCGCCTCCGCCGATCAAGCCCGCGGTCGACGCGGAGGGGGTGCTCGCGTCGTTGCCGGTCGGCATCGGAGATGTCGTCAGCGTGGACGACGATCCCACGAGCGCGTCGAGCAAGACGATGCGCGAGCGCTGGCTCGTCGGCGGGCTCTGCCTGTGGGACGCGGAGTCGCTCGTCGGCGCGGTGTTCGTCGCTCCGGAGGGGAGCCGAGACGAGGCGGTCGCGGGGTTCGCTGCTCCTCGCCGCGAGATCGCCTGGATGTCGCCGGAGGCGGTGGAGCTCGGGGCGGAGCCGCCGTCTGCCCTCGAGCTCGGCGGGGTCGTCATGCAGCGGCGACGGCGCCTCTTCGTGCGCTTGGAGCGCCTCGGCAAGGGGGCCCCCGACGTGGGCGAGCGCGGGGTGTTCGCGGAGTACGCCGCCTCCGGTCGCGCCGTCGCGATCGTCATCCGCGGCGATCGGGCGACCGTCGCGTGGTCCGGGGTCCGCTTCGATCCCGGCGAGTACGATCGGATGGGGCGGGGGGGCTGAGGCGGCGCATCGCGGTCGCGCCGTTTTGCGGTCGGTGCTAGGAGCGCCGCGATGGAGCACGAAGCGGAGCGCGCTGCGATCTTGGACGACGTCGCGTCGATCTTTCAGGAGGTGTTCGCCTTCGACGCCTGGGGACGGATGCTCGTGTCGCTCGCCCGCGACGCGCAGGGCACCCTCCGCGTCGCGGACGTCGACGTGGAGGAGGTCGTCGACGAGGGCCGCGTGGACGAGGCGTTTCAGTCTCCTGCCGCCCATCAGGCGATGATCCCGATCGGCAAGGTCGTCGAGACCCTCGTCCTGCTCGAGGGCCTCGACCCCGATACGATCGGCGGTGGGACGTTCGTGCGCGTGCCGCGCAAGGGGACGGACGCGGTCGAGTTCCTGCCTGGACTCGTGCGCGCACCGAGCGTGGCGTTCGATCGCGCGCGCGACGAGGTCGTCGCGAAGACACGAGCTCTCCAAGCGGAGCTGTTCGCCTCGCTCGGCCTCTCCGCCGCCCCCGAGCTCCGCGTCGACGCCGTCCGGGGAACGCTCGAGATGGCGCGGGGAGGTACGGTGATCGCGAGGGCCCGCCACGTCGTGCTCGGCTCCTTCTCGGAGCCTCACCGATCCTGGGTCTGGGGCGCCCAAAACCCGTCGCTCGATCCGAGCGCGCGCAAGGCCGCGGCGGCGGCGCTCGACGCTTTCTCGGAGCGCTCGGCCTGGGAGGTCGCGACGCCCGGATTCGTCACCGACGCCGCGACGGCGTGGGCGGTGGCGGCGTGGGTCGCCCTCGATCGGAGGATGGTCGCGCCCCTCTCGGTGGAGAGGGACGACGGGTTCGTCGTGCTCGGCCTCGTCGAAGTGCGCCCGGAGGGCGCGCCGCCGGCCGGCTAACAGGCTGCTGAAGGAGTCGGCGTCATGCCTCTCGGCACCGGAGTGGCTGCCAATTCGCAGCGAGCTCGCCTTGGGCCTCTCTCCTCCGCGCGCGACCGGGTCAAGGTGCTGTGCACAACCCAGAGCGCTGACGCCCCTCAACTGCCCACCCAGGGGTGGCCTGACGACCGCCTTTTCAGCACACCGCTAGGATTCACCGTGCAGGAGCGCGGCGGAGGCGGCGCCGGTCCGACCGAGCGCGACGAGGAGGCGCGTGAGGGTCAGCAGGGGAGAAGCGTTCGCGGTCTCGAGGTCGTCGGCGGCGGCGAGCACGGCGTCGTAGCCGCGGGCAAGCGCGCCCGCGCGGTGGGCATCGATGGGGGACGCGCGCTTCGCGAGCCGCCCGAGGTGCGTCGCGAGGCCGAGGAGCTCGGCGCGGGCGCGGCCGCGGTCCGAGTCGGCGCGCTCGGCGAAGGAGAGGACCTTCGCGATGTTCCGGGTCGCGGCCGCCTCGATGGCGGCGCTGACGAACGCGGCCCGGCCCTTCGCGAGCTCGGGGTCGATGCTCTGGAGCGCGGTCGCGACGCTCCCGTCCGAGAACGACGCGGCGATCTCGGCCACGTCTCGCGCGACGCCGCGGGCCACGAGCAGGTCGGTGACGACGGGCTCCGGGAGCGGCCCGAAGCGGATCGGCATCGACCGTGACCGGATCGTGGGGAGGAGCTTGTCCGGGCGCGACGTGAGCAGGACGAAATGGGTCGAGGGGCGCGGCTCGTCCAGCGTCTTGAGCAGCGCGTTGGCCGCGCTCGTCGTGAGATCGTGGGCGTCGCGCACGATGAACCCGCGCGCGCGCCCTTCGGCGGGGGCGAACCCGACCTGGGCGAGCACGATGCGGCGCACCTGCTCGATGCTGATCCCTGCCTTCTCCTCGAGCTTCTTCCCCGCTCCGTCGCGCAGCACGTCCGCGTAGAGGCCGCGCTCGATGAGGATGACGTCCGGGTGGAGAGGGACGCGCGGCTCCGTCTCGGAGAGCGTCACGGCGCGCCGGCACGCGTTGCAAGCGCCGCAGCCGCGACCCTCCGTGCACACGAGGGCCTGCGCGAGCCCGAACGCGGCGAGCTCTTTGCCGACCCCGTCCGCCCCCTCGAAGCGATACGCGTGGTGCGGCTTTCCCCGTTCGAGCGCGCGCGTGAGGGTCTCGACGGCGCTCGTCTGCCCGCGCACCTCGGACAAGGTCATCGCTTCGCGCCCGTCTTCTTCTTGGCGATGGCCTTCTTCGCCTTTGCGACCTTCGCCTTCTTGGGAGCAGCCTTCGCCTTTGCGACCTTCGCCTTCTTGGGAGCGGCCTTCGCCCTCTTGGGAGCGGCGGCCTTCTTCCTGGGGGCAAGCTTCGCCTTCTTCGCCTTCTTCGCCTTTGCGGCCTTCGCCTTCTTGGGAGCGGGCTTCGCCTTCTTGGGAGCGGCGGCCTTCTTCTTGGGGGCGGGCTTCGCCTTCTTGGCCTTGGTCGACCTCTTCGCGGGGCTCTTCTTCAGATCGTCCTCGTGCTCAGCGACGGCGGGGCCGCGCGCGGCGAATCGCGGCGGGGGCGGGAGCGTCGGCGTCTCCTCGTCTTCGCCGGCCGGCGGCAGCAAGATCGTCTTGGCCTCTCGCTCCTCTTCGGGCGCGTCGAGCCCGCGAATCCTCCGGTAGAGCTCCAGGACGATGGGCTCGAGGCCCTCGTGGGTCGCGGCCGAGACGAGCCGCAGCGGTACCCCACGTCTCGCGAGCTCGTCCCTGGCGCGCAGATAGGCCTCGCGCGCTTCGGGAAGGTCTGCCTTCGTCAGGGCGACGACCTCCGGTCGCTTCGCGAGATCGGGGCTGAAGATCTCGAGCTCCTTGCGGAGCGCGTCGTAGTCCGCGATCGGGTCGCGGCCCTCGCCGGGATCGACGGAGAGCAGGTGGAGCAGGACGCGCGTGCGCTCCACGTGCTTCAGGAACTCGATCCCGAGTCCGACCCCCGCGCTCGCGCCCGGAATGAGCCCGGGGATGTCGGCGATCACGAAGCTGTAGCCGCCCTGCTTCGGGCCCCCGAACACGTCGACGACGCCGAGGGTCGGCACGAGGGTGGTGAAGGGGTAGTCCGCGATCTTGGGCTGGGCGGCGCTCACGGTGGAGACGAACGTGCTCTTGCCGACGTTGGGGAAGCCGAGGAGCCCGACGTCCGCCATCACCTTGAGCTCGAGCCGCAGGTTCTTCGACTCGCCCTGCTCGCCGCGCTCGAACTTCCGGGGGGCGCGATCGTGCGGCGTGGCGAAGTGCTTGTTGCCGCGGCCCCCGCGGCCGCCGCGCGCGACGACGATGCGCTGGCCGTGCTCGGTGAGATCGGCGACGAGCTGGTCCGTCGCCTCGTCGAAGATCTGCGTCCCGGCGGGGACGAAGACGACCTTGTCCTTGCCGCCTCGCCCGTAGCAATCGCTCCCTTGCCCGTGCTCGCCGCGCTCGGCGGAGATGACGCGCTGATAGACGACGTCCTGGAGGGAGGAGAGGCCCTCCGCCGCCTCGAAGATCACGTCGCCGCCCTTGCCGCCGTCGCCGCCCGAAGGCCCGCCGAAGGGTACGAACTTCTCTCTCCGGAAGGCGGCGACGCCGTTGCCCCCGTCGCCGGCGACAACGCGGATCTGGCAGTGGTCCACGAATCGCATCGACGCCTCTTACCACGCATGCGCGCGCGCGGACGCGAACTTCCGCGGGGGCCGTGCTAACGAGAGATCGTGGCGCGCGTCCTGTTGCTCGACGACAACTTCGATCTCGCCGAGAACGTCCGCGACGTGATCGAGCGGTCGATGGACCTCGCGGAGGACGCGGGCGGCCGCGTCGAGGTGGTCGTGGCCCACGACGCCCGGACCGGGCTCGATCTCGCGAAGGCGCGCTCGTTCGACGTCGCGATCGTCGACGTCCGCCTGCCCGACGCGTCCGGCGTCGATCTCGTCACGCCGCTGCGGGCGGTGATGCCGCACGGCGAGGTCGTCCTCTTGACCGGGAACGCGACCCTCGAGGGCGCCATCAGCGCGCTGCGCGCGGGCGCGGGGGGGTTCCTCCTCAAGTCGGTGCACCCGGAAGAGCTCGTGGGGACGCTCAAGCAGGCCCTCCAGAAGGTCCGCCTCCGGCGCGAGCGCGAGAAGTACGAGCGCCGCTACGACGCCCTCATGACCGCGGTGGAGGTGCTGATCCTCGGCCTGGACATGGAGGGTTGCGTGGAGTTCTTCAACGCCAAGCTCTCGGCGCTGCTCGGTGTATCGGAGGCCGAGGCGCGCGGCCGCGCCTTCGTCGAAGGGTGGGTGGATGCTCCCGACAAGAAGCGCTTCCTCGCCGCGCTCTCGGACGTGAAGGCCGGCGTCCCTGCGAAGGACTTCGAGGTCGGCGTGCGAGACGCACAGGGCGCGGTGAGGCGCGTGCTCGTCCACTTGTCCGGCGTGAACGAGGAGGACCCGCGCTCGACCGACCACGTGTACGCGATCGGCGTGGACGTCACCGAGCGTCGCGCCCTCGAGCGCCGGGCCGCCAACGCGGAGGCGATGAACGCGATGGCGCCCCTCGCGCTCGGCCTCGCCCATGAGATCCGCAACCCGCTCAACGCCGCCGTGCTCGAGCTGCACCTCCTCGGCCGCGCCATCGACCGCATCGACGAGCAGAAGGTCCGCGAGCCGATGCGGCGACGGGTGGAGATCGTCGTGGGGGAGGTTCGCCGTCTCGAGCGCCTGCTCACGGAGTTCTTGGAGCTCGCGCGGCCGCGCGCCCCCCAGCGTGAGCCCGTCGATCTCGATCGCGTCGTGAGCGACGTCCTGGATCTCGAGGCAGAGGCGATCGCGCGGACGCGGGTGCGGGTCGTCCGCGATCTCGAGCCGCGCTCCGTCGTCGTCGGCGACGTGGAGAAGCTGAAGCAGGTCGTCCTCAACCTCGTCGTGAACGCGGTCGACGCCATGCCGAACGGCGGCGATCTCACGGCGCGCGTGCAGCGGCAGGGGCAGGAGATCGTCCTCACCATCGGCGACACGGGGGTGGGGATCGATCCTCACATCCTCTCGGAGGTGTTCGATCCCTTCTTCACGACCAAGCCCGCGGGGACCGGGCTCGGGCTCGCCATCGTGCGCAAGATCGTCGAGCAGCACGCGGGGCGAGTGACCCTCGCGTCGGGCGCTGGTGAGGGCACGCGCGTCGCCGTCTCGCTGCCGCTCGCGAGCGCCGGGCAGCGCTCCTCCAAGGCCCCACCGCCCCTGTTGTGAGCGGCTTCGAAACGACGACGGCCGCTCCTCGGGGAGCGGCCGCCACGTCGTCACGCGGGCTCGCTCAGCCGACGAGGCGCGACGGAGGCTTCAACGGCAGACCCGGCTTCGACCCCGGGGCGGAGGGGATCGCCTTCGGGATGAGCTCGCCCTCGAGGGCGGCGAGGGCGGAGAGGAGGCGGTCCATCCCGAAATCGAGAGCCGCTTCACGCTGGAAGATCGTGGGGATCTTGATCAGCTTCATGCAGACGATCTTCCCGAGATCGATCTCGCGCTCGAGGAACGCCTCGAACGAGCCGTAGCCCTTGTCGAGATAGAACTCCTGCGTCTGGATCTCGCCGAGGAGCTGACCGATCTCGTAGAACCCCTTCTCGAGCCGCTTCCGGAGCGTCTTGATCTTCTGGGTCTGGGTGTGGAGATCGGCCACGTTCTGCTTGATCTCTTCCGCGCGGTTCGGCGTGCGGATGGTCGCGCGAGCGCTGCCGGGAGGGGCGGGCTCGGCGGCGCAGACCGAGCTTGCGCTTCGGGTTGCCGGCCTGGCCCTTCTCTTCGGAGCGGCCTTTGCCCGCGTCCGCGGACTTGGCGCTCCCCTTCTTCGCGGCGCCCTTCGCGCTCGGCGGGCCCTTCTTCGCGTCTTTACCGGTCTTCGCCTTGGACATGGTCGCTCAACACCCGTTGTGGATCAGCTCGATGCCGCCGACCCTGGGAGCACTCTCACACACGGCGGCGGGTTCGCCAGAAAATCCGGCGCCGTTTTTTGCGGCGCCCCCCTCTTTGGGGCAGCCGCACGAGCACCCGCCCGAGCGACGACGCGCTCGATCGGTTGACCGCAGGCTGCGCTTACCAAATCGGCATGGGATTTGTCCAGCGGATTGTCGCCTTTCTCCGAACCGGGCCGGCGCGACGCGGGACTCAGGTGAATCCACCGCCCCGATGAACTACCGTCCTTTCGCGTGGCGGACGAATCACAAGCGCCGACGGAGGCTCCCGCGAGCACCGGCGCGCCGCGCTCGGGTGGTCGGATCGCGGTCGTCGTGAACGGCAACGCGAAGAGCGTCAGCCAAGAGGTCATCCACACCCTCGATCAGATCCTCGATGCCGGCGACCTCTACGTCTCGCGACGGATCGAGGACAGCGAGGCGATCGCCAAGAACCTCCTCGATCGCGGCTACGACACCATCCTCACCGGGGGCGGCGACGGGACCTTCACCGTCGTCGTGACGGCGGTCGTCCGAGAGGCGAGGTCGCGCGGCATCGATCCGCCGCGGTTCGGGCTGCTGCGGCTGGGTACGGGAAACTCGCTGGCGTGGGTCGTCGGCGCGAGCCAAACGGGCTCGGGGCCCCGCGTCGCGAAGGCGCTATCCGCCGACATCGCCCGGCTGCGGGCCGACGCCGGCAGCCGCGCGCTTCGACTCGTCGAGGCGGAGGGGATGCTCTCGCCGTTCTGCGGCTTCGGGATCGACGCGAACGTCCTCCATGACTACGCGCTCACGAAGCAGCTCGTCGCCAAGCTGCCGTTCGCGAAGCCGGGCAGCCTCGTGACCTACGCCATCGCGGCCGCGTCCCGGACGATCCCGCAGTACCTCTTCAAGCCCACCCCCCACTGCCGGATCGTGAACCGGGGCGGAGAGGCGTTTCGCGTCGGGCCGAACGGCACCCAGGCGGGCCCGCCCATCAAGCAGAACGCGGTGATCTACGAGGGGCCGGCCACCCTCGCGTCGCTCTCGACCATTCCTTATTATGGCTTCGGCTTTCGGATGTTCCCGCACGCGGAGGAGCGCGAAGGCAAGATGGCGCTGCGCGTGTCGACCATCTCGAGCATCATCTTCACCCGCAACCTCATGCCGATCTGGCGCGGCGAGTACTACAACCCCGAGGTCCTCTTCGACTACTGGGTGGACGACGTCGAGCTCGAGTTCGATCCGCCGACCAACTTCCAGATCGGCGGGGACATCATCGGCGAGCGCAAGCGGGTGAGGGCCCAGCTCACCGCCCCGATCCCGGTCGTGGACTTCTACGCGCCGCCGCGGGGCTGATCGAGCCGGCCCTCACGTCGCGGGCGCGACGTTCTTCTCGGTGCAGAGCTTCCAGAACGTCGTCGTCGGCTTGTCCCCGTAGAGCGACTCGAAGTCGGCCATCTTCGCGAGCACGGTGGCGGTGCGGTGGCCCTTCATCTGCGCGGGGTGCTTCTTCCCCTGGTCGAGGTATGCGCGCACGAAGAGCGCGTCGTCCGTCTTCGGAAGCGCCTTCACGTTTCGAACCCACTTCGCCCAGGTCTTCGGCTCGAGGAGGTACTGCTCCACGTTGGAGACATAGAAGGTGCTCACCCGCCGGTTCTCCGTCTTCAAATACGAGGCGAGCTGGGGCAGGGCGCGGTCGCCCGCGAAGTCGCCCACGAGCGGCACGATCCGGCCCGCGCGCTCCATTTGCTGAACGACCTGGAACGACTCGTCGGTGGCGAGGAAGCTCCCGTTCGCGCCGTCGGGGCTCGTCGTCTCGAGCAGCTGCTCGAGGGTGGGGTACGTCCGGCCGTTCGCCTGCTTGAGCTCGAACCGGATCTTGACCCCTTCCTCGAAGAAGGTCTGGTGGGTCTTCTCGAGCGCCTTCCGGTCCTTGTCTTCGAGCTTCACCCCGTAGCCCTCGATGCGCTTCATCAGGCGGGCGTGGACGGCCTCGAAGGAAGACTTCGACGCGTCCGGCTTCTGGGCGGCCGCGAGCACGTCCGCCACCCCTGCCGTCGCGGGCGTCGCCGGCACCTTCGCCGGGTCGCGGCCGATCACGAGGGCGAGGAACTGCGCGCGACCCTCTGCCTCCTCGAACGCGGCCCGATAGAGCAGGTGCACGAGCATGTTCGCGCGGCGAATGTCGACGACGAACGCGACGCTCGGCTTCGTGAGCGCGATGTACGAGAAGTTCTGCTCGGGCCCGACCCCGATGTAGACGCCGGCCGGGTCGGCGCGCTTCTTCAGCTCGGAGGCGATTTGGAGGAAGCTCGTCTCGTTCGAGATCAGGTTGTCGGAGAAGAAGTAGGTGTCGGGCTCGGAGAGATCGTTGACGAGATCGGCGTAGCGGACGCGCTCGGCCTCCTTCTCCTTGGCGGCGGAGGCGGAGGGAGCGGCCGCCGACGTCGACGACGCCGTGGACGACGCTGGGGCGGTGCCGTTCGCCGCGCGCGCGGCGGTCGCGTTCGCGGACGCGCTCCCCTCGGGGACGCTCGTGGACGTCGCGCAAGAGATCGCGAGCGCTCCGAGCATGATCGTGGTCCATGCCCGCAGTCTCTTGCCCAGCTTCGACGCCTCGCCACCCATCGACATCCTCCTGGGGATACCCAACGCCCGTACCGCGGTCGGCCATTCCGTGGGCGCGGTGCTAGCATCAGCGCCGGATGCGGACGAGCGCAAGCAGTTCTCGAGGCCGGAGCTTCGTCGTCGCGGCCCTCCTTTCATTGGCGTCGTTCGGCGGCGCGCCTCGCGCGGAGGCCTTCGTCTGGCCGAACGTGCCCGATCGGATCGCGAAGGGCTTGTCCTCGAGCGATCCGGCCGAGCGCCGCGCCGCCGCCCAACAGATCGCCGCGCTGCCCCCGGCGCTCGCGAAGCCGCTCGCGGTGCGCGCGCTCGCCGACGATGACAGCGAGGTCCGGATCGCCGCCGCGAAGGTCAGCGCGAAGCTCCGGATCCCCGGGGCGAGCGACATCGTCTCGGCTTGGCTCATCGAGCCGGACGCCCGTCTGCGCCTCGCTGCGTGCGAGGTGATTCGACAAAGCCCCACCGAGAAGAGCGTCACCGCCTTGGGCCGGGTGCTCTCGGATCCTTCGCAGGACGTCCGCGTCGCGGCCGCCCAAGCGATGGGAAGGTCCGGCTCCGCCGACGCGGTGTCGCTGCTGCTCGGGCATCTCGACGACAGCTCGCCGGAGGTCCGCGGCGAAGTGGCGGCCTCCCTCGGCCGCCTCGGGGACGAGCGCGCCGTCCTGCCCCTCGTGGGGCGCGTCCAGGACAGCTCCGTCGAGGTGCGGCGCCGCGTCGCGCGCGCGCTCGGCGACCTCCGCGATCGCCGCGCGACGAGCGCGCTCGTCCGGGCCCTCTCCGACGCTGCGAACGAGGTCCGGGTGGAGTCCGCGCTCGCCCTCGGGAGGATAGGATCGGACGAGGCGACGATCGCGCTCTCTCCGATCGTCCAGCCGTCGACCACCGCCTCGAAGGGCGGGCCGCCCGCGGCCGAGTCGAGCTTGGCCCTGCGTCAGGCCGCCCTTCGCGCCCTCGGTCGGATCGGCTCCGCGCGCGCGATCGACGTGCTCATCGCGGCGCTGGAGACGGACCGACCGGACGGCTCGCGCACGCCCGCGCGCGACGCGCTCGTCGGCGTCGGGGTGAAGGCGAACAAGGCCCTCGTGACCGCGCTCGCAGGCGCGCCCTCGCCGCGCACGGCGATCGGGATCGTCCAAGCGCTCGCCGCGATCGGCGATGCCTCGGCCGCGCCTGCCGTCGTGCGCGCGATGCAGCGCGGCACGGTGCCCGCCCCGATCGCCCTGCAGACCCTCGGTGCCCTCCGCGTCGAGAGCTCGCTTCCCGCGGTGCTCGAGCTCCTCTCCGATGGAGCCCCCGAGACGCGGCGCGCGGCGGTGAAGACGGCGCTCGCCCTCATCGATCCGGCGAGGCCGGATGGTCGGGCGGTCGAGCCGGTGCGCGACGCCCTCGCGGAGAGCTCGCTCGAGCCGGAGGAGCGCGTCGCGCTCGTGGAGCTGCTCGGCCGAACCGGCTCGCCTCGCGCCGCCGACGAGCTGCTCGCGTTCGCGGCCGCCAAGTCGCCCTCGATGCGGCGAGCCGCGATCCGCGGGCTCGGATCGCTGCGGCAAGGCTCGGCCTCCGTCGACGAGAAGCTCCTCGCCGCGCTCGACGACGAGCTCGGCACCGTCCGCATGGATGCCGCCATCGCCATCTCCCGGGCCGGGACCCGCGATCTCGCGCCCAAGCTCCTCGAGCGTCTGCTCGAGAGCGCCGAGCAAGACCGCGCCGCCATCGGCATCGCCCTCGCGGGTGTGCTGTCCCGCTCGCAGGAACCGGCCCTCGCGCGCACCGTCGCGAAGGCGGTCTCGTCCGCCCCGACGTCGGCCCGCGACGCGCTCCTCGAGGGGCTCGGCAGGCTCCGAGCGGACGCGAGCATCGAAGAGCTCAAGCGGCTCGCAGCCGGTCCCGTCGACGATCGTCGCAAGATCGCAGAGGTGCTCGAAGCCCAGGGCGAGAAGGCGCAGCCGATCTTGGCCGTCCTCGCGGAGGACCCGGACGCCAGCGTGCGGGCGGCGGCGGCGTGGTCGCTCGGGGTCGTCGGCGATCGAAGCACCGCCTCCGCGCTGAAGAAGCTCCTCGCGGATCCGGACGTCGACGTCGCGGGGAACGCGGCCGCGTCGATCGGGCGTCTCGCGGCTCGCATGAGCGATCCGTCCCTCGCCGAAGGCATCGTCTGCGGCGGCCTCTCCGACGCGCGGGCCTACGTCCGCGCCAACACGCTCGCCGGGCTCGCTCTCTCCCACGGGCGGTGCGACGTCTCGCTCGTCGCGAACCTGCTCGCGACCGATCCTTCGGAGCGGGTGCGACTCTCGGCGGCGCTCGTGCTCCTTCAGGTCGCGGCGTCTGGGCCCAACCCCGCGCCCTCGGTCGAAGCCTCCACCAACGACAAGAAGGGCAAGGCGCTCGATCCTCAGGTCGCGGCGCGCCGCGCGCTGGACCGCTGCGCGACGGAGGAGCCGACGTTTCGAGTCGCGCGACGTTGTGAAGGCGTCGGTGTCTGGATGGGAGGAGGCTTTCCGCCCCGAGAGCTCCCCCTCACCGTCTTCGTTGTCCCGGAAGGAAACAGTGGTCCCCTACCGCGCGCGCCCTTTGCCCTCGCTCTCGCTGACGGGACCTTGCGCCTCGGTACCGCAGACCGGCGGGGCGTGGTTTTTGCCTCCCACGTCCCCGACGGTGAGGTCGAGCTGGCGGTTCCAGCCGCTCTCGCGCTGTCTTCCCCGTAGAACCCCTTCAGTCGCTACGAATCGGAACTTTCTTCATCCAAGGCCGTCACATCCGGTCGGTTCAGATGACATGGACGGTTGGGGCTCCCGTTTCTAGGGGCGGGGACCACCCATGATTCGCCGGGGGAGTCGTCGACGTCGGGAAGTGCCCCCCCTTACGAAGCGTAAAAGGAGCGCCATGCATATCGCCAGGTCCGTACTGCCCACGTCTGCTCTGGTTCTTGCGATGATCGGGGTGGCCGCCGCGGGCGGTTGCGGCTCGGTGGGGAGCTCCTCTTCGGAGCCCGCGACCGCGAAGAGCAAGATGATGGAGGTCTCGGAAGGGACGTGCGAGGCGACGGCTGAGCCGCTCTCCCCCGTCTCGGCGCCTGGGCAATCCGCCACGATCGCGTTGGGCAAGCTCGACGACGGCCCCCTCGCGGGCAAGACGCTCGCGTTCGTCGCGGACGAGGACGACAAGGCGCTCATCGTCGTCGACGTGGACAGCAAGAAGCAGATCGCGTCTCAGAAGCTCGAGGGTACGCCCGGCCAGGTGATGGTCGCCGCAGACGGACGCGTGCTCGTCACCATCCGAGAGAAGAGCAAAGTCTCCGTCCTCCACGCGAAGAAAGACGGCACTCTGACCATGGGGTGCAGCGTCGAGACGGCCGCCGAGCCCATCGCGATGGCGACGACGCCGGACGGAAAGACGCTCCTCGTCACCTCGGGGTGGGGCAAGTCGCTCGAGTCTTTCGAGATGGCCTCCTTCGCCAAGCTCGCGAAGGCGTCCCTGCCACGTGAGCCCCGAAGCGTCGTCGTCGACGACGCCGGCAAGTACGCCTACGTGACCCACGCCGTCGGCGGGCGGGTGAGCGTCGTGGAGCTTGCGACGATGAAGCCCCAGAAGCGGCTCGACGTCCTCGTGAACCCGCAGGTCATCGCCCAGCAGGCTCAGTCGGACCGACCGTTCTCCCTCACCTCGAGCGTCACGGGTGCAGTGGGGGACGAGAACGGTGAGAAGCCCATCGCTGGTCGCTCTGGGACTCGGATGGGTTGCCAGGCCTTCCCGATGGTGAAGTCGACGGCGCCCAAGGGCCGCATCCTCGCTCCGCAGATCCTCGTCGACCCGGGGGACCCGGAGAATCGGGCCGCCGGATACGGCGACGCCAACGTGCCGACCGAGGTGCCGGCGGTGGCGGTCATCGACACGGGAACGAGAGCGTTCGTGCCGGCCGCGTTCGGGGTTTCCTCGGACCGCTTCTTCGCCCGAGACCCGAACCAGCCCGAGGACGGTGAGTGCTTGCTGCCGCGTGGCGCAGCCGTCGACGACGACTCTTCGACCCTGCTCGTCACCTGCCTCGGCATCGACGCCGTCGTCGCCTACGACGCCGCATCCGCGAACCCGGTCAGCGTCGAAAAGGCTCGCTGGGACGTAGGATCGGGGCCGACCGGCGTCGCCGTCGATCGCGAGCACCATCGGGCCATCGTCTTCTCCCAGTTCGAGCGGAGCATCGAGATCGTCGATCTCGCCACGATGGGGTCGAAGGAGTCGACCAAGTCGACCGGCCGTGAGCGCGTCGCTCTCGACGCGATGGCGAAGCCGATGCCGCTCGCGTACGTGCTTGGAAGGCAGATCTTTCACTCCACCGGTGACGCCCGCATCTCGCGCGACGGTCGCGCCTGCGCGAGCTGCCACCCGGACGGTCGCGACGACGCCATCACCTGGGCCACGCCGGATGGTCCGCGTCGCTCCATCATGCTCGCCGGTCGCCTCACCGGCACCGAGCCGTTCTCCTGGAACGGCTCCAACAAAGATGTCCGCGAGCACCTCTCCCACACCTTCGACCGGCTGAACGGTCAGGGTCTCCGCAACGTCGAGCTGGAGGCGCTCCTCACCTTCGTCTCCGCGATGCCCGCCCCGCCGCGTGAGGTGGAGGCCGACGCGAAGCTCGTGAAGCAGGGCGACGCCCTCTTCCACTCCGAGAAGACGGCGTGCGGGTCTTGCCACACCGAGGGCGGGACCGACTCGCGCAACCACGATCTCGGCTCCAAGGCCAAGGCGGATCGCAAGGCCGCCTTCAACACCCCCTCGCTCTCGTACCTCTCGGGCCGCGGGCCCTTCTTCCACGACGGCCGCTTCGACAACCTCCGCGATCTGCTCGTCCAGAGCGACGGGATGATGGGGCACACCAAGGGCCTCGACGAGAAGGAGCTCGGAGCGCTCGAGGCCTACCTCAACTCTCTGTGAGTCGATCATGAAGCGCTCGATGATGTGGTTGGGGAGGCTGGCGGTCGCGACGGGCGTGGCGATCGCCTCGACCCAGGCCTTTGCGGATGGCGCGCCGAAGAAGGTGGAGCCGAAGCCGGCGACGCCGATGGTCAGCAAGGCCAGCGCGAAGCTCGACTTGTTCGACCGGCTACCCGCCGGGAAGATCGACATCCCGAAGACGGCCACCCTCCCGAAGAGCATCCCCGCGACCGAGAAGGCGGAAGGCTTCTATGTCGAGGTGCCCTCGCACATGAAGGGCCAGCAAGGCCCGACGTACGCGATCGTCTACGGCTCCAAGGAGGAGGCGACAGCTCGGAACAGCGGTCAGGAGCTCCCGACCACGAACCCGAGCTGCTTCATGAACGCGTATCCGAACTATGGCGCGGAGATCAATTGGTCGTCGAGCTTCAGCTCGATGGCGAGCATCCAGAACTACAAGAGCCAGTCGTATCCCGGCGCGCCTCAGCTCGGGTCGGTCAACCTGGTCCGCAGCGATCGCATCGTCCGCGAGGACAAGACCTCCCTCGACTACGAGGTGAAGCTCGCCTACGTCGATGCCGAGACGATGGGGGTGCGCGTAATCAGCACCCAGAAGCTGAGCTTCATGCTCGTCGACGAGCTCCCCGGCAAGGTGAAGGTTTGGGGAGCCAAGAGCGAAGATCGGCTCGTCTTCATGGTCCGGAGAGAGAAGCTCGACAAGGAGCGGTTCTTCTTCGGCCCCCTGATGGTCACCATCAACGGTCAGCACGTGATGAGCTCGGCGGAGGCGTGCCCGGTCGTGTTCGAGATGAAGGCCGGGAAGGCCTCCGCCGTGAGCGCGGTCGTGCAGCTCGAGACGCTCCTCGACATCACCGAGATCAAAGAGGAAGACGTCTCCAACCCGAACCTGCCGCGCTTGCCCTCCAGCAGCACCCCCCTCCGCGAGGCGAAGGTCCGACCGATGCGGATCGGGATCAGCAACAGCTGGATGAGCCAGGACGAGAAGCCGGTCGTGAGCGTCAGCCACGGCTGGGCCGGCAAAGAGCGAACGCAGCCGATCTGAAGCCTCCGCGGAGAGGGCCCCCCCGCATCGAGGGCCCTCATCGAGTATCCTGCGCGGCGTGAGGCACCCGCCCGGTTCCGCGATCGGCCGCTACCGCATCGAAGCGCTCCTCGGCGCCGGAGGCATGGGCGAGGTGTACCGCGCCCACGACACGGAGCTCGATCGGGACGTCGCCCTCAAGGTCGTGGCGGCGCAAGCGAGCCCCGAGATCGCGGAGCGCACTCGACGGGAGGCGCGGGCCGCGAGCGCCCTCTCCCACCCGAACGTCGCGACCATCTTCGACGTGGGGGAGGTGGGCGGGCAGCCGTTCATCGTGATGGAGCTCATCGAGGGACGCTCCCTCCGCGCGGCGATGGGCTCCGCGTCCACGAGCGGCAAGCTCGCTATCCTGGAGCAGCTCGCGGACGCCCTCGCCGCCGCCCACGCACGCGGCTTCGTGCACCGGGACGTGAAGCCGGACAACGTGATGATCCGCGCCGATGGGGCGGCCAAGCTGCTCGACTTCGGCATCGCGAAGGAGGCGGAGCGGCCCCTCGATCCGAGCGCTCCCACCGAGCCGAGCGGCCCGTCGCTGACCCGCACCGGGACGTCCGTCGGCTCACCCGCGTACATGGCGCCCGAGCAGATTCGCGGGCAGGCGGTGGATGCGCGGGCGGACCAGTTCGCGTGGGCGGTCACCGCGTTCGAGGTGCTGACGGGGCGGCTGCCCTGGCCCCAGGCGGGCTCGAGCTACGAGCTCGCCGCGAGCATTCTCCATGGGGCTCCCGCGATACAAGGGGCGTTCGCGGACGACGTCCCGGAGGCGATGCAGCGCGCGATCGAGCGCGCGTTGTCCAAGGATCCGGCCGACCGCTACGCCGACATGCGCGCCCTGCTCACGGCGGCTCGCGGCGAGGCGGCGGTGACCACCGCGAGCCCTCGAACCGAGAGCGCGGCGAGGGCCGCCTCCCCTCGCAAGACGCCGTGGTCAGCGATCATCGGCGGCCTCGTCGTGCTGGGGCTCGGAGGATGGCTGCTCTCCACGCTGCTCCGCCCCGTCTACGACGAGAAGAGCAAGCCGAAGCGCCGCGCGCCCATCCTCGGGTTGGACGACGAGGCGACGAAGAAGCTCGATCAGGAGATCGACGAGCCGGGCAGCGCCAAGGCCCTCGGCTCCGCGAGCGCGGCCGTCTCCGCGGCGCCGCCGGAGCCAATCTACCCGTGCGAGGACAAGAAGGCCGCGGGCTGCGAGGATCGCTTCGAGCCGTGGTGCGACGGAAAGGGCAAGCGCGTCGCGTGCTGCGCGAAGGGCCTCGTCGGAACCGCGACCGGGTCGTGCGGGTGCGCGAAGGGCGGCGTGACGAGCGAAGAGCTCGTCGGGAGCGGCTGCGAGCGTGCCCCCGAGGACCAAGCGCCCCGCGTGCAGAAGAAGGTCCGCGCCGACTTCGGCAAGCTGCGCGCGTGCTACGAAGCCGCGCTGAAAAGGAATCCGAAGACCCAAGGCAAGGTGAGCGTGAGCTTCGGGATCGGACCGCTAGGGAACGTCTACACGGCGAGGGTAGAGGGCTCGAGCGCCCCCGATCCGGATTTTCAGGATTGCGTGGTGGAAGTGTTCCGGAAGATCCAGTTCGAGCCCCCCGCGGACGGGAAGATGGTCGTCACGTACCCCCTCGATTTTTCCCCGGGGTAGCGCGCTCCGCTATGGAAATAGAAGCGGCGCCGACCTCGCGATCGACGCCGCTCGCCTCGCCGAGGAGCGCTCAGCCGTGGCGGTACATCGTCACCACGCAGGCCCCGCCGAGGCCGACGTTGTGCTGCAGGCCGACCTTCGCGTTCTGGACCTGGCGCTGATCGGCCTGGCCGCGCAGCTGCCACACGAGCTCGGCGCACTGGGCGACGCCGGTCGCGCCGAGGGGGTGACCCTTCGAGAGCAAGCCGCCGGACGGGTTCGTCACGACCTTGCCGCCGTAGGTGTTGTCACCGTCCCAGATGAACTTCTCCGCCTCGCCCTCGTTGCAGAGCCCGAGCGCCTCGTAGGTGAGCAGCTCGTTGGCGGTGAAGCAGTCGTGGAGCTCGACCACGTCGACGTCCTTCGGCCCGAGGCCCGACTTCTCGTAGACCTGCCGCGCCGCCGACTTCGCCATGTCGTAGCCGACCATCTTGATCATGCTGTCTTCTTGGAAGCTCGCGGGCGTGTCGGTCGCCATCGCTTGGGCGGCGATCCACACCGGCGACGAGATGCCGTGCTTCTTCACGAAGTCGTCGCTCGCGAGGATCGCGGCGGCGGCCCCGCAGGTCGGCGGGCAGCACTGGTAGCGCGTGAGCGGATCGAACACCTCGTCGGAGGCGAGGATCTCGTCCACCGTGAGCTGCTGGTTGAAGATCGCGAGCGGGTTGTTCTTCGCGTGCTTGCGGGCCTTCTCGCTGATCTTCGCGAAGGTCTCCCGCTTCGTGCCGTACTTCCACCGGTACTCGCGGCCTGCGCCGCCGAACATCTGGGCGGCGGGCGGCGCGGAGGTGAAGCCCTGCACTTTGTTCATCACGTTGACGTGGAGCTCGAGCGGGTTCGTCCGGTCGTTGAACTTCGACCCGAGGGCGCCCTTCTCCATCTTCTCGAAGCCGACGACGAGGACGCAGTCCGCGCCCGCCTCGATCGCCTGCCGGCCGAGCATCAGCGCCGTCGACCCCGTGCTGCAGTTGTTGTTCACGTTGAACACGGGGATGCCGGTGAGCCCGATCTCGTAGACGGCGCGCTGCCCGCAGGTGCTGTCGCCGTAGACGTAGCCCGCGTACGCCTGCTCGATCTCGCGATAGTCGACGTTGGCGTCCTTGAGCGCCGCGCGCCCCGCCTCCGTCGCCATCACGTGGTAGTCCTCGCTCGCTCCAGGCTTCGCGAACTTGGTCATGCCGACGCCAATCACGTTCACTCGTCGAGCCATGTGCCGTCTCCTTACTTCACTGTTGCAGTCTACGACCTTCGTGCCGACCGGTTAGGCGTCAGCCGATCAATCCCTTGAAGAAGCCGATCCGCTGGCCGAAGCGCGCGTCGCCGTCGATGCGCAGCTTGCCGCGTTGGAAGAGCTCCTTCGCCTTGCCGGTGCGCGCGAGCTCACCGAGGTCGTCGTCGCCGATCGTGATCAGCGCCGCGATCCCCTTCGGCTCCGCCTCCGTCACCTTCGCGGCCGCGCCGTCGATGACGAACGTGCGCCCTTCGACCTTGATGCCGATGGTGCCGCCGAGCTCCTTGGCCAGGCTCGGCTCCTTCGCGAAGCGATCGCCGAGGTTCTTCATCACCTCGTCGACGTTCGCCTTCTTGGTGGCGGTCGGGGCAGCCGCGGCCGCTGCTCCTCCGCCGCCCGCCGCGCGCGCCTTCGCGATCGCCTCTTGGGCCGACTTCGGGTCGACCTTCTTGAGGAACATGAGCTTCTGGGAAGCCATCACGTTGCCGCCGATCTTGAGCTTGCCCGCGAAGTAGAGCTTCTGAGCATCGGCCGCGCCGGAGGTCATGGCGAGGAAGTCCTCGTCGGTGAGCTCGAGGGTGACGTCGGGGGCGGCGAGCTTGCCCGCTTCGACCTTCCCCGGACCCTCCTTGAGGTCGACGAAGTACGCGCTATCCGGGCTCTTCAGGAAGAACTGGAAGCTCGTCTTGATGGTGCCGGCGAGGTCCGCGTTCTTCTCGACGAAGTCGCGGATGGCCACGAACACGTCGGCGGAGGTGAGCTTTCCCGGATCGGCGGTCGCGGCCGCCGCCGGCGCCGCCGCGGGGGCGGCCGCGGGGGCGCTGATCCGGCCCTCTGCCGCCATCTGGGCGAGGAGCTTCTGTCCATCCATCTTCTTCAGGAACTCGAGCTTCTGCGAGGCCATCACGTTGCCCGAGATCTTGAGCTGCCCGCCGAAGTAGAGCTTCTGCGGGTTGAGCTTGCCCGTCGCCATGCCGATGAAGTCGGCGTCGGAGAGCTCGAGGGTCACGTCCGCGCCCGCGAGCTCGCCCGGGGCGACCTTGCCCGGCGCGGCCTTGAGATCGATCGAATACGAGGACGCGGGGCTCGTGAGCTTGAACTGGAAGCTCGTCTTCACCTGGCCCGCGAGGTCCGGGTTCTTCTCGACGTAGTAGCCGATCACGTCGAAGAGGAGCTTGCTCGTGACCGCGGGCTCACCGGACGTCGCGGCGGGCGCAGCGGCGGCGGCCGGCGCAGCAGCGGCGGCGGCCTTGGCTTTGGGCTTCGGCACCTCTTTGTAGAGCTCCACCGCCCCGTTCGAGAGGACGACCTTGTCGCGCTCCTTCACCCGGCAGCGCACGATGACCTTGTCGCCCTCTTTCCACATCTCGGTGACGAGGGTCTCGCCCGGGAAGACGCTGTCCGCGAAGCGGGCGCGGATCGACTTGAAGAGGCGCGCGTCGCCGTCGCAGAACCCGTTGACGGCGTGGCGGGCGGCGTAGCCGAACGTGCAGAGGCCGTGGAGGATGGGCTTTTCGAAGCCGAAGCCCTTGGCGAAGGACGGATCGGCGTGGAGGGGGTTCCAGTCCCCGTTGAGGCGATAGAGCAGGGCCTGCTGCGGATCGATGCGCTGCTCGACGACGCGATCCGGATCACGCGACGGAGGCGCGTTCGCGTCCGTCGCGGGGCCGCGCTCGCCGCCCCAGCCTCCCGCGCCGCGCACCACCATCGAGAGCTCGTTCTCGAAGAGGAGCTCGCCGCTCTCATCGAAGCTCGTCATCTGGATCACGACGACGGCGTTCTTGCCCTTGTCCCAGATCTCTTTGACCTTGGCCTTGTGGGTGAGCTTCGCCTTCGGCGGCAGCGGCCTCGTGACGTGGAGGTACTGCTCGCCGTGGAGCACCCGCTCGAAGCCGTAGTTCAGGCCGGGGGCCATCTCCCCGCGCCGAGCCGCGTCGAGGATCGCCTTGATCGCGGGGGTGACGCCGAAGGTCGGGAACGGCTGGAAGCCCCGCGGGCTCATCTCGTACGTGTAGGCGACCTCCTTCTCGTCGAGGGGGTTCGCGGCCGCGCCGATGCTGAGCGCGTAGAGGGCGAGGTCGCGCTCGTCGTAGGTCGTCGTCTGGGCGGGGAACTCGTAGCCGAGGGCCGCGTCGACATCGATGAGCTCGTTGCCGCCGCGGCTCTTCTTCTGGATGTTCTCCAGGATCGGCTGCATCGACTCGTTGATGTTGGTCGGGTGGGTCGTCTGGGCGAAGCTCGTGATGTCGCCGAACGCCTTCTCCACCTGCTCGAGGCTGATGGCGCGCCCGTTCGCGAACGTCTTCCCCTTCGCGCGCTCCCAGCGGAGCTTCGCCATGAAGCCTCCGCCCACCTCGAACGTGCCGCCCGTCTCGTTGCAGCTCTCATGGGCGAGGTACGCGACGAGGGGAGACACGACCTCGGGCTTGAGGGCGTCGACGATCTCCTTCGGCAGGACCGTCTCGGTGAGGCGCGAGCCCGCGATGGGCGCGATCGTGTTCACGAGGACGTTGTTCTTCTTGCCCTCGAGGGCCAGCGTCTGGGCGAAGCCGATGAGGCCCATCTTGGCCATCGAGTAGTTCGCTTGGCCGAAGTTGCCGTAGATGCCGGCCGCGGACGCGGTCATCACGATGCGTCCGTACTTCGCGTCGCGCATGTGCGGCCACGCCGCCTTCGTGACCTTGTACGAGCCGAGGACGTGGACCCGATAGATGAGGTCCCAGTCCTCGTCGGACATCTTCTGGAAGCTCGTGTCGCGGAGGATGCCCGCGTTGTTGACGATGACGTCGATGCGCTTGAAGGCATCGAGGGCGGCCTGGACGATCTTGTCGCCGTTCTCGACGGACTCGCAGTTGGCGACCGCGTCGCCCCCGAGCGCCTTGATCTCCGCGACCACGCGGTCGGCGGCGGAGGTGTCGCGCCCTCCGCCGTGCATCGAGCCGCCGAGGTCGTTCACGACGACCCGACAGCCGCGGCTGCCGAGCAGAAGGGCATGGCTTCGGCCGAGGCCGTTGCCTGCGCCAGTGACGATGGCCACGCGGCCGTCGAAGCGGAGCTCGCTCATGATCCCTGCCTCCTCAATCGAGAAACGCCCCCTCAGCACCACGAACGGAGGATGGGGCCCAAATTGTTTCGTGTACGAATCTTTAGTACGCCTAGGGCCGAAGTTCAACTGGCGCTGACCCGCGGTCGGTCTTGCGTTGGGCGATGGGCTTCGGTAGCCGCTAACAGCCGATGCTGAAGCCGATGAAGGTGCGGGGCTCTTCCCTCCTCTTGCTCTTGGGCGCCTCGGTCTTGGGGGCCGGTTGCAGCGGGCGAAGCGCCTCCGACTGCCCCTCCGCCGGCACTGCCGCCGAGACGAACCGCTTCACCGTCGACTCGGCGGGGGCGCGGGCTTCTGCCGCGCCGGCCTCCGGCAAAGACAAGAAGCTCTCGTTCAAGAAGCTCGGGCGGGAGGTGAAGACGCTCGACCTCGACGCCCTCATCAAGACGATCCCAGCGGAGACCGTCCGCCAGTACGACCCCTATTACAACCGCGAGAAGACCTATCGAGCCTTCCCCCTCGCGCGGGTGGTGGAGATCGCCTTCCCGGACGAGAAGGGCCTGCCGACCCAAGAGTTCGTCCTGCGCGCGCTGGACGGATTCACCGTCCCGATGCGAGGCAGCAAGGTGTTCGAGGACGGCGCCTACGTCGCGTTCGAGGATCTCGAGAAGCCGGGATGGGAGCCCATCGGCCAGCAGCGGGCGAACCCGGCTCCCTTCTATCTCGTGTGGGCGAAGAAGGATCAGGTCGACCTCGAGACGCACCCGCGGCCCTACCAGCTCGCGTCGATCGAGATCGCCGACTTCGAATCGGTCTTTCCGTGGACCGTGCCGAAGGGGGCGGCCGATGGATCTCCGGCTCGGAAGGGCTTCGCGATCTTTCGAGAGCAGTGCATCCACTGCCACGCCATCAACCGCCAAGGCGGGCGCGTGGGCCCCGATCTCAACGTCCCGAAGAGCGTCGTCGAGTACCGGCCGGTGGATCAGATCAAGGCGTACATCCGTGACCCGCTCTCGTTCAGGTATTCGACGATGCCACCCCATCCCAAGATGACCGACGAGGACCTCGACGCGCTCGTCGCGTACTTCACGGCGATGAAGGAGCTGAAGCACGACGACGAGAAAGCCCCTCAGCCGAAGTGATTTTTCACACTTTTCGAAGCAATTATCGAAGTGAACGCGCTGTTCGCCGGAAACTGGACGGAGTCGCAGCTACTGATTAGAGACGCAGGCATGAACAGCATCCACCACGCCGTGCTCCACGCCTTGTTCACGCTCGCCTCGTCCGACCGGCACGCGACGGTGCTCCGGGTCGTCGAGGAGGCGGGCCGCCATCTGCCCGGCCTCGATCGCGATCAGGTGGTCTCCGCGCTCGTGGCCCTCGACCGCGCGGGGCTCGCCGATCACGAGCGCGTCAGGCTCACGATGCGCGGGTTGGGCATCGCCGTGTTCATGGGCGCGCCGAAGGCCGTGGCAAAGCGTCGCACGATCAAGCGCGCGGCCTGACCTCACGGTGTAGCATCGCCCCCCATGCACCGAGCATTCGCCCTCGTCGCGCCTCTCGTGCTGTCGACGGTCGTCGCCTGCCAGGCGCCGGTCGCGGAGCAGCCCCACCGCGCTCCCGCTCCGGTCGCTCCGCCCGCCGCGCCGACGGCGCTCGGCGCGCCCGTGGAAGAGCGCGTGACGATCCCGATCGAGAGCGCGAAAGGCCTTGGTGATGGTGAGCCCGCCGATCGGAGCTGTGACGCTCGCCTTTCCTGTCAGGGCGAGTCGTGTTGCAAGAAGCTGCTCGTGCCCGGCGGCAGCTACCGCGACGAGATCGCGGGCAGCGTCGCCGTCGAGGCCTTCTACCTCGACAAGTACGAGCTGACGGTCGGCCGCGTGCGCGCGTGGGTGAAGGCGGGCCGGCCCGTGCCGGCCGACGGGGCCGTGCTTGGGTACGACTCGGGCAAGCGCCCGGTGCTCTGGCAGAAGGCGTTCAAGGTCCAGTCCGAGTCGAAGCTCAAGGGCTGGGAGCGCTACGACACGTGGCAGCTCGACGCGGACGATCTGCCGAAGAACTTCCTCGACTGGTACACGGCCGCGGCCGTGTGCAGCTTCGCGGGAGGCCGCCTCCCGACGGACGCGGAGTGGCGCTATGCCGCGGTCGGTGGCGACGAGGATCGGGCGTTTCCGTGGGGCGCCGAGGAGCAGACCCCGGAGCGCGCCGTCTACAACTGCCTGGGCGACGGCGACAAGAGCTGCTCCATCCACGACATCCTCCCCGTGGGATCCCGCCCGCTCGGCGCAGGACGCTGGGGCCACATGGATCTCGCGGGCTCGATGTTCGAGTGGACCCTCGACGCGGGCGGCCCCGGCGAGACCGTCAATCGAGGAGGAGGCTTCTGCTACATCGGCGGGATGGACCGGCGCGCCAAGCACGTCCGCACGAAGGACAACGCCCGGCATGACGCGCCCTCCGTCGTCAGCCATATGGTCGGCGCGCGTTGCGCGTTCGACGCGCCGAGCGACAGTCCGGCCGTCGCCGCGCGATGATCGAAGCGCACGACGCGGCGCTGCTCCCGGTCTTGGTCCTGCTCGCGTCCTGTGACGCGCCGCCAGCGCCGGCAGCGGGTGAGGGGAGGGCGACCTCCGCGACCGCCTCCGCCGTGACCGCGGCGAGCGCGTCCGCGGCCCCTCCCGTCGCGAGCGCAGCTCCGACGTCGTCGTCGAGCCCGTCCTCTGCTACGAAATCCGAAGCGCCGGCGCCTCGTCCTCGTCGGTGTCCGGAGAAGATGGTGCTCGTCCCGGGAGGCAAGCTCTCCACCCTCGAGCGAGGGGCCGACGTGGAGGTGCCAGACACCTGCATCGACGTCCACGAGGTCAGCGTCGCCGAGTTCCGCGACTGCGTGGAGCGCGGCGCGTGCGCGCGCGCATGCGGTCGCGCGTCGAAGCGGGCCGAGCCCGCCATGAGCGGACGCATCGCGCGCGGACCCGAAGACGCACCGCCGATGCCCCCGCCGCTCGCGTGCTCGCCCGTCCCCACTCGGACCGAGTGGGGCCCCGAGATCGATACCGACGTGAGCCGCTTCTGCAACGGCAACCACGCCGGCCGCGACGATCACCCCGTCAACTGCGTCTCGTTCGAAGAGGCCGAGAGCTACTGCGCCGCGCGAGGCGCCAGGCTGCCCACCGGAGACGAGTGGGAGTGGGCGTCCAAGGGAGGACCGAGCCGACTCGCCTCCCCATGGGGCGGCCCCGTCGCCACCGATCAGATCTGCTGGGGCCGACCGTTCAAGCGGTCCTCCACGTGCCCGCTCGGATCGTTCCCGCGCGACCTCACCCCTCAAGGCCTCGCCGAGATGGGCGGCAGCGTCACCGAGTGGACCCAGCCGCCCCACCGCGCCGGCCGCCACACCGAAGCCCGCTGGGCCTACGGCGCGAGCTGGTACGCCATCGACGACGGCTACGCCCGCGCCGCCCTGGGCGGAGTCCAGATGCCCGGCCGCCGCACCGAGACCGTAGGCTTCCGCTGCGCCGCCGACCCAGCCCCCGCTACGAAAAGAATAGCGCCCACCCCGCAGGTCGAAGCCCCACCCCAGCCCCACCGCTTGGTCACGAGGGGAGGCCGAAGGCCGGGGGCGAAGCCCCCATCGAGGGGGAGGCCGAAGGCCAAGCCCCATCGAGGGGAGCCGAGCCGAGGTAAGCTTATCGAGGGGGAGGCCGAAGGCGAGAAGGGAAGCCCTCATCGAGGGGGAGGCCGAGAGCCGGGGGCGAAGCCCCCATCGAGGGGGAGGCCGAGAGCCGGGGGGCGAAGCCCCCACCGCCCGCGTCCGCGATCGTCACCCCACCCTTTGGGTCTCGAGGGGGAGGCCGAAGGCCGGGGGGCGAAGCCCCCATCGAGGGGGAGGCCGAAGGCCGGGGGGCCAAGCCCCCCACCGCCCGCGTCCGCGATCGTCAGCCCCACCCTTTGGGTCTCGAGGGGGAGGCCGAAGGCCGGGGGGCGAAGCCCCCCCTTCAGGTCAGGCGACGAAGCTTCCGCCGTTTTTTGCGAAGCAAAAAATCGGCGAGAAGTGTCGCCCGGTCCGCGGGCATCCGCGGACGCGAGAAAAATCAGAGATGCAAGCAGGCTTGGTTCGGCGTGCCGCTCGAGGGCTTGCAGGAGAAGTCGTTGCAGTCCGCGAAGCCGTTGCCGTCGTTGTCGATGCCGTCCGAGCACTTGTCGTAGGTGATCTCGAGATCCCCGCACACCGTGACGTACGGGTTCTGGCTGCAGGAGAAGTCGTCGCAGTCGATGAAGCCGTTGCCGTTGTTGTCGACGCCGTCGGAGCACTCGTCGTCGCTCGACTCCGGGCAGATGGTCACGTCGGGGTTCTTCGAGCAGCCGAAGTCCTCGCAGTCGACGTGGTTGTTGTTGTCCTCGTCGGTGGTGTTCGAGCACTCCTCCTCAGAGGCGGCTTGCCACTGGGCCATGGGCACGTTCACTTCCGTCGTGCCGTCGCACACCGCGATGCCTTCCTTCTGGCAGCCCTTGTCGGCGCAGTCGGTGACGCCGTCCTTGTCGTCGTCGATGCCGTTCGAGCAGAGATCGTTGGTGTCCTCGCGCGGCAGGCCCTTGCAGGCAGTGACGTCGGGGTTGATGACGCAGGCGTTGTCCCCGCAGTCCGTGAACGTGTTGGTCGCGCTCACGTCGTCGTTGATGCCGTTCGTGCACACCTCGTTGGCGAGCGTTTCGTACATGCTCGGATCGACGTCGACGGGCGTCGTGCCGTCGCACACGACGATGCCCTCGGTCTGGCAGTCGGTGTCGTCACAGTCGGTGTCACCGTCGCCGTCGTTGTCCTCGCCGTCGGAGCACTTCGCGTTCGAGATCTCGTTCATGCAGACGCCCAGCTCTTTGCAGCTGTTGTCGTCGCAGTCGATGAAGCCGTTCTCGTCGTTGTCGACCCCGTCGGAGCACGCGGGGTTCGAGGCCTCGGCGGGCTTGATACAGGCGGCGATCTGCCCGCAGTCGAAGTCCTTGCAGTCCTTGAAGCCGTCGCAGTCGTTGTCGACGCCGTCACCGCAGGCGGTGTCGGTGTCCTCGGTCCCGGTCGGGGTGCACTCGGTGGTGCCGCCGCCGTTGCCACCCGTCGAGGCGTTGCCGCCCGTCGAGGCGTTGCCGCCATCGCTCGTGCCGCCGCCGTCGGTGCTGCCGGCGCCCGTCGCGCCGCTGCCGCCCGTCCCGCCGTCGTCGCGACAGCCGGCGAGGTTGGAAGAGGCGACGCCCAAGACGACGAAAGGAAGGATCGAGATGATTTTCGACTTCATAGGTGCTCCCGTGGAATGAGGCGCTTACACCAATCCGGACGCGAGGGGGATGGACGATCGCGAGCGCGCATCAATCCTTCACCGACCGGTCACCGACCCCCCGCCGGCGGCGCGGCGAACGAGGGAGACGGGGCGCATCCGGTCCGTAGGTGAGGGAGGGTTTCGAAGGGGCGTCAAAACCGAACACCGCAGCCAAAAGGCGCATCGGAATTGTGACGGACGCCGCGAGCTGCTACTTGAGGCATTCATGCGAAAAGAACATTCGTCAGTCGCGATAGCAGCCGTCATGGCGTTCGGCCTCGCGGCGGGGGGTTGCAAGGCGCGCATCGAGGCAGAGCCGGTCACGCCGGTCGTCGTGACGACGGTCACCACGGCGCCTCCGCCTCAGCCGGTGGCCACCGGGGACGCGATCCTCGAAGGGGATCGCATCCGCATCGTCCGCCCGATCTTCTACGACACGGACAAAGACCTCATCCGGCCCGAGAGCTTCCCGGTCATCGACGCCGTCGCCAACGTCGTCAACTCGCACCCCGAGATCACCGCCCTCCTCGTCGAGGGACACACGGACAGCCAGGGCAACTTCGACTACAACCGCGGCCTCTCCGAGCGCCGCGCGAACGCGGTCGTGGCCGCCCTCAGCGCCCGCGGCGTGAAGATCCCGATGCGCATCGCCGGCTACGGCGCGACGAACAACGTCTGCCACACCCCGGACGAGGCGTGCCTGCAGCTGAACCGCCGCGTCGAGTTCCGCGTCGAGCGAAAGTAACGGATCGCGCGGCGCTACTTTTCTAGTAGCGCGGGGGCGCTCCTCGCGGCGGCGTCCCCCTCCCGCGACGCGCGGAGCGCGGAGCTTGGGAGGGGCGCCTCGCGGAGCGAGGCGGGGGTGGGCATCCCGAGCAAGGGCGCGGCGCCTCGTCGGCGCGGCGGCGCTTCCGGCGGCCGGCGGTTTGGGGCATAAGCCCCCGCATGCAAACGATCGACGTCGATGTCCTCGTGGCGGGTGGCGGTCCAGCCGGCTCTACGATCGCGACCTTCCTCGCCCGCAAAGGCCACCGCGTGACCGTGCTGGAGAAGGACCAGCACCCGCGGTTCCACATCGGCGAGTCGCTGCTGCCCTGCAACATGCCCATCCTCGAGGAGCTCGGGGTGATGGGCTCGGTGCGGGAGATGGGCGTCGTGAAGCTGGGGGCGGATTTCTCCCTCTCCACCGACGAGCACTGGCGGACGTACTACTTCTGCCGCTCGTTCAACAAGACGCCGCCGAACGCCTACGAGGTCCGGCGTGCCGAGTTCGACGAGGCGCTCTTCCGGAACGCGACGAAGAACGGCGTCGACACGCGGGAGCGGATCAAGCTCACCAAGGTCGAGTGGGACGCGCGCGGCCACGCTCGCGCCGAGGCGGTGGACGAGAAGGGGGAGACGATCGTCTTCAACGCGCGCTACTTCGTCGACGCGACGGGCCGCGACACGTTCCTCTCCAAGAAGCTCGAGATCAAGCGGAAGAACCCGAACCACAACAGCGCCGCCATCTTCGGCCACTTCAAGAACGTGGAGCGCAGGCCGGGGGCGGACCAGGGCAACATCAGCATCTATTGGTTCGACCACGGCTGGATGTGGCTCATCCCGCTCAAGGACGACGTGATGAGCGTCGGGGCGGTGTGCTGGCCCGAGTACCTCAAGACGCGCACCGGCACGACGGAGGACTTCCTCTGGTCGACGTTGAAGCTCGCCCCCAAGGCCTTCGAGCGCTTCAAGAACGCGGAGCTCATCAGCGAAGTGCGCGCGACCGGCAACTACACGTACTCGTCGGATCGGATGGCAGGGAAGGGCTGGATCATGGTGGGCGACGCTTTCGCCTTCCTCGATCCCGTCTTCTCGAGCGGGGTCTACCTCGCGATGAACAGCGCGAAGATGGGGGCCGAGATCGTGGACCGCGTCCTCGCCGATCGGTCGAAGGAGGCGGAGCTCCAGGCCGAGTACGATCGGCGCATCCGCACCGGCATCACCACCTTCTCGTGGTTCATCTATCGCTTCACCTCGCCGGGGATGCGCTGGCTCTTCCGGAACCCTCGCAACATCTTCCGCATGGAGGAGGCGGTGGTCTCGATGCTGGCGGGCGATGTCTTCGACAGCAAAGAGGTCAAGAAGCGCTTCGCGATGCTGCGCCTCGTCTACGGGATCCGAAGCGTGGCCGAGCTGCCCGAGTATGTGAAGAACATCATCACGCGCAAGCGCAACGCGAGGGTGATCTTCCGGGGCGTCACCACGGCCGAGGGGCAGCCGGACACCGTCGGCTTCCGCGGCAACTACTCCTGAGCCTCGCGCGCCCCGCTGCTGGGCTACGATGAGGTGTCGATGAGCGCAGAGCCCCAGCGCGGGACCATCGTCGGCTCGAGGTATCGCCTCGAGGCCGTCCTCGGGGAGGGCGGGATGGCGGTGGTCTGGCGCGCGACCCACACCGAGACCGACCGGCCCGTCGCCCTCAAGCTCGTGCGGCGCGAGCTCGTGAAGGACGATCAAGTCCGCGACATGTTCGTCCGCGAGGCGCGGGTCGGCGCACGCATCGGGAAGAACCAGCACATCGTCGATTTCCTCGACGCCGGCATCGATCCCATGCTCGCCGTCCCTTTCCTCGTGATGGAGCTCCTCGAGGGGGAGCCCCTCGACGCGCGCATCGCGCGCGAAGGGCCGGTGTCGCACGCGTTCGCGGCCGACATCGTCGAGCAGCTCGCGGACGCGCTCGATCAGGCCCACGGGGCGGGCGTCTTTCATCGGGATCTGAAGCCGCAGAACCTGTTCCTCTCCAAGGACAAGAAGCTCGCGTTCGTGCTGAAGGTGCTCGACTTCGGGATCGCCAAGCTCTCCGAGACCGTCTCGCAGTCATCCACCCACGTGGGCACGCCCGCGTACTCCGCGCCCGAGCAGCTGGGCCCCGCCTGGCGGACGATCGCGGAGCAGAAGCAGCGCACCATCGCCCAGCAGATCTCCGCCGCGACCGATGTCTGGGCGATGGGCCTCGTGACGTTCGAGATGCTCACCGGCGCCGCTTCGGGGAGCCTCTGGGGAGCGACGACCCTCGCCGAGCTCCCGCTGAAGATGGTGCTCGAGCCGACGCCGCTCGCGACGGTGAGGGCAGGGGAGAAGGCGGGGCTCTTGCCGCCGGGCTTCGACGCGTGGATCGCGCGGTGCCTCGACATCGACGCGGCGAAGCGCTTTCAGAGCGCGAGGCCTCGACCGCGATCGTCTCCGCGCTGCGCGCGTCCTCGAGCGCCGCGCCGGCCGCGCGGCCGGTCCCGCCCGGGGTGGCGCCAGGGCTGCAAGCGCCCGCGGTCGCGGCGCCGGTGGCGCAAGCGCCGGTGGCGCAAGCGCCGGTGGCGCAAGCGCCGGTGGCTCAGGTGCCGGCCGCGCCGGCCATGCCTGCGGCCACGCCAGGGTGGCCCGCTCCTCACCCTCAGGCGGCGCCGCAGACGCCCTGGCCGAGCGCGACGCCCGCTCCGCGCGAGATGGCAGGGGCTTACGCGTACGCTCCCCAACCCGTCCCGCAACCGCCGATGGCTCCGCAAGCCTGGCCTTCGCAGGTCGCCATGCAAGCGCCCGGGCAAGGTTGGCCGGCGGGGCCCGATCCCCGCCTCGCCGCGTGGGCCGCTCACCACCGCGCCGAGCTGCGGGCGCAGGCGGATCCCCGCTTCTATCAGGCGTGGAGCGCGCTCCAGTTCCTGCCGCCCATCCAGCACGTCTATCGGGACGCTCGCCTCTCGCTGCGCGACGCGCAGGTCTACCTCGCCGAGGTCGTCACGAGCGACGCGCTGCGGAGCCTCGCGGGCGAGGACCGCTACATCCTCTCCTTCGTCGTCTCCCAACGGCTGCTCTATCGGGCCGCGCTCCGATCGAAGAACAGCACCGGCCTCGCCGACGGGATCGGCCAGATGCTGAAGCTGGGCTCTGCCGCGCCGTCGCTCGGCGATCCGGTGCTGGAGCGTGCCTTCGAGCTGCGCTTCCCGAGCGTGCAGGAAGGGAACATGGCGCTCCCGTTCCCGCTCCGGCAGGCGCTGGTGAACAACGATTTCCGCGGCACGCTGGAGCTCTTCCAGGGGAGCTTCATCGTCCGCCGCCAAGACGCCACGCGCTTCGATCCGGTCGATCTCGACAAGCTCCTCGTCGTCGCGACGGCGGTGTACGGCGCGATCGTCCCGGCGTGAGCTTCAGGCGCTCGCGGTCTCGATGAGCTCGATCTTGTAGCCGTTCGGATCTTCGACGAACGCGATCACGGTGGTCCCGTGCTTCATCGGGCCGGGCTCGCGGGTGACCTTCACCCCCCGCGCGCGGAGCGCCTCCACGGTGGCGCGGATGTCCTCGCAGCCGATGGCGAGGTGGCCGAACGCGTCGCCGACCTCGTAGCTCTTGGTGTCCCAGTTGTGGGTGAGCTCGATGACGCTGTGGCGCTCCTCGTCTCCGTAGCCCACGAACGCGAGGGTGAAGCGGCCACCCTCGTAGTCCTTCTTGCGGAGCAGCTTCATCCCGAGCCCCTCGCAGTAGAATGCGAGCGAAGCCTCGAGATCGACGACCCGAATCATGGTGTGGAGCAGGCGCATGCTGGAAGTTCTAACGCGGGCCCGATGAGCAAGCGATCGTGTTCTTCGTAGCGGACTGGGTTCGGCGCCGGCTCGCCCTTCGCGAGCCTTTCCCCGAGTCGTGGAGGATCGTCCTGCGGCGGCGAGCGCCCTTCTACCTTCGATTCGACGCCGACGAGCGCGCGCGGTTCGAGGACAAATTGAAGCTCTTCGTCCGAGAGAAGCACTTCGAAGGCGCGCGGGGGATGAGGATCACCGACGAGGTGAAGGTCACGATCGGCGCGTGCGCCGCTCGTCTCGTGATGAACATGAAGGGCGAGCACTACGCGCGCCTCCGCGAGGTCGTCGTCTATCCATTCCACTTCAAGCACCCCGACGGCGAGGGGCCGGTCATGCTGGGCCAGGCCCACGGTCCCGGCGTCGTCGTGCTCTCGTATCCCGCCGTCCTCGCCGGGCTCGCGCGGCCCCACGACGGACACGACACCGCCGTCCACGAGTTCGCTCACGCCCTCGACGCGGGAGACGGCGGCTTCGACGGGACGCCGGAGCTCGCTTCGCTGGAGGCCTACGCGCCGTGGGCGAAGCACATGTCGGCCGCGTTTCAGCGGTTGGCCGCGAAGCGTCGATTCACCTCGGCGGACGTGCTTCGCGAGTACGCGGTGACGAACGAGGCCGAGTTCTTCGCCGTCGCGACGGAGGCGTTCTTCGAACGCCCCCACGACCTCCATCGCCGTCACCCCCACGTCTACGATGTCCTCTCCGACTACTATCGAGCGGATCCCGCGAGCGTCAGAGGGCGGAAGGCGTCACCGCCTTCAAGCTGACGAGCGCGTCGCGGCGCTCCGAGGACACGAGGAAGTCTTGCACCACCCGCGCGAGCGCGGCCGCCACCTGCGCCACGAGGGGCAGGTGGGCCCCCGTCTCGCACGTCGCCTGGCCGGGTACATTCTCTTCGTCGGCCACGAATCGCTCGTCCCATCGCACGAGCCCGAACGTCCCGTCCCCTGAGAGGCCCGCGTGCACGAGAGGCGTCCCTCGGGCGCGCGCGTGCTGGCTGGTGACGCGCCGGCTCGCCGCGTTGTCGAAGCAGTCGACCACGAGGTCTGCCCTCGAGAGCACGGTCTCGACGTTGTCGGCGCCGAGCCGGACCGCGAAGGCCTCCGCGCGCGTCCCATAGAAGTTGAAGAGCTGGGCCTTCATCGCCTCGGCCTTGTTCTTTCCGAGCGAGGCCTTCACGAACGCCTGGGAGAGCAGGTTCTTCGACTCGACCCGATCGAAGTCGACGAGGACGAGGGTGGCTTCGAGGTTTCGAAAGAACAGCGCGGCGTGAGAGCCGAGGGCCCCCACGCCGCACAGCGCGATGCGCGTCACGCGCTCCTCCGGCCTCCGAACGGGACCTTCGGGCGAAGGTAGATGCGTCGCTCGCCGGTCGGGTCCGTGAAGCGGTCGACCACGTAGTTGTCGAACGCCGCGTCCGCGAGGGCCGGGTGCGCCATGCCGCGCACACCCCCGCCGCGAACGACCTCCACCGCGATGCGGCGCAAATCCGCGTCCGTGAGGTTCACCCCCGACTCGAGCGGGAAGTCCGCGGAGAGGCCGGCATACGTGATGTTCAAGACTGCCATGCTCATACCCTCCGTTTCGTCAGGCTCCCCGAGAGAGGAGCTTTGGCTTGGCCCCACCGGACGGTGCCGGTGCGAAGCTTCTGACGCGCACGTGAGAATCTGAAACGAGCCGAGCTCGCAACTTGGGAGACGGCTCTTGGACGAAGCAAGATGCGTTTCGGTTTCTCGCTTGGAAGAGCTTTGAACGCTTCTTCACAAAGATGGCCGAGATCCTGCTGGACGGGTCACGCCGCGAGCCCTAACGGGCACGGGGGCTCGATCATTCCCGAGCCCGAGCTGCCTCGCCCCGCCTCGTCCGGCGCTACGTTTTTCGTAGCGGCGGAGCGGTCGCGCTCGCGTCCGCGGCGACCTCGCCGGGGGGCGGGCCGCGCTCGAGGCCCGACGCGCGACGGAGCTCCGCGACCCAGCCCGGCTCGTCCGCTTGGGACACCCGAACGTCCGATGCCGCGCGAGGCGAGGTCGATGGCGCGACCTCGCGCCTCACCATGTGGTCGCCGGTGACGACGCTGAAGAGCACGCTGCGACCGAGGGCGGCCGTCACCGCCTCCATCGTCCCTTCATCCTCGGCGCTGAAGGCGAGCGGCCCGACGGGATGGCTGTGCGCGATCTCGACCAACGACTCGCGCGCCGACCAGATCGCCTCCCACCGCGCGCGCGAATCGGGGATGAACGAGGCGCTCTCCCCCTCGTCGCGGTAGACGACGGACCCTCCCGGGCCGATCAAGAAGAACACCTCGCGCGCGGTCACGTTCGAAGCCTACGCGGTCCGTCCTCAGGTGCGCCGGGTAATCACGAGCACCCCCTCCTCGATGGCCTCGCGGATCGCGCTCGGCAAGCTGTCCAGCGTCAGCTCCTCGTCGGCGCCGTCGAGGCAGATGCCGGCGTCGAGGACGTGGAGCGACTCCGGGTGGACCATGCTCCCGAAGCGCTCGCCCATGTACTCGAACCAGACCTCCATCGTGTCGTCCGAGACGCGTCGTGCCCGCAGCAATCGACCGCCCGCGGCCGCGAGGGCCTGCTCCGCGCGCTCGGTGGGGCTCAGCGCCGCTCGCTGCTCCGCCTGGGCGCGGGCGGTGCGGAGCGCGTCGCGCGCGCTCGTGCGCCGTTGCGCCTCCGCGAGGCGCGAGGCGCGCTCTCGCGCGAGGGCTTCGATCGCCTCGACGGCCCGCTCGGCGCCCTCCTCTGCGATGTGGGCCAGGCTCGCGCGGATCTCGTGGGGAGACACGGCCACGTCGCGCGCCCGCCCCACGCGCGCCGCGGTGGCGAGGGCGAAGGCGCCGCGCAGAGAGGGCCCCACCCCGCCGATCCCGCGCAGCCCCCGCCCGCACGCGAGCGCCTCTCGCGCCGCCACCTCGACCTCGCCCTCGAACAGCGCCTCATCGAACAAGAGCGCCGCCGCGGGGTGCCGTCTCGCCCGAACCGGGGCGAGGACGTCCGGCTCCGGCTGACCGAGCAGCTCCATCCGCGCCCCGCGTCCTCCCCCTCCCATCAGGAAGCCCTCCGCGTAGTGGCCGGTCTCGCGCGGGTAATCCGAGAGATCGAAGGGCTCGTCCGAGACGTGCTCGAGGGTCGCGCGTCGCCCCGTCACGCGGGCGACATACGCCCCGAACGCGAGATCTGGCGCCGTCGCCAATCGGTACGAGCGCGCGCGCCCGTGCGCGACCAACCCTCCCAGGTACAGCACCACGACCCGCTCGTTCGGCGCGCTCAAGAATCGGCGAAAGGACTCCATGCGGTCAGCTCCGAGGCGGATGCTACGATCGAAGGCGATGCGCGCTCGCTCTGCTCGTCGCCTCCTCGCGGCCGCCGCGGTCACCGCTCTTCTCGCCGTCGTCGGCCAGGGGTGCAAGAAGAACCAAGCCGCAACGGACGCCTGCCAGGAGACGAAGGACGGGGAGAAGTGCAACGCCTGCTGCGTCGCCCAGGGCGCCAAGCACTATGTGTTCGCCTCGGGCGGCGGATGCCTCTGTAGAGATTGAGCCGCTCACCATCCTCTCGTGGTCGGTCGAGGCGAGGGATGAAGCGCCGCTTCAAACCAGGGCCAGCCGAAGAAGTAACTATGTGGTCGGGTGAGCGGATTGGCTATCGACGATCTCGATGCGAGCCCGCCGAGCCGATCCGCTCGAAACGTGTCAGCGCTGCGGCCTGAACGTCTCCCCGTCGACGACCACGGTCTCGAGCCGCGGGGACCTGCTCTGCGGGAGCTGCGAGCCGGATCGGGGCGGCGCGGGCTCCGCGTCGAGATCGGCCGAGCCCGCCCTCGCCATGGCCGCGCGGACCGCCGGCGCAGATAGCTTCACCTGCAGGTGCGGGCGGGCCTTCCCGGTGACCCGAGGGGCTTTCAACCAAGAAGGCCGAGCCCTCTGCCCGCCATGCCTCTCTCGGGACAGCTTCGACAACTCGGGCAAGATCATCGGCATCCTTGTCGGGGTCGGCGTGAGCGTCGCCTTGCTCTGCTGGCGCCTGGACCTGTTCTGAACCGACGGGCCCTCAATGAGCAGGAGCGATGCCGCGCGCGCTTGGTTTGGCGGGCGCGGACGCCACGGGCAGACGAGTCAGGATCGCGATCGCTTTTCAGTGCTGCGCCTCGAGGTTCTTCAACTCCTCTTTCGCGTTCTCGACGACGTCCTTCTCCGGATCCTTCAGATAAGGCGTGAGCGCATCTTTCGCCCTGGCTTTGTCGCAGCGTGCGAACAAGTCGAGGCTGCGGCGCCGGCGCCAGACGTCCTCCGTCTTGGGGGCCACCTTCAGGACGACGTCGAAAGCGCGCTTCTTGATCGGATCTTCGTCGGAGCCTCGCCAGCAGAGGGAGCCCAGCGCGGAGGTGAGGTCGAGCGAATCTTTGGCTCCCGCCTTGGCCGGGTCGGCGGTCCGCTTCTCCAGCTCCTTCATGACGATCTCGGTGATGCCGGGGCACTTGCTCGAGGTGGCGGCCTCGAGCGCGTCTCCGGCTAGCTTGTCATTTCGCGTGAGCTGGCCCTTCAAGGTCGTACAAATGGCTTCGGCGGGGCGGACGCGGCTATTGCCGAGCGACCGAATGGCGGCCCGCTTGACGGAGTCGTCGGGATCCTCCAAGAACGTCTTCACGAGCTCGACGGAGTAGTCCGTCGGGTATTGAGGAAGGGCTTCCGCCGCGAACGAGCTTCGAAAGTCGCTCGAGGGGTGCTTCGCGAGCGCTTTGAGCTCCGCCCCGAACAGCTTTCGGCCGTCGATCATGGCCACGAGCTTCCCATAGCGAGCTACGAGCTTCGGATCGCGCTCTTTGTCGACGACCGCGAGCAAGCGGGCCGCTCGCTTCTTGTCGGCGAAGAACGCCCGGCCCGAAGAGAAGCCGCGCGCGACCGCCAAGGTCCGCGTGCGAGGGTCGGGGTCCTCGAGCATCGAGAGGATTGTCGCGTTGCCTGCTCCTCCCTCGAAGAGGTCGTCGTTGTCGCGCTCCCACTCTTTGATGGCAGGACAATCATATTGAAAGTGACCATCTTCGAAGGCGCACGTCTTCGCTTTGGCGGCGAGGGCCGCGATGTCCGGATCGACCTGGTCCGACTGGGTGGTGGGGGGGTCGGCGCAGTTCGAGGCGGCTGCGGGCGATGCCCCCGCGACCCCCGCCGTGGATGGGGCGCACCCCGCCCCGAAGACCATCGTTGCGAAGGCGGCCGCCCAGAAGACCCCACGCTCAGCGTTGTTCGACATGGCCTCCACTTAATCCGGCGCATCCGCAGATGTGCGCCAAGCATCGGCAGAATGGCGCCAAGCCTAGTACTGCCGGCCGGAAGTCCGCTTCCGGATCCGGCAGTACCCAGGAACACAGAAGTCCACGGCCAGACTTGAGGCTTCGTGCCTGGAGCTGCTCAACTTCGGGCCGGCAGTACCAGTGGCGAGGTCATCCGTGCCGATCGCGGTGAGCGGTGGAGGTGAGCGCCGCGGCGGGCGTCACTCCTCGAGCGCTTCGCCGGGGTCCACGTGCAGATCCGACCAGAAGGAGGCGTCCTTGCAAGATGTCCAGTCGTCGCTGACGACGCTCGCCACCGGGTGAGGCGGTCGGGGCCGGCGGCGAAGGTTGATGGCGGCCGCGCCGCCTCTCAGCGGCATGGCGCGGTGATCGTGGGAGATCTCTCGCCAAGCCCCGTCGACGAGCCGCTCCGTCTTCGCGACCGCTTTGGGGCCACCCGACTCGGCCATGATGACGAAGGGCCGCGTCACCGAGGTGCGTAGCCAGGGCGTCACCTGCCGGGAGCTGGCGCATCCGGTGAGGCCGAGCACCACGACGGCGAGAGCCATTCTTTGCAAGCCGCCGCTCGGAGCGACGCCGTGCCAGCCGCCGAGTCGAAGGCTCGACGGCTATTGGGGCGCGGCCGGATCGCAGAACGACAGTGTCACAGTGTCGAACGGAATGACCACCTCTTCGGTCGCCGGATAGGGGCCGACCACGACCGTGAAGGTCACGTCCGGTCCGGGCACCTTCGGCGCATCGCAGCAGCAGCCCACGCCCTTCGCGAAGACGCGCCGGGTCTCTCTCACTTGCGGAGCCAGCAGGTAGCGGACGATCGCCCCGGAGGGGGCGACCGCGAACGCGCTGCCTTCGGGGACAGGGGTCAGGAACGTGTCGGTCTCCGCACCCGCGAGCCGGACGACCAGGGTGTGGGCGCGCCCCGTCACGAGGGCGCACGCGGCCTCGAACCGGGTGGTGCCTCGCGCCTCGCCCAGCACGACCTCGACCGTCTCTCGCGCCGGGGGATCCTTCGGTTGTGCGCACGCGCGGTCGATGCCGCGCAGGGTGAGCCGGCCGACGGGCGGGGGCGGGAGGAGCGGCCGGTTGCCGCGCTCGAAGAACGCTCGCTCCGCCCGCGTTCGAGCCGATTCGTTGTCCTGGGCGACCCGCGCGACAAGCTGCGCTTCATCGACCGCGCATCCGACGAGCGCGAGCAGAGCCGACACGGCGAGGCGAGCCATGGGGCCGAGCATGCCACGGCTCGCTCGAAGATGCCGACGCGCGCTCTTTCTTTGCCGCCAAACGCGGGCGCGCCCATCGCCTGCGGCGACGGGCCCATTCGTCCGCTCTGTCGCGTCGTGTGCGTCAGGATCACGATCGCTGATATGGCGATCTTCGCGCGCACGGGCGCAGCGGGGGCGGGCGCGGCGCGTGTCGGTGGGCTTCCGCGCGTCCCTCGAGCCGTCTACCTTGGCCGCGTCGATGGCCCACGAAGAAGACATTGCAGTCGGTCCGCGCGCGGCGATGGCCGAAGGAGGCTCGGGGTTTCGCCCGGATATCGAGGGGCTTCGTGCCGTCTCCGTTCTCCTCGTGCTCGTTTACCACGCTGGCGTGGCGCGGGTAAAAGGTGGCTTCGTCGGGGTCGACGTGTTCTTCGTAATCTCGGGCTTCCTCATCACCGGGCTCCTCGTCCGTGAGCTCGAGTCGACGGGGAGGATCTCGCTCTTGGGGTTCTATGCGCGCCGCGCGAAGCGGCTGCTGCCGGCGACCGCCCTCGTGCTCGTCGCCACGGCGGCGGCGACGTGGGCGTTCCTCCCGCTGACGGATCGGGCGACGTTCGCGACGGACATCTTCTCGGCCGCGTTCTACGTGGTGAATTGGCGCCTCGCCGACCGGAGCGTGGACTACCTCGCGGAGGACGTCGGCCCGTCTCCTGTCCAGCACTTCTGGTCGTTGGCGGTCGAAGAGCAGTTTTATATCGTTTGGCCGCTGCTGCTCGCGCTGGCGGCGTGGATCTTCGGGCGGCGCGGGGGGGTGGGTCGAACGAGGCTGGCCTTCGCCCTCGCGTTCGTCGCGGTTCCCTCTTTCGTCTGGTCGCTGCGCCTCACTTCGCGCGACTCGGCGACGGCGTTCTTCGTCACGACGACCCGGCTCTGGGAGCTCGCTGTCGGGGCGGCGGTGGCGATCGGAGAGCGCCGATGGAGCGCGCTCTCGCGCCCCGTCGCGGTGGGGCTCGGTTGGGCCGGGCTCGTCGCCATTGCCTGCTCGGCGTTTCTCTTCCGCGAGGGAGCTCGCTGGCCCGGGTTCGGGGCCCTGCTGCCGACGCTCGGCGCAGCGGCGGTGATTGTCGCGGGCCACGTCCCGACGACGGCGGGAGCGGCTCGCTTCCTCTCTCTCTCCCCGATGGTCTGGATTGGCGGCCTCTCCTATTCACTCTACTTGTGGCACTGGCCGCTCCTCGTCGCGGCGCGCGGGCGGTTCGGTGATCTCGGCCCTCTGCGGGGGCTCCTCGTCGTCGGGGCGTCGTTCGCGCCGGCGTGGGTGAGCCGCCGCTTCGTCGAGAACCCCATTCGTTTTTCGAAGGCGATTGGCGCCTCGCCGCGCCTTGCGCTGTCCCTCGGACTGAATTTCAGCCTCGCCGGGGGGGTCTCTGGTCTCGCGCTGCTGCTCATCCCAATGGAGGATCCGAAGTCCGCTACGCCTGAGGGCGGTGGGCGCGCCGGGCCGCTGCGACCAAACCCGCTCAAGGCGGCGAAGGACGTGCCGAGGGCGGCCCTCGATGGGTGCCAGATTGGCCAGACCGACGAGACGCCGGTCGAGTGCGCCGGTGGTGATCCGAACGCCACCATCGACGTGGTCTTGGCGGGCGACTCCAAGATGATGCAATGGTACTCGGCGTTCGACGACGTGGGGCGAGCCAGCCACTTCCGCGTTCGCACGCTGACGAAGTCTTCATGCGCCCTCTTGTCGACGCTGCCAGAGCAGCCGAGCCGCAACGAGTCGTGCGTGAAGTGGAACGAGCTCGTCTTCGAGAAGCTCCTCGCGAACCCGCCGCACATTCTCGTGACGTCCCAGGGCGCCGGCTACATCGACGGCGAGATCGTCGCCGCGACCCTCGCCGAGGATTGGAGGACGTTCGAGGAGCACGGCATTCGTGTCGTCGCCCTCATCGACAACCCGGCCCCCAAAGGAGCGCCGGACGAGTGCGTCGCGAAGAACCTCAAGGAGCCCGGGGTCTGCGCGTTCCCGCGCGAGCCCGCGATCGAGCGGAGCGGCGCGCCTCGACAGCGCGCCGCGGCCGCGCTTGTTCCGAACGTCACCGTGATCGACTTCACCCCCGAGATCTGTCCCGCAGATCCGTGCCAGGTCGTGATCGACAACGTCCTGGTTTATCGGCAACGGGCCCATTTGACGGACACGTACGTCCGCACACTGGAGCGTCCGCTCTCGGTGGCGATGCGGCCCGTCCTCGGAAAGGTCCGCCCCTGACCGTGTGCTGAATCGAGCCGCCGTCACGCTGCATGGGTGATCTGGCGGCGAGGAACGCCGCGAGCGCAACGCCGCTGAGCCTTTTTTTGTTAGCATCGCAGGCGTGATCGCTCGCGCTCGTGCTTCCATCTCTGCGGCGCTCTTCATCCTCGTCGCCACGGCCGGATGCGGGGACGGTGGGAAGGCGGGGGGGAGCGCCTCGGCGAGCGCGCCTGCCGGTCCGACCTCGACCATGCCCCCCCCTTCCAAGACCTCCGGCCCTCCGTCCGCTCCCGGCCCTTCTGCCTCCGCCCCCTCCGCCGCGCGTCCCGGGGAGACCCCGGAGGCGCTGTTCGTCGCCCTCCGGGAGGTCGTGGATATCCTCGACAATGCGGAGGACTGTCCGAAGATGAAGGCCGCGATTGACAGTTACCGCACCCGCTACCCCGACGGGGCGTTGGAGGGAATGGCGAAGCGGCTCATCATGGAGCCCGACGATCCAGGGCCGAAGCGTCGTGGAAATAGCGAGCGCCTCGAGGCGTTCAAGGCCGCGCACCCGGCGGAGGTCGGCGAGCTGAAGGCTCGGCACGAAGCGCAGAAGAAGCGATTCGCGAGCCTCCACGAGGAGTGCGCGGAGCTCGAGACGATCATGGGGGACGTGGGGGTGATGCTCTCGATCGCGGGGAAATGATCTATTGGCAGGTGGGCGCTACCTGGCCATCGGATCCCGTCGAGACATAGGCATCCGCGACATAGCCGTTGCCGATGAAGTCCCAGAGGTTGGAGGTGCCATAGGTGCCGCTGACGGAGGCGCCGTGGACCTGACACTTGATATGGACGGTGTCGCCGTCTCCGACGGAGTCGACGGCGGCGGCGCTGGTGTTCGGGTGGGCGCGGACTGTCAAGTCCGGTCCGGCGGTGTTGACGATCCCGGTCACCCCGTCGTTGCCGCCGCCACACGTGTTGTGGCTCGTGTAGTTCTTGGTCCCGAAGAACAAAGAGAGCTGACCGTTGAAGGTCGGCTTTTGGGTGGCACCGTCGTGCCGTTGCTCATAGTGGAGGTGAGGACCGGTGGAGCCGCCGGTCGAGCCGACCGTGCCAATCTTCTTGCCCTGAGCGACGAATTGGCCGACGGAGACGACCTGGGTGCTGAGGTGGGCATAGCGCGTGCGATAGCCATTGCCGTGATCGATCTCGATCCAACGACCGTAGCTGGTGTTTCCCTCATTCTCGACGCGGGTGACGTGTCCGGAGGCGGCGGCGACGACGGTGTCGCCCAGGTCACCGTCCCGGTTGAAGTCGATCGAGAGCTGAGGGCTGTGGTTCGTGCGGGTCTGACCTGACCAGACCTGGCCGCAGGGGAAGGGCAACTGGAAATTGACGGAGAGCGCCTCGTCGTCCGAGTCGGACTCTTCGGTGGAGGTGTCTTCGTCGACGGAGGTGTCGGGGGCGCAGCCGGGGGCCGCGACGCTCGCTGCGAAGAGGAGCGCGAGGAGGGATGTGCGTTGCATGGTCGGGCCGGGGAGCAATGGCCGCGCCAGCGCCGAAGTGCCCAATTACGGCGGCAATTTCGCCGGGATACTCGATCGAGGGGGGACCGCGTTCAAGGCTGGATCCAGGACGGCCCCCCCTCCACGTCGAATCGCCGAGTGTGCCGGCGTGTGGGACGCCCCCGTCCATCGCAACAAGACTGGAACGATTGAACGTTCGTGACCAACATCGAACGTGCCATTCCAGGCCCGGTCGAGCGAGAGCGGTCCTTCACGGAGAGCGGGCGTCCTCACCGCTCGATGCTATCAAAAACGTAGCGGCGCCGCGCGCCGGGCGAGCATTTCGGGGCAGGCGGCGGAGCGGCGGACGCGCGAGCAGGTCAATCGACAGGAGCCAACTCGACGGAAGCCGTTCGGTCAGCGCGCTTCCTGAGGGGGCGCTCTTTGGGGGGGTGGGCAGCTTCGCCGGGGGGCGCGTCGACATGGGCGACGGACGCTTCGACGAGGGGCGCCTCGGGCCCGGCGGTCGCGTCGATCGGGGCGGATTCGACCGGGGCGGATTCGACCGGGGCGGTCGGCGCGGCGCTGGTTGGCGCCTTTCGCTTGGTGGTTCTGGTATTCGGCCTCAGGGGATCCGGCCCCGCTGCGCTTTCGATCTGGGACAAGAGCGGGGGATTGTCGGCGGCGAAGACACGCGCGTACGCGACGGCCACCTGGGCCTTGGCGGCGAGCTCTCTTTTGTGCTGTTCGAGGGTGGCGTGCGCTTCGGCGAGGGCGGTGCTGGCCGCCTCTACGGCGTTGGTGGCTTGGGTCACCTGGGCCGAGAGGACGGCGAGGATGCGGCCGTCGACGCCGGGGAAGGCGACGTCCCGCAGGGGGCCTTCGAAGAGCTCGAGGAGGGACTTCACCGAGGCTTCTTGGTCGAGGGCGAGCTGGCTTTTCGGACGCGGCATGCTGAGCAGATGAGCAGTATTCGGGGCCGCTGTCAAGCGCTTCGCTGGCGGTTCGAATTCGATAGCACCTCGGCCCTTCGCGCGTTCGGTCCGCTACCGAAAAGATAGCGCCGGCGGAGTTTCCGCGTGCTGGTGACGAGAGGGGGCGGCGCGGCGGAATGGCTATCCCGCGAGGGGCGTTCGTTCCGCTCCCATGGGTCCTCGCTTCGGCACGCTCGTCCTCGCCGCCACCCTCGCCTCGTGCGCGTCCAAGAAGACAGACGCCGAGCGCCTCTCGCTGAGCGAGATCGCTCTCCCGTCCGCGTTGCCGAGCCTCGGCGCAGGGCCGCCCGTCTCCGCGGCGTCCGAAAGCGTCGCCGCCCCGACCGAGCCCCCGAAGGGGAAGCCGTGCCCGAAGCCGGCGCCGGCGCGAGCCGCCGGTGCCCTCACGGTTCACGGCACGCCTGCGGAGGAGTGGGCCCCCGATGTCCCGTTCGAGCGCGTCGATTCGCAAGCCACGAAGGGCTTCCCCGCGACGAGCGAGGACGGCACCCGGATGGTCGAGCTTGGCATCGACGGGGAGGACTTCAGCGGCAGGCCGGTCGACCGAGTGCGCTTTCGCGCGCTGCCCTCGGGCAGGGTCCTCTTCACCTTCACGCTCTACGATCAGCGCGAGCTTCAGGGTTTGACGCCCGCGGCCACACGCGCGGCGTTCATCAAGCGGCAGCACGATTGGCAGCAGGCCGCCGACCTGCTCGCCAAGTCGAATTGGGTCCCGATGCGGCGGGGCACTCGGGAGGAAGAGGGCTGCGGTGCATGGAGCAAGCTCGACGCGGAGCAGAGCTTCAAGATAGTCCGGTTCGACGAGCCGGATCTGGGCGTCTCCCTCGACCCCCCGACCGTGCATGGAGGAAGGACGATCTCCTTCATCCGAATGACGACCCGCGGCGCCGAGCGCGCCCATGTGGCCGTCACCATCCCATTCGCGGGAACGACGATCCTCGACGGCCGCCGCGCGCCGTGCGGCGGCGCCTTCGACTTGCGCGCCGGCTTCATCTCTCCAGACGGCAAGACAGTCCTCCTCCTCCCCGAGAACTCCGTCGGCGGAGACAATTGTAAGGCCGCCCTCGAAATGGACACTTGGTTCGTCGCGAAGGTGAATTGAATCGCTGAGTCAGGGGGAGAGGAGAGGGGTGGCCATGACTTTGTCGACCCAGGCGGTGCTGCGGGTGGCGCCGCCGGGGCGGACCGGGGTGTCGAGGAGGGCGCGGATGACGCGGGGGACCTGGTAGGGATCGTCGAACTGGTCAATCGTGATCTCGGCGAGGCCGACGCCGAGGGCCTCTGCACAGTCGCGGACGGTGCGGCCGCGGCCGGAGGCGACGCTGACGAGGATGGCGAGGGCGCCGGGGTGGTAATTGGCGCTCTTGAACGCTTCGGCGAGGGATTGGCCGGACTCACCAGCTTCATCGCCGACCACGACGGCGAGGAGGCGGCTCATGGCGGGGATGCGGACGCCGGCGGAGGCGAGGGCGCGGACGGCGGCGCCGTGGACGGTTCCGCCGCTCGCGGTGATGCCTTGGAGCATGTGCTGGACGGCGGCGCGCGAGGGAGCTTTCGGGCGGAGGACGGTGCCCATCGTGTCGAAGCAAGCGATGTGGACGCGATCCGGGGCGAAGCCGGCGAGGATGCGAGACAGAGCCTCTTTGGACTGCTCGATCGCGCCCTGCATGCTGCCGGACTTGTCGATGAGGAACATCACGTGGACGTCCTCGGCCCCCGCCTCGGCGGCGGCGTTTCGGGCGGCGGCGTCGGCGGCCTCTTCGAGCTTGTCGCGGAGGGCGCGGTCTTTGACGTTCTTGGCGACGTGGAGGGCGCGCTGATCGGTAGCGCTCGCGACGGCCTTCTCCCAGCGGGCGCGGACCTCGCGGTCGGCCATGAGGCCGAGCTCCTCGAGGGTCGGCGTCATGACGCGCAGGTCGCGATCGGAGAGGGACGGGAGGAGGGCGGCGAGGATCGCAGGGGTGAGGCCGATCTCTTTGGGGAGACGGCCTACGACCTCTTTATGAGAGAGGCGCTGATCCGCGATGGCCTCGCAAATCTCCACCTCGGAGAGGTCGTCGAAGCGGCCGCGCTTTTCGAGCTTCAGCTCGGCGAGGCCGACGGTTCGGTGGCCTTTTTCGCTCTGCTTCTGCTTCCAGCCGAGGATCTCGAAGAAGGCTTGGCTCTGGGGGCGGTAGCCGACCTTGCGGGCGATCTTCTTGATGGTCTCCTTGAAGCCGGCCTTCACGAGGCCGGCGAGCATGCGCGGGTTCTGCTCGCGGACCTCGAGCCAGCGCGTGGCCGCCTTCGGCCAGCGCCCGAGGGGGGCGCCGCGGGCAGCGGGATCGCCGAAGCCGGCGGCGCGGTTGAGATCGGCGATGGCCTCCGTCTCGAGGAGCTCGGCCACGCGAAGGACGCCCTTGGGCGTCATCATCTTCGTCGACTTGCGATCATAGAAGAGGACCATCGCCTCTCCGATCTTTCGGAAGTCGTCGTCGTGGAAGGCGACCGCGCCCGCGTCGTCCTTGATGGGCTGGCCGGCGTGGGGCTGCACGAGCATGAGGGCGGCGCAGGCGACCTTGAGATCGCGCCACTCCGTGGACGTGAGGGCGAAGCTCGCGAAGTGGGCGGCGAGCAACGGGTTCAAGAGATAGATGTCGAGGAGCTTCCCGTAGAGGACGAGCGCGGACGGCAAGAAGAGCCCCGGCGCGACCGGCCTGGCGCCGGGGAGGCTCTTCTTGTTTCCTTTGCGCGGATGCCAGACGCCGCCCGCGTCGAGCCCCGGGCGGTTGTGCCAGAGGTGAGCGGAGGCGTTGAGCACCAAGTCGAGGAGGCGCTCGGCGGGGCCGAGCTGAGCCTCCGGGAGCGAGGCGGCGGAGGGCGTCGCGTTCGTCATGCGCGCGCCATCCTAAATGAATTTTAGAGCACCGTTCGGGGGCTCACTCCCAGCAGTTCTTGTCGTCGGCGCCGCCGCCGAGCGAGTCGCCTTTGGTCGGGCTCGAGTAGAGCTCGTAGCACTCGTCTTTGCCGGTGCCGGATTTTCCAATGCCGAACCAGAAGGCCTTGTCGCCTTCCTCTTTGACCGGCTTGCCGAGCTTCTCCTCGTACATCGCGCGGTGCTTCTTGAAGTCGTTCTCCTTGCTGACGGCGTCGTAGACCTCCTTGAGCTTGGCCTGATCGAGCTTCGTCTTCGGGGTCTTTGCGGGCTTGTCGGCGGCCGCGGGGGCGGGCTTTGCGGCGCCCCCGCCCGTGGTGGCGGCGGCGTTGGCGCTGCCGCCCTTCGCGCTCGACGTCGACGCGGCGCTCGCGCTCGCGCTCGCGCTCGAAGAAGAGTCCTTGTCGCCGCAGCCCGCGAGACCGACCGCCACCACCACCGCCATACCCATCCAAGCTTTCATGACGCCTCCTGTGAACGACTTCACGTGGAGCTCGTAAAGCAACGCGCGGGCCGCCTCGATTTCACGCCACTCCGAGCGCGCGGAGAGCAGCACCTCGATGGCCATCCATCATCGCCGTAGCGCCGCGCGCTACTCGGAACGAGGATCGCCACATGAGCGACGAGGCGCGCGCGGTGAGGGCGATCGAAGGGGCGGACGCGATCCTCGTGACCGCGGGGGCGGGGATGGGGGTCGACTCGGGGTTGCCCGACTTTCGCGGCAACGAAGGGTTCTGGCGGGCGTACCCGCCGATGCGCGCGCTCGGGTTGAGCTTGCCCGAGATGGCGAACCCGCGCTGGTTCGCGAGGGACCCGGCGCTCGCGTGGGGGTTCTATGGGCACCGGCTCGGGCTCTATCGCCGCACGAAGCCCCACGTCGGGTTCGGGATCCTTCGAAGGCTGATGGAGTTGAAAAGCGGCTTCGTGTTCACGAGCAACGTCGACGGACAGTTCCAGCGGGCGGGGTTCGACCCGGCGCGCATCGTGGAGTGTCACGGGGCGATCGACTTCCTGCAGTGCATGGGGCCTCGATGCGACGAGGGGATCTTCCCGGCGGACCCTTACGAGGTCGTCGTGGACGAGACGACGTTCCGGGCCGCGCCGCCGCTGCCGCGGTGTCCGCGGTGCGGGTCGCTCGCGCGGCCGAACATCTTGATGTTCGGCGACGGCGGATGGGACGGCTCGCGGACGGAGGCGCAGGAGCGCGCGATGGAGGGGTGGCTCGCGGAGGTGGGCTCGCGGCGGGCGCGGCTCGTTGTCATCGAGTGCGGGGCGGGGCTGGCCGTCCCGACGGTGCGCATGGTGGGGGAGCGGCTGGTGCGGGCGTCGGGGGCCACGCTGGTTCGCATCAACCCCCGCGACGGGGAGGTCCCGCACGGGCAGATCAGCGTCTCGGCGGGGGCGCGGGCCGCGCTCGTCGCCATCGGGGAAGCTCTGGGGCTCGAGGCTTGACGTTGGCCCGACGGTCGCTCGACCATCGGCGCATGCGCATCGGGATCCTTACGTCGGGTGGTGATGCTCCGGGCATGAACGCGGCGATCCGCGCGCTCGCGGTGGTGGGGCGCGCGCGCGGCCACCAGATGATCGGCGTGCGGCACGGCTACGCGGGCGTGCTCGCGTCCGACTGGGGAGATCTCGAGGCGGACTCGATCGAGGGGATCACCCGGCAGGGCGGGACGATCCTCGGGTCGTCGCGCTGCATGGAGATGATGGCCCCAGAGGGCCAGAAGGCCGCTCATCAGCGCCTCGTGGACGCGAAGATCGAGGGGCTCGTGGTGATCGGCGGGAACGGGTCGCTGACGGGCGGGCATTTGATCGCGGGGCTCGCGCGCGACGCCGGCTCGAGCGTGAAGGTGGTGGGCCTTCCCGCTTCGATCGACAACGACGTGGGGCACGCGGGGCTCGCGATCGGGGTCGATACGGCGGTGAACACGATCGTGGACGCGTGCGATCGCATCAGCGACACGGCGCGCGCCCACCGGCGGTGCTTCATCGTCGAGGTGATGGGGCGCAACTGCGGGTTCCTCGCGATGCGCGCGGGGATCGCGGCGGAGGCGGACGCGATCCTCTACGGAGAGGCGCACCTCGTCGAGGACGAGGTGGTGGCGCGGCTGACGAAGGTGCTGGGGCGGTGCTTCGCGCCGGGCCGGATGAAGAAGCGCGCGCTGATCGTGAAGAGCGAGGGGCTCTCGATCCCGGTGATGCGCCTGAGGCAGAGGGTCCAGGAGGCCCTGACGCCGATCGCGAAGGGGGTCGACGTGCGGGAGACGGTGCTCGGCCACGTGGTGCGCGGCGGAGACCCGAGCGCGCTCGATCGCACCATCGCGCAGCGGCTGAGCTTCGGGGCGATCGTGGCCCTGGAGGCAGGGCTCTCGGACGTGATGCTCGGGTGGGAGCCGCCGTTCGGGGTGGGACGAGAGACGCTCGATCCGAGCGTTCGGGTGATCCCGCTCGACGAGGTGCTCGCGGAGACGGCGCGCCTCCTCGACGGGACGAGCCCGGTGATCCAGCGGCGCATGATGATGTTGTCGCAGGTCGAGGAGATCCTCTCGGGCTGATGGGCCGAAACCGGCAGGGCGATTTGCGCGTATCGGAGGGCGTGAGCGCGCCCGCTCGTTCGATCGGCTTTCGCGCGATGGAGGTCGCCTTCATCGGCGCGTTCGTCGTTCTCGCAGGGTGCGTCGGGTGGGACGTCGTTCGAGGTTTCGCGGCGCGGCCGGCGCTCGCGTGGCTCATCCCCTTCGTCGTCCTCGGCGCCCTCGTGGCGTCGGACTTCGCGTCGGGCTTCGTCCATTGGCTCGCCGACACGTACGCGACGAGCGAGACGCCGTTCGTGGGGCCGAAGTTCGTCGCGCCGTTCCGAGAGCACCACCGCGACCCGCTCGCCATCACCCGCCACGGGTTCGTCGAGGCCAACGGGGACAACTGCGGGATCACCCTGCTCGTGCTCGTGCCCACCCACGTCTTCATCCCCGCGGCGCACGGAGGGGGGGCGACCATTATGGCCCTGTTCGTCGTGCTGCTCGCGTCGTTCACCGTCGTGACGAGCATGGCCCACGGCTGGGCGCATGCGCCCGAGCCGCCGCGGTTTGCGCAGATCCTCCAGCGCGTGGGGCTCTTGTTGAGCCCCGAGCATCACGCCGGTCATCACGAGGCCCCGCACCGCGACCGCTACTGCATCACGACGGGGTGGCTGAACCCGCTGCTCGACGCGACCAAGTTCTTCCGGCGGATGGAGGCGCTGTTCGCGCGGCTCGGGATCCGTCCCGCGCTTCACTGCGGCTTTCAGAGCGAAGGCGAAGGCTCGGCGTCGCGGCTCCGGTGACGGCGAGGCAGGGGCGACCCCGCCCGCGGCGCGCGGAGCGCGACGCTTGGGCGGGGCCGAGGAGCGGAGCTCCGAGGGGGGTGGGCATCGAGGCCTGCGCTACGGATTTCGTCGGTTGGCGCTTCGCGCGGGCGGTGGTGAGGTGCTACGTTTTTGGTAGCGGCACGGTCAGAGGCGGAGGGTCTCGCCGACGGCGGGGACGAGGAGCTGGTCGGTGGGGAGGCGGGCCGCTTGGAAGGCTTCGCGGATGCGGTTCGGGGGCTCGCCGAGGGGCTCGTCGGTGAGGCGGAAGGTGCCCCAGTGCATGGCGACGAAGCGGTGGGCGCGGAGGGCGACAAAGGCTTGGAGGGCGTCCTCGGGGCTCATGTGTTGGGCCTTCATGAACCAGCGAGGGTCGTAGGCGCCGATGGGGAGCATGGCGGCGTGGATGGGGCCGGTGCGGGCGAAGATGTCGGCGAAGCCTTGGAAGTGGGCGGTGTCGCCGGAGTGGTAGACGCGGTGGGTTCCGTCTTCGATGACGAAGCCTCCCCACAGGCTCTCGTTGCGATCGAAGGGGCCGCGCTGGGACCAGTGGTGGGAGGGGACGAAGGTGATGCGGGCGTCGGCGAGGTCGGTGTGCTCGTACCAGGCGAGCTCGACGACGTGGGGCTTGCCGGCGCGGGCGAACCATCCGCCGAGGCCTTTGGGGACGACGTAGCGGGCATGCTTGGGGAGGCGCTCGAGGGAAGGGGCGTCCATGTGATCGCGATGGTTGTGGGTGACGAGGACGGCGTCGATCTCGGGGAGGTGCTCGAAGGCGAGGCCGGGAGGGACCTTGCGGCGGATGGCGAAGAGGCGGTCGGAGAAGACGGGATCGATGAGGATGGAGGCGCCGCCGAGCTGGACGAGGAAGCTCGCGTGGCCGATCCAGGTGAGGCTCGCGCGCTCGGCTTTGGCGAGGTGGGCGCCGTGGTTGACGACGAACGGGGCGGGGGTGTCGAGGGCGGGGTCGACGGGGCGGCGCTTCTCGGGGCCGAGGTCGAGCTTCCACTTGATGATGTCGGCGAGGGTCTTGTCGTTCTTGGAGCCGTCGAGGTTTGCGTAGGTCATCGGTCGGTCCGGGGACGCGTGAGGTGACGAAAAGCGTAGGTGGGCTGGCCGCGGCTCGCGAGGCCGATGGGCTCCCATTGGTCGGGGCGAGACGCGACGAAGCGAAAGAGGGGCTCGTCGGGGGCGGCGACGACCCAGGTGGGATCGAGGGCTTCGAGCTTGCGCTGGATGGCGCGGGCGGTGGTCTCGGGGAGGTAGGCGATGCGGTTGTCGAAGCGCTCGTCGTAGAGGACGGAGGGAAAAGAGACGCCGTCGCCGAAGACGACGAGGGCGCCGGGGCCGAGCTCGCGCTCGCGGGCGGCGGCGACCGCGGGCGCGAGGGTCCACTCGGCGCGAGGGGCGGCGGCGCGCTCGGCGGGGGTCATCGCGAGGGCCTCGAGGAGGCGGCGCGGAGGGGCTTCGCCGAGGGGGGGAGAGAAGGTGAAGAGGGCGATCGTGGACGCGGCCAGCGCGACGGCGAGGACGAGGGCGCGGGGGCGCGAGAGGATGCGGGGATCGAGGGCGAACGCGGCCGGGGCGACGGCGGCGGCGACGGCGGGGAGCTGGTAGCGGCCAGACCAAAGGGCGGGGGAGAGGAGGAGGGAGGGGACGACGAGGGCGGTGGTCGCGAGGACGGCGGCGGCGCGGGCGCGGGCAGGGAGGAGCGCGGTGCGGCGCGCGCGGACGAGGACGGCGCGAAGGAGGCCGGCGATCGCGGCCGGGAGGAGGAACCACGCGACGGAGGGGCCGTACCCGCCCGCCCGGATGTCGGCGAAGTCGTGATCGGGGAGGCGAGGAAGGAAGATGGCGCGGACGGTCTCGGAGGCGGTCGCGTTGACGTCGACGTCGCCGCGGTCGACCACGCCGGGTAGGTGGATGCCGAGGCTCGGCAGATCGACGCGCATCGGATAGAGCGGGTTGCCGAAGAGGGAGGCGTTGCGGCCGTACGCGGCGAGGAGGGCGAGGGCGGGGGGCGTGATCGCGACGACGACGATGGCGGCGAGGGGCGCGGGGGGGCGCGGGCGCTTCCCGAAGGCGCGGGCGACGGTGCGCGCGAGGACGAGCGCGATCACGAGCGGCGCGAGGAGGACGGCGAGGGACTTCGAGCCGAGGTGGATGGAGGCGGCGAGGCACGCGAGGATCGCGTCTCCCCCGCCCAGGCGCGGCTTGGTCGCGAAGTGGATCGACGTCGCGGCGGCGGCGGCGGCGAACACGTCCACGTAGGTGGAGCGGAGCTGGAGGACGGCGGCGGGGGCGAGGACGGCGATGGCGGCGAGGGAGATCGCCGACGCTACGGATTTCGTAGCGCGGCGGGCGAGCAAGAAGGAGGCGCACGCGAGGGGGACGAAGGCGAGGGTGTTGGGGAGCTCGATGAGGGATCGATCGGAGAGGAGCACGAAGAAGGCGCTCGTCATCTCCGCGAAGCGAGGGAAGCCGTTCACCTGCTGGAGCAGGTTCTCGGGCAGGGGCATCGGGGCGAGCGAGCGGCTCTGGATCGTGAAGCCGACGATGGTGTCGTGGTACCAGATGCCGTCCCACGACTCGGAGGGGAGGAGCCACGTCGCGACGAGGGCGTGGGTGAGGACGAGGGCGACCGGGAGGGCGACGAGGGCGCGCAGGCGCGGACGGCGCGGAGCGACGGCGCGGAGATCGTCGAGGAGGGCAGCGCGTCCTCGGGCGAGCCAGGTCGCGGCCGCGCACGTGAGCGCGACCGCACAGACGGCCCACGCGAGCGATCCGCGCTCGAGCTTGCCCATCCACGCGAGGGCGTACGTCGGGGCGAGGACGATCGCGGTCGCGGTGCACCAAGCCGCGACCACGAGCTCGGCCCCGCGGCTCCTCCCGGCGGCGCGCGCGAGGGCGAGGGCGCCCGCGAGGACGGCGGCGCAGACCGCGGCCGAGATCACGCGCCGACGCGGGACCCGACCGCCTCTTCGAGGGATCGGAGCCCGTGCTTCGCGAGGCGTTCGGAGAGGCCTTCGTGGATGCGATGGGCAACGAGCGGCCCCTCGTAGATGAAGCTCGTGTAGAGCTCGAGGAGGGTCGCGCCGTGGACGATGCGCTGCCACGCGTCCTCCGCGGTGGCGATCCCGCCGACGCCGACGAGGGTGGGGGCGCGCGGCTCCCTGCGGATGCGATCGTGGATCCGGGCGAGGAGGGCGAGGCTCTTGTCGCGCAGGGGAGCGCCGCTCAGGCCCCCCGGGCCGAGGGCGACGACGCGAGCGGGATCGGTGGTGAGCCCGGTGCGGGCGATGGTGGTGTTGGTCGCGACGATGCCGTCGATGCCGCGCTCCATCGCCATGTCGACGATCGCGTCGACGTCCGCGTCGGCGAGATCGGGGGCGATCTTTACGGCGAGGGGCACGCGCCGCTCCGGCACCGACGCGTCGAGGGCGCCGCGCACACGCGTGAGGAGCGGGCCGAGCTTCTCCACGCTCTGGAGGTCGCGGAGGTTCGGGGTGTTGGGCGAGCTCACGTTGACGACGACGAACGAGGCGAACCGGCCGAGGGCGGTCGCAGACTCCGCGTAGTCGTCGGGGGCGCCCGACTCGCTCACGACCTTCGTCTTGCCGATGTTGACGGCGATGGGGCCGCGGCGTCGCCCCGCGCGCGCGTCGAGCCGGCGCGCGACGGCGTGGGCGCCTTCGTTGTTGAAGCCGAGACGGTTGACGAGGGCGCGATCCTCCTTGAGGCGGAAGAGGCGGGGCTTGTCGTTGCCGGGCTGGGCGCGCGCGGTGACGGTGCCGACCTCGACGAACGAGAAGCCGAGGGCCATCAGGGCGTCGGGGCCGAGGCCGTTCTTGTCGAAGCCGGCGGCGAGGCCGAGGGGGCCGTCGAAGGTGGTGCCGAACGCGCGCACCCGCAGCGCGGGATCGCGCGGGGCGAGCGCGCGGCGCGCCACCGCGGCGACGAGCGGCGCGCGCATCGCCAGGCGCAGGCCCGCGAAGACGACCTCGTGGGTCTGCTCGGCGTCGAAGAGGCTGAAGACGCGGAACGCCGCGTCGTAGAGGCTCACCGCGCGCCGCGCTTGACGCGCCGGTACCCGGCGCCGAGCAGGAGCCCGAAGACGGCGAGCAACCCGGTGGCGCTCGTGCGCTCGCGCGAGGCTCCGACCGAGCAGCCGTCGTCCTCGGCGGGACCGGCCCAGGTGGGCTCGCCGTCGCTTCCGTGGCTCCCGTTGCCGCCCGTCCCCGCGGAGGACCCGCCGCTCGCGGAGGAGCCCCCGCCCTCGCTCGCGCCGCCGCCGGCGCCGTTGCCGCCCTGCCCGCCGCCGGTCGAGAGGCGGACCGCCGCGCACGTGAAGTAGTACGGGGGATCGGCGCCATCCATGAACTGCCGCACCTGGATCGTGCAGTTGTCGCAGGGCGTGTCCGGCAGCTCGAAGTCGATGTCGACGAGGCCGCCCGGGTTGTCGTCCGGGATCGTCACCTGCACCGCCGCGTCGTCGAAGTCCGCGACGGTCACGTCCTCGGGGGCCTTCGCTACGAACGCGACGCGGAAGTCGCCCTCGTGGTTGATGGTCTCGTTCCAGGTGATGGTGATCGTGCCGCCCTGGAGGACGTCGGTGATCTGGTAGTCCGGCGGGCAGATATCGGTTCCGCTGCCGAAGGTGCACCCGCAAGGCCCCGTCTTCGCCCCGTCGTTGCTGGTGAGCGGCTCGGGGGTGACGAGGACGGTGTGCGCGGACGCGGTGAGCGGCGCGGCCGCGATCGTCAGGGCACAGGCGGCGAAGGATGCGAGGAACGAACGCGTGGGCATCGAGGCTCCCGTCGGCGAAGGAAGGCCATAGCTTACCAAAGGGAAGCCCCCGGCGGGACCGCCCTCGCGCGGGTTGACGTCGAACCGCGCGAAAGGACACACTGAGCCCGTGGGATCTCCCGAGGACGAAGGACCCTCCCGTGAGGAGCTCCCGGCGGGGAGCGTCGAGAGCGAAGAGGAAGACCGCGCCGCGATCCTTCGGCGGCGAGCGATCTTCGTCGCGTCTGCGATCGTGGGGCTCTCCGCCTCTGCGTGCGGGGATCCGCAGCCTTGCTTGGAGGCCCCCATCAGCAGCCAAGTCCCGACCGGGTCGTCGAGCGCAGAGGCCCCCGATGCCGGGGTGACGCCGCCGGACGCGGGGGATCCGGTGCCTCCCGAGGCGTGCTTGAAGATCGCTCCGCCGCGGCCCAGCGCTTCGGAGGCGCCACCGACGCCGCCCGCGAGCGCCTCCGGGTCGGGCAGCGTCGCTCCGCCTCCGCCCCCGCCTCCGCGCCCGTGCCTGAAGATCGCGCCGCCGCCGCCGCGGCCGTGCTTGGACATGCCGCCTCCGAAGAAGCCCTGAGGGCGGGGTCGCCCCGCGCTACGGTTTGCATAGCGGTGTCCGGCCGCTTGCGACGGACGAAGGGGGGAGCGAGGATGAGCGCCCGTTGAAGCGCGCCTCTGTGCATGCGGACTTGGTGTTCCACGCGCTCTCGTTCGTGCCGGCGGGGGCGGGCGCGGCGCCGGCGGTGCGCGCGGCGAGCCTCTACGATCCGAGGCGGATCGCCTTCGCGCGGGGGACGATGGCGGCGGACGCTTACCTGCCGATCGAGGAGGACGCCGGGGTGCTTTCGGGCCTGCTCGGGGAGGTCGAGGTCGCGCACGGGATTGGGTGGCTGGCCGAGCTGTTCGTGGGGCTCGAACCGATGCGGGCGTGCGCACGGCGCGGGCTCGACGAGATCGCGGCGGGGGAGGTGGCGAGCCCCGTCGCGCTGGCGGCGCTGCGGGCCCTGCCGGCGGCGCCGGTCGAGATCCTGCGGGCGGACGTCGCGCTCGTGTCGCGCGCGTTCGAGGGCGAGCTCGCGCGATCGCTCGGGCCGCATCGGGACCTGGCGCTCGCGTCGATCGAAGCGCGGCTCTCGGCGCTGCCGTCGTGGCTCGAAGGGGCCCTCGGGGACGTGGAGCTCTCGGCGACGCTCGGCGGGCACGGGCGCGGCTTCGAGCGGGCGGTCGTGGTGGGCGTTCCCTCCCTGCCCGGCGAGGCCATCGACGCCGACGCTTCGCTGATCTGGGCGGTGCACGAGGTGGCGGTGCGACGCGCGGCCGCGCTCGGCCCTGGTGGGGGATGGGCTCGGGTCGAGGCGGTCGCTTTGGAGGCGGAGGCCCTGGTCCTCGGCCCGACGGGCCTCAACGCAGCCTTCGAGGCCTTTCGCGCGCGCCTCGATCGGAGCGGGCTCGCCCCCGTCGACGACGAGGTGCGGGCGGCGGCCCGCGCCGTGCACGCGAGCTTGACGACGCCTCGGGAGGATGAGACACAGGCTCCACCATGAGCGAGAACTCCCTCAAGACGCCCGGCCGACCCGTCGACCCGGGTGAACCGTGGACGCTGGAGAAGCTCTTGCTGCTGATCGTGCTGACGCTCGGCAGCTTCCTCGTCTTCATCTATTTCATCTCGCCGTTCCCGAGCTGAGGACGGGGAGGCGCTTGCCCCGTTGCCCAGTCGGGTCGGGGCTCGAACCACGCGCAGGGCTCGGAGCGGGCTCGCGCGCGGGCGCAGCGGTGCGTCGCACGACGTAGCGGACCACGTCGAACAGCTCGACGTCGAGTCGCGCGCCGCTCCAGGTGGCGCGCGCGAGGCGCTGCTCCGCTTCGCCGACGACGATAGGGGCCACGAGCACCCCGCCCGGGACGAGGGTGGCCGAGAGCGGCTCGAGCGCCTCCAGCACGTCCGCGAACCCGACCACGATGGCGTCGAAGGGACCGCCCGCGCGCTCGATCGTGTCGGGGGCGAGGGCGTCGGCCGCGATCACCTCCACCTGGTCGGGGAGCAGCTGCCGCGCGAGGGCGCTGAGCTTCGGATCGATCTCGACGGTGACGACGCGGCCTCGCTCTCCGACGAGGCGGGCCAAGATCGCCGCTCCGTATCCGGTGCCGCCGCCCAGATCCAGCACGCGCGCGCCCGGCCCGATCCGCGCGAGGGTGAAGGAGCGCGCGTAGGCGTGCATCGCGCTGATGGTCGCTTCGCCCGAGCCGTCGAGGGCGACGGCTACGTCGCGCGTGCTCTCCACCACGTCTTCGAGGGGCACGAAGCGCTCGCGCGGGATCTCGAGGAGCGCCTCCCGCAAGGGTGGCGATAGCTCGCGCTCGCGCCCCATCGCATCGAGGGCGTGGGCGCGCACCGCGCGGCAGAGGAGGCGGGCGTCCTCGTCGTCGGCGAGCTGCTCGCGCGCGAGCGCGCTCCTTCCCAGGTAGCGGTTCCACGCGTAGTAGCGCCCGACGAAGTGGAGGCGGTAGGGCTCCTTCGTGTTGTCGATCTGATCTTCGATGGCGCGCTCGAAGTAGTCGCGCGCGGGATCGGCCGCGCGGCGACCGGGCCCGAGGCGGAAGTTCTCCCGGATGCCGTGGAGGATGGGCGCGAAGAGCGCTTGGGTGAGGGCGGCGCGGCGGCGGTAGTCGAGCTCGGCGGAAGGGTCGACCCACTCGCTCAGGAACTCCTGGTCGCCGTCTTTCCACCACGCCGGGCGATGGAACGTGGTCCCGAAGCGCGCCTCCCACGCCCCGCGCTCGTCATCGATGGGCGAGCCGGGATAGAGCCGAAAGGGATCGACGGAGAGGAAGCCGGCGGTGCCCTTCGGGTCCAAGAAGAGCTCGCTCAGATAGGCGGCGCTCGCGCGCATCGTCGCCTCCGTCTCGCCGGGGTGACCGACGATGACGTTCGCGCCGAAGGGGACGTTCTTCTCGCGCGCGTGGGCGGCGATGGCGCGCATCGTGTCGAGGTACGTGTCGAGGCGGCCCGCCTTGCGGATCGTCGCGAGGTGCTTGGGGTCTCCGGACTCCAGGCCGAAGCCGAGGGCGCACCCTGCGTCGCCGAAGAGGTCCAGGTCCTCCTCGTCGATCATGTCGACCCGGACGAGGAGCCAGATCTTCCGGGTCGGGAGGGGATCGCGGGCGAGCCTCGTCAGGAGCTCGCGCCGCCACCCCTTGCGCATCCCGAACAGGGCATCCGAGATGTAGAGGGTCATCCCGCGCAGATCGAAGAAGTCGTGCGCGCGCGCGAGCTCGTCCATCGCGCGATCGACCTCGAACGGCCGCCAGCTCACCTCGCGCTTCGCCCGCTCCATGCAGAACGCGCAGTCGAAGGGGCAGCCGCGCGAGAGGTACACCTGCGCTTGGGATCCGACCGAGCGCGCGATCTTGCGGTAACGATCGAGGAGCGACCAATCGGTGGGGGGCAGCTCGTCGAGGCTGGCGATGGGATCGGGCCCGAGCACGGCGCTTCGCAGGGGGGCTCCCCCCGCGACCGACTCGATGAGCTGCACGAGCGGCTTCTCCCCCTCGCCCACGACGGCGACGTCGAACGGCGACCCGTCGTAGACGAAGTCCATCGGGCGCGCGCTCGCGTGGTATCCGCCCGCGCAGATCAGCGCCGCCGGCCAGCGCTCTCGCACGAGGCCCGCGATCGCCTCGACCTTGAGGAAGTCGTACGAGGAGTAGCAGGAGAAGCCGACGACGTCGTAGCCCTCGCCGTCCGGTCCGCCGAAGAGGCGCGCGAGATCCACCGCGCCGAAGAAGCGCTCCGCGTAGAGATCGACGATGTCGATCCGCGCCCCCGTCTTGTCGCGCGCGTAGGTCGCCATCGTGACGAGCTGCGGGCAGCCGAAGTTCCCGGCCGCGGCTCCGTCGGTGCCGGGCCAGACGAGGAGCACGCGCGGCTTCTTCATGCCGTCTCGGTCGCGGACCGCCGCGCGAGCCGCCCCACCGGGACGAAGCCCTCCGCGCCCGCGCGCGCGCGCTTCAGGCGCGCCGCGAACGCGTCGTCCACGTGCTGGGCCACGAACGGATCCAAGCCGCGCGCGCCGAGCACGGCCTGGGCGGCCGCCCCGCACCCGCCGAGGCAGCTCGCCTTGTGAGGGCACGGCGCGCAGAACTCCGGCGTGGTGTCGCGGTAGTGCATCACCGCGGGCGCCTCCACGAGCGCGGCGAACGACGTCGCGCGCGCGTCGCCGATGACGTCGGTGTGGAGGGTGCAGTTTCGAAGCTCACCGCGCGGCCCGAGGGCGAGCTCCTGCATCTCGGTGCCGATGGGGCAGCCGCCGAAGCGGATCTCGGGGAGCTCGTCGGGATCGATCACGCAGGGAGGGACGGGCATCGTCGACTGAAGGGTCATCCCGCGGGCCGCGAACGGGCGAGCTTGAGCGAACGCGGCGAGCAGCTCGGAGCGCGAGGGCAAGAGCTCCGCCGTCTGCTCGGACGCGTAGCCCGCGGGCGAGAACCGCGACAGCGCCATGTCGCGCACCCCGAGCCCGTGGAAGACCTCGAGGATCTCGCCCACCACCCGGGCGTTCTTGCGGGTGATCACGATGCACCCGCCCACGCGCACCCCCGCCGCTCGGAGCGCGCGGATCCCGGCGAGCGTCGGCTCGAAGCAGCCCTTGCCGACGTGCTCCTCGTGCAGGTCGGCGCGGGGGCCGTTGAGGGTGATCTGGACGTAGATCGGATCGAGGGGAGCGAGCCGCGCGGCGTGGGCCTCCGTGACGATGCCGCCGTTGGAGATGATGAGGGCGCGCTTGCCGTGCCTGCCCACGATCTCCAGGATCTCGAAGAGCTCCGGCCGCGCGAAGGGCTCGCCGCCGGTGAGGGTCACGTGATCGAAGTCGACCTCGGTGAGGGCGCGATCGACGAGGGCGAGGAGCTCCTCGCGCGGCAGCGATCCGATCGTCGAAGGCTCCGCCCTCCAGTCGTTGTAGCAGTACCCGCACTTCTGATTGCAGAAGGCGGTCAGCTCGATGGCGAGCGCATAGCGTCGAGGCCGGGCCACGCGCGCAGCGTAGCAGAACCGCGCTCAGCCCTCGGCGGCGAGGATGCGCTCGACCCCGCGCGCGACCGCGACCAGGTTCGTCTTCACCTGGCCGACGATCATCTTCTCCGCCGCCTCTGCCACCGTGCGCTCGAGGAAGCGGGGCACCGCGGGGACCTTCTTGGCGTCGATGGTGAGGTCGCCGCGCAGCTCGATGCGCGTCGAGCCCTCCGGCAACGCGACGTAGCGGTTCTTCCCCGCGCTGGAGACGGCGCCGGGGAAGGCGTGCACCTCCGTCCTCCACGACACGGTGAAGTCGTCCTCGTGCCAAGTCGCGAAGTCCGTCCAGCGGAGCATCGACTCCTTGATGACGGATCGAACGACCTTGGGGATATCGCCGCCCCCGACCCACTCGTTCACGAAATCCGTGTCCGTCCCCCGATCGACGCGGCTCGTCACGGTGATGGATTGGATGTTCGGAAGGTGGGGCACGAGCTCGACGAGGCGATCACGATACGCCGCGAACACGCGCCGCCTGTCGAACGGCAAGACCACGTCCTCCCGGATTTCCACCGTCGCGAGGCTACCACTCGGAGACACCGCGGCCCATCCGAACAGTGGCGCGGGGCGAGGCACGAAGGAGCGATCGTCGCTCGGATGTACTAAGCTGCCTCGGTCGATGTCCGAGGGCTCAGAGGCGGAGCGGCGAGCCAGGCCGAGCAGGAAGCTCATGGGCCTCGCCCTCAGCGTCGCCGCCGTCCTCGGCGGGGCCGGGGCAGTGGCGGCCGCGCTCCCGAACGCCCACGTGTTCGGTCACACCGCCTTCGCCCAGCCCGCCCCCGCCCCCGTACCGAAGCCCGCCCCCGTCGTCCCCCACGAGATGGTCGAGACGTTCGAGGCCGACCAGTTCGCGAAGGGGAACCTCCACACCCACTCGACCGAGAGCGACGGCGACCTCCCGCCCGGCGGCGTGTACCTCTGGTACCGGTCGCACGGCTACCAGTTCGTCGCCCTCACCGATCACAACCGGCGCGTCGATCCGAAGAAGTTCGCCCGCCTCCAGAAGCCGGGCTTCCGGATCCTCGCCGGCGAGGAGATCACGATGTGGGTCGGCTCGACCCCCGTCCACGTGAACGCGATCTGCTCGAAGAAGCCCATCAAAGGAGGGCGCTTCAAATCCAAGGCCCTCGCCATCGAGCACGCCGTGGACGAGACCCGCGCCCAGGGCGCGGTCGCGATCCTGAACCACCCCAACTATGGCGGCGCCCTCGACACCGACGACCTCCACACGGGGCGGGGCGCCCAGCTCCTCGAGATCTGGAGCGGCCACCCGTGGGTCTTCAGCGATGGGATCGGCAGCTGGCCCTCGCACGAGGCGCTCTGGCAGGAGCTGCTCGATCGAGGCGACAACTTCTTCGGGGTCGGCGTCGACGATGCCCACGACTTCAAGCGGCACCCCCGCCACGCCCAGCGCCCCTCCCGTCCCGGCCGCGCGTGGGTGCAGGTCGCCGTCGCGAGCCGCGACAAGATCGACGAGGACGAGCTTTGCAAGAGCCTCGCCGCGGGCCGCTTCTACGCCTCCAACGGCGCGGAGCTCGACCGCATCTCCGTTACGAGCAAGGCCATCGAGGTCCTCCCCAAGACCGCGGGCGCGAAGGTCGAGTTCATCGGCAAGGGCGGGGAGGTCCTCGAGACCGTCCGCGACGAGACCGCCGCCGAGCGCAAGCCCGCCCGCTACGAGCTCCGCGCCGACGAACCGTTCGTCCGCGCCCGCGTCGAGAACCCCGACGGCACCCGCGCGTGGACCCAGGCCTACCGCACCCGCCCCATCCCCGCGCGCTGACGACGAAGGTGCCCACCCCCGGCGAGCGGTCGCTCGCCGACCCCTCCCAAGCGTCGCGCTGCGCGCGCCGCGGGAGGGGTGCTCTCTTTTTCATAGCGCGCGGGAGAGTCGCCACGGGTCCGCGGCGCTGCTAAGAGCGGGGGCGCCATGATCGTCATGAAATTCGGCGGGAGCTCGGTCGCGGACCGGGCGCAGATCGACAAGGTGCTCTCGATCGTCCGGGACCGGCGCGAAGGCCGGCCGCTCGTGGTGTGCTCGGCGCACAAGGGGATCACCGACGCCCTGGTGCGGGCGGCGAAGGACGCGGCGGCGGGACGCCTCGACGCGGAGACGGTGACGGAGAAGCAGCGCGCCATCGCCGCTTCGCTCGGGTGCGATCCGGGGCTGCTCGCGCCTCTGCTCGACGAGATGCGGTCGCTCCTGCGGGGCATTCACCTCGTGCGCGAGCTCTCGAAGCGCAGCCTGGATTTCGTGGCGAGCTTCGGGGAGCGGCTGAGCACGCGGGTCATCGCCGACTACTTCACGCGCGCCGGCCTGCCCTCGCGCGCCCACGACGTGTGGGATCTCGGCTTCGTCACCGACGCGGAGTTCGGGGCGGCCCGGCCGCTTCCCGGCTTCGAGGGGCGGGTGAGGGAGGCGGTCGCGAAGCTGCCGGAGGGCGAGGTGCCGATCGTGACCGGGTTCATCGGCAAGACGGCGGACGGGGAGATCACCACCGTCGGGCGCAATGGGAGCGATCTCACCGCGAGCCTCCTCGGAGCCGCCCTCGGCGCACGAGAGGTGCAGATCTGGAGCGACACGGACGGGGTGATGAGCGCGGATCCGACCCTCGTGAAATCGGCCCGCAACATCCCCGATATGCGGTTCGACGAGGCGGCCGAGCTCGCGTACTTCGGGAGCCGGGTGCTGCACCCGGCCACGCTGCTCCCGGCGATGAAGGCGAACATCCCGGTTCGGGTCCTCAACACGAACCGGCCCGACCACCCCGGCACCGTCATCCGCGAGGTCGCCCCCCCGAGCGAGAGCCCGGTCACGAGCATCGCCTACAAGGAGCGGCAGGGCGTGCTCACCCTCACGTCGCCGCGGATGTTCGGCGAGGTCGGGTTCCTCTCCAAGGTGTTCGAGGCGTGCGCGCGGCTCGGGGTCGAGGTCGACGTCGTGACGACGTCCGAGATCTCGGTCTCGATCACGTCGCACGATCGGGAGCGCCTCGAGCGGGTAGGAGCGGAGCTCGCCGCGCTCGGAGACGTCCGCATCGAGCGCGATCGGAGCATCCTGGTCGTGGTCGGGCGCCACATCGCGGAGCGGCCCGGGCTCGGGGCGGAGATGCTGCGAGCGATCGCGAAGGAAGGGGTGAACGTCGAGATGATCAGCCACGCCTTCGGATCCATCAACCTATCCATCGTGGTGAAGGACGCGGACGTGTCGCGCACGGTCACCGTCCTTCATCGCGTCCTCTTCGAGGGGGCTGCGTCGTGATGATCTCGACCCCCGGCGCGCTGACGCGCTCGCCGACCCCTGCCGGACGTCTTCGCTCCAAGGAGCTCAGCCGTGGGAGGGGCTCATGAAGAGCCGCTACTCGGAGGCGGGCGCGAAGGAGGCGATCGCGCGCTGGGGCGAGGCCCACGGGGAGCTCGTCGCTCTCCGCGTGTACACGTCGCGGCTCATCGGCTCCGACCCGGACCTCGTGCTCCACGGCGGGGGCAACACCTCCGTGAAGGGGGAGAAGAGGAACCTGCTCGGCGACTCCATCGCGTGCCTGTGGGTGAAGGGCAGCGGCTCGAGCCTCGACCGCGTCGAGCCGCGCGATTTCCCCGCCCTCGATCTCGGGTACCTGCGGCGCCTGCGCGCGCTCGAGGCCCTCAGCGACGAGCAGATGGTCAACGAGCTCCGGACGCACCTCTTCGACGCGAGCTCGCCGAACCCGAGCGTGGAGGCGCTCCTGCACGCGTTCTTGCCCCACGCGTTCGTGGATCACTCCCACGCCGACGCGGTGCTCGCGGTGACCAACCAGCCTCGCGGCGCAGATCTCGTGCGAGAGGCCCTCGGCGACGAGGTCGCGATCCTCCCCTACATCATGCCGGGCTTCCCGCTCGCGAAGGAGGTGGCGCGGGTGTTCGAGGCGGGCCCGAAGGTGCGCGGGATCGTGCTCCTCCATCACGGCCTGTTCACGTTCGGGGAGACCGCGGCCGAGAGCTATGAGCGCCACATCGAGCTGGTCGATCGGCTCGAGGCGTTCGCCGCGAAGAAGCAGACGCGCGCGGCCGTCACGGCGCCGCCCTCGGTGTCGAACGACGACGCGGCCGCGCGGGCGGCGCGCCTCGCCCCCGTGCTGCGCGGGCTCGTGGCGGAGGCGGCCCCCGCGAGCGACGCCGGGTATGTCCGGGCCGTCCTCGAGTGGCGGGCCTCGCCGGAGCTGCTCGCCTTCGCGGAGCGCGCGGACGCGAGCGCCCTCGCCGACGCCGGTCCCATCACCCCCGATCACGTGATCCGCACGAAGGCGCGCTCCGTCTTCCTCGACCTCGACTGGGCCGCCGAAGACGCGACGATCGCGGCCGCGGCCCGGGCCGCCGTCGACGCGTTCCGCGCGCGCTACGACGCGGTCTTCCGCGCGAACGTCGAGGCGAAGGGGATCGAGCGGACCAAGCTCGGCTCCGCGCCGCGGGTCGTGGTCGTCCGGGGGGCAGGGGTGTTCGCCTTCGGTGCTACGAAAAAAGAAGCTCGGATCGCCGCCGACATCACCGAGCACTCCCTCCGGGCGAAGGCGACGGCGGCCGGCATCGGCGGCTACGTGGCGCTCTCCGACGCGGACCTCTTCGACATGGAGTACTGGAGCCTCGAGCAGGCCAAGCTGAAGGGCGCCGCTCCGCGCGCGCTCGAGGGGCAGGTCGCGCTGATCACGGGGGGCGCGGGGGCGATCGGGCGCGGGGTAGGCCACGCGTGCGCCGCGGCGGGGGCCCACGTCGTCGTCGTCGACCGGGACGAGCCCTTCGCGATCGCGGCCGCCGCCGAGATCGAGAAGGCGTTCGGGGCGGGGAGCGGCTTCGCGGTCGCGGCCGACGTGACCGACGACGCCTCCATGCGGGCCGCCTTCGACCGCGCGTGCGTCGCCTACGGCGGCGTCGATATCGTCGTGCCGAACGCGGGGATCGCCCTCGTGCGGTCCATCGCCGAGCTGTCGTCGCGCGAGGCGCTCGACGTCGCGAAGGTGAACTACCTCGGCGTGCTCGCGACCTTGCGCGAGGCGGCCCGGGTCTTCGCGGCCCAAGCCACCGGCGGCAACGTCGTCGTCAACGCGTCCAAGAACGTCTTCGCCCCCGGCAAGGACTTCGGCGCGTACAGCGCGAGCAAGGCGGCCGCCCACCAGCTCGGGAAGATCGCCGCCCTCGAGCTCGCGCCTTTGGGGGTGCGGGTGAACCAGATCAACGCCGACGCGGTGTTCTCTCACGGGGACACGAAGAGCGGACTCTGGCAGGAGGTCGGCCCCGGCCGCGCCAAGAGCCGCGGCCTGACCCTCGATCAGCTCGAGGGCTTCTACCGCGACCGGAACCTCCTCCGCGCGCGGGTCGAGGCGCGCCACGTCGGCAACGCGGTCGTGTTCTTCGCGAGCCAGAAGACGCCGACCACCGGCGCGACCCTCCCCGTCGACGGGGGCGTGCCGGAGGCGTTCCCGCGCTGAAGCAAGCGGCCGGCGTGCTACGGAAAACGTAGCGCCCCCTCCCGCGGCGCGCGGAGCGCGACGCTTGGGAGGGGCCGAGGAGCGGAGCTCCGAGGGGGGTGGGCATTTGCTTTTGGTGGGGGGCTGCTTATGGTCCGCGGCCATGTACATCGAACTGCTGAAGCAGATGAAGAAGGGCCTCGGGCAAATGGACCAGTGGCTCGAGCGCGCCTCCGCCTACGCGGCGGCGAAGTCGTTCGATCCGGAGGTGTTCCTCTCGGCGCGGCTCGCCCCCGATCAGTTCCCTCTCGTGCGTCAGATTCAGATCGCGTGCGACACGCCGAAGCTCGCGGCCGCTCGCCTCACCGGGAAAGATGCCCCGTCCTTTCCGGACACGGAGAAGACGTGCGCGGAGCTGCGCGAGCGGATCAAGAAGACGATCGCCTTCCTCGACACGGTCACGGAGGCGGACCTCGCGGGGGCGGCGACGCGGACGGTGACCCAGCCGCGCTGGGAGGGGAAGACGATGACGGGGGCCGACTATTTCCTCGAGCACGCGGTGCCGAACTTCTACTTCCACCTCGCCCACACGTACGCGCTGCTACGCCACAACGGGGTAGACCTCGGCAAGCGCGACTTCCTCGGCCCGCTGACGATGCGCGATCCCTCCTGAGAATCTGTCCAAGACAGGCTGCGCCTGCAGGATGCTCAATTTCGATCAAGGCCCGGGGCGCGGGCATCGGCTTTGCTCTTCCCGATGAGCGATGTCCGCGCGTCGTCAGTCCTTGCACGGTCGAGCGCTCCTCGCGCTCGGAGCCCTCGTAGTCGGCTGCGCCGGGGCGGGGCCGAGCGGCGACGGCGAGACAGAGGCGGTCTCCACGACGCCGCCGCCCGAGGATGTGGCGACCGAGGGCCTCGCGTTCGGTCCGTGCGACGCCGGCGATTGGCCGGATGGTTTCCCTTCGCTGCCCGCGAACGTGGCGTGCGCGGCGCTGGACGTCCCTGCCGATCGCGACGATCCGAGCGCGGGATCGGTGGCGCTCCGGGTGGCGCGGCGGCTCGGATCGGCTTCGGAGGGGCGAGCGCTCTTCTATTTGGCGGGGGGCCCGGGGAGCTCGGCGGTGGTCGACGCCGGCTACGTCCCGTCGCTCGTCCCCGACGCGGCGGAGCAGCTCGACCTCTACTTCCTCGACGTGCGCGGGGCGGGCGGTTCCGGGTACCTCGGGTGCCGCGGCGGCTATCCGACCGACGCGGACGGGTGGGCGGCGTGCGGCGCCGCGCTGGGCGACGTCGGGCTCGATCGGTACGGCAGCGGTGAAGCGGCGCGCGATCTCGACGCCCTCCGGGAGCGGCTCGGGCTCGCGGAGGTCTCGATCCTGGCGACGTCCTACGGGACGCGGCTCGCGCTCGAGTACGTGCGCGCATTTCCGACCCGCGTGACGGCGGCCGTCCTCGACGGGGTGGTGCCTCCCGACGCGAGCCCGTTCGAAGAGAGCGTCCGTTCGTTCGACGAGGACGTGGAGAGGCTGGTCGCGGACTGCGCCGCGGATCGCGCGTGCGTCGCGGTGGCGCCCGACCTCGATGCGGACCTCGAGGGGCTGCGCGCCGCTCGCCTCTCGGAGCCGCACCCGATCTGGGTCGAGGGCGAGGTGCGGGCGGAGGACGAGCGCGCGTTCCTGGAGCTGCTCCGGTACTTCCTCATCGACGACAGCCTGCGATACCGGGCGCCGCGCGCGATCCACGCGGCGGCGCTGGGCGATCGGAGCCTCTGGTACACGATGGCGTCCGTCGTGCTCGGCGAGTCGATCGTCGACGCGGCGCCGGAGGGCGAGCCACCCAGCGAGGTCGATCCCCATCCGTGGAGGATCTCGCTCGGGGATCGGATCCAAGGGCTCGGGCATGGTCCGGTGGCGCCCGGGCTCTTCGGGACGATCGCGTGCGGCGAGCTCTGGCCGAACGGCCCCGGCCTCCACGCGCTCGTCGAGCTCGAGGCACAGCAGCGCTATCGAGCCGCGTCGTCGCTCTTGGATCTGGGGGAGGCGTGCGACGCGTGGCCGGTCGCGCCCCTCGACGTCGCCTCTCGCCGGCCCGTGGTGTCGGACCGCCCGATGTTGCTCTTGAGCGGGGCGCTCGACACCGTCACTCCGAAGGTGGCCGCCGTCCGCGCGATGAAGACGCTCTCGCGGGCGCGGCACGTCGTCGTCCCGTTCTCGGGGCACGGGACGCTCCGTCACGCGTGCGCGGCGTCGATCGCGAGCGCGTTCCTCGTCGCGGGCGGCGACGCAGGCGGCCTCGACACGAGCTGTCTGGAGGCGGTCGAGCACTCCGCGTGGTGAGCGAGGGGTGGGGGCGGGCGCGCCGGATGCGCGTCGCGGCTGGATTCCGGGGTCCCTTCGCGACGCGCGCCGAGGTTCGGTGTACAAGGATCGCGTGAGCAAGCCGCGACCCCATCATCGCGTCCGAGACCTCATGAGCGCCCACGTGATCTCGCTGCGCGCGACGGATCCGATCTCTGTCGCGCTGCGGGAGATGACGCTCGCCTCGATCCGGCATCTGCCGATCGTGGACGGGCACGGCAAGCTCGTCGGCCTCGTGTCGAGCACCGATCTCATCACCGCCGCGGGGCGCGCCGACGACGCGGAGGTCGGCTCCGTGATGACGCGCGAGCTCCACACCGTCACCGCCGACGACCCGGCGGAGCGCGCGGTCGCGCTGATGATCGACCAGAAGTTCAACGCCGTGCCGGTGGTGGGCGGGGCCGGCGAGCTCGTGGGGATCGTGACCGCGACGGACTTCCTCGTCGTCGCGTACCAGGCCCTGACCGGGGCGAAGATCGAGCGCGAGCCGGACGAGACCTGAGGCCCCGCGGGGGAGAGCGACATGATCAAGAGCGCAACGTTGCACGAGGTCGCGGTGCGGGACGTGATGACCCGCGACGTGACGACGATCCCGGCCTCCGCGACGATCGCGGAGGCGAGGCGGATCCTCCACGAGCGGCGCATCTCGGGGGCGCCCGTGCTCAGCGCCTCCGGGCGCGTGGTCGGGGTCGTGTCGGCGTCGGACTTGATCGATCCGCGCCACGAGGGGCCGGTCACCGATCCGGTCGACGCGGTGATGACGCGCGTCGTGTTCGCGGTGAAGGCTTCCGATCCGGTGATCCTCGCCGCGCGCCTCATGGTCGAGGAGCGCATCCACCGCGTCGTGGTCGTCGGCGAGGGGGGCGCCCTCGTCGGGATCGTGACGCCGATGGATCTCGTGCGCCACGCCGTCCCGGAGGGCGAAGCCCGAGAGGCGCTCGGCTTCGAGTACGTCGACCTGCGGCGCGACGAATCGGATCAATCCCCGGGCGGGTCGGCGAGCGCGAAGAGGTGATCAGTGACTCGCGGGGGGCGGGGCGGTCGGGTCGGTCGCGATGACCGTCTCGAACGGGGTGTAGTGGGAGACGGTCACCGTGCGGCGGCCGTGCGTCTCGGTCCGGGGGCTGGAGATCCCGCTCGCGTCGATCTTCTCGACCTTCACGGTGGTGGTGGGGTGGCGGCGGGTGCCGCCGCGCTCGACGACGACCTTCTCCACGATGGGCCGGCCGCCGACCATGCGCCCGCGGACCTGCCAGCCCGGTAGGGGACCGTGCTCGGTGTGGAGCCGGACGACCTCGTAGCCGTCGCCACGCTGGGTGACGCCCTTGGCGGGGGTGGGGTTTCCGCGCGTGTGGCTGATGAACATGCGCTCGCCGTACCAGTCCGTCTCGGTGAAGTCGCTGTAGACCCAGATCTCTTTGTTTTGGACGGTGGGCTCGCCCTGTCCGCCCGCGGCGATGTCGCGGGTGAGATCGAGGATGGGCTTGAGGTACTCCGGGTCGGCGAGGTCGCAGCCGTAGAGGTGGATGCGGCGCGCGTGGGGATGCTGGTTGAAGGCCTGCACCACCCGGACGTAGTTCGGGTTCTCGTACCGCGTCGGCCAGTCCTGGTTGCGCGCGTGGTCGAGATCGTCGGGCCTGACCTCGGGGCGGAGGAGCTGGCCGTGCCGGTCGTAGCGCGGCGGCGGTGTCTGCGCGCGGTGCGACTCGCGGTCGGGCCAGTTGAACATGAACATCTCGTCCCAGGTCCGGCGCACCTCGCGCTCTTCGTCGACGGTGCGCACGTAGCGCTCGTTCTCCTCGTTGTAGCGGCGATTATGGGCGTTGATTCGTGTGTCGTCGTAGTCCGTTCGCGCCACTTCGGAGTGCTCGCTCTCGACGTACTCTGCGTGCACCATCCCCCGGCTCGGCGCGAGCCGTCTCCTTCGCTCCGCGGCGGCGGCCTCGCGATCGGCCGCGGTCGGGTGCCGGGGCAAGCGCACTGCGCTCCGCCGATGGACCTGGCCATAGTACTCTTCATCGGCGTTTCGCAGGCGATGCGGGGTGTTCGCGTGCCGGCTGTTGATGTGCACGCCGTGCCAGAAGAGGCAGATGTCCTCGCTGTCGATGCCGTTGGTGGCGCGGATCGCGTCGGCGAGGGTGGAGACGAACGCATCGGGCTCGTTCGCGGCGTCGGTGATGGTCTGGGTGGGCTGCGCGTTCATCCGGAAGATGCGGCCGTCGGCGGCCGGGTCCGAGATGTTCGCGAAGCGCCACCACATGCCTGCTTCGCTCGCGTGGCCGTGGACAGGGTCCTTCCAGTCGCATGCGATGAGCCAGATGGTGTTCGAGGGGCCGATGACGATGGCGTTGTCGCGCTCGCGGGCGACGGCGTAGCGAGGGCTTCGATGGGGAGGCATGGGCTTGGCTCTCAGGTCGAAGTGGAGGGAGGGTTCACGCCGCGGGCGCGCTCGTCGAGGCGATCGCGGACGGTGTCGTCCACCGCGCCGTTCGCGGTGATGCCTTCTTGGCGTTGGAAGCAGACGACGGCGCGGGCGCGGCCCTCCTCGCCGCTCGCGAGGCCGAGGCCGAGGTTGTGGAGGCGCTGGGAGACGCCGTTGTTCGTGGTGACGGCGGCGAGGGCGCCGATCGCGAGGGGCAGCTCTTGCTCCGGCTTCGAATCGTCCGGCCAGATCTTCAACAGCGCCTCGGTGGTGCGGGCGGGGATCCACTCCGCGACCCAACCGTCTCGGTCGGTCGTCCCGGAGATGGTCTGAGTCCTTCGGCCGCTTCCGAGCACGAGCTCGTAGCGCTTGTTGGCGAGGGCGGCGCCGGCGCGATCCTTCATTCGGATGCGCAGCCGCACCTGCGGGGTCGGGACGCGGTAGGTCACGGAGCCTCCGCTCGAGAAGCTCGTCGACCGGTTCGGCGGCTGGTCGGGCACGGTGACGATGTCGCCCGGGTTGAGGGTGTACTCGGAGCGCCCCTGCTCCCGGTAGCGGCTGTTCTCGCCGAGCGCGGCGAGCCCGTCCACGTCGAGGCCGTAGTGGGCGGCGATGCTCGCAAAGCAGTCACCTCGTCGAACCACGTAGTTTGCCATCGTGACCTCTACTGTCGCTCCGGATCGGTGTGGTCGGGGAACTCGATCTCGCCGTCGCCGCTGCCCTCGATCGTGGCGTTGCCGTCCCCGTCCGTAACGCCCACGAACACGGTGCCGTCATCGAAGGTGACGCGGAAGCGGCTGTGCGGGAGCGGCGCCCCGTCCGGGCCGGTGAGGGTCATGTCCGTCGTCAGGACCTCGACCGCCTCCAGGTCGTCGGTCGCCTGTGACGGCGAGTTCAACAGGACCTGCGAGCCCGCGATGTTCGCTTGGCTCTTGAGCCCGATGCTCGCCCCCGATGAGCGGAGGATGATCTGGTCCTCGGAGACGACCTGGAAGGTCGACTTCGTGAGGACCTTGCACGCTCCGTCGGCGAGGCGGATGCGTGCGTCCTTGCCGCGGAGGGTGAGGTTCGGGGAGACGACGTCGATCGCGTCGGAGGCGATGCGGATGAAGCTGTCGCCGACGCGCAGGACGATCTCGTCGTGGGCGGAGATGTCGATGTTCGCGCGCGACTTGATCTGGACGTCGCCCACCGAGTCGAGATCGAAGTGGCCGCCGCCGTCGCCGTGGCCCACGAGGATGCTCGCGTTTCCGTCGACGCGATCGACCTTGGTGCCGGCGGTGTGCTCGAGGTTCGGGCCGCCCACGAAGGACTGGTGCATCCCGTCGATGGTGTCGATGCGGTCCTCGAGGATGTGGCTGTCGACGCTGTTGCGCGTCTCGAAGTAGGACCCGATGGTGGTCTCGCTGACGTCGCGGTCGACGGTGATCTCCTGGTTCTCGTGGACGTGGAGGATCTGGGTGCCTCCGACGGAGATGGACTGCCCGCCCCCGACCGTCTCGCTGTCATCGCTCTGGACGGTCGCGGTGCGGTGCCGCTGCACGAGCTGATCGAAGTCGCGCTGGGCGCGGAGGAAGACCTGCTCGTGATCGGTCGCGTCCTCGAACGAGAGCTCGTTGAACCCCTCGCTCCGCGGGGTGCTGCGGGTTCGGATGCCGCTCCGCGTGGCGTGCTGGGGGAGCGTGAACGGCTCCGGCAACAGGCCGTTGTAGACGGTGCCGAGGACGAGCGGCCGATCCGGATCACCGCCTTCGAACGTGACGACCACCTCCATCCCGACTCTCGGGATGAACTGGAAGCCCCACCCGTTCCCGGCCCACGGGTGCATGCAGCGCAGCCAGCACGTCGGGTCCGCGCGCTCGGAGCGCCGGTCCCAGTGGAACTTCACCTTGATCTGCCCGTGCTGGTTGGTGTGAATCTCCTCGCCCGGCGCGCCCGCGACGGTCGCGGTGAGGCACGCCTGGATCGTCTTGCGCTCCGGCCGCGGCGCCAGGTAACGGACCTCGGCGGGGACGACCTCGAAATGGTTCGAGTACGCGGGGCGGGCGTCGGTCGCGGTGCGGCGGGTGCCCTGGTGCCGAAGCCGCGTGACGACGTATGCGCCATCGCCGGTCGGGTGACCGTCGAGCACGAAGCTGTGCCCCGGCATCAGCCGCGCCGAGCTCGACTCGCCGGCGCCGCGCACCGCGTGGCGGCGAGCGGCGGCGAGGATGCGCTCCGCCTCGAACGCCTCGTCTTCCCAGTCCGCCTCGTGATCGCGCAGGTGGTGCTCGTAGAGCTCGAGATCGTCCGGCTCGCCGGGCCGCGTCGGGTCCCGCTCGGCGGCCGCCGTCGAGCCAACGCGCTGCTGCGGCCTTCGCCAGTCGTACTCGGTGAACGCGGCGACGGTCGATCGGACCGCGCGCTTCACGGAGAGGGTCCGGACGAAGTCGGAGGCGGCGGCGGGGGCGCCTTCGCGGAGGAACGGCAGGACACCGCCTCCGGAGATGGGGACGTAGGACGCGTGGTCGGTGAAGACGATCTCCTCGCGGGCAGAGCGCTCCCGACCGACGTCCTTCATCGCTCCGCCGGCGAGCGCCTGCAGGATGTGGGCGGGCTGGGGCTCGTAGTCGCCCGCGAGCATCTTGTCGACGAGGAGGTCGGTCTCGAAGCGCGCGTGATCGAAGCTGAAGAAGATCCCGTTCTCGGCGGCGAGGCGCTTGATGAAGGCCCAGTCGCTCTCTTCATATTGGGTGATGTAGGGCCGGGCGGGGCGCGCGCGCTCGAGGAGCCACTTTCGCGGCAGGCCGTGCTTGTCGAGGACGGTGTTGATGACGTCGACGACGCTCACGTCTTGGAAGATCCGCGAGCCGACGCGCCGCCCGAGGAGCCACGTGTTGGGGACGATCTCGATCGTGTAGACGGCGTAGGAAGGCGCCGCCGGCAGGTGCGCGTCGTCGCGACGGACGCTCGAGACGAGGCCGTGGATCTGCCGATCGTGGCCGGCGGATCGGATGAAGAGGGTGGCCGTCGAGCCGAGCGCGACGAGCTCGAGGTCCTCGGCGGGGATGGGCGTCTCGACGCGGAGCTTGAACCGGTACTCGCGGGACATTCCCTCGATGCCGCGGAACGACTGCAGCGTCACCCAGTCTGCTGGGATGCGTCCAATGCTCAGCGCGTAGCCAACGATCGACTCAGCCATCGCGTTCCTCCGCGAGCCCCGGCCCCCCGGCGCTCGACTCCGCGCCCCGATGCCCGCGAGCGCGCTCGGGAGGGTATACGGAGGCGCGGTGCGGTACGACCGCTTCCGGCAGGGATTCGACGAGCGACGGATCGACCCGAAGGCCGCCCCGCGTGGCCGGACATGGTTTAGCCTGCCGCCCCGGAGGTGACGATGAAGCGACGACACGTCCTCGGCCTCGCCCTCGCGGCGTCCGCGACCTACGCCTGTAAAGGCAGCGGGAAGACCAAGATCGCCGTCATCCCGAAGGGGACGACGCACGAGTTCTGGAAGAGCGTCCACGCCGGCGCGGTGAAGGCTTCGCGGGAGCTGAACGTCGAGATCGTCTGGAAGGGTCCCATCAAGGAGGATGACCTGAAGGAGCAGATCAACGTCGTCGAGAGCTTCATCACCCAGGGCGTGAGCGGGATCTGCCTCGCCCCCCTCAACGATCACGGCCTCTTGCCGCCGGTGAAGACGGCGAAGAACGCGAAGATCCCCGTCGTCGTCTTCGACTCCGCCCTCGAGGGCGACGAGCACGTGAGCTACGTCGCGACCGACAACGTCGCCGCCGGGAGGCTCGGGGGAGAGCGGCTCATCAAGGCCCTCGGAGGCAAAGGCAACGTCATGCTCCTCCGCTACCTCGAGGGCTCGGCGAGCACGATGCAGCGGGAGAAGGGCTTCCTCGAGGCGATGAAGGCCGCCCCCGACATCAAGGTCGTGAGCGACGACCAGTACGGGGGCGCGACGACGGAGTCCGCTTCGGCGAAGGCGGAGAGCCTGCTCGCGTCGAAGGGAGCGGACAAAGGGGAGATCGGCGGGGTCTTCTGTCCCAACGAGTCGACCACCTTCGGGATGCTCCTCGCTCTCGGCAAGCTCAACCTCGCGGGCAAGGTGAAGCTCGTCGGCTTCGACGCGTCCGACAAGCTCGTGCAGGGCTTGAAGGACGGCGCCATCGAGGCGCTCGTCCTCCAGAACCCCTTCAACATGGGCTACCTCGCGGTGAAGACGATGGTCTCCCACTTGAAGAAGGAGAGCATCGAGAAGGTGATCGACACCGGCTCGCGCATCGTCGACAAGGCGAACATGGAGCAGGCGGAGATCAAGGAGCTGCTCGCCCCCGATCTCAAGCCGTACCTCGGCGAATGAGCGTCGAGCGGGAAGCGCCGCCCCCCGAGCTCCTGCGCGCGAGTGAGCTCCGCAAGGTGTTCGGCGGGGTGGTGGCCCTCTCGCGCGGCGACCTCGTGGTGAGGCCGGGCGAGGTGATGGCGCTGCTCGGTGAGAACGGCGCAGGCAAGAGCACGATGCTCTCGATCGTGGCCGGGCTCGAGCGCGCCGACGCGGGATCGATGACGCTCGGGGGCGCTCCCTACACCCCCGGGAGCGCGGCGGCGGCGCGGGCCCACGGGGTCGCGATCGTCCCTCAGGAGCCGACCCTCTGCGCCTCCCTCACCGTCGCGGAGAACATCGTGCTCGGGATCGAGCCGACGCGCTTCGGGCTCGTCGATCGAGGCGCGCGCGACGCGGCGGCGGCGCGCGCGCTCGCGCCGCTCAAGGTGGACGTCGATCCGCGGCGGGACGCGAGCTCGCTCGCCCCCGCGGAACGCCAGCTCGTCTGCATCGCGCGCGCCCTCGCCAACGAGGGGACGAAGCTCGTCATCCTCGACGAGCCGACGAGCAGCCTCACCCTCGCGGAGGCGGAGCAGGTCTTGACCGCGGTGCGCGAGCTCGCCGCCTCCGGGATCGCGGTGCTCTACGTCTCGCACACCCTCGGCGAGGTCGTCCGGGTCGCGGACGCCTTCACCGTCTTGCGCAACGGCCTGACGGTGGAGACGGGCAAGATGGAGGGCACCTCGGTGCACGATCTGACGACGCTGCTCCTCGGGCACCCCGAGACCCCGCGCCCGAGCGAGGCTCCGTCGCGCGGAGAGCCGCGCATGGGCGCGAAGGGCCTCGCCGGATCGAAGCTCCCCGTCGACGCGAGCTTCGAGCTCGCGGCGGGGGAGGTCCTCGGCGTGTTCGGGCTCATGGGGGCAGGCCGCACCGAGCTCGTGCGCGCCCTCTTCGGGCTCGATCCGGTGCGGTCGGGCGAGGTCACGGTCAAGGGCGCGGTCTCGCGCGGGCGGACCAGCCCCGCGCGCCGGCTCGCGATGAAGGTAGGGATGGTGAGCGAAGATCGAAAAGGGGAGGGCCTCGCGCTCTCGATGAGCGTCGCCGACAACTTGACCCTGTCGCGGCTCGAAACGGTCGGCCGCTTCGGGCTCGTCGACGCGGCGATGCAGCGGAGCGCCTCCGAGACGCAGATCGCCGCCCTCGCGATCAAGACGAGCGGCCCGGACGCGCCCGTGTCGACGCTCTCCGGGGGCAACCAGCAGAAGGTCGCGATCGGGAGGCTCCTCCACCACGGCGTCGACGTGCTCCTCCTCGACGAGCCGACGCGCGGCATCGACATCAAGAGCCGCGAGCAGCTGTTCGAGGTGGTGCGCGGCCTCGCGCGGGCGGGGAGCGCCGTGCTCTGGATCTCGAGCCAACCGAGCGAGCTCCTCCGGGTGTGCGACCGGGTCGCGGTCATGCGGCGCGGGCACCTCGGAGAGGCGAAGCCGGTCGCGGAGCTCACGGAGCAATCGCTCCTCGTGGAGGCGGCGGCGTGAGTCGAGCCCGCGAGCTTCTCCGCGCGCCCTGGGTGGGGCCCGCCCTCGCCGTGCTCGTCGTGTACTTCGTCGTCGCCGCGTTCACGGGAGGGTCGTTCCTGCGGTTCCTCGTCCTCGAGTCGATCGCGCGCTCCACCGTCGTCGTGTCGCTGGCCGCGGTCGGGATGACGCTCGTGATCATCCAGGGTGGGATCGATCTCTCGGTCGGCTCGATGGTCGCGCTCGTCTCGGTCGTCACCGCGCTCGCGCTCAAGGCGGGGTACGGCCCCGGCGCGGCGGTGGCGGTCGCCCTGCTCGCGGGGGTGGGGTGCGGCCTCGTGAACGGAGCGCTGTGCGCCTCCCTCGAGATCACCCCGTTCATCGTGACCTTGGGGACGATGAGCGCGCTCCGCGGCGTTGCCAAGGGGCTCGCCGACGAGCGCACCGTGCCCGCCGATCCGAAGGGCCTCGAGCACCTCATGCGCCTCGAGCCGGACAGCCTCATGCCGTTTCCGCCCGCGGTGTTCATCGCCGTCGCGACCGGCCTGATCGGCGCCTTCGCCCTCCACCGCTCGCGCTACGGGCGATACGTCGTCGCGACCGGATCGAGCCCCGCCACCGCGCGCCTGTGCGGCATCTCCATCAAGCGCATCACCCTCGTGACCTACACGATCGCCGGCCTGTGCGCGGGGATGGCCGGCCTCATGGAGTTCTCCAACCTCACCGTGGGCGATCCCACGACCTCGTCCGGCCTCGAGCTCCAGGTGATCGCGGCGGTCGTCATCGGCGGGGGCTCGCTCTTCGGCGGACAAGGCTCCATCGCCGGGAGCCTCGCGGGCGCGCTCCTCATGGCCGTCATCGCCGCCGGCGCGACCCACCTCGGCATCGCCAACTGGATCCAGGAGATCCTCACCGGGGCGATCATCGTGGTCGCGGTCAGCTTGGACCGTCTGCGGCACTTCTGATCCGCTCGGCGCTCGGCCCAAGAGATCCGGATGCTCGCTCGCCTATAAGGCTCGCTGCGCCGGTCGGCGCATGAGGAACATGCGCCGACCGAGGTTGTTGCGAGGTTGGGCGGGGGCGCGCTGAGAGGTCGTTGCGAGGTTGGGCGGGGACGCGCTGAGAGGGTGTTGCGAGGTTGGGCGGGGGCGCGCCGAGAGGTTGTTGCGAGGTTGGGGGCGCGCCGAGAGGTTGGGCGGGGACGCGCCGAGAGGGTGTTGCGAGGTTGGGCGGGGGCGCGCTGAGAGCTTGTTTGCGAGGT
>JBGAID010000163.1:0-12297 GCA_044225865.1 Polyangiaceae bacterium | reverse complement strand
TCGGGGATCGACGACGCCGCGCAGCGAGCGACCCTCCTCGCCAAGCTCGGCGAGCTCCGACAGAAGGGCTCCGACATGGGCGGCGCGGGCGACGCCTTCGCGGAGGCGGCGGAGGCGGCCCGCGGGCTCGACGCCCCTCCGAAGGGCCTGTCCACCGTGCAGCTCTTCGAGCGGGCGGAGCAGGCCTACGTGCAGGCGGAGCGGTGGCTCGACGCCGCGAACGCGACCGATCAGAGGACGAAGCTCCTCTCCGACGCGCCCGCCCCGGCCCGCGCCGAGCTCCACGCGCGCGCCGCCGAGCTGTTCGAGAAGGCCGACGATCTGCCCGGCGCGATCGAGAAGCTCCTCGAGGCCTCGAGCCTCGAGCCCCAGAGCGACGCCCACGCGGATCGGCTCGAGCGCTTGTTCCGCGCGACGGAGCGCTTGGGCGATCTCGCCACCTATCTCGGCGACCGCGCGGAGAAGCTCGGCGAAGGCAACAAAGAGGCGCGCAAGCGGGTCCGCTTCAAGGCCGCCGAGGTGCAGCGCGAGACGGGCGACAACGAGAGCGCTCGCGAGACCATGCTGCTCATCCTCAACGACGGGGAGAACGAGCAGGCCCTCGGCTGGCTCGTCGAGGACGCGGCCCAGCGAGGGGATCACCAGGAGAACGCGGATCTCGTCCACCGCTTGATGGCGGTCACCGCCGACCCGGAGAAGAAGCTCGAGCTCGCCCTGCGAGGCGCGAGCCTGCTCGCGAACGAGCTCGACGATCCGAAGGCGGCGGTCGAGAAGTACGAGGCGATCGTCCGCGATCTCGATCCGAAGAGCCGCGTCTCGCTCCACGCCATCGCCGACTTGGCGGAGAAGATGGGGGAGGAGCAGATCGCCGCGTCCGCGCTGGAGCGCGAGATCGCCCTCGCGACCGGCGACGAGAAGGTCGAGCTCGCGCAGCGCTTGGCCCAGCTCTACGAGGGGCCTCTCGACAACCCGAAGGCCGCGATCACCGCCCTCGATATCGTCCTCGACGCGGACGCAGGCGATCTCGACGCCACCGAGCGGCTCCTCAAGCTGTGCGAGCGCGAGGAGCAGTGGGACCGCGTGGCCAAGCTGCTCGGGGTCCTCATCGAGTTCGAAGGCGACGAGACCGAGGCTGGCAACATGACCCAGCGCCTCGCGACCATCCTCGACGAGAAGCTCGGTCGGGGTGACGAGGCGTTGGGCGCGCTCGAGAAGCCCGCCGATCAAGGCGACGAGGCCTGCCGTGACGCGTACGTCGCCCTCGGCGATCGGCTCGGCTGGAAGGGGATCGTCGCGACGAAGCTCGTGACGTGGCACGAGGCGAGCCCTCCCTCGAAGCGCAACGAGGCCCTCCGTGGCGCGTTCGATCGCTTCGCGGAGATCGGGCGCGAGAAGGACGCAGCGCGCGTCGCCCTCGAGCTCGCGCGAGCGCGCGCCGCCGACCGCGAGGTGGGTGAGAAGCTCGAGGCGATCGCGGTGAACGGCAAGGACCTCGACGCCCTCGGCGCCGCCCACGAGATCCTCGCCAAGGAGATGTCGGGCGCGGACCGCGCGCGGGAGCTGGTGCGCCAGGCCGAGGTCATGGCGCGCGCGGGCGCCGATTCGCTCGATGCCATGCAGCACGGTGAGGCCGCCCTCACCAGCGTTCCTCCCCAAGAGGTGGAGGAGCTGCTCGGCCGGCTCGCCGCCCTCACCACCGCCCCCGGCCACGTCGTCGACCTCTACGAGCGACAGGTCGGCCGGTGCAAGACGCCGCCCGCCCGCCTCGAGGCGCTCGCGCGCGCCGCCCAGGTCGCGGCCGAGCGCGGGGCCCACGATCGCGCTCGCTCCTTCTTCGAGCTCGCCCTCGCCGGCTTCCGTTCGCCCTCGCCGGCGGTGCTCAAGAGGAGACGCTCCAGAAGCTCACCGAGGCAGCCCGCGAAGGAGACGAGAAGCAGTCGTCGAGCGCTTCCTCCCCCACCTCCCTGCGCCGGATCCTCGCCGAGGCGCTCGCCTCCGGGGGACAGGGCTCGCGCGACGGGGGCCGGACGCGCGCCGCCCTGCTCCGTCGCGCCGCGACGATCGCCCACCGCGAGCTCGCCGACGTCGACAAGGCCTTCGAGTGGATCGGCGACGCCCTGGTCACGTTCGTCGACGACGCGGCCCTGCAGGCCCTCGACGATCTCGGCGCCGAGGTCGGTGATCTCGGTCGCGTCGAGGCGACCCTCGGCCGCGCGCTGCAGGAGGTGTTCGACGGGCCGCTCGTGCGCAAGCTCCTCGGCCGGCGCGCCCGTCTGCGGCGCGACCAGCTCAGCGACTTCGCCGGCGCCTCGCAGGACCTGAAGAAGCTCCACGACCTCTCCCCCGCCGATCAGGACGTGATGAACGAGCTGTCGAGCTTGCTCGAGCGGCTCGGGGATCACCGCGGGATGATCCAGCTCTACGAGGATCAGATCCTCCGCGGGCGCGACCCGGCTCAGCGCGCCGAGCTCGCGCGAAAGGTCGCGAGGCTCTGGGAGGAGGAGATCGGTGACGCGCGCGAGACGGCCGACGCGTGGCGCCGGGTCCTCCGCATGAAGGCGAACGACCCGGAGGCCACCGCCGGGCTCGAGCGCGCGAAGAGCGGAAAGCTCGAGCACCGACCCTCTCCGAAGCTCCCCGTCCCGGAGCGGGCCGTCCCTGCTTCCGCCCCCGGCGCTCCCCCCGCGTTCGGCGGCGCCGCCATCGCCGGCGCGATCGCCGCGGGCGCGGTCGCGGCCGCGCTTCCGGCTGTCGCCGCCGCCGCCCCCCCGGACGACGACGACCCGCGAACCGCGGTGGCCGGACCCGAAGCGCTCGCCCTCGTGGCGCAGACCCGCAGCGACGCGAGCACCGAGCAAACCGCGGACTCCGACGAGGCGGCGGCCGCGCTCGCCTCCGTGCCTCGCGAGGCCACCGCCGCGTTCGATGACGACGAGAGCGATCGGGGGGTGCCGCCCCCGCCGCTGCCGGTCGCAGACCCTTCGGGCCACGACGACCGCGCCGCCGCCGCGCGCGCCTGGGCCGAGCAACAATGGACGGGCGGGAAGACGGAGAACGGCGCTTCCACCCACGACGTGCTCGGGGCGAACCCGTTCCCGGACGCGCCCGCCAATGTCGAGGACTCCTTCGACAGCGGACCTCCGGCGCGCTCCTTCCGAGTGCCCGGATTCCCCGACAGCGCACAGAACGCCGTCGCGGCCGCGCAGAGCCTCGGGGCGGCCGCCTCGGTGGCGGAGCCTCCCCCGGTCGTGCATCAGGTCCCGCCCGCGTTCCCTCAAGCGGACTATTCACAAGAGCCGCCGCAGGGCTATCCGCAGCCGGACTATTCGCAGCAGCCGCAGCCGGACTATTCGCAGCAGCAGCAGGGCTATCCGCAGCAGCCGCCGCAGGGGTATCCGCAGCCGGACTATGCGCAGCAATATCCCGCGCAGCAATATCCCGCGCAGCAGGATTACTCCCAGCAGGATTACGCCCAGCAGGCGCAGCAGCAGGGATATCCGCAGCAGCAGGGATATCCCCAACAGGCCTATCCGGGATACCCGCAACAGGGCTATCCGCAGCAGGGATATCCGCAGCAGCCACAGGGCTATCCGCAGCAGCAAGGCTATCCGCAGCAGCAACAGGCCTATCCGCAGCAGCAAGGCTATCCGCAGCAGCAACAGGCCTATCCGCAGCAGGGCTATCCGCAGCAAGGCTATCCGCAGCAGGGTTATGCGCAGGCGCCGCACGCGTTCGGTCCGCCCGCCTATCCCGGCGGGGCCGAGCCCGCGGCGCCTCCGGCTTCGGGAGGCCCGCCCGCCCTTCCTGGCTCTGGCTTCCCCGCCTCGGTGCGCTCCAGCAAGCCTGCCCCGCCGCCGCCGCGCGCGCTGTCCTCGCGTCCGCCCGCGCCGGGGGACGAGGACATCCAGGACGTCGCCGACGACGAGCTCCTCGACGACGAGTCGTGATCGGTCCTTCGTCGGTCGAGGGGCTGGTCATCCCGCCCGCCCTCGCCCCCGGCGATCGGGTGATCGTCGTCGCCCCATCGAGCCCGTTCGAGGCCGCCCTCGGGTGGCGCGGCCTCGGCGTGCTCCGCCAGCGATATCGCGTCTCCTTCGATCGCGGGATGTTCAGCCGCAGCGGCTACCTCGCCGGTGACGACGCGCGCAGGGCGGCCGAGCTCGAGCGCGCCCTGCGCGACCCCGACGCGAAGGCGATCGTGGCCGCCCGCGGCGGATACGGAGCCGGGCGCTTCGTCCATCGGATGCCCTGGGACGAGCTCGCGCGGAGGCCGCGGTGGATCGTGGGCTTCTCCGATATCACCGCCCTCCACGTGGAGGCGGCGCGGGTCGGCGTCGCGTCGATGCACGCGTCCCACCTCACGATGCTCGGCGGCGGAGACGCGGCCGCGCGCGACGCCTGGATCGACGCGCTCGAGCGCCCCACCTCAGCGCGCCGCCACGCCCTTCGCGCTTGGCTCCCCGGAGAGGGCGACGGCGTGCTCGCCGGCGGAAACCTCACCATCCTCCATGCGTGCGCGGCCGCCGGTCGCCTCGCGCTCCCCCCTCGCGCCATCCTCGTGATCGAGGACGTCACCGAGCGCCCGTACCGGATCGACCGGGTGCTCACGGGGCTGATCGAGGGCGGCCACCTCGCGAACGTGGTCGGCGTCGTGCTCGGCGACTTCACCGACTGCAACCCCGGCCCCGACGGCGTCACCGTCGACGCCGTGCTGCGCGAGAGGCTCGGCGCGCTCGGGGTGCCGGTGGCGGCCGGCTTGCCCGTCGGACACGGGAGGCGCAACGCCCCCCTCGTGTTGGGAGCGCGCGCGCGGCTCTCCGCGCGCCACGAAGACGCCGCGCTCACCATCTCCGATCAGCGCTGAGCGGGCGCGGGCGCGTCCTTCTCCGTGGGGATCCTCGCTTCGCTCACCATCCCGCGGGCGGCCATGCGCCGGAGGATCGTCACCGCCCGCGCGCGGGAGCGCCCCGCCGCCTTCTCGTCGCGCGCGTGAGCGATGAGCGCCTCCGCCGCCCGCTCCTCTCCCTCCGGATCGAGCCGCTCTCCGTAGCCGTACGGCGCCTCGAGCACCGCGACGAGGGCCTCTGCGGAGGCCTCCGCGTCGGCCCCCCCCGCGACGAACGCGCGCGCGAGGGGCTCGATCGCGACGGTCGCGTCGGGGACGCTCGGCAGCGCGCGCCTCGCCACCTCGGCGTAGGTCGGATCGGCGAGCCCGCGCACGAGGCCCGGCCCGCCCTCGCGCTGCCCGACCTCGGCGATGTCGAGCGGGTCCATCGTGCGGCGCGCCTTGTCCCAATGCGGACCGAACGCCTCGGGCTCCTCGAGGCTCGACGACGCCGTGCTCGTGGCCGAAGCCCCGCTCGCGGCGCTCGAGCCTCCCGGCGGCGGCTCGCGGGACGTCGAGCAGCCGATCCACGAGACGGCGAGCACCCACCCGGCGAGGCGACGGCGACGCGGCACCGGCCGTGCTATCCCACGCTTCGTGGACATCGTCATTCGCTACTGCCAGTCCTGAAACTACAAACCCAAGGCCGCGGGTCTCGCGGCGAAGATCCTCGAAGAGACGGGCGTATCGGCCAAGCTCGAGCCGGGCAAGGTCGGACAGTTCGACGTCGTCGCCGACGGCGAGCTCCTCTTCTCGAAGGCAGCGACGGGGCGCTTCCCCGAGCCCTTCGAAGTCATCGAGCGCATCAAGCCGTAGCGCGCGCCTCAGAAGCCGCCGTCGCGGCGGACGAGATCCTTCGAGACGATGCCCTGGGCGACGAGCTGCTTGATGTGCATCTCGAACGTCTGCATCCCGTAGGGCACGACGCCCTTCTCCATCACGTCCTTGAGGGAGGGGGCGTTCTCCGGCTTCTTGATCGCCTCGCGCGCGGTGCCGCTCGCGACGAGGATCTCCTGGACGAGGACGAGCCCCGTGCCGTCCCGCTTCGGCACGAGCCGCTGCGCGACGATCCCCTGGAGGGCGTCGCCGAGCCGCTCGCGAAGCTCGCTCGGGCTCTTCGCCAGCGAGAGCATGCGGTTGACGGTGCGCGACACGTCCGGGGTGTGGAGGGTGGTGAAGACGAGGTGCCCCGTCTCCGCCGCCTGCATCGTGATCTCGAGCGTCTCTTCGTCGCGGACCTCGCCGACGAGGATGACGTCCGGGTCCTGGCGCAGCGAGGCTCGCAGGGCGGTGGCGAAGCTCTCCGTGTCGATCCCGACCTCGCGCTGGCTCACCCCCGAGCGGCTGTCGACGTGGAGGAACTCGATCGGATCCTCGATCGTGACGATGTGCTTCGGCAGGTTCTGGTTGATGTGGCCGAGCATCGCGGCGAGCGTGGTGCTCTTGCCGTTGCCGGCCGCCCCGACCACGAGCACGAGCCCGCGGTCCAGCTCGGAGAAGGCCTTGATCGGCGCGGGGAGCCCCAGCTCCTCGATCGTCGGGATCTTCAGCGGGATGCTGCGCATGACGATCCCGAGCGACCCGCGCTGCCGATAGATGTTCACCCGGAACCGCCCGATCCCCGGCGCCGCGTAGCTCGTGTCGAACTCGCGGATCGTGGACACGTCGTCGATCCCCCTCGGCGCGACGAGGATCCGGGCGAGGGCGTCCGTGTCCTCCGGCTTCACCTTGTCGACGCGGAAGTAGACCATGTCGCCCCGCACCCGCGCCCCCGGCGGCTGCCCCACCTTCACGTGGACGTCGCTCGCGTTCGCGGCGAGCGCCTTGCTGAGGAGCTGGTGGAGGAACTGCTCCGAGGCGTAAGGGGTCTGCACGGCCCGCGAAAATAGCACAGTGCGGAAGAACGCCGCGCGAATGCCGCACGACGAGCGGTCGCGCGCGCCGCGCCCTCGCGCCTCCCGAAAACCCCGCCGATCACCCCCGGGCGCGCTGCGCGCTCGCCGACCCCTCCCCGGCGCCTGCTACCGAAACCGTAGCAACCCCTCCCGCGAGGCGCGGAGCGCCGAGCAAGGGAGGGTCGGCAAGCGCGAGCCGGGGTGGGCATCGCCTTCGAATGGGGCGGGGGAGGGGAGGTGCTACGTTTTCAATAGCGCGCGCGACCCGTCGATCAGGGGCGCGCGTCGGGGATCGCGCTCGCCCAGCGCACGACGCCCTCGGTGCCGGCCGTCTTTTCTGAACACCGGTCCGATCTCGCGGCCCTCGGGCGAGCCGGCGGCGCTGGCGCCGGCGGTGAGGAAGGCGATCGCGAGCGCCTCGTTGCGGCCGCGGAGGGCGAGGGCGACGTCGACGCCGCTCACGCTGCCGATCTCGAGATCGAGGACGGCGCCGGCGAGCGAGGACGCGTCGACCTTCTCGACCGCCTCTGCGGAGGCGAGGGCGAGGATGTCGGCGGTGAGGGTCGAGAGCGCACGAACCGCGGCCATTCGGGCCAGATCAGAGTCGTCGACGACGAGGAGGCGCACGTGTTCCGGGTCGGGAGCAGCGCGCGTGCCAGGGACGCGCGATGGTGCTCTATGCCAAAACGCGGCGCGCGCGAAGCGGCCAAAGTTTTCTCGCAGCCTCCGGGGAGAAGCGGTAGATGCCGTGTCGATGACGTCCTCCACTCCTTTGCGTCACGATTGGACCGTCGCCGAGGCCAAGGCGATCCACGAGCAGCCTTTCTTCGAGCTGCTGGATCGTGCGCGTCGCGAGCACCTTTTGCATCACGGCAAGAACGAGGTGCAGCTCTGCACGCTGTTGAGCGTGAAGACGGGCGGATGCCCGGAGGACTGCGCCTATTGCCCGCAGTCGAGCCATCACGAAACGAACGTCGGCCCCGAGAAGATGCTCGACGAGGCGAGCGTCATCGACGCGGCGAAACGGGCCAAAGAGGCGGGGAGCACCCGCTTCTGCATGGGGGCGGCGTGGCGCGAGGTGAAGGACGGCCCCGCGTTCGATCGCGTCCTCGGGATGGTGCGAGGGGTGAAGTCGCTCGGCCTCGAGGCGTGCTGCACCCTCGGCATGCTCACCGACGATCAGGCGCGCCGGCTCAAAGAGGCCGGCCTCGACGCCTAACCACAACCTCGACACCTCGCGCGAGGCCTACCGCTCCATCATCTCGACCCGCACCTACGACGACCGCCTCCGGACGCTCGCCTCCGTCCGCGCCGCCGGCATCACCGTCTGCTCGGGCGGCATCATCGGCATGGGCGAGTCGATCGACGACCGCTGCCAGATGCTGGTGGAGCTCGCGCGCCTCGAGCCTCACCCGGAGAGCGTCCCCATCAACGCCCTCGTGCGCGTGGCAGGCACGCCCCTCGCCGCCCTCGATCCCATCGACCCGGTCGAGTTCGTCCGGATGATCGCGACGGCCCCGGATCATGATGCCCTGCTCGAAGGTCCGCCTCTCCGCCGGTCGCACCGAGATGAGCAAAGAGACGCAGCTCCTCTGCATGTACGCGGGCGCGAACTCGATCTTCTACGGCGATCGCCTCCGACGACCCAGAACCCCGCCACCGACGAAGACCGCGACCTCCTCGAGACGGCCGGCGTCGTCCCGATGCAGCCCGCCCCCTGAGGACGAAGGGGACCAGCGCTACGGAATTCGTAGCGGTGCCCCCCCGGCTCGCTCCGCTCGCCGACCCCTCCCAAGCGTGGCGCTCCGCGCCCCGCGGCGGGAGGGGTGCTACGTTTTTCAGCGAGCGGCCCGGCGCTTTGCGCGCCGGCGCCTCGCCGCCGAGCCGCCCCGAGCAGGGCGAGCGCAGGGCGGCCGCCCGGTCGCCGAGCCCCCGCGCCGCGGGAGCAGCCCGGCCCCCCCTCGTCGGGCGGCGTCGAGCACGCGTCCCCGAGGCCGTTCACCGGCTCCGAGTCGCAGGTCGCGTCGCGGCCGGGCGGATAGATCGCGCAGAGCCCGGCCACGTCGTCCTCTTCCAGGGTGCGGAGCGTCGTCGACATGGGCGGGTAGTCGGCGTTCATCGTCGCGCCTGCCTCCGGGGAGTGGGCGAGGCCCAAGAAGTGGCCCGCCTCGTGGGTGAGGATGGAGAGCAGATCGACCTGGACGCCAGCGTCGGTCGTCGTGAACTGGGCCTGGGCGCTGTTGAGCTCCATGTCCGCGTCGCGGATCTTCCCCGTGTCGAGCGCGTAGGTCACGGTCGTGAGGGCGAGCACCGCGCCCGTGTACGGCCACGACTCGTCGCGGAACATGATGACGTTCGCGTTCTTGAAGTCGGCGTCGTACTCGAGCTGGTCGCAGCTGACGGGGCCGAGGTCGACCGCGGTGATGGAGGGCGACTGGCCGTCGCAGCTCGCGTTCTGCCAGGCGTCGAAGGCCTGCCGCGTGAGCTGGGTGACGGTCGCGAGATCGACCTGCGAGGAGGCGTCCTTCTGGATCGAGTAGCCGGCGACCAGGTCGGCCATGGATCCCGCAGTCGCTCGGCTGGGCGGGGGTGCACACCGCGCCGACGACGTCCCCTTCGCAGGTGGATGTCCGGCAGTAGGCTTCGGCGCGGCGCGGAGAGGAGAGCCCGATCGACGCAAAGAGGAGGAGGGCGGCGGCGGGGTCCGCCCCAAAGCGCGTCCTTCTTCGCCTTCGCGATGCGCTTCCTCGCGTCCGTCAGGGTGGCTGACAGCTCCTCGCGCGCGCTCGGCTTCTTCGCCGCTTCCTTGTCCTTCTTCGGCACGAGGGTCCCCAGATCCGGGCTCGACGTGAGGACGCGATCCTCGGCCGCCTCGATGAGCGGGAAGTGCCCCTGCGCCATCGCCGTCACCGCGAAGCCTTCGCCCGCGGGCGCGAGCAGCGCCGATGATCGTTCGCCGACGGTGAACACGCCTTCTCGGCGACCTGCTGGCCGATGTTGTCGACCTTGCCGCCGAGGGTGCGGACCCAGACCTCTTTCTGAGCGGGGCCGACGAGGGACTCCTCCACCACGATGCGCGTGCGGTCGACCGCTTCCAGTTGCCGACCTCATCCAGCGGGAAGCGCTCGACCGGCTGGCCCACGACGACGAGGCTCGACTCGGCCACGAGGTCGTCGACGTCGACGAGGACGGAGACGGTCGCGTGCTCCGTGCCACGTCCCCAAGCCGTGGCGGACGTCCCCCGCCACGACGAGCGCGAGCGCGCCCGCGAGCACGGCCGCGAAGGGCCGAGCGCGTTGGAGCCACCGGTGAACGAAGCCGTCGTCGTGCGAAGCCATTGCTCGAAGCCTACCAGCTCGACGCCGGCCCTTCCATTCGCGGCCTCATCGCGAGGGCGCGGAGCGCGGGGAGAGCAGGATCATGCCGACCATGCGGAGGTTGATGACGACGGATCGGATCGCTTGGCAGAGAAACGAAGCCCGAAGAAGACCGCGGACGGTTCGCGCGAACCTTCTCGGCGCGTCGATGGCTCTCCCACCCCATGAAGACCGTGGGCTTCATCTTGGGGGGCGCCCTCGTGGGCCTCGTGTACCAGCAGCTCGTGGAACAGGGTACGCGGGCCTGCATGATCACGTCGAGCCCGTACGCGGCGTCGCTGTATGGGGCTGCAGTCGGCTTCGTCGTGGGCCGGCGTTGACCCTAGAGGTGAGGGCGCGCGTCGCGCTTCGCGCTCGCCGGGAGAGGGCGGAGCTGGGGCGTCGTGGTGCTCGGAGCGTGGTGTTGCTAGCGCGAGGCCCCGCAGCTCGGCTCGCTAGCTGGAGGTCTTGGCGAAGACCTCCCCCGCGTTGAACCGTCCCGCGTGGGGAGCGCGTTGCGCCGGGGGGGGGGGGGGGGGGGGGGGGGGGGGGGGGGGGGGGGGGGGGCGGAGTTGGGGCGTCGTGGTGCTCGGAGCGTGGTGTTGCTGGGCGCGAGGCCCCGCAGCTCGGCTCGCTGGGGCTGGAGGTTGGCGCGCCAACTCCCCGCGTTGCGGGGCCCCCCTCGGCGCTGCAGATGGCTTCTCGAGAGGAAGTTTTCGCGCTCCGTTACAGAGAGCCCTTGGCCTGCAAAGCGTGGTCTCGAGACTGGGTTCGCGCACCGGCGTCGTCTCAAGACTGAGCGTGGGGCAACGGTAGCGAGGTGCGCAATGGGGTTGCCCCCGCGGGCGCGCGACCTGTCTGAGCTTCGGGCACGCGAAGCGAGCTCGAAGCGAGTTCCCGCAGCGCCCGGAGGGGGGCAACCCCATTGCGCGCCGGCGGACGGACAGGGTTCTCGCATGGCGTCGTCTCAAGACGGCGCTTGCACGGCGCTGTCTCGAGACTGGTCGCCGGCATCGTCTCGATCACCGAAGCGCCCTCTTGCAGCGGGCCTCCGGCGCCGCAGATGGCTTCTGAGAGAGAAGTTTCGCTCCGTTACAGAGAGCCTCTTGGCCTGCAAAGCGTGGTCCCGACTGGGTTCGCGCACCGGCGTCGTCTCAAGACGGAGCGTGGGGCAACGGTAGCGAGGTGCGCAATGGGGTTGCGCCGCAGGGCGCGCCTGTCGAGCTCGGGCACGCAAGCGAGCCAGCGAGTTCCCGTGCGCCCGGAGGCAACCCCATTGCGCGCCGAGCGTCTCGAGACTGAAGCGGCGTTGTCTCGAGACTGGTCGCAGCATCATCTCGATCACCGAAGCGCCTTCGCCTCTTGACAGTTAAGGCTTGGTGAGGCTAACGGGCTCGATCTGGAGCGAAGCCGATGCGCGGCGCCTTATCGCCTTGTCGCCGGTTCCCCCATTCGGTAACCCCGACGAAGCATGGAAGACGCGCTCGTCGTTGGTGGGTTCACGTTCCGGTCGCGGCTCTTCGTCGGCACGGGCAAGTACAAAGACCTGCGCGAGACGGAGCTCGCGACGGCGGTGTCGGGGGCGGACGTCGTCACCGTCGCGCTTCGCCGCGTGAACATGACGGAGCGTGGCGAAGGCTCGCTCCACGCCCTCCTCAAGCGGCTCGGGGTGACGATCCTCCCCAACACCGCCGGCTGCTACACGGTCGAAGACGCTCTGCGCACGTGCCGCCTCGCGCGGACTGCTGACGTCGCTCAAAGCTCAGGTGATCGGCGACGAGAAGACGCTCTTCCCCGACAACGAGGGCGACGGTCGTAGGCGAGCGAAGGTCCTCGTCAAAGAGGGCTTCACGGTGCTGCCCTACTGCATGGATGATCCGATCGTCTGTAAGAAGCTCGAGGACGCGGGCTGCGCGGCGGTGATGCCCCTCGCCGCGCCGATCGGCTCCGGGCTCGGCATCCGCAACCCGTAGCCACCTGCATGATCATCCGCGAGCCGGGCAAGCCCTGCCATCGTGGACGCGGTCGGCACCGCGAGCGACGCGGCCTCGGGCGATGGAGCTCGGCTGCGACGGCGTCCTCATGAACACCGCCATCGCAGGGGGCCCAAGATCCTATCCTCATGGCGGACGCGATGCGCGAGGCGGTGCTCGCGGGGCGC
>JBGAID010000026.1:0-114399 GCA_044225865.1 Polyangiaceae bacterium | reverse complement strand
GGGCGGGGGCGGGGGCGGCGCTCGTGGCCGCGGGCGCGCCGGTGGACGCGGGAGCGGCGGCCGTCGAGGTGCCGGCGGGGGCGGCCGAGCCCGCGCCCGTCGACTTCGGCTTCGCGCGCGCCGAGTCGGCGGTCGCGTTCGTCTTCTCGTCTCCCCAGCCCGCGCCGAAGCTCGTCGCGAGCGCGGCCAACAAGGAGACGGCGAGGAGGGGACCGAAGGGGGTCATGTTCCAGATGCGCATCGCGCTCGATGGTGGCTTCGGTCTGCCGTTTCGTAAAGGCCCAGCCGCCGGCGCTTTTCCTTGTCGCTCGAGCGGGGTTACGAAAAGAATGTTTCATGCACGCTTTTGGCCGCCCGAACCGCCTCGCTCTGCTCGGCATCGCCATCGCCTCCGCTGCGGTCGGATGCGGAGGCGCGGTGGAAGAGACGGGGGGAGCGGGCGGGGGAGGCGCGACCGGAGAGGGCGGCAGCGGCGGCGCCGGCCCGGCGATCTGCGACGCTCACGCGACGAGCGGGGCCCCCGTCTTCGAGGACCAGACCGCGGCGTGGGGCCTCTCCTCCGTCGTCGGCATCCGCGCGATGAGCGCAGATCTCGACGGCGACGGCTATCCCGACCTGATCGTCCACGGCCTCGCCGCCAACGTCCGCGAGACGATCGGCGAGGGCGACAAGCGGGTCTTCCTGCTGATGAACGAGCCCGCCGAGGGGGGCGGGCGGACGTTCGTCGATCGGACCTACGAGAGCGGCTTCGCCGTCCCCGCCGACGGCTCGACGACGGAGCTCAAGTCCTCCCAATTCGCGGTCGTCGGCGACGTCGACAACGACGGCGATCTCGACATCTTCAGCGGGACCTACTCGGACCAACCGGCCGGCGACCCCACCCCCGCCGATCTCGATCGGAGCGAGATCTACCTCAACGACGGCGCCGGTCACTTCGATCTCCTCCCCGACTCGGGGGTCGAGCTCGCCGCCCCCAAGCGGACCTCGAGCGCGACCTTCGTGGACTACAACCTCGACGGCGTCCTCGATCTGTTCGTGGGCATCCACTACACCGCGACCGGCAGCCTCCAGGCGCCGCTGCTCTACCGAGGCAACGGGGACGGCACGTTCGAGGACGTGACGAGCGCGACCAAGGTGAACAAGCAGCACCGCGCCACGTTCGGCGTCGCGTCTTGCGATCTCGACGACGACGGCCTCACCGAGCTCATGATGGCCGCGTACGCCCGCGGCCCGAACGTCCTCTACCACTGGCAAGACGGGGCCTTCGAGGACGTCGGGGTCGAGAGCGGCTTCGCCTACGACGACCTCACCGACTACCACGACAACCAGTTCTTCAAATGCTGGTGCACCGTCCACGACACCGATCCCGACTGCGCGGGCGTCGGCTCGCCGAACACCCAGTGCCCGACCCCGGCCGACTCGTACTGGTCCCCGACCTTCGACACCGATCCGGAGCGCCTCGGAGGAAACACCTTCTCGCTCGTCTGCGCCGACATCGACGGCGACGAGAAGCTCGACGTCTACCACGCGGACATCGCGCACTGGTGGGCGGGCGAGAGCTCCGACAAGTCGGACGTGCTGCTCAACACCTCCGAAGGCAAGGGGTCGTTCTCGTTCGAGAGCGTCGATCGCGAGCAGGCCGGCTTGCTCGTCCCCCACGTGGGCGGCAGCTGGAACGAGGGCGGCATCACCGCCGCCGTCGCGGATCTGGACGGCGACGCGCGCAACGACATCATCCTCGGAACGAGCGACTACCCGGACCAGTTCGGCTGGGTCTTCCTCCAGCGCGACCCCGGCGCCTTCGAGGAGTCGGGCGAGGCGCTCGGGATCCATCATCCGTGCGCGGTCGGGGTGACCGTCGCCGACTTCGATCGAGACGGCGACCTCGACGTCGTGTTCGCCTCCGGCACCGCGCGCGACTGCGCCGACATCTGGGCCACGAACGAGGTGCACTTCTACGAGAACGGCGGACAGGCCGAGAACGGGTGGCTCGCGGTGCGGCTCAAAGGGACGGGCGGCAGCAACGCCTCCGCGATCGGCGCTCGGGTGACGGTCGAGGCCGGCGGCGTCCGGCAGCTCCAACAGCTCACGAGCGGCTACGGCCACTTCGGGATGCAGAACGACACCGTCCTGTTCTTCTCGCTGGGGACGTGCACCGAGGCGGCCAAGGTCGAGATCGTCTGGCCCGACGACACCCGCTCGAAGGCGGAGATCGACCGCGTCGCTGGCGGGCGCGTGGTCGAGATCGTTCAGGGCGACGACACCGTCCACGATATCTGAGCGCCCACCGAGGCTAGCCAGCACCAGGTTTTTCCGTCGGTGTCTCCGCCCTGGTAAGCTTCGCCGCGTGGCCCCTCTGGGTGGGACGGCGGCGGATCTTTTCGGCATCGTCGGTACGATGCAGGCCCGCGTGTTCCACGTCGAGAAGGCGGTGGCCGAGGGCGGCTTCGGCGTCGTCTACCGCGCCCAGCACGACGTCTTCCGCTCCCCGATCGCGCTCAAGTGCCTGAAGCTCCCCGAAGGGCTCAACGAGCAACAGAAGGCGGAGTTCCTGGAGCGGTTCCGCGGAGAGGCGGAGCTTTTGTTCCGGCTCTCGGCCGCGCTGCCGGAGGTGGTGCGTCCGCTCCAGTTCGGCGTCCTCGACACGCGGGCCCTCGTGCCCTACCTCGCCCTCGAGTGGCTGGAAGGCGAGACGCTCGACAGGTTCGTGGCGAGGCGCACCGAGGAGGGCAAGCCCCCCATCGGCATCGCCCAAGCCCTCGACATCCTCGCGCCCGTCGCCCGCGTCCTCTCGCGCGCCCATCAGTTCAGCGATCGCGGCGCGGAGATGGCCATCATCCACCGCGACGTGAAGCCAGAGAACGTCTTCCTCCAGACGGTCGACGGCGAGCGCACGACCCGCATCCTCGATTTCGGCATCGCGCGCGTGAAGCAGGAGACGAACGCGATCGCCGGCCGCGCGACCGGCGTCGACGCCCTCAACGCCTTCTCGCCCGCTTACGCCGCCCCCGAGCAGTGGTCCCCCGAGACCTACGGCGCGAGCGGTCCTTGGACCGACGTCTACGGCCTCGCCCTGACCCTCACCGAGATCTTGATCGGCAAGCCGCCCATCGGCGGAGACCTGACGTCGATGATGGGGGCGGCGCTCAGCCCGGATTGGCGGCCCACCCCGCGCAACAAGGGGGTGCGCGTCGCCGATCAAGTGGAGCGCGCCCTCGAAAAGGCGCTCGCCGTCGACCCTCGGAAGCGCACCCAGAGCATCGAAGCCTTCTGGTCTCAGCTCGAGCTCTCCGCCGGTCGCAAGCCCTCCATCACGCGCCGAGCGGGCAGCCTGCTCATCGATGCCGCCCCCATGATGGATCTCGAGCTCGACATCGGCGGCGCCCCCCAAACCTCCGCCGGACCCAGCCCCGCCCCGCCCGCGCCTCACATCTCCAGCGGCCCCCCGCGCTCCATCACCGGCCCCGCCGGCTCGTCGTCGAACCCGCCCTCCGGGCCTCCCGCGCTCGCGCCGGGCGTGCTGTGGTCGCCCCCGCCGACGCGCGCGTTCGCCGGTCTCGAGTCGAGCCCGCCCCTCTCGGGAGCCCTCGAGGTCGACACCCGCTCCGCTCCCCACTCCCGGCCGAGCGGAGCGCGCCCCCCCGTCGTCTCGCCCTTCCGACCGTTGCCGATGGGCATGCCGGAGGGCCCTTCGCGCTCCCTCGGCGAGCGCTTCGGCGGGCCCGCGTGGCTCATCTCGCTCTCGCTCCTGATCGCCGGCGCGGACGTCGTCGCGACCCGGATGTACGACGTGCACCTCGCCCTCGGACCGGTCCGCCCGCTCTACATCGCCGGCCCGCTCGGGGTGCTCGGCATCGTGCTCGTGCTCGTTCGCCTATTCGAAGAGTGACCGCCCCGCTGCTACGAAAATCATAGCAGCGCGGCATCCCGGCGGCGATGCCCACCCCCCTCCTCGCTGCGCTCGTCGGCCCCTCCCAAGCGTCGTGCTCCGCACGCCGCGGGAGGGGATCCTTCGTCGCCTCCGAACGATGCAACGAAATCGATAGCGGCGGGGGGGCGCCGCCGCGCCGACCGCGGAGCGGGAGGTCAGCCCCGCGAGAGCTCCAAGATCCGCTGCTCGATCTCGACCCGGGCCGCGTCGCCTTCGCGGAAGAGATCCAGGGCGCGCTCGTAGCCGCGCCGCGCCTCCTCGCGCTTGCCGAGCCCCTCGAGGGCGCGCGCGAGCCCGGTCGCCGCGGTGGCGTGACGCGCGCGCACGTCGACCGTGCACCCCCCGTAGATCTCGCACGCCGTCTCGAGGAACGCGGCCGCCGGCTCGAAATCGCTCTGACGAAGGGCGGCCGCCCCGACGAGGGCCATCGCGTCCGCGACCTCGAACCTCCTCGCTTGCTTCAGCTCGAGCCAAAGCTCCAGCGCGCGGTCCCCGAGCGTCCGCGCCTCTCCGTCCTTTCCTTCGTCGAGCGCGATGCGCCCGAGCTCCGTCATCGACATCGCCGCGAACGGAAGCCCCTCTCGCTCTCCGCTCGCGCCCACCCGCTCCACCACGCTCACGAAGGCGCGCATCGCCGCCTCGAGATCGCCGCGGTCTCTCCGGAACGTCCCGTGGTGATGGAGCGCCGAGAGCAGGAGGGTGTCGGTCACCCCCTCTCCTTCGAGCAGCTCCAGCGCGGCCCGGTAGCGCGCGTCCGCCGCGTTAGGCATCCCCGCCCCCTCCGCGATCTCCGCGCCCAGCTCCAGCGCCTCCGCGTAGTGCCGGTCGTCCGGCCCGAACGCCCGCCGCGTCCGCGAGATCGCCTCGTCGACCGTCATCACCGCGTCGTCCTTGTCGCCGTGGGCCCACTGCGCCCGCGCCTCCTCGATCAACGCGAGCGCGAGATCCCCGCTGCTCCCCCGCGCTCGCGCCGCCTCGAGCTTCTGCGTAGCGCGCAAGAGCGCCTCGTCCTCCGCGCTGCCGGAGCTCGGCGCGCCGTGCGTCTTCGGGCTCATGCGCGAAGGATCGCCCAAGCATGGCGAGAGCGCGAGCGCAGTGTTTGCTCTGTTTCCCGCTCGGCGCTCGGCCCGAGAGGAAGATGCTCGCTCGCCTACCAGGCTCGCTGCGCCGGTCGGCGCATGAGGAACATGCGCCGACTGTGTTTGTCCGCTCGGCGCTCGGCCCAAGACGAAGATGCTCGCTCGCCTATAAGGCTCGCTGCGCCGGTCGTCGACGGAGGAACCGTCGCCGACCGAGGTTGTGGCGAGGCTGGACGGGGGCGAGCTTGGAGGTCGTTGCGAGTTGGGCGGGGCGCGCTGAGAGGTGGTTGCGGGCTTGGAAGGGGCTCGACCTGGGGGGGACGTGGCTGCCGGTGCTACGGAATCCGTAGCGCGTTTCCTCGTCTCCCCCACGCACGCGCAGGGCTGCGCTTTGGCAGCCCGAGCATGCGCTGCGTCTCTGTTTTCCGCTCGCCGCTCGGGCCGGCGCAACGTCCGCCTTCGGGCGGACGTTCATCGCTTGCTTCGCTCGCTACGCTCGCTGCGGTGGTGGGGGAGTTGGGAGCCGGCTCTGTTTCCCGCTCGCCGCTCGGGCCATGCGCAGCGACGAAGCTTCCGCCGTCTTGCGAAGCAAGTCGGCGAGAAGTGTCGCTGGGTTCGCGGCTATCCGCGAACGCGAGGGGAATTGGGGGAGACCGGCGGCGCGTTAGCACCGACGAGTGGGGGGCAGCCCTCGCTCGGCGCTCGGCCCGAGAGGAAGATGCTCGCTCGCCTATGGCGCTACGAAGAAGATAGCGCGGTCCCCTCCCGTGAGGCGCGGAGCGCCGAGCTTGGGAGGGGCCGAGGAGCGGAGCGACGAGGGGGGTGGGCAGCTCGGGCGCTACTCGTACCGGCGGAGGGTCTCTTCGACGGCGCGGGCGGTGGGGCGCTTTTCGGGATCGGCGTCGAGCATGGCTTTGACGATCTCGCGGACGGTGTCGGGGGCGGGGCCGAGGAGGCGGTCGACGCGGCCGGCGAGGAGCTTTCGATCGGTGTGGAGGCGGGCGAGGACGACTTGGTCGCCGATGCCGGGGCGATCGACGCTGGCGACGTGGGCGCCGAAGCCGGGATCGATGGCTTCGTCTTCCGCGTCCCAGGTGGAGGCGAAGAGCTTCTTGCCGGAGAGGAGCTCGGGGAGGATGCAGCCGAGGGAGAAGACGTCGCTCGCGAGGGGGGCGGTGAGGCGATCCTCGAGGATTCGCTCGGGGGCCATGTAGTGGGGGGTTCCGACGCGTGATCGGCAGGTGGCGCCGGCGATTCCCCAGTCGACGAGGACGGGCTCGGCCCCCATGTGGAGCACGACGTTGGCGGGCTTGATGTCGTAGTGGCCGATGCCTTGGTGGTGGGCGTGGGCGACGGCGCTCGCGAGCTCGGCGAGGATGCGGAGGCCTTCGCCGAGCGGGAACGGCGCGCGCTCGAGGCGATCTTGGAGCGACTCGCCGTCGACCCACTCCATGACGAGGTGCGGCTTGCCCCCGAGGCCGTCGTGGAAGGAGACGAAGCGGACGATGCCGCGGTGGGGATGATCGGCGAGGCTCAGGAGGGCGAGGGCCTCGCGGCGGAACCACGAGCGGTACTGGGCGCTCGTGCGCTGGGGGAGCTTGAGGACGTAGTGGCGCTCGTCGTCGCTGGACCGGGCGCGGACGAGGAGGCACGCGCCCATGCCGCCCGCGCCGAGGGCGCGCACGACCTGGTAGTCGCCGATGATGCGCTGCTCGGGCTCGGGCTCTCGGTCGAGGGCGCCCTGGAGGGCGAACACGGCTTCGAAGAGGCCGGAGAGGATGGGCGGCAGGTGGCGCTCGATCTCGCGCTTCACCTCCGCGCCCGCCTTGCTCGAGGGCCGGGCGAGGAAGTCGTCGATGCGGCGCTGGAGGCTCGCGCTGCGCTGCTTCGGGGGCGGCGCCTCGTCGAAGAGAGAGGCGCTCGCGACGCGCATGCCGGAGCCGAGGGTCTCGATCGCGTCGGCGATGACGCCGGAGATGGCGGCCGAGGGCTTGCGCTGATGGAGGAGGTGGACGGCGACGCCGACGAGGTCGTCGAGGCCGCGGACGATCTCGTGCTCGCCGTGGGCGGTGGGCTCCTGGGGGGCGATGAGGCCGAGCTTGCCGCTCACTTCGCGGAGGGCGACGAGGAGATCGCGCGCGAGCTTTCGTTTGCCGCGACGGCCGGGGGGCGTGGCGGCAGGCTCGAGCGAGCGGGCGGCGACGTCGATCGCGCGGCGGAGCTCGAGGAGGGCGCGCGCGGCGAGGACGAGCTTCCCGGACGCGAACTCGAGGGCGTACTTCTTGAACGCGTCGGGGCCGAACGCGAGCATGAGGCCGAGCAGCTCGATGCTCGCTGCCTCGGGGGCGGCGCGCTCCACCGCGAGGGCGAAGGCGCGCGCGAGGGGCCGGTCGAGCATGGGCTCGTCGTTGTCTTCTACGAGGGCGCGGAGGCGGAGGGCGACCTTCCGCGCCGAGGCCGGCTCGTCGGGGGCAGGCTCGGACGCGATCGGGGTCGCGTCGAGGGCGAGGGCGATCCGCCGGACCGCCTCACGCCGCTCGTGCTTGCCGCGGACGTTCTTGTCGAGGCGTTCGAAGCGGCCGCGCCTCAGCGCGAGGAGGGCGGCCTCCCACCGGCGCTGGCGCGCGACGGCCTGGGCGACGTCGTCGCTCGTGGCGATGAGGATGTCGTGGAGGAGGGGAGAGGCGCAGAGCACGATGTCGAGCGTCGCCTCGAGGGCGTCCACGCTCGGGCCGCGCCCGGTCGCCTCGATCTCGACGACGGCGCTCTCGACGGCGGCGAGCACCCCCATCGCCGTCTCGGCGGCGGAGGGGATCGCGGTCGCGGCGGCGCCCCGCATCTCCGCCCACGCGAGGAGGGAGGCGCGCGCCCCCTCCGAGGCGCGCCCGCGCCAGAGCTCGATCTGCGGATCGGGGGCGTCGAGGGCCTCCGCCCGCCTCACGACCTCGACGACGAGCGCGGCCCGCTCCGCGCGCGGCAGGGCGAGGGCGTACTCGCCGAGGGCGAAGAGCACCGTCGCGTCGGCTTCGGCCGCGAGCTCGCGCGCCCCGCGATCGGCGGTGGCGGGGGCGACCCCGCGAAAGCGGGCGAGGCCGCGGAGGACCTCGGCGGTCGCGAACGCGTCCAGGGCGCCGACGACGTCGTGGAGGCTCCTTGCTTGCTCGGCGCCGAGCAGCCATCGGATCGCGCGCGCGACGCTCGCGCGGCGGTGCTTCACCCCCTCCGCGCGGCTCGCCCCCGTGACCGCCTCTTCGCCGAGGAGCTCGCGCGCGGCCCGGACATTTTTCCCCGACCGCGCCGAGAGGGCTCCGAGGGCGGCGGCGGCGGGCGTCGCGATCGTGCCCTGGCGATCGCGCGAGAGGGCGAGGAGGGTGTGCTCGACCTGCTCGAACAGCTCGTCGTCGATCTCGTCGGGCGGCATCGTGACGACGCCGAGGGCGAACGCGAGGCACGCGTCGAGGGTGCGGGCGCGGCGAAGCCACGACGACGACTCGCGCAGCGCCCCCGGACCTCGCAGCACGTGGGGGAGGACGGCGGCCGTGTGTTGCGGGGGAAACGCGGCCGTCCCGAGCGCGACGCTGAGGGACGCGAAGAGCCTCGCGTCGCTCCGCAGCGCGCGCGGATCGACGAGGACGCGGAGGGCGAGGTCCTCGTAGCTGCCGCCCATCCCGGTGGCCCTCGCGAGCGGGCGCGCGGGCGTCCGTTCATCGAACAAATCGCGGAGGAGGGGCTCGGAGGCGGACACCGAGCGGGAAGCGTACCCCAATCGGGTCAGGAGCTTTCTTCGAAGGCCGGGTAGCCGAATCGTTCGCGTTGCACTAGGAAGCACGACGTGCTCGTCGAGCTCTCGGGGGTGTCCAAGCGGTACGGGATGGTGGAGGCGCTGCGCGATGTCGACGCCGAGATCGACGGCCGCATCATCGGCCTCCTCGGTCCGAACGGCGCCGGCAAGTCGACGCTCTTGAAGAGCCTCCTCGGGCTCCTCCATTTCGACGGGACGGCGCGGGTGCTCGGGCTCGATCCGCGCCGCGAGTCGTTCCAGGTCCGCGACCGCGTCGGCTACATGCCCGAATCGGACAGCTACCTGCCGGGGATGAACGCGGTCGAGCTGTGCGCCTACGCGGGGGAGCTCTCCGGCTTGCCGAAGGCGGCCGCGATGCAGCGGGCCCACGCCGCCCTCTACTTCGCGAACCTCGAGGACAAGCGCTACCTGCCCGTCGAGGGCTACAGCACCGGCCTCAAGCAGCGGGTGAAGCTCGCCCAGGCCCTCGTGCACGATCCGGATCTGCTCTTCCTCGACGAGCCGACCAACGGCCTCGATCCTGTCGCGCGCGAGGAGATGCTGCGGCTCATCGAGTCCCTGCCGGAGCGGCGGGGCTGCTCGATCATCCTCTCCACCCACCTGCTGCCGGACGTGGAGCGGCTCTGCGATCAGGTCATCGTCATGCAGAGCGGGACGATCGCCTTCTCGGGGACGATCGAGGCGCTTCGCGGCGAAGAGACGCTGCGGTTCGAGGTCCGGGTGAAGGACGGCGAGGACCGCTTGAAAGAGCGCCTCGTCGGGATCGGCTGCGAGGTCGAGCGCGGCCGCGACGGGCTGCTCGTGACCTTGCCCGCCGGCACGCCCACGAGCGCCGTCCTCCGCGAGGCCATCGAAGCAAAGGTCCAAATCCGTCACTTCGCGCCCCTCCGAGCCGCGCTCGAGGACGCGTTCTTGCGAGCGCTCGAGACATGACCCAGCCCGCCGCCACCCTCGCTCAGGCCCCGCGCGCCCAGATCCACGATCAGGGCTATGAGCGCTACACCGGTCCGCGCCGCGAGCAGTCGCGGCGGTTCTGGATCGTCGCCCGCAACGTCGTGTGGACGGGCCTGCGGCGCTGGGCCGTGCGCGTCCCCGCGATCGCGTCCGTGTTCATCTTCCTCGTCTCGGGCGTGTTCATGTTCATCGCCCGTCAGTTCGGCGGGACGATGCCGGTCCCCAAGGGCGTGCCGGATTTCGATCGCCTCGCGGGGGTGCTCGTCCAGGCGGGCTGGTGGCTCGGCTGGTGGGGGATGGTCGTGGGGGCGGCCGTCGGCTGCACGAGCATCAGCGACGATCTCCGGGTGGGGGCCTTCCAGTTCTACTTCTCTCGATCGCTCCGCAGCATCGACTACGGCCTCGGCAAGATCCTCGGCATCTGCTTCCTCGTCGGTATCCCGATGTTGGTGGTGCCGTCGCTCCTCGGTCTGTTGCGCCTCGGCCTCACCGAGGACGCGGGCTCGCTCGGCAAGACGTGGACGGTGTTCCCGCGCGCCATCGCGTGGGGCGTGCTCGGCACCCTCGTCTACGCTCTCCCCGCGGCCGGGCTCGGGGCCGCCGTCGTCTCGAAGCGCACCGCCCAGGCCGGCTACGTCGCCTACTACATGGTCGTGAGCTTCATCGCTCTGCTGCTCTCCAAGGCCCTCAAGATCCCGCAGCTCGAGCTCATCGCGTTCGACCACTGCTGGCAGAACGTGGGCCAGTGGATCTTCGAGATCCCCGAGAACCCCAACGTGCCCCCGTCCCCGCCCGCGTGGCAGTCGATGCTCGCCCTCCTCGGGTTCATCGGGTTGGGCGCGGCCGGTCTCGTCCTGCGCCTGCGCCAAGCCGACGTCTCGTCGGTGGGAGGTGGGTCGTGACGATCGAAGGCGAGCCGAAGAAGAAGAAGAAGAAGATGGCTGCTTCGGCGGGGGCTGCTGCTCCCGCCGCCCACGCGTCGGCACCTCCTCCGGCCGCGGTCGTTCCCCACGCTCCCGCTCCTGCCCAGGCGGCGGGGGGTTGGTCCGGGTCCGGCTATTTCGCCGAGCCGGCCCCGATCGGATCCGCGCCCGTCGAGGTCCGAGATCTCTCGCGCACGTACGGCCAGGTGCTCGGCCTCGCCAACGTCTGGATGCGCGTCGAGCGGGGCATCATCGGCCTCCTCGGCCCCAACGGGGCCGGCAAGTCGACCCTGATGAAGGTGCTCGCCGGTCTCTTGCGTCCCTCGCGCGGGCTCGCCCTCGTGTTCGGCCGTCCGCTCTGGAGCGACGTCGAGGCGCGCCGCCGGCTCGGCTACTGCCCGGAGCACGAGGGGGTCTACGACGACCTCACCGCGCGCGAGTTCGTCACCTTGATGGCGAAGCTGAGCGGGATGTCCCCCGACGTCGCGGGCAAGCGCGCCGCGGAGGCCCTCGACTCGATGGGCCTCGCCGATGCGATGGATCGGAGGCTGAAGGGCTACTCGAAGGGCATGCGCCAGCGCGCGAAGCTCGCCCAGGCCTTCGTCCACGATCCGGACGTGCTCCTCCTCGACGAGCCGCTCACCGGCTGCGATCCCATCGCGCGCGCAAAGATCGTCGCGAAGATCGAGGACCTCGCCAAGGCGGGCAAGGTCATCATCGTATCGTCCCACGTCCTCTACGAGATCGAGGCCCTCACCCGCGACATCGTCCTCATCCATCGGGGGCGCGTGCTCGCGGAGGGCAACATCTACAAGATCCGCGAGCTCATCGATCGGCACCCTCACCGCGTCCGCGTCGAGTGCGACAAGCCGCGGGTCCTCGCCGCGAAGCTCGCCATCGAAGAGCACATCGGAAAGCTGACGCTCTCCGAGACGTCCGTGGAGCTCGAGACCCGCCACCCGGATCGACTCTACGACCAGCTCCCCCAAGCCGTGCTCGATCTGGGGCTGGAGCTCCGGAGCATCTCCTCTCCCGACAACAACCTGCAGGCGGTGTTCGAGTACCTCACCGCTTGGTACGCGGGCGGCGTCTCGTCGGCCGCTCAAGCCGCCAAAGGGGGTTCACGATGAGCCTCGTCTCTTCGTCGCTCACGCTCGCGCAGCTCGGCTACACGAGGCTCGTCCGTGGAAAGACGCTCTACGTGAGCGGCGTGCTCGCCCTCGCTCCCATCCTGCTCGCGGCCGTCGTCAGCCGGAAGGCGTTCGTGGCGAAGGACGGCTGGACGGCGGCGTGCGAGGTGCTGCTGCGCTTCGTGATCCCGATCGCGGCCGCGGTGCACGCGTCCGGCGCGGTCGGCGAGGAGCTCGATCAGAAGACGTTCACGTACCTCTGGTCCCGGCCGATCCCGCGCGTGTCGGTGATCTTGGGCCGCCTGCTCTTCGTGGCGCCGCTCTTGTTCGCGCTCTCGTCCGTCTCGCTCGTGGTGAGCTACCTCGTCACGGAGGGCGGGGTCACCGGGGACGATCTCGTCCGCGCGCTCGGCGCCGCCTTCGCCTCGTCGCTCGCGTGCACCTGCTTCGCGCTCGGGGGAGGCGGGCTCTTCCCGCGGCAACCGCTTCTGTTCACGCTGGGCGTGTTCTTGACGGTCGAGCAGTTCCTCTTCGCGATCTCGGGCGCGCGCTACCTCTCCATCGTCGCCCACACGCGGACCCTCGCCGGGCTCGAGAAGTCGCTCGAGTCGGCGGTGGAGCTCAAGGCGATCGTCGGGCTTTTGATCCTCTCCGCGCTCTGGCTCTCCCTGGGGTTGTTCAGGGTGAGCAGCGCCGAGTACGCCGCTCAAAAAGAGTAGCGACCCGGCGTAGGATCGCCGCGCCCGGCTCGTCATACCGAGGTGCCCGACCGCGCGCGCCGACCGATCTCGAGCCCACGCGACGAAAGAGCGCTAAGCTCCGTCGAACGATTCCCTGCGGGTCCGCCGCCGCTCGATCTCATGTCCGACGAGAGCCCTCCCCCTTCGAAGAAGCCCGCTCCCGCCGAAGCCGAGGTGGTGGAGGAGGCGCTGGTCAAGCTGCCCACGGGAAACCCCGAGGCCCCGACCGAGGTCGGTGAGAAGAAGCTCGCGAAGGTACAAGAGACGCTCCCCGGCGAGCCTGCGCCCGAGCCGGCCCTGGAGGGTGAGCCCACCGTGGTGGATGCGCCGGTGGCCCCCGTCGCTCCCGAGTCGCCTGCCGCCCCCGTCGCCACGAGCGACCTTGCGCCGCCCGTGCCGAGCGCGCCCGCCGGCGCGACGCCGATCGCGAAGACGGTCGTCGAGCCGGCGCCCGTCATACCCAAGCTCGACCCCCCGCCCACCTCGAAGGTGGAAGGAAAGGTCGAGCGGAAGCGGGCGGTCGACGAGGAGCCACCGAGCGTCCGCCCCCTCGCGACGCGCATCCTCAAGATCGCCCTCGTCGCCCTCGGATCAATCGCGCTCGTCGCGGGGATCCTGCTCGTCTACATCACGATCCGCTTCGACGCCGTGCTGAAGGAGACCGTCGCCGCGAAGGCGAAGGACCACGGCATGAAGGTCCAGTACGACAAGATCGAGGCGACCGGCATCCTGCCGTGGCAGAGCGGCAAGCCGAAGGTGACCCTCAAGGGCGTGACCCTCACCAGCGACGAAGCGCCCGACGTCACGGTGGAGGTCGATACGCTGGAGGCCCCCCTCAAGGGCGGGCTCTTGTCGTACACGTGCGATCACGTCGAGGCGAGCGGAGCGCGCATCAACGCCCCCGATATCCCGTCCCTGGTCGCCCTGGAGAAGGCGGCCAAATCCGGCAAGGCGAGCAAGACGCCGACGTCGATCGAGGACGTGACGGTCCGGGTCTCTCGGGTCGGCAAGGCCCTCCCCATCGGCGTCGTCGGCAAGGCCAAGCGCATCGCCTCCCACGACGGCAAGGTGGACCTGGAAGGGGTGACGCTCGAGGTGCCGATCCCCTTCGCGAACGTGAAGCTCGGGCCGGTCTCCGCGCAGCTCGAGCGCGCGGACTCGATGACGTGGGCCAAGCTCGAGAACCTCGACTTCGCGCGCGTCGGCGTGCAGGACGACGCGAAGTACGCCAAGCTCCAGGCCGATCCCGTCGACTCCAAGACGGTGGGAGAGAAGCTCGGGCTCGACCTGCCGCCCATGACGATCTCGGGCGAGATGGCGGCCACCCTCAAGGGCGAGGAGGGGATGAGCGGCACCTTCCACCTCTTGCTCGACGGCTACGTCCCGCCCCACCCCCGCGAGCTCGACGGGATCCTCCACGACAAGAAGACCAAGGTCGACGGCAAGCTCCGCTACACGGACGATGTGATCTTCTTCGACGACATGGTCGTCGAGTCGGGCGGCCTGAAGCTGAAGGGCAAGGGCAAGCTCGACTGGACCAAGGGCGGCATGATCGATCTCGATTTGAACGGCGCCGTCTCTTGCTCGGCCCTCGCCACGAGCGCGATCGGGTCGCGCCTCGGGTCTCTCGCTGGGGTCTTCACCCGCGAGGTCACGAACGGCCACCTCGAGGGCTCCGTCAACGTGGCGGTGAAGGTCAGCGGCAAGATCCAGGACTTCAAGAAGCTGAGCTTCGCCCCGACCGCGACCATCGGCTGCCGCATCTCGATCCTCTGAGCCGCCGCGCCCTTCTTTTGACAGCCTCTCACCGCGGGCGGAGGCGCCGCAGCTCCTGGAGCTTGGGCCGCATCGCCATCACGAGCTTCTCCGCTTGCTCGGGGGTGAAGGTCGCGGCGTCGAGCTCGACCGTGACCATCGCCTCTCCCTTGGCGATGACGGCGACGTGGACGTCGGGGACCTCCGAGCTGAAGCGCGTCTCGCGAGACATCCAGATCGGGACGCCCTCCTCCGGCTTGGAGCGCGGGTGCCCAGCCCTTCTCTCCGCGCCGATCGCCAAGACCGCGTCGTCGCCGAGGCCGAGCGGGTCGATCTCGAGGAACTTGCGGAACTTCAGCTCCGCGACCGCGACCTCGTAGAGCCGGTCCGACGACGCGAAGACGCGGATCGCAGGGGGCCCTTCGTCGCGGGTCAAGGCGGCCCAGCACATGGAGGGCTCCGACCGGTCCTTCAGCGTGGTGTCCTTCTTGGCGTCCCGCGGGAGCTCGTCGAGCATCTCGACGCAAGGCGAGTCGTGGAGGAGCGCCCGCACGCCGAAGATGACGAGGGCCGTCCCTGCCGCGAAGGCGCCGAGGACGAGCAGCACCTTCCGCCGGCGGCTGCGGATCTCGGCGAGGTCGCGGGCGGCGAGCCTCTTCTCGTAGTCCTGAAAGTCGCCATCGAGCTCGGGGTCGGCCACGCGAAGGGCAAGGAGACGAGAAACTCGGCCCGCTGAGAAGGGCCGTTCGGGAGCGGCCGCGGTATCGACGCCGAAACGGCGCTGGATTGGGAGGTGCAGCGCGCCCGCGCGTCGCGCTCGCCGGGGGGGCGCTGGCCGTCCTCACGATTCTGCGACACCTCGCAAAGCCTCGCTGACATGAGGAGTAGGCTCGCAGACGAGGGACGCATGGCTGATCAAAAGCTCGGGGGCGGAGCGGAACGCCCGGCGGCAGCGTGGATAGGAGACGTAGGCCGCGGGGACCCGGACGCGCTCCGCCGGTTCTACGACCTGTGCGTCGACGGCCTCTACGCCTTCGTCTTCTATCGGGTCGGTAGGGACGCGACGCTCGCGGAGGACGTCGTGCAAGAGACGTTCGTCGTCGCGATGCAGAGGACGGCCGACTTCGACCCCGCGCGCGGGACGCTCCGGAGCTGGGTGTGTCAGCTCTCGCGCAACGTCATCCGCGGCCATCTGCGCGAGCAGCGACGAACGGAGGAGCTCGACATGTGGGATCGGTTGGACCAAGCGCTCGTCGTCGCGTTCGAGCGCATGGAGAAGGAAGCGCTCGCCCACGAGGTCATCGAGCGGCGCGAGACACGCGATCTCGTGCACATGGCCATGGGGCACCTCACCGACGCCCATCGGCGGGTGCTCGAGGGCAAGTACCTCGAGGACCGGAGCCTCGGGGATCTCGCGGCCGAGCTCGGCACCACCGAGGACGCGGTCAAATCGATGCTCGCGCGCGCGCGGCGCGCCTTCCGAGAGACGTTTCAGACCCTGGGTCGCACGCTCGCCGAGGTGGAATCATGAATCACGAGCCCAAAGACGAGTCCCTCTCCGAAGGCGCGGAGCCGGCCCTCGAGCAGAACGTGGAGCGCCTCCTCCGGAGCGCGTCCCAGCCGCCGCGCATGCGGGACGAGGCCAAGGCCCGCGTCCTCGCGGAGCTGCTCACCCGCCAAGCGAAGATGAAGGCGCCCGCGGTGAACGAGCCCGCCGCGCCTCGGCTCCCGTCGATCGCGAGGCGGCGCTTCGTCACCCCCGCGCGCGCGCTCGGGGTGGCGGCGGTGCTCGCGATGGCGGCCGGGGTCGCCGTCTACCTCCGGCCCCAGCCGCAGCAGCACGCGGTCACGACCTTCGAGAACGCGGGGCCCGGCCCGCGCGAGATCGCCCTCTCCGACGGGAGCAAGGCCATCCTCGACGAAGGGGCGGTGCTGATCGAGAAGGCGCCACGCGACGTCGAGCTCGTGAAGGGCCAGGTCGTCTTCGACGTCGCGAAGAAGGCGGCCGCGTTCTTGGTCGAGACGAAGCAGGGCAAGGCGTCCGCGCTCGGCACGCGCTTCTGGATGCGCGCGGGCGAGGCGGGGGCGGAGGTCGCGGTCGCGAAGGGCCGCGTCGAGCTCGCGAGCACCGGGGGGGCGAAGGTCACCATCGGCGCAGGCGAGGAGGGCGTGCTCACGGGCTCCGCGCCTCCGAAGGCCAACGCCGCGAAGCGCGTCTCCCACTACTTCGACTTCGCCCGTCCGACCGATGCCGAGGATCCCAGCGACGCCCCCCGCCGCGCGGGGACCCTCACCGCGCGTGACCCGCGCTGGGGAGGCAAGGCCCAGCCCCTCGAGCTCCGCTCGTTCACGATCGACGTGCGGGTCGAGAACGGCTTCGCCCAGACGACCATCGACCAGACCTTCTTCAACCCGCGCAGCCGCCAGCTGGAGGGGACGTACGCGTTCCCCCTTCCGGAGGGCGCCGCCCTCTCGCGCCTCGCGATGTACGTCGACGGCAAGCGCATGGAAGGGGCCATGGTCGACCGCTCGCGAGGTCGAGACATCTACGAGGGCATCGTCGAGCAGCGCCGCGATCCGGCGCTCCTCGAGTGGATGAGCGGCAACACCTTCCGCATGCGCGTCTTCCCCCTCCCGCCCAAGACCGACAAGCGCATCTTCGTCTCGTACACCCAGCCCCTCGAGCACCTCTACGGCGCGGAGCGCCTGGTGGTCCCGATCCCGAAGGTGGACCAGCACGCCCGGACCGCGAAGTTCGAGGTGCGCGTCGTCGGCGGCGCGTCCCAGCCGATCGCTTCGCCGAGCCACACCGTGACCGCGCGCGACGACGGGCCGGATCGGATCGTGAGCTTCGAGGCGAGCGACTACGCCCTCGGGCAGGATCTCGTGCTGACGCTGGGGGCGGCCAGCGACGACAAACCGCGAAGCTTCGACCCCACCGAGGGCAAGGACCGCTTCGTCATGACGCGCTTCGAGCCCGACGTGCGCGCGATCGCCGCCGCGCAGGGCGTCGCGCCCGACGCGGGCGGGGGTAGGAGCATCGCGATCGTGTTCGACGTGAGCGCGTCGCGGAGCGCCGAGGATCTCACCGCCCAAGCGAAGCTCGTCGACGGTCTGCTCGACTCGTTCGACGAAGAGGACCGGGTCAGCGTGATCACCTTCGGCCACGACGCGGAGGCGATGCCGGGAGGGCCGAAGCCGGCGCGCGAGATCGATCGCGCCGCCGTCGGCAAGTTCCTCCGCGCCCGGGGCGAGGGGCTCGGGGACTCGCGGATCGCGGTCGGCCTCGACGCCGCCATGCGCGAGCTCGGGGCAAGCGCGGGTGAGCGCGAGATCTTCTACGTGGGCGACGGCTTCGAGGTGGACGCGTCCGCCCCCGAGTCCGAGGCGCGGGCCCAGGCCCTCGCGAAGATCCTCGACGGCCGCGCGAAGTTCATCGGGATCGGGGTCGGCGACTCCGTCGACAAGAAGCTCCTCGACGCGGTCGCGAACGCGACCGGCGGCATCGCGACCGTCGTCGGCGAGGACGAGGACATGCGGCACCGCGCGTTCGATCTCGTCTCCGCGACCTACACCCCGTGCATCCGCGGCCTCGCCGCGAAGGTCCTCGACGCGGACGGCAAGCTCGTCCCGAGCGCGGTCGCCGCCCTCGCGTCCCTGCGCGCTTGCGATGGGGAGCGGATCGAGGTGGTGGCGCGGGCCCCCAAGACCGGCCCCGCCCCCGCGACGATCCGCATCGAAGGCTCCGTCGAGGGAAAGGCGTGGCAGAAGGAGCTCTCGCTCTCAGGCGCCGCGAGCGGCGCTGCCTACCTGCCGCGCGTGTTCGCAGAGCGTCGCGTGGCCGCGCTCCTCGCCGACGAGCCCCCCGGGCCCGGCCGCGCCGAGTCCCCCAACGCCGCCGAGATCACCGCCCTCGCGACGAGGTACTTCCTCGTCACGCCGTTCACCTCCCTCCTCGTCCTCGAGAGCGACGCGATGTACAAGCAGTTCGGGGTCGAGAAGAAGAAGCCCGAGGGGTGGGCGGTCTACGACGCGCCCGAGTCGATCGAGGTCCACACCGAGCCGCTCGCGGGCGGGGGCGATTGGGACATCCTCGATCGAGATCCCAAGCCGCTCTTCTACAGCTACGACGAGGGCATCGGGCTCGGCTCGATCGGCACGATCGGCCACGGGGGCGGACCGGCCCGCGGGATGGGCTTCGGCAGCGGCCGAGGCCGGCTCGGGGGCCGCCACATGGAGCGCCCGCCTACCGTCCGCATGGGCGGCGATCCCCAGATGAGCAGGCTGCAGAGCCGCGTCTCGACGTCCGACCTCGCTCAGGACATCACCGTCCTGCGGCGCCCGGCCGCGAGCGCGTCGGGCTCGCCGCTCGCCTTGAGCGGCGCGGGGGAGGGCGGTGGTGGCTTCGGCTTCGGACGCGCGACGCTCACGAAGTCGGCGGAGGCGCCGCGCGCGACCGACGAAGCGTTCCGCGCCGACCAAGCCTACGCCGGAGCGGCCCTCGCGCAGTACCAGTACTCCTCCGAGCGCGGCTTGCTCGATCTCACCTCCTTCGCCCCCGCGATGTTCACCCTCGAGGTCGATCGCGTCGGCGATTACCTCGCCGCCATCCGACGCGTCGGGGTCGCTCTCCCCGACGACGCGAAGGCGCTCGGGTCGAAGAGCCGCCTCGCCGCGACCGGAGACTTCGTCTCGAGCCGAGGGCGCGCGGTCAGCGTCGATCGCGAGGTGACGCTCACCCAGAGGCTCCCGAACGGGCTCGGGCAGATCGACACCCTCGACGGCACGAAGCTCGTCACGCGCTACGACGAGCTCGGTCTCTCCACGAAGCGCGACGTGGGCGCGGGGAGCGCCTTCTGGCTCGCGACCGAGCTGCCGTTCGTGATGCCCCCGATGGAAGCCCTCGAGGGGCTCGACGTCGCGGTGATCGGCGGACGGACCCTCCGCGTGCGCGCCCCCGAGCCCTCCGCGGGATCGAGCGCGCCGGACGTCCCGGAGATCCTTTGGACCTTCGACGACGCGGGGCGCGTCACGAGCCTGCGCATCGGGACGGAGCCAGCGATCACGATCGCCTACGAAGGCGACACCATCGCCGTCACCCGGCCGGGGGAGGCGCCCGAGCTCTTCAAGAAGCAGAGCGGGCTCGCCCGCCCCAGCCCCGCCAAGGACCTCGTCGAGATCGCGATGCCGCTCTCGAGCCCGCGGCGCTGGGAGGAGGTCATCGGACGCGACCCGCACGGCCGCGACGCGATCGATGCCCGACGACAGCTGCTCGCTACGTACGCCGCCATCGAGGACGTGTCCAAGGCTCGCGAGCAGATCGAGGCCCTCCACCGCGAGCGGGCGGGCCTGTCGCGCGGTGAGGTCGTCCTCGCGGGGAGCGTCGCGCGCGGAGACGACAAACTCCTCTCCGCGCTGCCGGACGTCGATCCGGTGCGCGCCTACCTCTCCGCCTCGACGCCGGACGCGCTCGCTCGCCTCTCCGACAAGCAAGGCTCGACGCTGATCGGCCTCGTCTCCCTCTATCGGTCCATCCTCCTCGACACCGAGACGAGCTCGACCAAGAACGTGAAGAAGAAGATCGATCAGCTCGCGACGCGCTTCCCCGAAGCGACCTTCTTCCGATACGCCGCCGTGCGCCTCTCCGCCGAGCGCGTGCGCTGGACCGACGACAAGCTCGCCCTCTCGTACTGGGATACCCTCACCGGGGATCGCGAGCTCGGGTTCATCGCCGACCGGCAGTCGGTCGACATCATGATGGGCCTCGGCAAGCGAAAGGAAGCCTCGGAGCGCGCGGTGCGCGCATTCGAAGGGGCCATCGACAACGGCACCGGGCTCCAGCTCGACTGGCAGATGCGGTACGCGGTCACCGAAGGCCGCGGCCAGGTAGGTCTCGACGTGCTCATCGCGCGGTGGCGCAACGCCGTCGCGACCCGGGGGAACGCGGACCAAGTGCTGGGCCTCGTCAGGACGTTCGTCGACCCGTATGGCGGGCAGCCTCAGCCCGGCTTCGATCTCGGCGCTGTCCTCCGTCGCCTCGACGCCGCTCCCGACACCGAGGACGAGCACCGCCTCAAGGTCGCGTCGCTGCTCGTCGCGGGCCGGCGCCTCCCGGAGGCGAAGACGGTCCTCGCTTCCATGCTCACCCGCGCCGACGTCGACCTGCGAGCCCTCGAGCTCTCCGCCAACATCGCGGAGCAAGAGGGAGACCTCGATCGCGCTGCGGCGCTCCTCGATCGCCTCCTGCGCGAGACGGCGAGCCAATCGATAGAGCTCGAGGTCGTGCGCGCCTGGTACAGCCGGCTCCTCGACCTCCACCTGCGCCGCGCCGGGCTCGGCTCGGGCAACGCCGACGCGAAGGTCTCCGAGGCGCTCGCGGTGGCGGCGCGGTGGCGGCGCGACGATCCCGAGAACAGCGACATCGACGAGCGCTGCGCGTTCGCCCTCTTCAGGATGGGCCGCGACGCGGACGCGCGCCGGAGCCTCACCTCGATCATCGACCGCCGCCCCGCCGAAGGCGCGAGCTGGTCACGGGTGGCCCGCGTCCTCGAGCAACAAGGCGATCTCGAAGGCGCCCTCGACGCCTACCGCCGCGCGAGCACCGTCGAGCCCACGAACCCGACGTGGTCGCTCTCCCACGCCCAAGCGCTCCTCGCGCGAGACAAGCCCGGCGACCGCGCCGAAGCCCGCGCGCTCCTCCAGACGATCGCGAAGGGCAAGTACCAGGACCGTTTCATGAACGTGGTCTACAGCGCCAAATCGCTCCTCGAGGGGACGCCCTGACCCACGTGATGCCCACCCCCGGCCGAGGCGAGAGGCGAGAGCGCTCACCACGGAGACACGGAGGAGACGGAGCGTGAGGGAGAGCGGAGAAGGAGAGCGCTCTGCTCTCTTCTCGTTCTGAGCTCCGTGCTCTCCGTGTCTCCGTCATGATCTTCGCTTCTCTTCTCTCCAGCGTGAGCGCGACCCCAGCGGGGAGAGGCGCGCCGGGCCGTGCGACGGTCGTGAGGGGGGCGCATCGGTGCTATTGTTTTGAAAGCGCGCCGCGCCTGCGCGTGACCCACCCCTCCCGCGGCGAAGCCGCAAGGGAGGGGTCGGCGAGCGAAGCGAGACGGGGGAGGGCATCCATCTCTCCCGTCGCCGCCGACCGGATCGTGCGCGCTTCCTTCAGGGTAGCTCGAGCGGCGACTCGACCTCGGTCGTCGCGCCTGGCGCCGACACCGTCACGGTCGTCATCTCGCGCTGCATGCACTGGATGATTCCGGCGCGGGGGGTGCTGCGCGACTCGAGGATGGAGCGGGTGATCTGCTTGCCCTGGCCGTCGAACGTGATGACGACGGTGTACTTCGCGCGCGCGGGCTCGGGGCTCTCCTTCGCGGAGGGGGCCCAGCATTGTTCTACGAGGTGCTTCTTCTGAGCGGCGATCGCGCGCGCGAGCTCGCCTTCGATCTTGCTCCGCGATGCGGTGGCGGAGGCGGCGGCCGGCGCGGACGAGGGCGAGCTAGGCGCCGGCGCGGCGTCGGCGTCCGCGCTCGCCGTTGCGCTCGGCGCGGTCACGCTCGGCGCGATGGACGCGGTGGCCATGGCCGTCGTCGTGGACGCGGCGGGCGTCGTCACGGCGGGGGTCTCGGGGGGGCGCCTCGACAAACCGAGAAAGAGCCCCGTCCCGATGACGAGGCTCCCTATCAGGATCGCGACCGGAACCGAGAGGAGCGGCTTCTGCCCTTCCGTCAGTTGGTCACCTGCACGAAGCCGTTCACCCAGTCGTTGTGGCTGATCGCGGTCGCCGTCTGGTCGCGCGCGCAGAAGCCGACCGTGTAGAGCCCCGCGGTCGTGAGCGTGGTCGTGGTGCCGCTCGCCGTGAAGGGCAAGAGCTGGGTTCCCACCGTCGCGGACAGGTACGTGGAGAACGTGGTGACCGCGCCCGCGCCGACCTGATAGCAGACGTTGAAATCGACATCCACCGCCCCGCTCGTAACGCCGAGGACGGCGGTGGCCGATCCGGTGAGCCGCTGGTTCGCGGCCACGGTCACGGTCGCGGTCGGACCGACGAACGTGAAGTTCACGCCGTTCGCGGGGACGGTGCCCACGGCGCCTTGGAGACGCGCCGTCGCTACGACGCCCGAGGGACCTTGCGGACCGGCGGGACCTTGAGCGCCCTGAGGACCGGTCGCGCCCTGCGGACCGGTGGCGCCGGTCGCGCCCGTCGCGCCGGCGGCGCCCGTCGCGCCTTGCGGACCCTGCGCCCCCGGAGGCCCTTGGGGACCGGTTGCGCCCGTCGGACCTTGAGCGCCCGTCGCGCCCTGAGGACCGGTCGCGCCTTGCGGACCGGCGGGGCCGGCAGGGCCGGCGGGACCGGCAGGACCGACCGCGCCCGTCGCGCCCTGAGGACCTTGCGGACCGGCGGGGCCGGCGGGACCGACGGCGCCGGTCACGCCTTGCATGCCCTGCGGACCTTGGAGACCGGGAGGACCCTGCGGCCCTTGGGGCCCCTGCGGACCGACGAGGCCGGTGGGATCGCCCTGCCACTGGCCGTTCTCGTCGATCACGGTCGAGCCGTTGATCGACACGGTGTGAGGCGTGATGTCGCCGACCGCGTTGTTCGCGATGAAGGCGTAAGGGACGCTGTCGATCGGGGTGCGCGGCGTCATCTCGGAGTCGCTGCCGACGGTGATGCCGAGGAAGAGCTCGCGCCCGTCGAGCACGTCGTCGAGGGGCTCGATGCTGCCGACGTTGACCGAGTAGTAGCCGTCCTCGAACGTGACGGTATGGACCTCCGTCCAGATCGGCACCGCCGCCGCGACGTCGTCGTAGATCGCGAACTGCACGTCGAGCTGGCCGTTCACGGGGGCGTTCGACGAGTCGTAGAGGCGACCCTGGTGGTTGAGCGTCGCCGGGACGTCGGCGCTCGCGATGCCCGCGATGGAAAGGGCGAAGAGAAAGACGAGCGAAAGTGCGAGCGACTTCTTCATGGCAAGCTCCCCGTGGCACCGATCAATCCGCCCTGCAGCCGATAGTGGGGCGACGTCATCTTGGATTGGTTCTGCGTCGACTGACCCATCGTGAACACGAGCTTGTATTGCTCGCTCGTCACGTAGTCGCCGGCGCTCACGAGCGCATTCCCTGGCGGACCAGGCTCAGCCGGCATTCCGCCGCCCGATCCTCCCTCACCCGAGCCGCCTCCTCCTTGGGCCGGGCTGCCGCCCGAGCCGCCCCCTCCGAAGACGCCGCCGCCAGCCGCGCCGCCGTTTCCGCCGGTGCTCGCTTCGCCTCCGTTGCCGCCTGTCGAGGGCGTGCCGCCGGTGCCGGTGTCGTCACCGCACGCGACCGCTACGCACCCGACGAGGGCGAGCGCCGCCCACGCGGTCCGTCTCGTTGTGTTGCCTATCAAGACTGCCTCCAAGGAACGTCGCGCGCCGCGCCGCGGTCACACGACCGTACGATGCTAAGCCAGCGAACGTCATTCTGCTACAGGGACGGGCATCGAGAGACGCCGCGGGCACGACGCGGTCCGCGGGGACACGGGAGATGGGGCAGACGGTGCCCTCCCCCGTCTCGCTTCGCTCGCCGACCCCTCCCTTGCGGCTTCGCCGCGGGAGGGGTGAGGCTCCCCCCCGCTCGGGTGCGCTTTCAAAATGATAGCGCTGGGCGCCGCCGCGCGAGCTGCGTTCAGCGGTCGGCGTCCAGCGAACGCCTCGAGCGCTTGGCGCCCGTCGTGGCGAGGTGGACGGCGTCGAACCCGAACCTCTCGCGCACCTGGTCGAGCGCGATCGATCGGCGGGTGCTCCGCTCGAAGAGGGGGAGCTGCGCCTCACGCAGGACGAGCTTCGACAGGGCGACCCCGAGCAGGCGGACGGGGGCGCGGCGAGTGCGCGCCTCACGGTAGAGCTCGAACACGGCGCGGTGGAGATCGAAGTCGCAGTCGGTCGCCTCGAGGGTGCGGGCTCGGCTGATCGTCTCGAAGTCGGCGTAGCGAAGCTTGAGGGTGACGGTGCGGGCCTTCACCCCTCGCTTGCGCGCGCGGTGGCATACGCGCTCGCAGAGGCCGGAGAGGATCGACTCCGTGATCTCGGGGCTGCGCTCGAGGAACGTGCGCTCGTTGGAGATGCTGCCGACGCGCTCTCCGATCGGATCGTGCTCGCGGAACGCGGGCCGCTCTCGACCGAGATCGATCGTGCCGATCCCGCGCGCGGCCAGCTTCAGGTGCGGTGTGGTGCGGCCGAAGATGGGGACGAGGAGCTCGTCTCTGGCGGCGACGAGCTCCCCCAGCGTCTCGATGCCGAGCGCTCGCAGCTTGCGCTCCGCGACCGGCCCGATGCCGGGGAGCTTGCGCGCGGGGAGGGGAGCGAGCGTCGCCGCTTCCTCTCCGCTCGGGACGAGGATCACCCCTCGCGGCTTGGCGAGCCCGCTCGCGACCTTCGCCATGGGCTTGCTCGTGGCGATGCCGGCGCTCGCGGGCAGGGAGAGCTCGCGGGCGAGGGCGTCCGTCATCTCGCGAACGACGCGGAGGATGGTCGCGTCGTCGCTCGCGTCCTGGGGCTTCGCGTACATGCGCTCGCAGCCGCGGAAGTCGATGTAGTGCTCGTCGATGCTCGCGGCGCGGACGATCGGGCTGTACCGCTCGACGATCGCGCGCGCGCCTTCGGAGTACTTGGTGTACGCGTCGTGGCGGCCGGGCACGAACGTGGCGTGGGGCGCGAGCACGCTCGCCTCTCGGACCGACATGCCCGACCGCACGCCGTACGCCCGGGCCTCGTAGCTGCACGAGGTGACGACGCCGCGGCCCCCCTTCTCGCCCCCGACGACGACCGCCTTCCCCTCGAGCGAGGGATCGAAGATGCGCTCGACGGAGACGAAGAAGGTGTCGAGATCGAGGCAGCAGATCCGCGGAGGCGGGGGGCTCGCCACGGATCCAGGGTAGGGCGGCACATCTGTTCAGTCAACCCGCGGCGGGGCGCGGGGCGGATATGCTGGGGGCAAGGATGCTCCTCTTCCAGAAGCGCTTCCACGAGGGCCTTACCAAGGGCGAGGTGACGCTCACGTTTCGTCGTTGGGCGAAGCCGCACGTGAAGGCGGGGGGCCGCTATCGCTGCCACCCGATCGGCGTGCTCGAGGTCGATCGCGTCGACCGGATCGCGGCCGCCGAGATCACGACGGAGGACGCCCGGCGGTCCGGCTTCGAGACGAAAGAGGCCCTGCTCGCCTACATGCACGGCGCCTCCGCGGAGCCGCTCACCGACGAGGAGCTCGTCTATCGGATCGAGCTTCGTCATGGGGGCGACGGGGACCGGGTGCCCCTCGCGCTCGAGACGAGCTTGTCCGCCGAGGACGTGGCCGCCATCACCGCGAGCCTGGCCAGGCTCGACGCGAAGGGGCGCTGGACGAAGAAGACCCTCGCCCTCATCGATCGGAGGCCGCGGGTGGCGGCGAGCAAGCTCGCCCTCGAGCTCGGGCGCGAGACGCTCGATCTGAAGGCGGACATCCGCAAGCTGAAGCGGCTCGGGCTGACCCAGAGCTTCGAGGTTGGCTACGAGATCAGCCCGCGCGGTCGCGCGTACGCGGAGGCGATCGCGAAGCGCGCCCCCAAACCGAAGAAGTCGGCGGCCTCGAGCAACAAGGAGCGGCGCCGGACCTGACGGCGCTGTAGGCTCCCGCTCGATGGCGGTCGACGCCGATAGCCTCTTGCGCGTCGTCGCGGCTCACTCGCCCGACAGCATCGCGGTCTACGATCTCGAGGGCCGCGTCCTCTACGTGAACCCGGTCACGGAGCAAATGCTGGGCAAGTCCCTCGAGGAGATGCGCGGCAAGCGCCTCATCGAGGACGTGTTCCCGGAGGCGCGCGGCAACCCGTTCCATCGCTCGTTCCTGCGGGTCGTGGAGACGCGCGAGGCCGAGCTCCTCGACCATTACTATCCGCCGTTCGATCGCTGGTTCAAGAACTGGTTCTTCGTCGCGGAGGACCGGGTGCACGTCCTCGCGAGCGACGTGACCGAAGAGAAGCGAGCCGCGCTGCGGTCGGAGGCGCTCGCGCAGATCTTCTCCGCCCTCGGAGGGCGGGACGAGCCGCGCGCGGCGAGCAGCGCCATCTGCCAGGTGATCGCGTCGAAGGTGGACGCCGACTGCGTCCTCGGGCTCGTCCGAGAGGATGGGGCGTTCATCGAGAGGGAGGCGAGCGCGGGCCGGCCCCACCGCCCGGACCACGCCGCGCTCGTGCCCGACCGCTGGCCGCGCGGCGCCCTCACCGACGAGGCGAGGGCGGCCGGTCGGTCCGTGTTGTTCTCCGAGGAGCGGGTGGCCCAGTTCGTGGCGGGCGCCGGCGGTGCGATCGCGGACGCGGCTCGTCGCTATCGACCCTCGTCCCTGCTCGTGTGTCCGCTGCGCTCCGGCGATCACAAGTTGGGTGAGCTCATCGTGACCCGCGCCGCCGGCGAGCCTCCCCTCAACCAGGGAGACCTCGCCCTCTGCGACGGGATCGCTCCGACGCTGGGGCTCTTCCTCGCCGGGGAGAAGGAGCGCCACCACGCCGCCTCGTTGCGCGACCGGCTCGCGGCGCTCGCGGACGCGCTGCCCGCGCTCGTCGCCTTCGTGGATCGCGCCGGCGTCTATCGCTACGTCAACCGCGCGTTCGAGGAATGGTTCGGGACCTCGAGCGCGGCGTTCTTGGGGCGCTCCGTGCAGGCGGTCATGAGGCCCGAGGCGTACGTCGTCCTCGCCGAGCCGGTCGAGCGCGCCCTCGCGGGCGAGCCTCGGCGTCTTCGAGCCCAGCTCGAGGTGAAGGGGGCGGTGCGGGCGGTGGACATCCAGCTCACCCCCATCAAGAGCGAGACGGGCGAGCTCGAGGGGTGCGCCGTCCTCGTCCAGGACGTGACGGTGGAGGCGCGCGTCGCGGCCCTCGAGCACGAGCAGCGCGAGGCGGAGCGGCGCAACACGGAGCGCCTCGAGGGCCTCCTCGCCGCGACCGCGCGCCTCGCCGCCGCAGAGCGATCCGACGACATCGCGCGGGTGCTCGTCGACGAGGGGATGTTCGTGCTCGACGCGATCAACTGCGGTTTGTTCGCCCTGACCGACGAGCGGGACGCCTTCACGCTCGTTCGGGAGCGAGGGTTATCCCCGGACCTCGCGACGAAGTACACCCGGCGCGCCGTCTCCGAGGGCGGGCCCATCGCCGACTGCCTGCGCGAAGGTCGTCCCGTCATGATCACGTCGCGCGCCGACCTGGTGGCGCGCTACCCCAAGGAGGCGGAGGCGTCGGCGGGCGCGTCCCGGTCGCCCCCCCGCTCCGGCGCGTTGTTCCCGCTGTTCGTCGACAGTCGCGTGTTCGGGTGCCTGGGCTTCACCTTTCACGGCGAGCGAACGCTGACGCGCGACGAGCGAACCTACGTGGAGGTGCTGGCGTCCCACGGCGCGGAGGCGATCCGTCGCGCCGAGCTCTACGACGCGCTCGCCGACGTCTACGAGGTCCACCGGGCGATGATCGACGCCTCCCCGGCCGCGATCATCCTCACCGACGAGAACGAGCGGGTCCAGGTGTGGAACGCGTCCGCGGAGCGCATGTTCGGGTTCGACGCGAAGGAGATCGTCGGGGCGCGGCTGCCTTGGATCGACGCGGCCGACGTGCGCCGCAACCTGCGCCGCGTGCTCTCCGGGGAGGTCCTCTCCGCGCAGGAGGTCCAGCGGCCGCGGCGCTCCGGGGAGCCTTTCGACGCCGAGCTCCACGCCGCCCCGATCCGGCTCAGCGACGGCCGGACGATGTCCCTCGCGATCCTCACCGACGTGTCCATGCGCAAGCGCGTCGAGCGCGATCGAGAGCTGCTCGCGGAGGTGAGCGCGCGGCTCTCGGCGTCGCTTTCTCCGATGGCGATGCTCGAAGACGTGGCGAAGCGCATGGTGCTCGAGCGACCCGCTTCGGACCCGTCGAGCAGCGCGCGCGCCTTCGCCGAGGCGTGTCGGATCGTCCTCCGCGACAGAGAAGAGCCGGCGGAGGTCTTCGCGGAAGGGCGCGGGACGAGCGAGCCGTCGCTCGAGCGGTTCGAGCTCACGGTCCCCCTCGTCGTCAAAGGGAAGGTTCTCGGGGAGCTCTCCCTCTCGCGGCGCGGAATGTCTTTCGATGCGCTCGACCGATCGGTGGCGGAGGACGTGGCCGGGCGCCTCGCGTCCGCCGTCGAGAGCGCTCGCTTGTTCGAAGAGGCGGAGACGGCGCGGCGCGAGGCGGAGGCGGCGAGCCGCGCCAAGGACGACTTCCTCGCGATGCTCGGGCACGAGCTGCGCAACCCGCTCGCCCCGATCGCGACCGCGCTCGAGCTCATGCGGGGCGCGTCCCTCGTGGAGGTCGACAAGCAGCGCGCCATCCTCGCGCGCCAGGTCGGGCACCTCACCCGGCTCGTGGACGATCTGCTCGACGTGAGCCGGATCGGGCGCGGCAAGGTGGAGCTCGTCCGCGAGCCGACCGAGCTCGCGCAGGTCGTGGCGAAGGCGGTGGAGATGACGGAGCGGGCGGCGTCGCAGCGCCGCCACCGGCTCTCGGTGACGGTCCCGAGCGGCCTCGTCGTCGACGCCGATCCGACGCGCCTCGCCCAGGTGTTCGCGAACCTGCTCTCGAACGCGATCAAATACTCCCCCGACGAGAGCCGCATCGAGATCGCGGCCCGCCGGCGGGGGCGCGACATCGAGTGCACCGTCGCCGACGACGGGGACGGCATCACCGCGGATCTCCTCCCCAAGGTGTTCGACGTCTTCGTGCAGGCCCCCCAAGGGATCGCGCGGACGGAGGGCGGCTTGGGCCTCGGGCTCAGCATCGCGCAGACCCTCGTCACGCTCCACGGCGGGACGATCCTCGCCGAGAGCCCCGGCTCCGGTCTCGGCACCAGGATCACCGTCGTCCTCCCCGCCGATACGACCGCCGCTCCTCCCACGAGCGAGGTCGACCGCGGCTTTCCGAGGGCGGAGCGGGCCCTTCGCGTCCTCGTCGTGGACGACAACGAAGACGCGGCGGAGCTGCTCGGGCAGTACCTCGAGCGCGTCGGCCACGACACGTGCGTCGCCTACGACGGCCCCGGCGCGCTCGAAGCGCTGGAGGCCTTTCGCCCCGACGTCGCCGTCCTGGATATCGGCCTGCCGGGCATGGACGGCTACGAGCTCGCCCAGACCATCCGCGCGCGGCGCGATGGCTCGATCCGCCTCATCGCGCTGACCGGATATGGCCAGGCCTCCGATCGGATCCGGGCGAAGCAGGCCGGCTTCGACGAGCACGCGGCGAAGCCGGTCGCCCTCGAGCGCCTGGTGGCCCTGATCGATCCGCCGAGCTGAGGCCGCGCGAGCGCATGACGGATCCCGATCCCTTCGAGCTCATCGGAACGACCATCGACGGAAAGTACCGGGTCGAGCAGGTCGTCGGCGTCGGCGGGTTCTCGGTGATCTATCGGGCCGTGCACGAGGGCTTCGGCGACGCGGAGGTCGCCGTCAAATGCCTGAAGCTGCCCGAGGGATTCTCGGCGGAGGGGAGGGCCGCCTTCGTCGACACGTTTCGTCGGGAGGGGAAGCTGCTCCTGCGCCTCTCTTCGGAGCCGGGCATCGTCCGCGTCCTCGATCTGGGGGTGGTGGCGACCAAGCCGGGGGGGCGGGTGCCGTTCATCGTGCTCGAGTGGCTCGAGGGAGAGACGCTCGCGGACGTGCTCCGGGAGCGGCGCGACGCGGGCCTCGGGCCGTACTCCGAGCGCGAGGCCCTGGTCCTCTTGAGGCAGATCGCGAACGCGGTGACCTCGGCCCACCTGCTCCCGCACGCGAAGGGCAGGGGCGTCGCCCACCGGGATCTGAAGCCCTCGAACATCATGCGGACCTCGTCCGCGCGCGGGCCGGTGTGGAAGGTCCTCGACTTCGGGATCGCGAAGGCGATGCAGGCGGGCGATCGCGCGACGGCGGCGAGCGGCACTCCGATGAACGTGCGACCTTTCTCGCCGCTCTATGGTGCCCCCGAGCAGTTTCATCCCGTGCACGGCCGGACGGGGCCGTGGACGGACGTGCACGCCCTCGGGCTCTTGATGGTGGAGCTGCTCACGGGCAAGCGCGCCCTCGACGGCAATGAGTTCTCGGAGCTGTTCCAGAGCGCGGCCGCGAAGGTCCGGCCGAGCCCGCGCGTCCGCGGCGCGCGCGTGAGCGACGCGTGCGAGGATCTCGTCCTCAAGGCGATCGCCCTCTCCCCCGCGGATCGGTTCGCCGACGCGGAGCAGCTCGTCGCCGCCATCGATGCGGTGCTCGAGGCGCACGGGGTGAGGCCGAGCGCCACGTCCCTCGTCCCCGAGGTCAGGGCCTCGCCGGCGCCGTCGCGGGAGCCGGCGGTGGAGAGCGAGCCGATCGTGCCGACGCTCCGCGAGCCCACGGCGCGCACGCCGATGCCCAAGGAGCGAGGGCTCTCTTCGACCGTCGCCCTGGTCGCCCTCGCGGTGGCGCTGGTGGCCGCGCTCGCGCTGCTCGTCCTTCGACGCTGACCTGTCGCGCCGCGGATCGCCGCTATCTTCGGGTCGCGAGCTCCTCCGCGATCTCGTGGAGGGGCAGGACCTTCTGGGCGAGGTCGGCGGCGATGACCGCGCCCGGCATCCCGTACATGACCGCCGTCTCTTGGCTCTCCGCGATGACGGTTCCGCCCGCGGCCCGGACCGCGCGCGCCCCCGCCACCCCGTCGTCGGCCATGCCGGTGAGGACGAGGGCGACCGTGCGCGCGCCCACGACCTCGGCCGCGCTCTTGAAGAGGCGGTTGCCGGAGGGCACGTAGCGGTCGTGCTCGGTGGGCGCCACGACGCCGACCCGCAGCGCGCCGACGTCGCGCTTGAGGACGATGCAGCTCCCGCCCGGACAAACGAAGGCGTGACCGGCGAAGAGGATATCGCCGTCTTGGGCCTCGCGCACGGAGAGGGGGGTGGTGCGGTTGAGGCGCTCCGCGAACGTGCGCGTGAACGAAGGGGCCATGTGCTGGGCGATCACGACCGCGCCGGGGAAGGTCGCAGGCAGCCGCGAGAGCACGTGGAGGAGCGCGCTCGGCCCCCCCGTCGACGACGCGACCGCGACCACGAACCGCGCCGGCTGGGCGAGCGGCTTTCGCTCTTGGGGGAAGGGCTCCGGCGGCGAGTCGAACCTCCGCGGCTGGGCCTCCTGGCGATGGATCGCGAGGAGCTTGTTGACGAGCTCGCGCCGCCACGTGCTCTTCGTCGCGCTGAACAAGTCCTCCGGCTTGGCCACGAAGTCGACCGCGCCGAGCTCGAGCGCCTTGAACACGATCTCGCTCTGGGCGTAGCCGGAGAGCACGACCACCGGGATCGGGCGCGTCGCCATCAGGATGCGGAGGAACGTGAAGCCGTCCATCTTCGGCATCTCGACGTCGAGGGTGACCGCGTCCGGCTCGAGCTCCGCCACCATCCGCAGCGCCTGCTCGCCGTTGGAGGCGTGCCCGATGACGATGATCTGCCCGGACCCGACGAGCGCCTCCGTGATCAGGTGGCGATTCACGGGCGAGTCGTCGACGACGAGCACCCGAAGCGGCTTCTTGCGGTCCGGGGTCACGAGCCCCTCCCGCGATCGACGACCTGCTCCCCCACGAACGGTCGTCGGTAGACGATGTCGTCGGGGAGCTCTTCGGTGACGAACTCCGTCTGCTCTTTCAACAGCGACTCGGAGTGACCGAGCACCAGGTAACCGCCCGGGGAGATCCGGTTGTAGAAGCTCTGGATCACCTTGCGGCGCGAGCTCTCGTCCATGTGGATGAGGACGTTCCGGCAGAACACGACGTCGATGAACCCGAACGCGGACGGCTCGAGGAGGTTGTTGTGCCGGAAGTGGCAGATGCTCCGGAGCTCCTCCACGACCGCCCGATCGCCCTCGGGCTGGCTCTTGAAGAAGTGCATGTACGGCTGGCTCGCTTCGTCGCGGAACGAAGACGCCGAGTAGACGCCGCGCCGCGCCGCCGCGATGCAACGGCGCGAGATGTCCGTCCCGAAGATGCGGATCTTGTCGCGGTCGAACAGGCCCGAGGAGAGGACGATCGCGCCGAGGGTGTAGGCCTCTTCGCCGGTCGCGCACCCCGCGCTCCAGACGACGATGCTCCTCCCCTTCTGCTTCGAGAGGCGGGGCAGCAGCACGTCGCGGAAGGTCCGGAGCTGGCGGACGCCCCGGAACGCATAGGTCTCGTTGACGGTGCAAGCCTCCGCCGCCTCGCCGAGCTCGGCCGCGTCGCCCTCCTCGAGGAGGAGCCGGTACTCGGAGTAGCCGTCGAGCCCGAGCGCGAGCAGCCGCCCGCGCAGCCGGCGCTCGATGACGGGCCGCATCTCGGCCGCGAACCAGAGCCCGGCGTGCCGATTCAGCGAACGCCGGATCTGCTCGAAGTCTTCGACTCCGAGGGTGGGATTGCGAGGCGAAGCTCTCAGCACCGAGGTTCCGTCCGAGGCACGAGATGTGCGCACAAGCGCGTCGCCTTTCGATTGGTACCACGAGGCCTCGCCCCGAGCCATGCTCCACGGTACCCTCCGGGGCGCATGGCGTGGCCCATCGCGGTCAGTCCTCTCGGACCCGTCGAGGTAGGGACCCTGCTTTGGCGGCGAGGCTCGCTCTCGCAGGGCCGGATCCGGATGACCGCGTTCGTGAAGGCGACGTTCGCCATGATCCATGGTGGCTTCTGCCTTCCGATCGACCCGAAGCCGATCTCCACGAGCGAGCAGTCGTGGTTCGACTTGCCCGGCTCGACCCCAGAGACGTTCGTCGAGACGTGGCCGGAGCTCATGCGGCCGGAGGTCGTGCTGACGGGGAACGCCGTCGCACCCCACCGGGAGGCGGTTCGCGCCCTCGCGACGCGGCTCTGCGTGTGGAAGGGGACGAGCCGCCTCGACAAGACGCTGCACGTTTTCGGCCCGAGGCGAGAGAGGCGCTTTCTTCCTTCGCATTTCTCGACGCTGCCGCTCGTCTGGGAGCGAACCACACGGGGAGAGAGCGGCACGAACCCGGTCGGGGTGAAGGATGGTCAGCTGCCGAACCTGGTGGATCCGCGAAACCCAGCCGCCCCCGCGTGCTACGCAGGACGCGCGCTCGGGTGGCCGGGCCGCGAGGTCCCCTCGTTCGGACGCTCGAAGACGTTCCCCCCCGCGGAGGTCTGGGAGTGGGAGGACAGCGTCTCGGTCGAGGTGTTCGGGGCCGCCCCGCCCGACCAGCGCGTCGGGGTGCTCGAGGGGGACGAGTGGATCATCCTCGACGGGATGCACGCCGAGCTGCCGCGCTTCGCGACGCGCTTGCCGAAGCCGGTCGCGACCGCGCAGCTCCTCGACGACGGCGGCCGGCGCGAGGCGATCCCGCTCGTCCTCGACACGATGGCGATCGACGCCGCGAACCTCCAGGTCTCGCTCTTGTGGCGCGGCTCGGTGGCGATCCTCCGCGAGCACTGGTCGGAGTTCCTCGTGGAAGCGGATCTCGATCTGGGTGAGCCCGACCGGCTCGACCAGCCCCTCGCCGCCCCCGCCGGGATCGCGAGCCTCGGCCGCGGGCTTCGCCTGAAGAGCGATCCGCCATCGAGCTTCCAGCCCCCCGTCCCCGCCTTCGCCGCTCCGCCGCCGCCGCCCGTGCCCGCGTTCGGCGCGGCGGCGCCCGTGCCGGCGCCGGTCGCGATCGTTCCGCCCCCGCCCGCCCCGCCGGTGGTCTCGATGCCGATCACGAAGGACGAAGCGCTCGGGGCGAGCCCCTCCCGCGTGGAGCTTGCGACACGCAAGGGAGGGGCCGGCGAGCGGAGCGAGCCGGGGGTGGGCATCGACTCCGCTTCGATGAATGGACCGCAGACGCTCCGCGCCGCGCAGCCGATGGTCCCTGCGTCGCCGCCCGCGCCCGTGCCCGCGGTCGTCCCGATCGTTGGGGGTCCAACGATCTCGACGCCCGCGCCCGCGCCTGCGCCTGCGCCTGTCGTCCGCGGCAGCACCGAGGAGCCCACCCAGACGGGGGTGCGGGGGGCGATCCTCGCGCGGCTCACGTCCAAGCAGCCGCTCACCGATTTGAACCTCACCGGCGCGGACCTCTCCCAGATGAACCTCGCCGAGGCGAACCTCTCCGGGCTCAACCTCTCGGGGGCGCGCCTCGTGGGGGCAGTGCTGAGAGGCGCGCGCCTGTCGAGCACGAAGCTCGCGGGGGCCGACTTGTCGCAGGCCGATCTCACCCAGGCCGATCTCACCCAGGCCGATCTGAGCCGCTCCACCCTCCACGAGGCGGTGCTCTCCGGGGCGCAGCTGCTCGACGTGAACCTCGCGGGGGCGGAGGGGAAGGGCGCGCGGTTCGACAAGGTGCGGGCGCAGCGGGCCATCTTCGCTCAGGGCAAGTGGCCGAAGAGCGACTTCACGGAGGCGGATCTCACCGGCGCCGATCTCTCGGGCTGCGAGCTCTCGGACGCCGTGTTCCAGGGGGCGATCCTCATCGGCTCGCGCTGGGTCGACGCGCGGGCGACCAACCTCACCGCGGTGGGGGCGAAGCTCGCCGACGCGAACCTCGCCGGGGCGAGCCTCCTCTCGTGCGACTTCTCGGAGGCGGAGGGGCCGCGGACGGTGTGGGATCGCGCCGTGCTCGACGGGACGACCTTCCGCGCCGCCAAGCTCGACGCGTCTGGCTTCGCGCGGGCCCACCTCGATCGCACGCAGTTCGTGGGCACGAGCCTGATGAAGGCGAGCCTCATGGGGGTGACGGGAGAGGCGGCCGTGTTCGACGAGGCGAACCTGGAGGCGGTCGACCTGCGGCAGGGCAAGCTCCTCGAGAGCAAGTTCGATCGCGCGCGGCTGTGCAAGATCAACGCGCTGAAGGCGACGCTCGCGAACGCGGCGATGAGCGGCGCGGATCTCTCCGGGGCTTCCCTTCGATCCGCGAAGCTCCGGGGCGCGACCTTGAAGGGAGCGGTGCTGCGGGAGGCGGACCTCCGCGACGCCGATCTCGAGCAGGCCGATCTTCGCGGCTCCGATCGCCAAGGGGCGAAGCTCGCGGGGGCGAGCCTCAAGGGCGCGGTGGAGGGCGAGTCGCCATGATTCGGGAGCTCAGCCGTGGGAGGGGTTCATGATCTGCACCCCCGGCGCGCTGCCGCGCTCGCCGACCCCTCCCGGACGTCTTCGCTCCCGGAGGGAGCTCAGCCGTGGGAGGGGTTCATGATCACCACCCACGTGCCGCTCTCCGCTTACGGCGGGGCGACGGGGGCGACGCTCTTGTGGGCGCGGAGCGGGCAGCTCTTGCTCACCGCGATCCTCAAGACCCAGTGGCGCCTCGCTTGTGACGCCGTCCTCGAGCCTCTGCCGCCGGGGGAGCTGGTGCGCGGGGACGTTCCCCACGACGCGGGGCCGATGCACGCGCTGCTCGTCCCGTCCGACTTGAGCCCGAGCGTGCCGGGCGCGGAGATCCTCGTCGCGGGGCACGCGTGCGCGCCGTTCGATCGGCCCACCACGTCGCTCAGCGTCCGGCTGTTCGTGGGTGGCGAGGGAGCGACCCTCGTCGACAAGACCCTCCACATCTACGGCGATCGCCCCGAGGGCCGCCCCGCTCCGCTGCCGTTCACGCGGATGCCGGTCATGTACGAGCGCGCCGTCGGCGGCATCAACACCGACAACCCGGTGGGACGTCCTCTCCACGATCCGGTGCAGCCGCCGAACGTGGTGAACCCGATCGACCCGTGGGTGGTGGCTGGCTTCGCGCCGGTGGCGGCGGCGTGGCCGATGCGGAAGCGGCTCGTGCGGACGCTGCCGGTGCTGCGCGGGAGCGTGCTGGAGATCCCGGACGATCTCCCGCTCGAGTACTTCTTTTGCGCGCCGAAGGATCAGCGGGTCGCGCACATCGCCGGGGACGAGTGGCTGATCGTGGACGGGATGCACCCCGAGCACCCGCGCTTCCAGTCGCAGCTCCCGCGGGCGAGCGCGCGGGCGCGCGTGGTCCGCACGACGGAGGCAGGGGTGACGACCTCGCCCCTCGATCTCGTGATCGCGCGCGTGTCGATCGACATGGACCGGTGCGTGGTCGAGATCACGTGGCGCGGCACGACCCCCGTGCTCGCCGAGGATCTCCACCGCCTCCAGATCGTCGCGGGCGTGGAAGCGGGCGAGCCGGCGGCGGCGGGGGGCGCGATCGAGGGCGCGGGGATCGACCTCACCAGCGAGACGATGATGCTGAGCGAGGATCAGCTCGCGAGCGCGCTCGGAGATCGAGCGCTGCCGTGGATGACGGCGAAGAAGGGCATCCCGGAGGGCGATCGTCCGGCGGCGCGGAGCGCCGAGCCGGCGCGGGCGAGGGGCTTCGCGGATCTGCCGTTCGGCGCGCCGCCCGCGCCGCCGGGGATGGAGCCACGTCCCGTGCCCGCGCCGCCTCCTTCCGCCCCGACGATCGTGCGGACGATGCCGGGAGAGAACCAGCCTCCGCCGCGCGTGAGCGTCTCGCACGTAGAGTTCTCGAGCGACGTGACCGTGACCTCGATGGAAGAAGCGGGCATCGGAGGGCTGCCCTTCGCGCGCGCCGCGACCGCGAAGCCGCCGACGTTCTCGGTGCCGCGGATGCAGGACCCGGACGAGGACTCCGAGGACTCGGGGGGGACGACGATCGCGCCCATCCCTCAGGGGCCGCGCAAGAGCGCGCTCCCGTTCGCGGGGGCGGACGTCGGCCCTTCGTCCCTCAAGACCTCATCTGGGGCCGGTCTTCCGTTTCAAACCGCGAGCGCTCACGCCGTCGAGGGCCCGCCCGCTTCCGTCGCGCCCGCGCCTGTCCCGCCGGCGCTCGCGCCGGAGGTGCCGGCCGCGGCCGAGCCGAAGGTCGCTCTCACCGAGACGCTGCCGCTCCGGCCGGAGCTGCCCGATCTCGCGTCGCTCGCGAAGACGTCCGTCCACATCCCGATCATGCCCACCCCTCCGCCGGCGGTGCCGGTGCCTGCCCCCGCGCCGCCCGCGGTGGAGCCGGCCGCCGACGAGGCCACCGTCGAGCCGCGCGAGCCCGAGGACACCGCTGGCGACGACGCGCCCCAACTGCCGCCCGTCGAAGAAGCGCCCGCGCCCGTCGACGCCGCGGCGGAGGAGACGGGGATCCGCAAGACCGTGCTCGACAACGTGCGCGCCGGCACCGCGATGCACGGTATGGATCTCACGAGCGCGGATCTGAGCGGGATGGATCTATCGGGCGCGATCTTCGGCGACGCCCGGCTCGCGGGGGCGAAGCTCGTCAAGACGATCCTGCGGGGGGCGCGCCTGGCGGGGGCGAGGCTCACCGCCGCCGATCTGCGCGGAGCCGATCTCACGGACGCGGATCTGTCGCGCAGCGACCTCACGCGCGCCGTCCTCACCGACGCCGTGCTCGCGGGGGCGGATCTGACCGACGTCAACGCGACCCTCGCGCAGGCGGCGGGGGCCAGCTTCCGCAAGGCGAAGGCGGAGCGGGCGGTGTTCGTCCAGGCCCAGATGGAAGGGGCGGTCCTCGACGGTGCGTCGATGCGCGACGCGGATTTCTCCGGCGCGTTCGCGGCCCGCGCGAGCTTCCGCAACGCGAGCGCTCCGAGCGCGCGGTTCGGCGAGCTCCGAGCGGAGAGCGCTTCGTTCGACAACGCCGAGATCGACGGGGCCGTGTTTACGAGCGCGAGCCTCGAGGACGCGAGCTTCCGGGGCGTCGTCGCCCCGCGGAGCAACTGGGAGCGGGCCGTGCTCGATCGGACGTCGTTCGATCGCGCGCGCCTCGCGGACGCCACGTTCGCGCGCGCGACGATGGAGGTCGCGTCGCTCATCGGCGCCGATCTCACCAAGGCGGATCTGTCGAGCATCGCCGCCGACGGGGCCGATTTCAGCGAGGCGAAGCTGGACGGGTGCGACCTGCGGATGAGCAAGCTCTCCGACGCGCGCCTCGAGAACGCCACCCTCCGCGACGCCAACGCCCAGAAGCTCATCGCGAACGGGGTGCGGCTGGAGGGGGCGGACGTGAGAAAGGCCTCGCTCCGCGGCGCGCGCATGAAAGGCTGCGATCTCGCGTCCGCGAAGCTCGAGGGGACGGATCTCCGAGACGCGGATCTCGAGGGGGCGAAGCTCACCGGGGTCGACGTGAGCAAGGCGAAGCTCGCGGGGGCGAACCTCAAGGGCGCCCAGGGCATCGCGACCTGACGAGCCCGGACGCGCGCCCACCCAGCTGGTAAGCTTGTTCACGATGGCCCCTGTCATCCGCGTCGTTCGAAACTCCATCACCGTCGACGGTCGCGCGTACGAGGCGCGCGTGCTGGGCGGCGGCCGGTTCAACGTCTTCAACGCGGCGCGGAAGCTCGTCGGCTCTTTCGCGGTGAAGAACCGCGCCGTCGAGGCCGAGGATCTGGGCGTGCCCGACACCGATCCGATCGAGCTCATCGGGCAGGCGTGGGTCCGCGAGAACCTCTCCGCGGCAGCCCCGCCCGCGCCGAAGCCGCCCGACCCTCCCCCCGAGCCGCCGGCCCCGCCTCCTTCGGAGCCGATCGCGCTGCCGCCCACGGAGCCCGCGCGCGCGCCCGCCGCTGCGCCCGAGGGCGTCTCGATCTGCCGCCTCGTCACCCACGAGCGGCCCGACAAGGCATCGTTCCAGAAGGCGGCCGGCTACATCGCGTGGCTGCGCACCCAGCCGGGCGTGGAGGCGGCCTACCTCGCCCACGATCCGGAGTCGGGCAAGACCATCTCCTTCAGCATCTGGGAGAGCCGCGAGAAGCTCGTGGAGCTGCGCTATGCGAAGCCGCCGGAGGGGGCCGCGCCCCTGCGCGCGGTCCAGGTCGATCTGCTCCTCGTCGCGAAGCCGCCGAAGTGACCTCGGCCCCGGGGGGGCCGCGAGGATCCAGCCTGCCCACGCAGAGCCTACGACCGATCCGCGCGCGACGGCTCGTCGGCGGTAGCAACCGAACGGAGCGGAACGTTAGGCTCGCTTCGATGATCTCGTCGCGCGTCCTCGCCACCGCCGCCTCGCTCTTCGCGCTCGCCGCTTGCACCGAGCAGCCGACGCACTTGCTCACCGGTGGAGGTGACGCGTCCGGCGGAAACGGAACAGGGGCGTCGACCTCCCAGGGCGCGGGCGGGCAATCTCAGGGCGGCAACACCAGCCAAGGTGGCTCGGGTCAAGGAGGCGACGCGCCCCAGCCCGCGACGTTCTCGATCGCGGCGGCCGACGACGCGCCCGTCCTCGAGCTGCGCGACACCGTCGACGTGGAGGTCTCGGTCACCCCGAACGGATACGTCGGCCCCGTCCTGCTCCACGTCGAAGGCCTCCCGTCCGACGTCACCGCGGATCTGTCGACGAGCTCTGTCGAGCTCGACGGCGACACGACCGCGACCTTCACCGTGACCCTCGCCACCGTCTCGAGCACCGTCACCGGGGACTACCCGTTCACCATCCACGGCACCGTGGAGTCAGGGGAGAAGACGGGCGACGCGACCCTCACCGTCGAGCCGATCCTCACCGTCATCATCCCCGAGAACCTCCAGAGCTTCTCGGCGGATCCCCCCAACCAGACGGCGTTCGGCGACTTCCCGACGATCGTCACCGCCCTCCCGAACATGTCCGCGGACAACCCCATCACCGTCCGCTTCTTCAACGCCGATACGGTGCCCCACTTGATCCACGCCGACGCGGGCGCCGACGGCTTCGGTCACGGCACCGGCCTGATCGACCCCGGCACCTTCGACCCCGTGGAGCGCCACGTGACCTCGCCCGGCCAGTACGGCTACTACCCCCACGACATCGGGCCGAGCATCCTCGGCGAGATCGACATCCAGTAAGGGTTGGGGAAAGGCGGGCCCGCGCTATGAAAACAATAGCGCCGGCGCCCGCTCTCGTTTTCGTAGCGCTCGATCAGAACTTGCCGGAGATGCCCACGTAGCCGGGGCCGACGGCGACGTCGACGGGGAGCGCGGCTTCGCGCCGGGAGCTGCTGCCGCCGCCGGTCGCGAGCTCGACGATGAGGAGGGTGGCGCCGGCGGCGAGGCCGACACCCCCGATCACGGCGCCGACGTTCGCGATGAGCTGCTCCTTCTCGCCGCGATCGATCAAGTCGTTGCAGGTCGGGTCGGCGGGGCACTTGTCCTCGACCTCGGAGTAGGTGGAGAGGGAGAGCCCCCCCGCCACGCCGAACATGCCCATCCCGACCACGCCCACGCCGCCGAACGCGATCGCCATCGGCAGGAGCACGCCCGTGCCGCCGCCGCTCGATCGCGGGCGCGGCGGGGTGATGATCGCGGGCCCAGTGGTCGATCCCTGCGGCGAGATATCGATCGTCTTGCGCTCGCCCGAGCGGAGCTCGACCCGCTGCAGCACCGTCGGCGCGCCCGGGGTCTCGAGGGTGACCTCGACCGTGCCGGGATCGAACGGGAGGCCCTGCCCCCACTGCTCGCGCGGGATGGGCGTGCCGCCGACTACGAGGCGCGCGTCGGCGCGGGCGTTCCGGACCTGCACGCTCAGGATGCCGAGCTTCGCCGCGACTTGGTCGGCCTCGTTCTTCGCGCTCTCGAGCGTCGGCGCGTACTTCGGCTCGGTGGCGACGCGGGCCTGGGCCTCCGCGACGACCTTGCGGAACTGGACGTAGGCGTCCTTGTGACGGCCGAGCCCGTCGTAGCAGCGCGCGATGTAGAGGCCGGAGTTGGGGCTGGGCACCGTCGCGTACGACTTCTGGAATTGCTCGAGCGCGGCGCCGTAGTTGCGCTGGTTGAAGAGCGTCGTCCCGGCCTTGAAGTAGTCCGTCGCGACCTTCACCGGATCTTCCTTGCGCGGGCGGCCTTGCGCGAACGCCGTCTCGGGCACGAACAACGATGCGGCCGACAATGCGAGCGAAGCGGCCGTGACGGCGGTGAAGAAGGGTCGAGCGATCATGCGAGAGGCCATCCTATATCGAGAATCGGGGTTCTCGTTCACGGCGATAACAAAGACGCAGCGTCAGATTTCCTTCGGGTTGAAGGGCTTCTTCCCAGGGGGAGGCTTCTTGGCGCTGCCGTTCGTCTTGGGCGTGCCGCTCGACTTCGGCGGCGGTTGGGCCTTCGAGGTTCCGGGGCCCGAGGTTGGCCTCTCCGAGGTGACCTTGGGCGTCGGGGCGCCGCTGGCGGTCGCGGTCGCGCTCGGCTCGCTCGAAGGAGGCGCGGTGTCGGTCGGGGGCGTGGGCGCGACGTCGATCGTCGCCGCGGCGCTCTGGGCGATGCTCGGCTTCGCAGTCTCCGTCGCCGTCGCCTTGGCCGTGCTGGAAGGGGCCGACGCCGAGGAGCCTGCCTTGTCGTCCGGCTTCGCCGGCCGGAGCGCTTCGATGAGGGCGATGACGCCGATGCCCACCACGATGCCGACGACGATGAGCAGGACGAGCCGGATCCAAGGCGACATCGGCGGGCGACGCGCGGAAGGGGCGAAGTCGCTCTCGACGCTGGACGCCGCCGCGCTCGCGCTCGGTCCGCTCTCGGGGGAAGCGGCCGTCGAAGGGGGGAAGACGAAGGGCGGGGGCGCCGCCTGCTCCGCGACCGGCGGGGGCGCGAGGTCGTCGGCGGTGAGCGGCATCGTCTTGGCGACGGCGCCGTTCGACGGAGGCTCGAACGGAGCGGTCGCGCTCGCCGCGCTCGATGCCGCCTCCGACGCGAGCGCGCCCGCGCCCACCGCGGCCCCGCCGAGGTCGAGCGTCACCTCGTCGACGGGGGCTGCCGCCGGGCTCAGCTTGATGGCGGCCGCTTCCATCTCGGCGCGGCGCGCGTTCATCGCGTCCGCGACCATCTTCTCTACGAACGCGCCGACGTCGGCGGCGGTCGCGCGCTTGTCGATCGAGTCCGCGATCCGATCGAGCTCGCGCTGCACCTCCTCTGCGTTCGCCGGTCGCTTCTTCGGATCCTTCTCGAGGAGGCGGAGCACCAGCTTCTCGAAGTCCGGGTGGATGCCAGGGACGAGCGTTCGGAGCGGCGCCGCTGCCTTCAGGACGATGTTCTCGATCGTCTGCAGCTCGGTGTCGCCGCGGAACGGGTGGACGCCGGTGGCCATGACGTAGAGCAGCGCCCCGAGGGAGAACAGATCCGAGCGCCGATCGATCGGCAGCCCGCCGAGCTGCTCCGGGGAGAGGTAGGGGGCCTTGCCCTTGATCGTCGACCCGGCGCGGGTGACGTGCATGCGCCCCTTCGACTTGGCGATGCCGAAGTCGACGACCCGCGAGAGCCCGTCTCTGCCGACGACGACGTTCGAAGGGTTGATGTCGCGATGGACGAGATCGAGCAGGGTGTGCCCCTCGTCTCGGAGCTCGTGGGCGGCGTGGAGGCCGGCGCAGACGTCGGCCGCCATGTGCAAGAGGACGGGGAGCGGGATCCCTCCCGAGGAGCGAGCTGCCTGTTGGAGGCCGCCGAACGTCTCGCCGTCGACCCACTCCATGACGATGTACATGACACCGTCTTCCTCACCGACGGAGGCGATGCGGGCGACGTTCGGGTGCGCGATCTTCGCCGCCACCCGCATCTCGTCGATGAACATCGTCTCGAAGTCCGGATCGTCGCTGAGCTCCGGCAGCATCGTCTTGATCGCGACGACGCGATCGAGCTTCGGCCCGAGCCGCTCCGCTTCTTCCGTGTTGCGCGCGGACCAGACCGTCGCCATGCCTCCGCGCGCGATGACGCCGAGGAGTTGGTAGGCCTGCGGCGGCTTGCCGAGGACGCTCCCGGGAGACAGGCGATCGACGCCGGGCCCGAAGCTGCGGGGCGCGTCCGACGTCGTCGTGACCGCGGCCGCCGGAGGCGGAGGGCTGGGCGCGAGAGCCGCGGGCGCCGGCGCGGGGGTCGCGAGGGTCACCGGGACGGCGGGGGCGGACGCGGCCACCGGCGCTGGCCCCGGGGAGGGCGCGGGCGCGGGGGTGACGGTCGGGAGGTCGTGCAACGCCGCGGCGGGCTCGGCGGCGCTCTCACCGATCGGTGACGCGAGCGGCTCGATCCCCATCAGCGTCTGCTGCCGCGGCTTCGGCGGTGGTCTCCGGGCGGGCGGTCGGGTGACGGAGACGGGCGGCGACGAGGGCTCCTCCAAGATCGCGTCGTCATCGAGCGCGGTCGCGTCTTCGAACGAGCCGGAGGGCGCGCGCGCGGGCGTCGGCTGGGCCTTCGGCGCGACGGGAGCGGGCTTGGGAGAGGTATCGGCGATGGGCGCGACGACGGGCGCGGGCGGCTCCGCGGGCTTGACCTCCGCGGGCTTGGCCTCGGCGGGCTTCGCCTCGGCGGACGGAGGCACGGCCGCCGCGAAGCCCATGAGCGTCTTCGCGCGGGTGCGGGGAGAGGGCAGCGCTCGCGGCGGGGGCACGCTCTTCGACGGGGCGGGCTGCGGCGGCTCCGCGCTGGCGGGGGGGGCCGAAGGGGCGGGGATCGCGGCGAGGACCTCCGAGAGGGTGGCGGTGCCTTTGCGCGTCGTCGCGCCCACCGCCGCGGGGGGGGCGTCGAAGGTGGGCTCGGAGGCGCCGTTGATCGGTCGCGGTCGCGACACGGGGCCGGTCGTGGCGGGGGCCATCGGGGGAGGGCGCACCGAGGAGAAAGCGCGCGGCGCGCTCGAGAGCGGTCGCGCCTGGGCCTTGTCGACCTGCTTCGACGCGAACGCGGCGACGTCGTCGTGGCTCGCGACGTCGCTCGTCGAGATCGCGCGCGAGAGCTCGTCGGCGCCGAGGCGCTCCCCCGGCTCGCGCGCGAGCATGCCGGCGAGGGCGCGGGAGACCATCTCGCTCAGCTCCGCGCGCTGGCTCTTCGGATCCGGGATCGCGCTCGCGAGGACCTTCTGGATCACCGCGGCTTCCATGCGTGACGCGAAGAGGCGCTGCCGGGTGAAGAGCTCCCACGCGAGGACGGCGACGCTGAAGTTGTCGGCGCGCTCGTCGGGGACGGGCGGGGCGGGGCCGAGGGTGAGGCTCATCGCCTTCACCCGCTCCGGGGCGGCGTAGGGCAGTCGATCGAGGTTCTTGGCGTAGTGGAGACCGAAGCGCGTCAGCGCGCGATCGACGACGAACCCGGAGATGCGCGAGCGGCCGTCCGCCCCCACGTGGACGCAGAACGGCCCGAGCTCCCCGTGGCCGAGATCTCCTCCCGCGGCGAACGCGGCGCGGACCGCCTCGAGCAGATCGAGGACGACCCGCTCCGCGACGGGGAGCGGCAGACCCTCGGGGCCCACCCGTCGCAGGAGCGCGGCGAGGGTGTCGCCCTCGTGGTGCTCGTAGGCGACGAAGATCTCGCCGTCGGCGGTGCCGCTGTCGACCACCTTGGAGATGCACGGGCTCGAGAGGGTCGCCGCCTTCTTGGCGGCGGCGAGGAAGGCCTCGCAGAGGGCGGGGCTCTTGGCGACGTGTCGGTGGACCTTGGTGAGCCACACCGCGTGGTCCTGGGGCCCTTGCGCGACGTACGTCGCGCCCACGCTGCTCGCACAAACCTCCCGCGAGAGCTCGTACGCGCCGAGCCTTTTCCCGGTGGCTTGCTGGGGTGTCAGAACCATCGACAGACAAGGCTATCAGGCAGACTCCGTCGCGGGGAAGTCGACGACATTCCGGGGATGCCGGCGGCGAGCGGCGTCCGCGCGGGGGCCGGGAGCAGATCGACGCTCGAACTCGGGCCGGCAGTACTAGACTTCGCGCCGACGCCCACAGCATGACGCACGACGAGCCCAAGAAGAATCCCCCGCCCGCGACCGCCATCGAACCGGTCTCCCGCTCGACGACGTACCCGCTCTCGCGGCTCGCCCCGCGGATGGACCTCGTCGACGTAGCGAAAGAAATTCAGGACGCCGACCGAATGCTCGGCGCCGTCGTCGGCGGCCAGCTCGAGGTTATCGCGGAGCAGATCCGCAGCCTCCAAGACCGCGCCAAGGCCCTCCTCGAGAAGGCCGAGCACGCGGCCCGGCTCCACCGGGCGAGCTGCCACTTCAAGAAGCGACCCGGTCACGTCTACCACCTCTACGAGCGCGGCCCCGACGACCTCTACCTTTCGATGCTCTCCCCGGAGGAGTGGGCGGGGGCGCCGCCCCATCCGTTCTCGGGGTCCTACCGCCTCGAGCTCGACATGAGCTGGACGCGCGTCGACGAGGGGTGAGCGGGGCGGGGAGCGTCGCTACCAAAAAGATAGCGGAGGGCTCAGCGGCGCGCGACCTTGCGCGGTCGCTTGTGGATGGCCGCCACCTTGCGCGGCTTGGGCTTCTCGAAGTTCACGCACGTCTTGTCGCCGGAGGGGCAGGCGACCCGCACGTGGAAATGGTTGTCGTGAGGGAGCGCGTGCGATGGCTGCATGAGCACCTCCGCGGCGCGCGCCCGCAGCGCGGGAGAGGCGCCGGAGCGCTCCGCTTGAGCCAGCAGCCGCGCGCGCAGGTGGCTGGCCACGAAGATCTGGAGCACCCGACCCTCGGAGTCGGTGAGCCACGCCTGCACGAGGGCCCAGTTGCGCTCGTCGTCGAAGCGGGCGCCAGGAGCCCCCACGACCTTGCCGTCTTCTCCGATCTTCGCGAAGCGCCCGGGGAGGAAGGACTGGTTGCCCTTCTTCAAATAGAAGCCCACGTCGGCGTCGCGCCCGCTCTCGTGGGAGCGGTGACCGGAGACCTCTCCGCCCTCCTTGGCCGAGAGGTCGCCGACGGTCAGGACCGAGCCGGGGAACCGCTTGGCTACGGTGTTGGCGCTTCGCTCCAGCATGCCGACCAGGCTCGGCAGCGCGAACTGAAGCGATCCCACGACCCGCAGCGCCTTCGACCGCTCGATGCGCTTGCCCCCGACGAGCTTGCCGCTGCTCGGAGACCCGAGGCTGTGGGCGGGCGCCCCGCGAAGGGCGCGCGCCGGCTTCGCGTGGGCCGCGCTCGCGAAGGAGACGGAGAAGAAGAGCCCCGCGATCGCCGCTGCTCGCTTCATGAAACCCTTCGTAGCAAACCGGACCGGGGCCGGCAATTTAGGCGCTGTTTCGCGCTCGCCGCTCCGGGCTCTGTTTCGCGCTCGCCGCTCCGGGCTGTGTTTCGCGCTCGCCGCTCCGGGCCTTGTCGGATTCGCTTCCGCTGCGCTTCACCGAATCCTCCTGTTTCGCGCGCCGCTCCGGGCCTTGTCGGATTCGCTTCCGCTGCGCTTCACCGAATCCTCCCTGCTTCGCTCGCTTCGCTCGCTTCGCAAGCTCGGCTGGGAGGTCGGGAGGGCTGTGTTCCGCGCTCGCCGCTCCGGGCTGTGTTTCGCGCTCGCCGCTCCGGGCCTTGTCGGATTCGCTTCCGCTGCGCTTCACCGAATCCTCCCTGTTTCGCGCTCGCCGCTCCGGGCCTTGTCGGATTCGCTTCCGCTGCGCTTCACCGAATCCTCCCTTGCTTCGCTCGCTTCGCTCGCTTCGCAAGCTCGGCTGGGAGGTCGGGGAGGGCTGTGTTCGCGCTCGCGGCTCCGGGCTGTGTTTCGCGCTCGCCGCTCCGGGCCTTGTCGGATTCGCTTCCGCTGCGCTTCACCGAATCCTCCCTGTTTCGCGCTCGCCGCTCCGGGCCTTGTCGGATTCGCTTCCGCTGCGCTTCACCGAATCCTCCCTTGCTTCGCTCGCTTCGCTCGCTTCGCAAGCTCGGCAGGGAGGTCGGGGAGAGCTGTGTTTCGCGCTCGATGGCCAAGCTCGGCTGGGGGCGAGGTGGAGGTTCGCGTTCGCTTCGCAAGCTCGGCTGGGAGGTCGGGGAGGGCTGTGTTCGCGCTCGCTGCGGAGGGGGTGGGTCAGCGCGGCATCGGCGAGATCTTGCCGACTTCGATGGGGGAGACGTCGCCGTACTCGACGACGTCGCGCTCCTTGAGGCGGGCGGTGAACGCGTACGCCTTGTCCGCGGTCCCGTCGCCGTTGGTGTCGACCCACGCGACCGCGACGCCGAGCCAGCTCGGGATCTGGAGCTGCCATTGGATCGCGAACGACATGGGCCCTTCGGCGCGGAACTGGGTGCAGCCGAAGAACGCGGGCAAGTAGTCGCGCGGGGAGGGCGAATACGGCCCCGTCCGGAGGCGGACGAGGGAGTCGGGCAAGAGGGGCGACGTCGGCGGGAGGACATGGGCGGTGCTCTTCACGCACCGATCCAGGCCTTCACGGAGCCGGCCGAGGGCGGCGATCGCGCTGCCCTCCGGGGTCCCACCCGCGGCCGCGCTGGTCGTCGCGGAGGGCGGGGCGGACGGGGGCGCGCTCGCGACGGCGGCGGTGGAGGGGCCCGGGGGGGCGCTCGACGTGGAAGAGGTGGGGGGCGTGGTCGCGGCCACCGCCGTCGTCGCCGTCACGGTCGCGGTGGCGGGGGGCGGGGATGCGGTCGACTCCGCGCTCGTCGACGAAGGCTTCGCCGTGGGTCGCGCGCCGTCCGGTCCCATCCGCGTGTAGAGGACGAAGCCGAGCGCGCCCAAGCCGCCGGCGGCGAGGAGGGCGAGCACGATGAAGATCCCGCGGCCGCCTTTTCGGTCCGGGCTCACCACCGTCGACTCCGAGAGCATCGGCCGATCCGGCAACGGCTTGGGCAGGCTCGCGTACGAGGGGCGCGTCTCCCCCGTGGGCGCGGGCGGGGGCATCTGCGGAGGCATCGGCGGAAGCGGCCCGCTCCCGCCCGGCGGCACGAAGTCGAGGGGCGACAGACCCACCGTGGGCGGTGACGACGAGGGCGGCGGCAACGGCATCGTCGCCGCCTTGTTGATCGCCGGGACACCTGCCGCCGGACGCGGCGCCGTCGGCTGGCCGCCCGGCTCCGGCGTGAGCGGCAGCACCTGGGTCGCCATCGGTCCGTTGTCGTGGGGACGCAGGCCCGGCGAGCTTGGATCGAGCGCGGTGGTCGACTCGTCGATCAGCTTGCCCGCTCGCGCGTTCTGCGCGGCGGTGGGATCGATCACGAGCGTCCCGCCCCCCGAATGTTCGTCGTCGTCGTCCACGCTGTCGGTTCCTGGCTCGCCCCGTCGGGCTCGCCGTCACTGTACTCGATTCTTCTTATCGTCCTGTTTGCCCGCGATCAGGTCCGACTTGCCGTAGCCGTCGATCACGGCGTCGAACATCGTCTGTCCGAGCTCGCGGTAGCCCCTGATCGTGAGGTGGATCTTGTCCTTCTGGACCTTCGCGTCGGGCTGCTCCGACAGCTTGGTGAAGGCGCCCTGCCCGCCCAGGATCTGCCACGCGTCGAAGAAGTAACAGCCCTGATCCTTTGCGGCCGCTTTGATCCCCTCGCGCATCGCGGCCACGTTCTCCTCCGCGTCGCCGCGATCCGTCGGGGACACGACCACGCAGTCGACCTCCGGCGCGACCTTGCGGACCCGGCCCAGGAGCTCGCCGACCTGGCCCTTCACCTTTGCGAAGGCCGGGCTCGCGTCACCTGCCTCGTTGGTGCCGTACTCGAGCACCACCAAATCTGGCTTGCGGCGCGCGACCTCCGCCTTCCAAGCCTCTTCTTCCCACGCGAGGGCCGTCCCGTACCGGGCCCCGTTGATGGCGAGCGTGTCGACGACGACGCCGGGGCTGACGGCCGGGTCCGCCTCCGCGACCACCCCGCACAGGTCCGTGCGACCGATGGGCCGGACGACGAGCGGCTCGCCGGCCGACGAAACGAGCTCCAGGTGCTTCACCTTTCCCCGATCGCCCTTCGCGAAGAGGGTCTCCTCCGGCTTGCCGTTCGCGCGGGTCGCGAGCGCGTCGCCCGGCTCCACGAAGCGATAGCAGATGTCGTAGCGGACCTTGCCGCCGGGGATCGCATCGGTGAGGGTCAGCTCCACCCGCGGCATGTCGGCGTAGCCGCTCATCATGAGCCCGCCGAGACCGTAGATGCCGTCCCCCTGCCGCTTCGGGCTCACCGGCTTCTTCGGCCGCATCCTCCAGCGGCCGTCGATCGAGAGCTTCACCCCGTCGTGACGGTAATTCTTGTACCCGAGGTGGACGAAGCCGGGCCCCGCCTTGCCGAACCGATCCGAGAGGAGCTTGCGGAGCTGACCGGACCAGAAGTCCGCTTGCCCGTGAGAGTCCCCAAGCCACAGCACGCGCACGTGATCCTTGCGGCTCTTCGTCTCGAGCCCGTGGAGGGCGGCATGGAAGCGAGACAGCTCGCGGCTCGAGGAGTGGAACGGCGCCTCCGGCTCCGTCGAAGCGGGCGCGCGCCCCGGCTCCGCCTGCGCGTCGGCGGGGGGGCGCTCCGAAGGCGGCGACGCCTCCGAGCCGGCCGGTCCCTCGGTCGCGCGCGGCTCCGTCGTGCGCGGAACGTCGCTGGGAGGCGGAGCGGCCGCGCTCGAGCAGCCCGCGACGAGCGCGCTCCACGCGATCGCGAAGCCGAGTTGGGGGTGTCCGATCCTTCGAGCTCGCCGCCTCATGGAAGCGGGCCCACCCTCCAACAGCCGACTACGCGCGTCATCCACGGAACGCTCGATCCTGACACGTCCCGCTTCGTCGTGCAGAATTGTCCGCGGCCTCCATGCGCTCTCCCGGACGAGGCTCGTCCGCCCCCCCTCCTCGTCGCTCCCCGATCGGTCGGCGCGCGGCCCTCGCCGCGCTCGGGGCCGCGCTCGGCGCGAGCTGCGCCACCCCCGAGCCGGGCGGCCGCGAGGGCGCCGCCGCGAGCGGGTCGTCCGGGCGCGAGCTCCCGCCGGTGCCGCGACCGGCCGAGGTGCGCGCGACGGCGGTGCTCGCGGAGGTGCAGCGCGTCCACGATCTCTCGAAGGGCCCCTACGGGCTCGCGCTGCTGAGCGGGAGGTCCTGGGCCGCGAGCGCGGTCGTCCTCGCCGGGCTCTCCGTCGCGACCGCGGATCTCGTCGACGCGTCCGCGCCCGTGCGGGCGCTCCTCGTGAAGACGCCGGACGGATGGACCTGGCTCGTCGCGATCGGGCTGCGCGGGGCGGACAAGCTCATCGCGAGCGTCTCCAGCGGCGAGTCGGCTCGGTTCCGCGCCAGCCGCGACGACGCCGCTCGCGTCGACTTCCTCGATCTCGCCCCGAGCGAGGCGCCGCGATCGGTGTTCCTCGCCGTCGCGCGCAACCACCTCGTCGTGGCCGGCACGCGGAGCGCGATATCCATCGCCGGCGCATGGGTGGCCGATCCCGCTGCCGACGCGTTCGCGAAGCCGACCGCCGATCTGGAGGCCAGCCTCGACGCCGACGCGGTCGCGTGGCTCTTCGGCTCCCTGCGCGGAGGAGCGAAGGCGCTCGGGCCGGACTTCTCCCCCCTCATCGACCTCGCCCTCCTCGACGACAGCGTCGCGAAGCTCGGAAGGGCGGAGCGCGCCACCCTCTCCGCGACCGTCGGGGAGGGCGCGATCGCGATCGAGGTGGCGGTGTCGATCCCCGACGGCGGGGGCGGGACGGGCGCCGACACGTGCGCGGCGGGCAAGCGCGAAGAGCTGATGAGGACGAGCCGCGACGCGACGATCGCGGAGGCCTCGTTCACGAGCCCCGCCGGGCGCCGCGCGGGCGCGGAGGCGGCGCGGACGTGGCTCGCTTCCTCGGGGCTCGCGCGCGGGGGACCGGAGGTCGAGGCCGCCTTCGCCTCGCTCGCGGGCGCGCGCGGGGCGGCCACGCGGATCGCCATCGAGCGGAGCGAAATGGGCTGGCTCGCCTACGGCGCGGTGGAGCTCGCGGACAAGAAGGGAGCGCTCGGCGCGCTCGACGCCCTCGACAAGGCGCTCTCGGGCGAGGGGAGCAGCGGCGATCCGCCGCCGGGCGCAAAGCCCCTCGGGATGCGGCTCTCCATCGAGAAGACGGTCATCGAGGAGATCGGCGAGAGCTATCGAGCCCGCATCGCCCGCGGAGAAGGAAAGGACGCGAAGACGATCGCGACCGTCCTCGCCCACGCCCGCGATGAAGCGCTGCTCCTCGGAGCGGGGACGGATCCCGCGCAGGCGCTCGCGCGCGCGGTCGGCCCCCGCGAAGGCCCGCCTCCCCCGACCCTCGCTGACCGCCCCGACGTCGGCGCGGTCGCCGCTCACGTCGACGCGTCCGCCGGCCTGTTCGTCTTCGTCGGCGGCGCCGCCCTCTCTCAGAAGCCTCGCCGCTCGAACGAGGAGAAGCCGGGCGCGATGATGCTGTCGGTTCGATCCTGCGCCTCGCCGTGGACGATCAAGGCCGCGTCCGACCCGGCCTTCGTCCGCGCGCTCATCGCCTCGCGCTGAAGGTCAGGGCGCCGCGATCTTGTAGACCCGGAGGTCGACGTAGTCGTTGAAGCCCTTCGCCCCGTTCTTCCCGGGATCCATCTGCACGAGGGCGATCACGTAGGCGCCGTCGGGCGACGCCGCTGCTTGGGAAGGATGAGGGACGAACTCCTTCGCGAGGTCCGCCTTGGGCAAGGCCTGGGTGGCGGTGCCGCGCGCGATCTCGAAGTGGTCGCGCTTGAAGACGAGCTTCCCTCCGATGGCGACGAGCTCGGCGCTCTGGCCCCCGCTCTCTTCCTTGAAGGGCACGCTCTCGAGGAGGAGGGTGCCGGTGAGCCCCTGCTCTTCGATCCACGCCGCGGTGCGATCGACGAGCGTCTGGGACCCGGGCTCACAAGGATCCTGCGGATCGCAGAGGGTGGTCTCGCCGTCGTAGGCGTTCTGATCGTCGGCGATCGATCCGAGGACGCCGGTGCTGCTGCCCGCCTCGGAGAAGGTCGTGACGACGACGAACGCCTTCCGCTTCGCGTTCCAGCCGATCCACCCCGCGAGAAGCTTGTCCGCGATCCGGCTCGCCTTCTCTTGATCCGTCGGCGCGACGCCCTTCGGCGCGCTCGCCGTCTCGTCGGGCTCGGCGGACGCGACCCCGGAGGCCGAGGCAAGCGGGAGAGGAGCGGCCGTCCGTCCGAGCGCGGGGTCGTCGGCGGGGCCGAGCGGTCCGCACCCTCCGAGCATCGTGAGCATCGCCGGCACCCAAGCGGTGAAGAGCCGTCTCATGCTTCGAACGTCGCAAAAGCTCGACGGGGCGGAAAGCCCCGAGCACGGATAAGATAGGTTGCACCGATGCAGACGGCCTCCTTCGCCCGGTTTCGACCCGCTCCTTGCGCGCTCGCGCTCTCGCTCGCGGTCGGCTGTGGCGGCACCGACTTCGTGAAGACCGGCTACCGGGCCCAAGAGCTCGACGACTCTCGAGACTGGGTGGACGCGCGCCCCGTCGCGCAAGGCCCCGCCCCCGCTTCCACGATGGGGCAGCGGCACGATCAGACCTTCCGGAACACGTACTACGACTTCCCGGCCGAGGGCGCGGGGAAGAAAGACGCCAAGGTCTTCGACGCGAGCTGCAAGGCCATCGCCGAAGTCACCCGCGAGTTCCACGACAAGGTCTGTCTCCAAGGGAGCGGCAAGCTCGCGACAGGGGCGACCATCAGCTTCGCGAAGCGCGACTGCGCGTGCGCGGCCGAGTGTCCGAAGAGCGGGCAGCGCATCTGCTTCGAGCTCCTCGACCCCAAGCAGTTCCCTTCGGGGCGGGGCGCCCTCGGCCAGCCGGTGACGCCCATGCGCACCGTCGCGGTGGACGACAAGATCGTGCCGCTGGGCTCCGTGCTGTTCATCCCCGAATACCAGGGGCTCCCTCGCCCCGACGGGTCGCAGCACGACGGCTGCTTCGTCGCCGAGGATCGCGGCAGTCGGGTGGAGGGCCTCCACGTCGACATCTTCACGGGCGACCCGTCGATCACGAAATCCTGGAACGAGCGCGTGCCCTCGAATGGAGGGGTCCACGTCGAGGTCGATGCCCCGCGCTGCGCCTACCTGAAGCCCGCCAAAGGTACCGCGAAGTGACGCCTTGGGGTGCGCCGTTTCTCCGGCCCTGAAGCCGGGCGGGGGCGACGTTTTCCGGGGCCGCATTGTTCTTCTTCGGCGCCATGTTGGATGCTAGCGTTTTAGGCGTCGCTCTCTTCGCCGAAGCCGCGTGAATGGCCGCTGACAATCCTGCCTCCAATCCTTCGGTCGACCCTTCCGGGATGGACGAGAAGGCCCGGGCGCGCGCGCGGCTCGGCAAGACGATCAAAGGCAAGTACCGCCTCGACTCGATGCTCGGCATCGGCGGGATGGCCACCGTCTACGCGGCGACCCACCGCAACGGCTCGCGCGTCGCCCTGAAGATCCTCCACTCGGAGTTCGCGCGGGACGTCGGCATCCGCGATCGGTTCCTCCGCGAGGGCTACGTCGCGAACCGCGTCGAGCACGCGGGGCGCGTGGCCATCCTCGACGACGACGCGACGGAGTCGGACGAGCCGTTCCTCGTCATGGAGCTCTTGGAGGGAGAGACGCTCCAGCAGATGTGGAAGCGGATGGCCCGCAAGGTGCCCATCCCCGACGCCCTCGAGGTCGCCGAGCAGTCGCTCGATACCCTGCAGGCGTTCCACCAAGTGGGCATCGTCCACCGCGACATCAAGCCCGCGAACATCTTCATCACGAAGGACAAGGTGGTGAAGCTCCTCGACTTCGGCGTCGCGCGGATGCGCGAAGCGGGGGGGGACAAGACGCGCGCCGGCACGGCCCTCGGCACGCCCTCCTTCATGGCCCCCGAGCAGGCGATGGGCCTCACGGAGGGCATCGACGGTCGCGCCGACGTCTTCTCGATCGGCGCGACCCTCTACGCGATCCTGAGCGGGCAGCGGCTCCACCAGGGGCGCAGCGACAACGAGGCGTTCATCCTCGCCGCGACCCAACCCGCGCCGTCCCTCGCGCGCGTGGCGCCGGATCTCCCCGTCGAGGTCATCGCCCTCGTCGACAAAGCCCTCGCCTGGGATCCGCGCAACCGCTTCGACAGCGCTCACGTCATGCGCGACGAGTGCCTCCGCCTGCTCGCGCCGTACAAGCCGCAAGCGGCTCCCGCCCAGCCGGTGGCCGTGCGCGGCAACGAGGAGCCGACGTACGCAGAGACGCGCGCCCCCGTCCCCAAGGAGCAAGAGGTCGAGCCGGTCGAGCCGCCCGCGACCGATCAAGATCCGGCCGTGCTCCGCCTCCAGGACATCTTCCGGAGGATCGAGCGCCTGCTCCCCGCGGTTCGCCAGTACGGATGGCAGCACCCGGAGGCGGAGAACAAGCTCCGCGCCGCCCACCAGGCGGTGGTGGACGCCCTCCGCGAGGACTCGCGCTCCGTCTACTGGAGCCTCCTGCCGTACTCCTTCACCCACCGCACCCAGACGGTCTGGGAGCCGACGCCGCCCTTCGACGTCGTGCCCTATCACTTCTTCGCGGCGGGCATCCGGAACTTCAAGGTGCAGCTCGGCGTCACGGAGCAGGAGATTCGCGGCTTCTGTGAGGTCCTCCTCATCGACCCGCACCGCGATCTCACCCCCGAGGACGACATCGGCACGGCCCTCTGGGAGCGGCAGCTCAACCACATCCGATACGACGCGATCAACGTGTTCGCCGAGGGCGACGCCGCCGATCGCGAGGCGTTCTACGAGGAGACGGATCAGCTCGAGGCGGTCGCGCGACGCGCCGCCGACGAGCGGGCGAACCGCGCGGAGGCGGCGGCGATGAACGTCCGCGTCGACGAGAAGGGATCGGAGGTGGCGCGCGCCTCCGCGAAGGCTCTCGGGATCGACGCGGTCGCGCGCAAGGCGGTGGGAGCTCAGCTCGAGACGAGCCCGGAGCGCTGGAGCGAGCGGTTCGTCGAGGTCCTCGCCGACGCGTTCATCGACACGGTGAAGCGGCGCGACACCCAGCTCATCGGTGATCCCCTCGACGCGAGCGCGCGCGACCTGGTCCTCTCCCGGCGCTTCGACGTGCTGTTCCCCATGTACGACGCGCTCCGGCACGCGACCGAGAGCGCGGTCGCGCAGCAGCGGATCCCCGGGCTCGATCCGCGCACCGTCGGGCCCACGCTCACCCGCGTCATGTTCGGACCCGAGACGCTCAAGCTCCTCCTCGTCGAGGCGGTGCGATCGAACCAGCAAGCGCTCATGCAGGGCGCGGGCAACGCGGGGGGGCCGGCGGCGGACCTCGAGTGGATCGCGCAGCGGCTGATCTACGTGCTCAACGATCTCGGCAGCGAGCACGCCCCCGCCGTCGTCTCCGTCCTCGACCAGGTCCAGAACGAGCGGCTCCGCGGCGTGCTCTTCCAGTTCCTCCAGCGGAGCATGGCCGGCCGGGAGAACGAGATCGCCGATCGGATCCCGACGATGTCGATCGAGACGGCGCGTCCGATGCTGCGGCTCCTGGCCGCGCTCAAGACCCAGACCGCGTGGGAGGCCCTCCGTCGCCTCGCCCAGAGCCCCAACGTGACGATGCGCTGCGAGGCGGTCGCGTGCCTCGCCCAGACCCCCGAGCAGCTCCGCGACGAGCTACAGAAGCTCGCGGAAGCCCCCAACATGGAGCTGCGCCAAGCAGCCCTCCGCGCGATGGCGTACCATCAGGTGCGAGCAGCGGGCCCGCTGCTCGTGAGGCGCGTGCAGGACCCGACGTTCAATCAACTGCCGATCGGCGAGCGGCGCGAGCTGATGACGGCGCTCTACGTCCTGAACCCGCAGCGCGCGGAGCAGATCGCGATGGAGATCGTCCAGAAGCACGGCCTCCTCGTCGACGAGGCCCTCGAGGAGACGCGCGCGCTGTGCGCGGAGCTCCTCGGCCAGCACGCGCAGAACCGCGAGGCGCTCGAGGCCGTCCTCCAGGCGTCGAAGCGCCGGTGGTGGAACACCCAGCCCCTCCGAGAGGCGGCCCTCCTCGCCGCCGACGGGATCGCGAACCGGCTCGGCCTGAGGATCTCACCCGCCGGTGAGGTGATGGGATGATGGCGAACGCGCCCCAGCCGCAGAGGCTCGACATCATCACCGAGAACGTCGGGGAGAACATCCGCCGCGTTCAAGCCCGCGATCTCTCCGCGAGCGTCGTCCAGGCGATCTTCCGGCTCGTGAAGCAGTCGTCGCTCCACTCCATGGACAACCAGGCGGTCGTGCGCCAGGTCGAGGAGTCGGCGAGCATCATCAACGACTACGGCCAGCGCACCGATCAGAACGTCTCGATCCTCTTCGCCTTCGGCTCCATCTTCGTCGGCGGTCAGCTCCTCAAGGCGAACCGGCAGGTCTACGAGGGCGCGGTCGAGCTCGGCGAGATGCTGAAGAAGTTCGGCTTCAGCGAGATCGCCATCGCGCGCGACGTGACGAGCCAGGATCTGTTCGCGTTCGTCGCCGCCGTCACGGAGGCCCATCGGACCGGTCGCGGGCTGCCGCTCGAGAAGCCCTCCCCCCGCATCCGCATGCGCTCCGTCGCGGAGGCCGCCCTCAAGCGCGGCACGATGGTGGAGCGCCTCGACGACACGGGCGCGGTCGTCCGGATGTACTCGTCCGCGATCGTGATCATGCGGCGCTTCTTCGAGCAGCTGCAGCGCGGCCGATACGATCTTCCCCAGCGGGTGAAGCGCATCGCCCAGATGCTGGTGGACCTGTCGCGCGGCGACACCCCCGCGTTCCTCGGCGTCACCGCCGCCCGCAACGCGAACCAGGACGAGGCGGGGCGAGCCGTCAACACCGCCATCCTCAGCGTGTCGATGGCGCGGCAGATCACCGACGACATCGTGATCCTCGCCCGCATCGCGATGGCCGCCCTCCTGTTCGACACGGCGCGTCCGCGCCTCACGAACACGGTCGGGCCGAAGGCGCCCCTCATCGTGCCCCGCCTCTCGGAGGCGCAGGAGCTCGAGGTCCCGGCGGCGACGGCGGCGGTGCTCACCGCGCTCGGTCACGTCAACGAGCCGACCGTGATGCGCACCGTCCTCACCTACGAGGCGCACTGGATCAAGCGCGTCCGCCAGCTCGGCCCGGTGTACCGCGGCGTTCGCCCCGCGACGTTGCAGGCTCGCATCGTCGCGACCGCGCGCCGCTTCAACGACTTGCTCACCCCCGTCCCCGGCGCCGACCCGATCACCGCCGACGAGGCGATCACGACGCTCGAGCAAGAGGTCACCGATCCGGCCGATCACACCGTCATCCGGATCCTGATCGCGGCCCTCGGCATCTTCCCGTTCGGGACCGTCATCCAGCTCGCCTCCGGGGAGATGGCGCTCGTCGTCTCGACGCCTCCTCACCCCTCGATGTACTCGCAGCCGCGCGTCCGGATCGTCTTCGACGGATCGGGGCGGCAGCTCCCTCAGCCGATCGACGTCGAGCTCACCCAGCTCGGCGCGCAAGATCCCCGCAAGCAGATCGCGCGGGTCGTCGCTGCCGCCGATGAAGGCTCGCGCGCTCAGGCTCGGCTCGCCCTCGCGAAGAAGCCCAACCTCGATCAGCCGAGCGCGACGAACGGGGGAGGGAGCTCGACGAGCCCGAGCGTCACCGGCGCGAGCCAGCCCTCGGCGTTCACGCCGTCGGGGGTGAGCCCGATCTCGCCGAGCCGCTCGAACCCCGCCCCCCGCTCCGGAACTGGCCAGTCGCCTCCGCCCCAGCGGCAGCAAGGGCATGCCCCGCAGGCCTACCCGCAGCAGCAGCAACAGCAGCAGCAGCAGCTCCAACAACAACAGCAGCAGAGCCAACAGGCGTCGCCGCAGCAGCAGCAAGTCCACGATGCCTACGCGGAGCAGCAGCGCATCTACGAGCAGCAGCTCGCGATCTACGAGCAACAAAAGGCGGCCTACGAAGCGCAGAAGGCCGCTTACGAGGCGCATCAGGCTCAGCTCGCGGCGATGCAGTCGAGCCAGGTGGAAGAGGCCGGGACCGATCCGGGCGGTGACCCCGACGGCGAAGGCGCGACCCGCGCCGTCGCTTGGGGCTCCGGCGAGATCCAAGCAGCGGTCGCGCAGCCGGAGCCCGCGCCTCAGCGGCGGCCCACCGGCGGCGCGATCGCGATCGCGCCGCCTCCGACCGCCGCCTCGCCGACAGCCTCTCCCGGCGCGCCCATCGCGCTCGCGCCCACGCCCGCGCCCGCGCGTCTTCGCACCCCCCCGCCGGGCGCGATCCAGCGTCAGCTCACGCCCCGCCCCTCGGACGCGGGGGCGGCGCGCGCGGCTTCTCCCGGGGCGACGAGCCTCACCCCGCCCCCCGGCAGCGCCAACCCTCCCAGCGCGCAGGCGCAGGCGACGCCCGAGGCGCCGCCTCCTCAAGCGACGGCGGAGGGCAACCTCACCAAGACTCCGCTCGTCCACCTCTTCGTCTACATGCTCGATCAGCGGCTCACGGGCACGGCCGTCTTCCAGCCGCCCGAGGGCCCATCGCACAGCGTCTACTTCGACAAGGGCGTGCCCTCGAAGTGCAGGACGGGGGGCATGGTCGCGCCGCTCGATCGGGTCCTGCTCGAGATGGGGCTGCTCGACGAGCAGACCCTCCGGCAGAGCCTCATGGAGGTCGTGAAGAAGAAGATGCTTCACGGCCGTTACCTCGTCTCGAAGGGACTCCTCGACGGCGGGACGATCCTCAAGGCCCTCAAGCAGCAGCTCGTCCGCAAGCTGCTCTTCCTCTTCGAGCTCCCCTCCGAGACGAAGTACGCGTTCTACGCGGACCACAACCTCCTCGCGAGCTACGCGGGCCCGGAGCTCACGCCGGTCGAGCCCCTCTCCATCATCATGACGGGCGTGCGCCTCCGCGGCGAAGACCCGCTCGTCGATCAGACGCTGCAGCGCATCTCGAAGCGCGCGATCGGCCTCCACATCGACTCGGAGGTGAAGCGCTTCGAGCTCCACAAGGAAGAGGCCGCGGTCGCCGATCTCCTCCGCATCAAGAAGATGACGCTCGACGAGGTCCTCTCCAACCAAGTCGCGCACGAGCACGTCGTCCGCCTCACGCTCTACGCCCTCGCGATCACCCGTCACCTCGAGATCAGCGGCGTTCAAGGCCGGCCCCCGGTGGGGGTCACGATGCGCGATCGAATCCGGCGCTCCGGCGTGGTCGAGCCCGGCCCGGTCGCCATCCGGAACGCCGAGGAGCCCTCCGCGCCCGAGGAGGCCGCTTCGCCCGTTCCGCCTCCGGTGGCGCCCGCTCCGCCGCGGACGACGCCGCCCCCCGACTCCCCCGCTCCCGTCATCGCGCCGACGCCTCCTCCTGCGGCTGCCTCTCCAGCGCCCGCGATGGTCGTGGCGCCGTCGTCCGCGATCGCCCTCGCCGCGAGCCCGCCCGCTCGCGCCTTCACGCCTCCTCCGCGAGCGCCGACGCCTCCGCCGCGAGCCCCCACCCCTCGGCCCGCCCTCACCCCTCCGCCCGGCGCCGCGACCGAGATCGATCCCGACGACGAAGCTCCCATCTCGACCGCCCCTCCTTCGAGCCCGCCTGCCTCGCGTCCGTCGAACCCGAGCCCAGCAAACATGGCCTTCCCGCCCAAGCCGCCTCCGTTCCAGGGCCAACCCCAAGCGCCTGCCCCGGCCCCCAGCTCGCCGAGCTTCCGTGACACCGGCGCGAGCCCCGTTGCCGCCGCGCCCGACCCGGGCGGCACGTTCGTGATGGGCCCAGAAGGCGCGGCGGCCGCGTTGGCGGGAGCGGGGTACGCGCCCGCGGCGCCGGCCCCCGCCGCGCAAGCCTACGCCCAACCCGGTTATTCGCAGCAACAGGGTTATTCGCAGCAGGGTTATCCGCAGCAGCAACAGGGTTATCCGCAGCAGGGTTATCCGCAGCAGCAACAGGGTTATCCGCAGCAGGGTTATCCGCAGCAGCAACAGGGTTATCCGCAGCAAGGTTATCCGCAGCAGCAACAGGGTTATCCGCAGCAGGGTTATCCGCAGCAGCAACAGGGTTATCCGCAGCAGGGTTATCCGCAGCAGCAGGGTTATCCGCAGCAGCAACAGGGTTATCCGCAGCAGCAACAACAACCTGGCTATCCGCAAGCCGGCTATCCGCAGCAACAGGGGTACCCGCAGGCCACCAATCCGCCGCCGCAACAAGCGGGCTATCCGCAGCAGGCCTATTCGCCGTCGCCGGCCATTACCGAGTCGACCAGCCCTCCCGCGGTGGCTCCCTCCGCTGCGCCGGGGCCGTTCCAATCACCCGCTGCCTTCCAAACGCCCTTCCCACCCCCGGCCGCCCCGACCTCTCCCCCGCCGGGCGCGTCTCCGTCCTTCGCCCCTCCTCCGTTCGCGAGCGCGCCCTCCAAGCCTCCCGCTCCCATGACGGGCGCGCCGCCCGCCGCCCCCTCTTCACCGGCGAACCCGGCGGTCCAGCTCGGCCCGGGCGGAGTCCCCGTGGCGCCTCCCGCCCACCTCTCGGTGGAGCTCAAGCATCGCTGGCAGGAAATTCAGCTCAAGGCGTCGCGCGTCGACAAAGAGAATTTCTATCAATTGCTCGACGTCCCCCGCAACGCCACGGAGCCCCAGATCCAACAGGCCTATTTCAAGCTCGCCAAAGCTTGGCACCCGGATCGCGTCCCCGCCGAGATCGCCGAGATCAAGCCCCTCGTCTCCAGCCTCTTCACGAGGTTCAACGAGGCGTATCAGACGCTCTCCGATCAGACGAAGCGGTTCGAGTACAACAAGGGCCTCGACGCGGGCGGGGCGGCGAGCCCCGACGCCGAGCAAGAGGTCATCCAGCGCGTCGTCGACGCCGCCCTCGAGTTCCAAAAGGCCGAGGTGCTCCTGAAGAAGAACGACCTCGCCCAGGCGGAGAGCTTCGCGAAGCGCGCGGCGATGGCCGATCCCGATCAGGTCGAGTACGTCTCGCTCCTCACGTGGATCCAGGCCCAGCGCCGCGGCGACCCGCCCATCGTCCCGGAGGGCAAGACGAGCACCTTCTATGACGATCTCATCTCCATCTACGACGGCATCATCGCCAAAGAGCCCATGTACGAGCGGGCGCTCTACTACCGAGCCGTCCTCTTGAAGCGCGCCGGCAAAGAGGAGCGCGCGATGCGCGACTTCCGCCTCGTGGTGCAGCTCAACCCGAAGAACATCGACGCCATCCGCGAGGTCCGCATCAACCAAATGCGCCGCGAGAAGAAGCGCAAGGACGAGGCGGGCATCCTCGGCAAGCTGTTCAAGAAGTAGAGACGGGGCCCACCCCCGTCTCGCTTCGCTCGCCGACCCCTCCCTTGCGTGTCGCTCCGCTCCACGCGGGAGGGGTAGGGCGCGGCGAGCAGGCCGCTGCTACTGAAATGATAGCGTGACGGGAGCTCAGCGAGACGCGCTGTGCTTCGCGCCGAGGGCGCGCAGCGAGCGATAGATCGTCTCGTCGTCGCTCTGCCCCACGCGGCCCTTGTTCTCGGGCCAGGGGATCCGCCCGATGAGGGCGCGATCGCGCACGTCCGGGCCGCGCCACGTGCCCGGCGATTGGGTGAGGCGATCCTCGCTCTCGTTGGCGGCGGGGAGGCCGAGGGCGATGCTCGGCGAGACCCCGACGCGCTGGAGAGGCGATCCATCCGGCAGCGCGAAGACGAGGGTCGTCAGCCGCATCACCCCCAGGCCCGCCTCGTCGTCGAGGTACTCCTGGGCGCAGCCCTTTCCGTAGGTCTTCGCGCCGAGGGTGACCCCTCGGTCGTAGGCGGCGATCGCGCCCGCGAGCATCTCCGCCGCGCTCGCGGTGTCGCCGTCGACGAGGGCCGCGACCGGCCCGTGCCACACCGAGTCCTCGGGGAGGTTGGGGGCGCGATCGATCTCGATCTCGCCGTCGCGACGCTTCATGGGGAACAGGGCTGCCCCCGGCAGGAACACCGCGAGCGCGCCGAGGGCGCCGTCCGTGGATCCTCCGCCGTTGCCGCGCAGGTCGAGGAGGATCCCCTGCGGGCTCCCCTTGCGCGCCGGGCGCTCGAAGAGCGTCGACCGCAGCCGCTCTCCGAGATCGTCGGGCACGTCGCGGATCTTCACGACGAGGGCGTAGCCGTCTCCGTACTTCACCTCACGGGCGGGCAACGTGGCGAGGCGCTCGACGGCCGGGGGCGGGGAGAGCAGCACCACGCCGGGGCTCACCTCGACGTCGAGCGGCTGGGCATAGCCGGATCGCAGCAGGGTCACCTGGGTCGGATCGATCTCCGCCTGGATCGCGAGCTGGTTGGCTTGCTCGACGCTCAGCCCAGCCACCGCCGTCTCCCCCACGCGGAGCACCACGTCTCCATTCCGAAGCGGGGCGCGCGCGCCCTCGTCGATGCGGATCCCGAGCGCGGTCCGCGTCATCTCCGACCACAGCCTCCGGGGCGGATCGACCTCGAGATCGAGGTCGTAGATGCTCATGTCCTCGTCCGCGGGAGCCCACGCTCCGTGCGCGTCGAGGAGCGGCAGGTAGGCGCGAACGGCGGCCGCGAGCAGCGCCTCGGACCACTCCGCATCGGTCTTGAGCGGGGCGGCCCGATCGACGGCGACGTCGGCGAGCTCCGTCAGCCCGTAGGCGCGTTCGACCGAGCCGATCCCGTGGCCCAAGAGCCGCGCGAGATCGCGGCCCTTTCGGGTCACCGTGCCGTCCTCGTAGGGCGTGCTGGAGGCGAGGTCCCAGCGCCTCTTCGGGTCCAGCGTTTGGACCCGCCCGAGCGCCCGCGCCTGCTCGATGTCGGTCCTCACCGAGCGAACCCAGGTCGACAGCGCGGTGCCGACCTCGAGCGCGGCCGTGCACGGCCCGGAGCCGGGGGCTGCCTCCAGCTCGGTGAGGAGCTTGTCTCCGAGGCGCTTGAGCACCGCGTGGATGGGGGCGTCGGGCGCCACGCTCCAGAGGCCGTGCGGATCCAACCAGTCGTTCGTGGCCGTCACGAAGCGTTGGGGATCGACGGGGGCGCTCGGCACGGCGAGCAACGAGCGCGCTTGGGCCACGATCGTCCGCGCCTGGTCGCACTGGAGCGCAGGCACGCGCCCGGTCGGGAGCGCGATCTCGCGCTCTGCCGTGTCGCACGAGGCGTCGTCGTCCTCGGGCGGTGCTGCGAGCGGCTCCACCGGCGAAGGGACGAGCGGGCTCGGCGGGGGAAGCGGGAGGCTCGCGGCGAGGCCGCCCAGGAGGGCGTCGCCCGGATCCTGGAGGCTGACGAAGAAGGCCCCCGCCGCCACCAACAGACACGCGCCGAGGCCGACGGCCCGACGGACCTTCGCCCGGAGGCGCGGTCGAGCGGGCGTCGGCGCCACCTCGCGAGGCGCTTCTTTCGTGGGTCGTTCGTCGTCCAAGGACACGAGGGCCTCGAGCCGCACCAATCTACCATCAGCGCGGCGCCGCCCCCAGTACCTAGCAAGAGGGACGCAAGCGGGGGTGGCGACGCGGCGCCCCGGGTTCGGGTGGGTCCGGCCGCATGGCCTCGACGAGCGCTACGGATTCAATAGCGCCCCGGGGCCATTTCGCGAAAGTCTTCGTGGCGTTCTGGAGCGGCGCGGCAACCTTTTCGCGAAAGTGCGCTCACCAACCCGTCGAAGCCCGGCATCACCCTTGCTCATGAAGGCGCGGCGAAGACTGTCCGCCGAGAGGAGGCACCATGAGCCTTGCCACCGAGAAGAGCTCCCTGTCCGCATATCGCGCAAACCTGGTCGACAAAAAGCCGTTGTCGTCTCAGCAGGAGCTCGATCTGGTGGCGAATTGGCGCGCGGGGGACGCCCGCGCGGGGGCGAAGCTCATCGAGGCTTGCCTGCCGTTCGTGATCACCATCGCCCTCGAGTATCGGCGCTGGGGCGTCCCGACCGAGGACATCATCCAAGAAGGGAACATCGGCCTCTTGAAGGCGGCGTCGCGCTTCGACCCGGCGCGCGGTTGCCGGCTCGTGACCTACGCGGCGTACTGGATCCGCGCCGAGATCCGCGACTTCGTCGTTCGCTCCTATCGCGTCGTCCGCTTGGGGGCCTCCAAGTCCGAGCGGCGCGCGCTCCGGCACTACCGCAAGACGCGGGAGCGAGACGCGACCGCCCTCGCCGCCGCGAGCGGAATGAGCGTGCAGAAGGCGGAGCGCCTCTTGCCGCTGCTCACGCTCCGCGACACGAGCCTCGACGAGCGCGACGGAGAAGGGCACGCCCCCGGTGACAAGCTCGCTGCCACCACCCCGTCCCCGGAAGAAGAGGTGTCGGGAGCGGAGCACAAGGCCCACCTCGGAGGCGCCCTTCGCGAGGCGCTCCAGACGCTCTCCGAGCGCGAGCGGACGATCCTCGAGCAACGCTACCTCGTCGAGGAGCCGCTCACCCTCGAGCAGGTCGGCCAGCGGTTCGGCATCAGCAAGGAGCGGGTTCGGCAGCTGGAGGAGCGCGCCAAGCAGCGCCTCCGGACGACGATCTCGTCCCGGCTCGAGGCCACCCCTCGGGCGGCGCCGGGAAATACCCTCGTGTCCGAGGGCGGTGAGGCAGACAAACAGCCGGACTCGAAGGTGCTGCCCGCGGCCGCCTGACCTCCCCCGCGCGGTCGGTGTAGGCTCTCCCGCGTCGTGATACCCCGACCGCTCGATGCGATCGTCGTCCTCGGGTGCCGGGTCGAGGACGACGGTGAGCTCTCCTCGACGCTGCGCCGCCGCGCCGATTGGGCCGTCGTCGCCCACCGCGTGGGCCTCGGTCATTGGGTCGTGCCGAGCGGCGGACGGCGGTGGGGAGCGCACGTCGAGGCGGATCGTCTCGAGGCGTACCTCGCCGGCCGCGGCGTCCCCAAAGAGGTGATCTATCCCGAGCTGATGTCGCTCACGACCGCCGAGAACGCGGTGTTCTCCGCCGAGCTGCTCGGGCGCATCGGGGCGCGACGCGCGCTCGTCGTGACGTGCGCTTGGCACATGCCGAGGGCCCTCGCTTCCTTCCGCGCGCTCGGGGTGGACGCGCTCCCCCTCCCCGTGCCCGAAGGTCCCTCCTCGCTGTGGGACGACGTCAGGCGCGCCGCCCACGAGGCGGTGAGTCGAAGGCTCGACGCGTGGACGGTGGGTCGCGTCCGGCGGGCTCGGCGCCGCCGGACCCACCCCTTCGACGCAGAGGAGCGGGCACGGTGAGGCTCCTCTCGCGCTCCGCCTCCGCGATCTTGGTGCTCGCGACGATCGCCGGCTGCAACGGCGCGAAGAACGCGGACGGCTCCGGCGCTCCGCCCGCCCCGAGCGCGAGCGCGGCCTCCTCCTCGCAGCCCGCGAGCCCGGAGCAGGAGGCCCGGCGGAGCGAGCTGCTCCTCGCCGAGCACCTGAGAGCAGCGTCCAAGATCGAGGACACCGATCTGGCCTCGCGCGCGCGCCCGGTCCGCGTCGCCGCTGCGCGCGCGCTCGCCCGCATCTCGGGGCCGAGCGCCCACGACAAGCTCCTCCGCGCCCTCTCCGACGAGGACGCGGAGGTCGTCGCGTGGGCGGCCTACGGGCTCGGCTTCGACTGCGCGGCGACGCGCGACGCGACGGTGGACGCGCTCGTCGCGCGCGCCATCTCGCTGCCCGAGTCGGACGCGTTCGATGCGGCGTTCGCGAGCATCGCTCGCGCCGTCGGGGCGTGCGCGTCCCCGATGAAATCCGAGGCGACGCTCGTCGCGTGGCTCGGCGCGAAGCCCGCGCGCGCCGCCGCCGCCGCCCTCGGCCTCGGGGATCTCGCGGGTCGGTCGAAGAAGCTCCTCGAGGAGACCTGGGTCTCGCTCTTCGCGCGCGCGGAGGGCAGCGTCTCGACGCGGCCGCTGCCGGAGGCCCTCTACGCGGTCACGCGAGTCGAGAACGTCCCCCCTTCCGTCCTCGATCGGCTGGCCACCGTCGCGGCCGCGCGCCTCGCGGAGCCGGGGCCGTACCGCCTCCACGCCATCCGCGCCCTCGGCCGCGCGAAGGGACAAGGCCTCTCCGCGCTCGAGCCGATCCTCGTCGGCGACGCGAAGTCGTTCACCATGCCCGAGCGGGTGGAAGCGGCGCGCGCGGCGGCGCGGCTCGGGCCGGACGGTCAGGTCTTGATCGGCAAGCTCCTCGAGCAAGCCGCGACCCGAGCGTCTGCCCTCCTCGAGAGGCCACCGGAGGCGATGGCGATCCTCGCCGCGCTCCGCGCCCTCGTCGATCCCAAGGCCGCTCCGAAAGCGCTCACGACGTTCGCGGCCATGCCCGTCCCGAATGGGGCTCCTCCTCGCGCGCGCCGGATCGCGTCGCTCCTCCGATGCGCGGCCGCGCGTGTCGCGCCCGACACCAAGCCCACGGACGCGACGCTCCTCGCGTGCGACGTCGACAAGGGCTGGATAGGCAAGGTCGCGCTCACGGAGGTGTTGGGGCGAGCGGAGATGGGGACCTCCGAGCTCGCGACGTTCAAGCGGCTCGTGAGCGACACGGACGCGCGCGTCCGCGAGGCGGCGCTCGAGCTGCTCTCGTCCCACCTGGAGGTCTCCGATTCGCCATCCATCCTCGCGGCGGCGCTGCGGGCGCGGGAGCCGGGCGTCGTGACCACCGCCGCCGAGCAGATCCACAAGGCCCCGCTCCTCGCGACCGCGCGGGCAGTCGCTCCGAAGAAGAAGCCGAAAGAGAAAGAGAAGGACAAAGACAAAGGCAAAGGACGCGATCCGAAGAAGGACCCCGAGCCCTCCGTCGTGACCGCGCCCGTCAAAGACGTGGAGAACGCCCTCGTGGCCGCCCTCGACCGGGCCGAGCACGAGCAGGACATGGAGATGCTCGGGTCGGTCCTCGACGGCATCGGCGCCCTCGGGCAAAAGTCGCTCGTCTCTCGGGTCCTTCCGTTCTGCCAATCCGACCAGCCCACGGCGCGAGAGCATGCCTCGAACGCCCTCGCCCTCCTCGGGACGAAGAAGCCCGGCTGTGAGGCTCCTGCGTCGGCTGCGAGCGCGGTCCCCGAGGCGAGCGCCCCCGCGAAGCGCGACGTGGCGGTGGAGCTGGACACGGACGCGGGGAAGCTGCGGATCGACCTCGACGCGTCGCGCGCCCCCGTCCTCGCCGCGCGCATCGAGAAGCTGGTGGCCCGCGGCTACTTCGACGGCAACGTGATCCACCGCGTCGACCCGAGCTACGTCGTGCAGTTCGGGTCCCCGGAGGCAGACGGCTACGCAGGCCCGCCCGACCTCCCCCCGCTGCGATGTGAGACCTCCCCCGATCCCTTCCAGACCCTCGACGTCGGGGTCGCCCTCAGCGGTCGCGACACCGGCTCGAGCCAGCTCTTCGTGATGCGGGGTCGCTTCCCTCACCTCGACGGCATGTACCCCTGGGTCGGCCGGGCGAGCGGTCCGTGGGAAGAGGTCGTCGAGGGCGACACGATTCGCAAGGCGACCTTGGTCGCGCCGTGACGCGCATCTTTCGTCTCGAAGAACCCCGCCGCCGCGCTACGTTCACCCCCGTGCGAACCGGGGCGGCGTGGGTGGTGTGCCTGGCGGCGGCGATCGCGGGCTGCGGGGCCGAAGATCGCAAGGACGCGCCGGAGGGCTCGGCCAAGAGCACGGCCGCGCCTCCCGGCGAGACGGCCAAAGCGAGCGCCCACGCGAACGCCACGGCGAGGCAGCCGATGCCCTCCTCCCGAGACGGTGGCTTCACGGGCGGCGTCGAGGTTCCCCCCTCCGCGACGGCTGAGATCGGGGCGCCCATCGGGGGAGACAAGCAGCGGCGCTTCGTCTTCCAGGCGTTCACCTCCGACGACGTCGCCGGTCGGCTCAAACAGGAGGACGTCGCCAAAGCCTTCGCCGACAACGAGCGGACCTTCGGCGCTTGTCTTTCGGTGGACGCGGTCGCCAAGATCAAGCTCAAGGTCTCGCCGAGCGGGCGGGTGAGCGAGGCGCGCGTCCGGGAGCTCGTCCCGAACGATCCGCGCGTCCGCGACTGCATCGCGCGCGAGCTCGGCAAGCTCACGTTCCCGAAGCTCTCGGGGACGGAGCCGGCGACGGTGGAGATCGATCTGGCGCTACGAAAAACGTAGCATTAGCGGCTTCGCTCGAAGACGAAGTCCTCCTCGTCGAGGGCGCCTCGTCGGGCCGGCATCGGGCCGTCGTACGGGTGCTCGCTCCCCACGAGCACGAGGAGGCTGGGGAAATCGTCGCTCTCGGGCCATACGAGCTCGATCCCCACGCTCACCGAGCCCTGCAGGCGAGGGTCGACCTCGAACCCGGTGCTCGGGTCGCGGAGCGCGAGCATCGCCGAGACCGCTCGCCATTCGAAGGTCAGGGCAGCGGACGCGGTCGCCCCCCTCCGCACGTCGATGGCGACCTTGCTGAACGCCTCCGTCCGGTGCGGGGCGGGGAGGAGGCCGGGCTCCGCCGCTACCGCCCAGCTCGTGCGAGGGCCCAGCAGCACGAGCTTCTCCCCCGATCCCTCCTTCGCCCCCGCGAGGGGGGCCCGGAGCGCGTAGAGCAGCCTGGGCACGAGGGCTCGCGCGCGGGCCTCCGTTCTCTTTCTCTCCGTGACGACAGACCGCTCGGAGGCGACCGCGATCCGGACGAAGTCGACCGCGTCGTCCTCCCAAGTCGCGACGCGCAAGCCTTCGACGAATCCCTGGACCCGCTCCGGTCCGAAGAGGCAACCATCGGGACCCGGGCCCGGCTCGACGGGGAGGACGTCGAGCCTCTGGGTCCCGAGCGTGGCCGTGCCGACGACCCCCTCCGTCGTGAGGAGCGCGCAGCGGCGCTCCACCTGAAAGTAGCGAAAAGAATCGCTCCTGTCGGCGATGGCGACGAGGGCGGGGAGAACCGGGATCGCGCCGTAGTCGATCGCGATCGAACTGTAGACGTCGGGGCGGGTCGGGGCGACGACCGGCTCGCGCGGCGGCGCCCCTCGGAGATACGTCGCGATGCCTGGATCGGCGGGAGGGTCGTCGGCGGTCTCGGCCTGCTTCGGCGGGGGCGCGCACGCCGCCACGCCGAGGAGGAGTCCGAGGCACCAACGCCTCGCTGTCCCGTCGGGTGGCCGGCGCATGGCCGCTTGGACCCACCGCTCCCTCGGTCCTTGGGTGGCCGGTCACGCGCTCGGCCGACTCAGGCTATAGGCAGGCCATGAAGATCCTCGTGTGCATCGCTGTCTTCGCCTTGGGCTGTGGGGCCACTCAGACCGCTTCGCAAGAAGGGGGAACGGAGTCGACGACCACCTCGGCGCCGGCCGGCACGGACAGCGCCCCCGCCGCTCCCACCGCCGAGGCGAGCCCGACCACCAGCGCGTCCGCGCCCGGCGTCAACAAGTGCCAGGAGGCGAAGGGCAAGTGCACGCCGATGCAGGCGGCGATCGCGTGCAAGCGCATGGAGAAGACGCCGGACTGGGGCTGCGGGGAAAACCAGTTCTGCTGCATCCAATGAGGAGAGGCGCAACGTCGCGGCGGGTTGCGCCGCCCTACGCGTCCACCAGGACCTTCAGCGCTCCCTTTCGTCCCGCGTGCTCGAGCGCGAGCGCCGCGTCGCCGAGGGGGTAGCGCGCCTGAACGAGCGGTCGCGGATCGACAGCGCCGTCGGCGAGGCCGCGGACGGCGCGACGAACGTCGCCGCAGCGGCTGCCCACGAGATGGATCTCGTCGACGACGACGCGAGCGAGATCGGCGGTGATGGGTCCGCTCACGGTGGTCTTGAGGATCACGGTGCCCCGTGGCCGGACGAGGTCGAGCGCGAGGGCGAGCCCGGCGGGATTGCCGGTCGCCTCCACCACCGCGGCCGCCCCTCGGAGGGCGTCCGCTTCAGCCTCGAGGCGCGTGACGAGGCCGGCGCTTCGCGCGATGGCGAGCTTCTCCTCGTGGCGACCGACGAGCGTCGTCGGGCGGCCCGCGCCGTGGAGGGCGAGGGCGACGAGGAGACCGAGCTTGCCGTCGCCGAGGACGACGATCCGGTCGTCGCGCCCCGCGGGGGCGAGATCGTCGAGCACGTGGAGGGCGGCCGCATAAGGCTCCGCGAACACCGCTTTGTCGTCCTCGAGCCCCTCCGGCACCTCGACGAGGGCGCGCACCGGCATCGCGAATCGCTCTGCGAGCGCGCCGTCTCGGGCGAGGATGCCGAGGACGGTGCGCCTCGAGCAATGGTGACCGTCGCCCTCCACGCAGTCGGAGCACGCCCCGCAGCCCGCGTTGATATCGGTGACGACGCGCTTGCCGATCCAAGCGCGGTCGGCGCAGGCCACGACCTCGCCCACGACCTCGTGCCCCGGCACCCCCGCGAAGCCCATGTACCCGCGCGCGAGCTGGAGGTCCGTGTCGCAGACGCCGGCGACGCGCGTCTTCACGATCGCCTCCCCGGGTGACAGCGCCGGCTCCGGCCGCGCGTCGTCGACGCGAGGGGGAGCGTCCTTCGAAAGGACGAGGGCGCGCACGTCAGGCCTTGGTCCAGATCGCGAGATCGTTCCCGGAGGGATCGGCGAAGTGGAACCGCCGCCCCCCGGGGAACTCGTGGCGCTCCGTGATCGTCGCGCCCGCGTCGACGACCGCCTTCTCGCTCGCCTCGAGATCGTCCGAGTAGAGGATGACGAGGGCGCCCCCGACGGGAGGCCGCTCCGAGACGGCGCGCAGCCCGCCGGAGAGCCCCGCCCCCTGGATGTCGGCGTAGTCCGGTCCGTAGTCGACGAAGGTCCAGCCGAACGCCTTCGCGTAGAAGGTCTTCGCGCGCGTGATGTCCGTCGTGGGGAGCTCGAAGAAGTCGACGCGGTGGTGCTTGTCGCTCATGCCGATCGGCTACCACGGGGCGTATGGCGCGGCAGTCGTCAACGCGCCGCCCACGCGAGCGCGTCCCGGAGGCGCGCGGCGGTGTCGTTCGGCAGCGTGTGGTAGACGGGGCCGAGGCTGACGAAGCGCGCCGCGACGCCGTTCGCCTCGAGGGCCGCGCGCGCCGCCACCATCGTCCTCTTCGCCCCGTCGAGATCGCCGCACGCGAGGACGACCTTCTCGATGCCGTTCGCGGCGAGGCGTCGCCCGTCCGGGATCGTGGCGGCGCCGATGAGGACGAGGGCGCGGTATCGACCGCGGCTCTCGTAGGCCACGTCGCGCGCGACGAACGCGCCTCGGGAGAAGCCCATGAGGACGCCCCCCTCGTGGGCGACGGCGTCGAACGGAGCGATCGCCTCGTCGACGTGATCGTTCACGAACCGCGCGCGCTCTCGCGGCGCTCCCCCCCAGTCGGGCGCGCCGTCGCAGGTGCGGTTGCCGGAGGGGCACGCGAGGACGAAGCCTCCCGGGACGGCCGCCCTCACCGCGTCGCAGCTCCAGTCGGGGGTCGAGCACATTCCGTGGAGCATCGTGACGACCCGCGGCGCGCCGCGCGCGTCTCCGCCGTCCGAGGGCGCGAGGAGGACGGCGGTGCCGTCGCTCGCGGTCGCGGCGAGGGGGCGCGTGAGGGCGGGCCTCGGCGCCGCGATCGGCCCGGGGACGGGCGCTGCGACCGCGGGCCGATCGGGCGGCGCCGACGCCGCCACGACCGCCGCGATGGTGGCGCGAGCCATCGGCTCCACCTGCGCCTCGGCGCGCGGAGCGCGGCCCTGCGTGATCGCGAGCGTCGCGAGGGCGACGAGCGTCGTCAGCCCGACGGTGAGGACAAACCGGTGCCTAGCGCGACGCGGAGCGCGTCGCGGAATCGTCCGCCGCATGGATCACCTCCTCGCGGCGGATCGCGCTCTGCACCCCCCCGGGTGACGAGGCGATCGCCTCGAAGCGCGCGCCGCGCCGCGTTCATCCCGACGTCGAGCGGGGCGGCGCGAGTGTGACGACGGCCTCACGCGAGGGCCGCGTTTTCAGCCGCTTCGGCCCCTTGTCCGATCGTGGTAGAGCGACGCGATGCCTCTCGGTTCGCCCTCCGACGTCGTCGCCGTCATCCTCGCGGGCGGGGCGGGGACGCGGTTCTGGCCGGCCTCCCGCGCCGCCCGGCCGAAGCAGCTGCTCCCTCTCACCGGCCCGCGACCGATGCTGCTCGAGACGGCGGAGCGGGTGCTGCCCGTCGTCGGATCATGGGCCTCCGTCTTCGTCGCGGGCGGCGCCCTCACCGAGGCGGCCACGCGCGCGGCGCTGCCCGAGATGCCGCGCGAGAACCTCCTCGTCGAGCCGACCCCGCGCAACACGGCGCCGTGCATCGCGTGGGCGGCGGGCCGCATCGCCCGATCCAATCCAGATGCGGTCGTGCTCGTGCTGCCGAGCGATCATCACATCTCGGACGTCCCCGCCTACCGGCGCGCGCTCGGGCTCGCGATCGAAGCGGCCCGGAGCGGCGTCATCGTCACCCTCGGCGTTCGCCCCACGCGGCCGGAGACGGGCTTCGGGTACATCGAGGTCGGGGCGGAGCGGGCGGGGGTCGCGGACGCGAAGCGGTTCGTCGAGAAGCCCGATCGAGAGAGGGCGGCGGCGTACCTCGCGTCGGGGACGTTCCTTTGGAACGCGGGGATGTTCGTGTTCCGCGCCCGCGACATGGTGGAGGCCATCCGCGCCCATCAGCCCGTGATCGCGGACGCCCTCGATCGCTTCGACGCGGCGGCGCGCGCGGGCGACGAAGCGGCCGAGGTCGCGCGCCTCTTTCCCAGCCTCCCCAGCGTGAGCATCGACGTCGGGGTGATGGAGAAGCTCGCGCGGCTCGCGGTGGTGCCGGCCGATTTCGGCTGGAGCGACGTCGGCAGCTGGGAGGCCGCTTACGAGCTCTGCGCCAAGGACGAAGCGGGCAACAGCGAAGGGGCCTTCCTCGTCGCGGTCGACGCGAATCGGAACCACGTCGTCGACGCCACCACCGGCGCCGACAAGAGGAAGGTGGTGGCCCTCCTCGGCGTGGACGATCTGGTGGTGGTGGAGACCGACGACGCCCTCCTCGTCATGCCCCGGGCGCGATCCCAGGATGTCCGCGCCATCGTCGATCGGATCAAGGCGATGGGGGTCGATCGATCGTGATGCCGGCCGCGCTCGTCCGGCTCGGCGCGCTCGGGACGGTGGTGGTCGGCCTCGCCGCCATCCCCGTCGTGCGGAGCCTCCACCGGTTCGTCGCGAGCAGCACGACCTGGGGGTACGAGCAGCGGGGGATGCTCACCGATCAAGGGGCGTACGGGCTGCTCTTCCACACCACCCTCGAGAAGGATCCGTGGGTCGAGGTCGACCTCGGCGCCGAGCGCGAGGTCCGCTCCATCCAGGTCGACAACCGCGCCGACTGCTGCGCGGAGCGGGCGATCCCGCTTCGCGCGGAGATCGCCGGTGAAGACGGGGAGCTCACCGAGATCGCGCGGCGAGACGCGCCGTTCGACCGGTGGACGATCGACCTGCCCGCCCCCGCGCGCGCCCGCTTCGTCAGGCTCGTCGCCGAGGGAACGACCATGCTGCACCTCCAAGCCATCCGCGTCCGATGAAGAGCTGCTACGAGCACCGCGTGTCCTGGGCCCTTCCCTTCGCGGTCACCCTCCTCCTCGCCGCCTGCTCCGGTCCGGAGCCGGAGGAGCTCTGCGCCCACACCCAGAAGCTCTTCGATCGCGAGATGAACGATCTGATGGAGAAGGCGGCGCCCATCGGGCCCGAGAAGAAGAAGCTCTTCGACGAGGTGCAGGCGGAGCACGTCAAGGAAGCGGCCGACTGCGCCCTCACGTACAAGATGATCAAAGAGGGCTCCCCCCGGTCGAAGTACAAAGCGTTCGCGGCGTGCCACCTTTCGAAGCGAACGATGGATGAGCTGAAGGAGTGCCCGAAGCTCCTCTCCGAGAAGGCGCCGTAGTGACGTGCCGACGGCGGCTCGCGCTCGCCAGCTGATAGGCCGACTCTCCGCTTCGCGGGAGGCGTGGGTCGTCGCGGCGTTCTTCGTTTCGCGGGCGGTCTATCGCGGGGTGCTCGAGGTCTCCCTCGACGCGAGCCCGGTCCACTACTTCCTTCAATGGCTCGACCCTCACTACCTCGAGAAGGATCTCGCGCGGAGCGTGCTGTCGCTCCACCACCAGGCCCCGCTCTTGAACTTGCTGCTCGGGGTGTGCCTGAAGCTCTTCGGGCGAGACGCCTACGTCGCGATGGATGTCGTGTTCCTCTCCCTCGGCCTCGCCTCCGCCCTCTCGATGCGCGCCGTCCTCGAGCGGCTCGGCGTCGGAGCGCGGGTCGCCGTCGTCGCGACCTGCCTCTACGCGTGCTCACCGGTCACGGTGCTCTACGAGTCGTGGCTGTTCTATCCCCACGTCGTCGCCTCCCTCGTCGTCATCGCGAGCCACGCGCTGCTTCGCTTCGTCGATCGACGTACGGTCCGAGCGGGGGCGGCGTTCTTCGCCCTCCTCGCGACGGTCGCCCTCGTCCGCTCCACGTTCGGGCCCCTCTACGTCGCGGCCATCGCGGCCGCGCTCGCCGCGCTTCGGGTCGCCTCCGCGCGCACGATCGGGAAGGCCCTCGCTCTTCCGATGCTCGTCCTCGCGCTCCACGCCGCGAAGACGCCGCTCTACGTCGGGCACGGCTACGGCGACGCCCTGGTGTGGCCGAACCTCGCGAAGAAGATCTACGTCGCGCTCCCCGCCGACGAGACGGCGCGGCTCAAGCGGCGGCGCATCCTCAGCCCGGCCATGAAGTACGAAGGGCTGAGCGACCTCGCCGCGATGCGTGAGGTCCGGGTGGCCCACCCTCCGACTGGGATCCCCGCCCTCGACGACGAGCGCACCCCCTCGAAGGGCCCGAACGGCAACGCCGTCGAGCACGCCTTCATCGCGGAGCGCTTCTATCGCGCCGACGCCCTCTACCTCGCGAAGCACTATCCGGGAGCGTGGCTCTCGAGCGCCGGCCGCGCCCTCGTCATGGGTGTCCCCGCGTCGCCGACCCACGACTCGTCGCTCGTGCGCTCGACGAACTACCGACGCCTCGCTCCCCTCGAGGAGCCGCTCCGCAAGCTCGCCCTCACGACCGAGAGCGGGGTGAGCCCGGTCCTCGGGCTCCTGCTCCTGTTCGCGCTCGGGGCGGGCGCGGCGTTCGTGGCCGGCGGCGGGGCGACCGAGATCACGCGCCCGCGCCGCGCGCTCTCTTCGTTCGCGCTCCTCACGATCGGGTACGTCCTCGCGGTGACGGTCCTCGTCTCGTGGGGGGATTTCTCTCGCTATCGGTACGAGGTCGACGGGCTCTTCTGGATCCTCGCCGTCGTCGGCGCGCACGCCCTCTTCGCGCTTCGCTCCCGGCCCACTGGCAGAGCGCGCCCGGCGAAAGCGCCATAGCCGCTCCTACAACGGCTCGACCCGAGGCCGAGAGCGCGTTAGTCGAAGGATGTGAACCTCACTGACCTCGTCGGCAACACCCCCCTCGTCGAGCTCAAGCGCCTCCACGACAAGCCGGGCGTGCGCCTCTACGGAAAGCTCGAAGGCAACAACCCCGGCGGCAGCGTGAAGGACCGCCCCGCCCTCTCCATGATCGAAGGCGCGGAGCGGCGCGGCGAGCTCCGCGCCGGGGTGAAGCTCATCGAGCCCACGAGCGGCAACACCGGCATCGCCCTCGCGATGATCGCGTGCGCGAAGGGCTACGACCTCGAGCTGGTGATGCCCGAGAACTCCACCGCGGAGCGGGTGCAGACGATGGAGGCGTTCGGGGCGAAGGTCACCCTCACCCCCGCCGACAAGAGCATGGAGGGCGCCATCGACTACGCCCGCGCGAAGGTCGCCGAAGGCGGCTATCTCATGCTCGACCAGTTCTCGAACCCGGACAACTGGATGGCCCACGTGCGCACGACCGGCCCCGAGATCTGGCGCGACACGGAGGGCAAGGTCACCCACTTCGTCTCGTCGATGGGCACGACGGGGACGATCATGGGCACGTCGCGCTTCCTGAAGGAGAAGAGCGCGAGCGTGCAGATCGTCGGCGTCCAGCCGACGGAGGGCTCGCGCATCCCCGGCATTCGTCGGTGGCCCGAGGCCTACCTCCCGAAGATCTACGAGCGCGATCGGGTCGACCGCATCGTCGACGTCGGCCAGGTCGACGCGGAGAACATGGCGCGCCGCCTCGCCCAGGTGGAGGGCGTCTTCTCGGGCGTCTCGAGCGGGGGCGCGGTGTGCGCCGCCCTCGAGATCGTGCGCGAGATCGAAGAGGGGGTCGTCGTCGTCATCATCTGCGACCGCGGCGATCGCTACCTGTCCTCGGGTCTGTTCGCGTCGCCGCGGAGCGAGAGCAAGCCATGAAGGTCGACGTTCGGTTCATGGGGCAAGGCGTGTTCGCGGCCACGAGCGAGGGTGGGGGCACCCTCCGGATGGAAGGTCCCCCCGACATGGGCGGGCCGGGCGAGCACCTCCGCCCGATGGAGACGCTCCTCGCCTCCCTCGCCGGGTGCAGCGCCGTCGACGTCGTGAAGATCCTCACCCAGCAGAAGGAGCCCCTCGAGGGGCTCGTGGTGCGCGTCGACGGCACCCGCGCCGACGCAATCCCTGCCGTCTTCACCGAGATCCGCGTCGTGTACGAGATCCGCGGCCCCGTCGCGGAGAACAAGGCCCGCCGCGCCGTGGCCCTCTCCATGGAGAAGTACTGCTCCGTCACCAAGATGCTGGAGCCCACCGTGAAGATCCATCACGAGGTCGTGCTCGACGGCGTGGTAGCCTGACGCCGGCTTCGACATGAGCGACGCGCTCGACTGGATGCACGTCTCGGAGATCGTCGAGGGGAGGATCAACGTGAAGATCCTCTCGACCGGCAAGAAGGCGATCGTGGTCCGCAAGGGAGCGACGATCCGCGTCTACGCCGAGTCGTGTCCCCACCTCGGCGCCGATCTCGCGGAGGCTCGCTACTGCGCCGCCGAAGGGACGATCCACTGCCGGTGGCACGGCTACGTCTTCGCCTCCGAGACGGGGGACATGATCGAGAACCCGAACACGTCGATGATGACGGAGCTCCGGAAGAGGTCGCGCTGCTTCGACCCGAGCGCGGGCCCGCGCTATCGGCTCGTCTCCCTCCCTCACGAGGTCCGGGGTGACCGCGTCTTCATCGGAGGGAAGGGCGCGTGAAGCACCGGTTCGAGCTCGTCTACGAGCTGGACACCACCGTCGGCTGCGCCGTCGCCGCGTACCTCGACGCGGAGCACTATGCGTTTCTGCATAGCAAGTACTCGCCTGTCTACGAGGTGCTCCAGCACGAAGGCCGGACCATACGAATTCGACAGACGTGGACCTTCAAAGGGCTGCGCATCGGACAGACGTGCACGACCGAATATGCGCCCCCCGCCCGCTTCCTGAACTACGGCATCGCGGGCTATCCAATCTTCCTGCCCAGCGTCCACCACGTGATGACGACGAGGACGGAGCTCTTTTATTACCCCGACGCGACTGGCAAGAAGACGATTAGCCACCTCGTCGTCGACCTCGAGCTCCCCCGCGTGCTCTCACCCCTGCTGCCTCGCATCGAGCGGAGCATGAGCGAGCTGAAGAAGGAGAAGGACCTCGAGGACATGGAGATGATCTTCCGGCGCGAGCGCCTCTTCGGCCGCGGCAACATCAAGGGCTACCTCGCCGATCACCAGTTCATGCTCCACAAAGACGACTTCGTGGATTTCTTCGGGACGCCCGAGGCGGAGCGGCGCTCGGACACGCTCGCCCTCGAGGCCGCGCCTCCGACGATGCGGCGCCGCGGGGTTCCCCCGCTTCTCTGATCAGCACCCCGGCGCGCTTCGCGCTCGCCGACCCCTCCAGACGCCTGCGCGCTTCGAGCTCCGGCGTGGGAGGGGTTGATCCGATCCATCCCGCCGATAGTCCGTCCACGCGACCCGCTGGTCTTCACGCGGGCCGCGTCCTCGCGACGATCGCGATGTACGCCCACAACCCTCGCGGCACGATTGACTCCGCGACCGCCTCGAGCGCCGCGACCGCTCCGCGCGCGCTCGGGCGCTCCGCGAGCGCGGGCGATCCGAGCTCCGGATGAAACACCAGGCGATGCACGGGGAGCGGCGAGAGGCGATCGAGGCGCTCGACCGCGAAGCCCTCCCTTTCCACGAGCCTCGAGAGGAACCGCGCCGTCGACCGCAGCTCTCCCCGCTCCGCCGCGTTCGTGAGGGCGTGGGCGAGGACGAGCGGGTTGTACCGGTTCGGCTCGAGGATCTTGAGGGCGCCACCGGGGGCGAGCACGCGGGCGATCTCTCGAATGGCCACCGCGGGTCGATCCAGGTGGTGGAGGACGTCGCGCACGAGCACCTCGTCGAAGGACCCGTCCTCGAACGGCAGCGCGTAGGCGGAGCCGGCCACGAACGTGCAGCGAGGCACCTCGCGCCGCGCGAGCTCGAGCTTCTCTTCGAACGGCTCCAGCCCGACCGCGCCCTCGGGGGCGCCGAGGTGGTGGAGGGTCGCGCCGTGGCCGCACCCCACGTCGAGGACCCGCCCGCGGACCGGCGCGAAGGCGCCCGCGACGAGGCGCTCCTCCGCGAGCCCGACGACGCGATGCCTCGTCGTCCATCGGTGATGGGCCTCGTTGGCGGCGGCGAAGGTGCGCGCCGCCGCTTCGTCGAGGCCCTTCACACTTTGATCTTCTGCCAGACCCCGCTTCTGAATCGATAGACCATCGCGATCGCGAGCCCCACGATGTAGGTCACCGCCGCCGCGAACAGCCCGACGATCCCGAGGTCGAGCTTCACCCCGAGCAGGTAGGCGAGGGGGACGAGACACACGAAGTGCAGGATGAGCTCGGCGACCATGACGTACTTGGTGTCGCCCGCCCCGAAGAGGGCCTGGGTCAGGATCATCCCGGTCGCGATGAGGGGCGTCGCGAGCCCCATGATGATGAGCGGGGTCAGGGCGTGGCTCTGCACGAGCGCGCTCGAGCTGAAGAAGCTCAGGATCTGCTTGCTGAAGAGGGCCTCGAGCAGCCCGACGATGCCGAAGATGACGAGCCCGAGCCGGATGCTCGCCCACCCGAAGCGCGCCGCCTTCGCCCCGTCCTTCTCGCCGAGCGACTGGGCGACGAGGGTCGCCGTCGCCGTCCCGAACGCGAGGCAGGCCGTGAACGTGAGCTTCAGGATCCCGACAATGACCGTCGTCGACGCCATGTTCACCGGCTCCGCGTCACCGCCGGGGCACATCGGCGTCGCGGAGCCGATGGGGTGGATCTTGTCGAGCGAGCTCGCCACCAGCGCGAACAATGCGAAGCCCGTCATCACCGCGATGGTGGCGATGCCGCCCGGGATCGAGAGCTTCAGGATGTTGAAGAGCAGCGCCTTGTCGAGCTTCTTGAAGGTGAAGGGGTGGAACTTCTTTCGATACTTCGGGTGGAGGGCGTACCCGATCATGATCGCGAGGCCGATGTACGTGGACACCATGCCCGCGAGGCCCGCCCCCGCGATCCCCATGCGCGGGAAGCCCCCGTAGCCGAAGATGAGGAGCACGCACAAGAGCACGTTGGTCGCGTTCATCACGACCGCGGAGACGAGGTGCACGTGCGTCTTCCCGATGCCGTCGAAGAACGCCTTGAAGGCCGCGGTCATCGCCATGCTCGCGACGCCGACCACGCGATAGCTGAGGTAGGCGTTCGCGGCCGCGCGCGCGTCCACCGGCTTGATGAGGAGGCCCAGGATGGGCGGCATCAGCAGGTAGCCGAGGAGGGTGAAGAGGGCCCCGCCCACGAGCGCGAACAAGAACGCGTTGAAGATGACCGCCCCCGCCGCCTCGTAGTCCCCCTCCGCGAAGCGCCGGCCCGTGGTCGCCTGGGTGCCGACGGCGATCCCCGAGAGCGATCCGCCGAAGGCCCACAGCACCACGAGGGATGGGAACAGCGCCGCCTGCGCGTTGGACGACTCCGGGCACGGCAGATGGGCGAAGAAGACGATATCGATCTCGTTGACGAAGCTCTGGGTGAGCATCGCGACGAGGGTCGGGAGCGCCAGCTTCAGGATCGCGCGGTTCGGCGGGCCGGACGTGACGACGTTCGCGTTCGGCGGGAGTGAGACATCGGCCATGCGACTCTGGCGCGTACCACAGTTGGAGTGGGCATGGGAGGCGAAGGGTGCCCACCCCCGGCTCGCTTCGCTCGCCGACCCCTCCCATGCTCGGCGCTCCGCGCCTCGCGGGAGGGGTGCGCTATGGTATTCGTAGCGCGGGCGAGGACGCTCCGCGCGCGGGCCCGGCGACGAGCGGGAGAAGAGCGTCCCCTCTTTTGCGGAGCGTCTGTACCTTGGGGCGAATGTGGACCCTGCGGCCCTATCGAAGCAGCGACTACGCCGCCTTCTTGGAGCTCGAGCTCGAGACGGCGCTCCTCTCCATGGATGGCGCGACGGATGAGGAGCGCCGCGCGCTCGGCGAGCGCTTGCCGGATCAGCTGCGCATGTTCTACGGCTTCTCGGCGGCGACGGGGCCGACGCGGTTCGGGGGACGCGTGAGCGTCCTCGAGGTCGATGAGCGCTACGGAGGCCACCTCTTCACCATCGAGGATCGCGAGGTGTTCACCGGGGCGGAGCGGCTCTGGGTCACCTCCCTCGCCGTCATCGGCGCCCTCCGCGGGCAGGGCTTCGGCCGCGTCTTGATCGCCCACGCCGAGGCGGAGGCGCGCGCCCGCGGCATCCAGCGGCTCGCCCTCGGGGTAGCGGAGTCCAACGCCCGCGCGCGCCGCCTCTACGAGCGCACCGGCTTTTTGACCACCCGCCTCGTCATGGAGCGAAACCTCGGGGCGGAGGGGCCCGGTCCGACGCGCCAAACGTGACTCCCCGGCGGCGAGCTCAATCGATCCGGAGGACGTCCCAGCGGACGCGCCGGCTCGGTCCGCCTTGGGAGGTGACGTGCACGTCTTCGACCGAGACGTCGGAGCTCTCCGCGTCTTCGCCGTTGACGCGGAGCCGCGCCACGTCGCCTTCTTCGGTGGCCACGAAGCAGAGGGCGCAATCGGCGATGGTGGCCTCCGTCGCCTCCGCGAGGGCGTCCGGGTTGCCGGTGCCGTCGCCGCGGGTGGCGGTGAGCACCGTCCCGTCGGCGAGGGTGAGGGTCGCCGACTGACCAGGCTCCAGCGCGACGCGGACGTCGAGCCGATCCGCGACGTCCTCCGCGGTGACCACGCTTGGATCGGTCGCGGGGGCGAGGGTCTGCACGCTCGGGTCGAGGAGCGGCAAGAGGTTCCCGCTGACGAGGAACAAGGGGAGCTTGCCGAGGGGAGCGGGCACCGTCGCGTCGGCGCCGCCCTCATGGACCGTCAGATCGTCGAAGTGGACATACGACGCGCCGGGAGGGAGCCACGTCGTCTTCTCGGTCTCCCCGCGCCGAACGACGGGGGAGACATAGAGGGCCGGGCCCAGGTAATAGGCGTCCTCGACCGAGTAGGCGGCCGCCTCCTTTGGATGGAGCAGGAAGGGGTGGAGCGTGATGGGCCGGCCCGAGCGCGCCGCCTCGTTGGCGAGGGCGACGAAGTACGGCTCGAGCCTCGTATGGAGGCCGGCGTACTTCCGATAGTGATCCATCGTCTCTTCGTCGTTCCAGAGCTTCCACTTCGTCTTGTGCTCGCCGACGGGGTTCGAGCACGCGTTCTGCTCCATCATGATCGGGGAGACGGCGCCGAATTCCACCCACCGGAGGAAGACCTCCTTGTCATTGGGGGCATCGGTGAGGCATTTGAACCCCGTCATGTCGCTGCCCCAATAGGGCACGCCTGTCATCGATAGATTGAGGCCGCCCCGCACCGAAGAGGGCAGGCCTTGGGTCTCGTCGAAGGTCGCCTCGGCGTCGCCGCCCCACACCGCCGGCACATAGCGCTGCGTCCCCGCATATCCGGACCGAACGAAGAAGAGGTAATCGCCGGGCCGCTCCTTCTCCATGATGTCGTGCGCCGCCTTCGCGGAGAGCACGGGGAACTCATTGTGCATCTCGTCGCCCCGCCGCCCGTCGAAGAAGACGGAGTCCCGCGCGGTGTACTCGCCGAAGTCGTGCATCCAGCCGTCGTAGCCGAAGTCGAGCGTGCGCTTCAGGAGGCCTTGGAACCACTCCGCCGCGTCCGGGTTCGTCAGATCGACGGCCGCCACCTCGAGGAGCTGTCCGGAGATGAACTGGGTGAGGGCCGGCTCGCCGTCCGGGCCTTTTACGAAATAGCCATTCGCCTTCCCGAATGCATAGTCTTCCGCGGCGGCCTCGTTGTTCGCGGCGACATAAGGATTGTTGTACGCCATGACTTTGTAGCCGAGGGCGTGCGCGGCCGCCGTCCAGTCCATCAGCTCTGCTTCGCGCCCCACTTGAGAGAGGGCGGGCAAGAAGTGGACGGCGTCGTCGACCCCGGTGACGGGGATCTTCTCGTCGCGCATGGCGATGTACTCCGGCTTCCCGAGGGCCTGATCCCCGGAGCCCACCCGGCGCCGCGGTCCGAAGACCCACGGCGCCGGCACGGGGGGCCGGCCCATGTCCTCGGTGTAGGCGTCGATGGTCTTCAGGGGATCTCCGCCCACGTAGACGGTCAATGCATAGGACGAGGCGTTCACGGCCGCCCGCCAGCCGTCCTCCCGCTCGCTGCCGAGGTGCACCTCGGTGCGGTACGTCGTCTCGAGGTGCACGCCATAGCCTTCGCTGGACAGGAAGAACGGGACGGGGAAGTACGTCATCGACCGGCCGTTCGGGAGCGGGTTCTCCGGGCCGGGAGGCGCGTCCTCGCCTGTCCCGAGCCCCCCCTCCTCCGCGTAGCTGTAGAGCGAGAGCCCGCGGTGATCGACGCTCGTGTAGCGCTCCCCGAGGCCGAAGAAGTGCTCGCCTTCGCGCAGCTTGAACGCGATGGACGACTTGTTGAGCGCGGTCGGGTCGGCCGGATCGTGGGCCTCGTAGGCGAGGTGCACCCGCTCGCCCTCGACCTCCACCGTCAGAGAGCCCTCGAGGCCTTCTGCCGAAATGGAGAACACCGCGCGGTCCGCGGTCTTCTCTTCGACCGCGACCGCGCCGTGCCGCCACGGGGCCTCGTTGGCTTGGTAGCCGTCCCATCCGGGGAGGAGCCGCAGCGCGACCGTGAACGCGTCCACGGTGGCGGAGGGATCTCCGTAGGCGCCGTCCTCTCCCGGGTAGGTCTCGAGGACGGTCGCCCCGTCCTCGCCCACGATGGCGAGGGTGAACGGCTCGAACGAGGCGATCACCTTCACCCCGCCGGAGCCGATCGTGATTGGCTCGATGGGCGTCTCGGGGATCTCCCCTCCGCACGCCCCCATCGTGGCGAGCCCATAGAGGAGCGAGGCGGGCAGGAGGAGGGGGGCGATCCGTCGAAAACGACCGAGCGAGCGCATGCGCCCGTCATCGTATCGTTTGTGCCGTCTCGCAACCCCGGGTGAGTCGTGCGAAGAGAGGAGCGTGCTCGAGGTCGTCGACAAAGTCTCAGGCGGGATCCTCCGCGCGCTCGGCGCGAAGAGCCTCCGAATCCCCACCGGCGCGGGCAGCATCCACGCGTACGACCTGCGCGGGGGAGGGCGCGGGACGTTCGTCCTGATCCACGGCATGGGCACGACCGCCACCTCGTACCTCGCCGTCGTCCGCCGCTTGAAGCCGCGGGCCGCGCGCGTCGTCCTCATCGATCTGCCCGGGCACGGCCGGAGCACGCCGCTGCCGGGCGGGCTGGACAAGGAGACGCTCGCCATCGGCGTTCGGGAGTCCCTCGACAAGCTGCTCGAGGGGGAGCGGGCCGTCATCCTCGGCACGTCGCTCGGCGGCGCCGCTGCCCTCGGCTATGCCCTCGAGCGCCCGGAGCGGGTCCGCGCCCTCGTGCTCGCGTCGCCCGCAGGCGCGCCCCCCTCCCAAGAAGACCTCGAGGCCCTCCGCGCGCGCTTCGATCTCAAGACGCGGGAGGACGCGCGCCGCTTCTTCTCGGAGCTCCTCCACCGGCCTCCGATCTATCTGCGGGTGATGGAGAAGAGCCTCGTCGATCAGCTCTCGCGCCCCCTCGTGCAGGCCTTCCTCTCCTCCCTCGGGCGCGAGGATTTCTTCGACGCGGAGCGGGTGTCGACGCTCGCCGTCCCCGCGACCATCCTCTGGGGGAAGAGCGATCGCATCCTGCCTCGGAGCGGCCTCGCCTTCTATCGCGAGGCGCTGCCCGCCGGCACCCGCGTCGAGGAGCTCGACGACGTGGGGCACAGCCCTCACCTCGAGCGCCCCGACCTCGTCGCGTTCCACCTCTCGGCCGCCTACGCCCGCACCGCGTGAAGTCGATGAGAGGAGGCCGGCCCTTGGCGCGGCTCGCGGTCGGCGCGCTCGGGATCGCCGCGTGCCGCGATCCCGAGCCTTCCGCGCCCTCCGCGCTGTCCGCGGCCCGCCCATCGGTCGAGGTCGTCGCGATCGAGGTGCCCGCGTCCGCCCCTGCGGCTGCTCCCGACCCACCCCCGGTAGCGCTGTCCGTCGTGGCCGGCTCCGCCCCCGCCTTCGAGAAGCGCTGCGGCTGGGTCGACAATCCCACCCCCGCGAACTGGTCAATCACGGACCGAGATGGCGAATGGCTGATTGGTGTCCAAGGCGGCTATCAAGCTCAAGGTGACATGCCCGATTTTGGTGCCGACTGGGTGGAGCAGAATGGTCACTATGGATATGGTTGCGCCTGCCTCGAGGCCCGCTTCGACCCTGCAGCCAAGCAAGTCCTCGAGATAAGAAGCGCCAAGAAGCTCGCCATTTCGCGGTGCCGCGCGGATAAGCGTCTGCCGCGTCGTTGAAGAGGGTATGCCGCGGAAAAGGGAGCTCCTGCCCCTCCTCCCTGGGCGCGCGCTTGTGCGGTTGAACGCGCCAGTTTTGCGAGCTAACAGTGTGCTAAAAAATGCGGTCGTCAGGCCACTGGGTGGCAGTTGCTGCTCTTTCACCCCCCCCCAGCCCCCCTCGCTACGCGAGAGGGAGTCGACGCTCTGGGTTGTGCACAGCACCTCGACCCGGTCGCGCGCGGTCTTCAAAGGCTCGAGCGGCGACGAGATGCAGAGCCTGGAGCGCAAGATGGCGGTCGCGGACGTGGTGGCGATCGTCCTGCTCCACGATGGCGTCGTCGAGGAGGCGGAGCTCGCCGCCGTCCAGGAGATGGACCGCGAAGACCGCGGCCTCGCGTCGGAGGTCCAGGACGCGATCGCGCGGTGGCGACCGCGCCAATCCGAGATCGCCGAAACGGCCGGGCTTCAAACGGCGATTGGCGGGGTCGCGGCCAGGCTCACGAGCGACCAAAAGGCGATCCTCCATCGAGCCCTCGTCCCGTCGATGTCCGAAGAGCTCGAGCGAGCGGTGCGAGAGGCGCTCGGCGTCGGCGCGGGGTGATGCGCGCGCGTCAGCGGGTGAGCGCGTCCAGGAGGTCGTTGTCGCAGCTCTCTTTGCCGGCGCGCGCGACGATGGTCACCGAGATCATGCGGCCGCCGGTTCGAAGGGTGGGCGGCGCCTTCTCGGCCATCGAGCTCGTCGATTGTTGAATGGCCTCGGCGTTCTTCGGATCCTTGTAGTCGAAGTAGTTCACCGAGCCGAAGCACTCTCCTCGAATGACAGGCGCGTTGATCGTCCTCCCGAAGCCGTTCTTCTCCTCCTTGGGCGGGGACTGGAGGGTGAATCCGGCGAGCAAGAGCCGGCGCTCCACCTCCGCGGCGGAGAGCACGGGGACCGTGCGCTTCGAGATCGGAACGGACGGCTTGGCCGCCGTCTTCTCCGCGGTCGGCGAAGGGACGGGCGCGGACGGAGCGGGCGACGCCGCCGTCGAGGCGAGGGCCGCGGCGGAGTGGCTCGTCTTCTCTTTGGGGGAGCCTTTGGCTCGCTGAGAGAGGACGATGGCGCCGGCGACGACGCCGGCGGCGAGGAGCGTCCCTCCGCCGACAGCGAGCTTGACGAGGCCATTCGACTTGGGCGCCGGGCGCGGAGGGGGCGGGGCCGGCAGGTGGGCCGGCGCGCGCTGCATCGGCGCGGTGAGCAGGGCGGTCGGGCCCGCGGCGGGACCCGTGACCGCCGCCGCCACCGCCGGCGCGGCCGGGAGGGGCACGGGGACCGGGCCCGAGACCTGCTCCTCGCTCCCCATCGAAGCGAGCATCTGCTCGGCGCTGTGGAACCGGTCGTGGGGGAGGGGCGCGGTCGCGCGCGCGATCGTGTGATAGAGGCGCGACCGCGTCACCTCCATCTTGAGCGGCGTCGCGCTGCCGGTCGCGCGCTCGAGGAGGATCTCGACCGCGCTTTCTCCCTCGAAGACGGGCGAGGCGGTGAGCATCTCCGCCATGACGAGGCCCACCGCGTAGACGTCGGTCCAGGGCCCGATCGTCTCTCCCACGATCTGCTCGGGGGACATGTAGCGCGGCGTCCCGAGGGTCTGGCTCTGGCTCGTGAGGCTCCCGCTCGCGCCCGGGGTCGCGTTCGCTCGCTGGATCGCCACCGTGCGCGCGACCACCTTCGGCGCGGACTCCGGCGAGGCGAACAAGTCCTTCGCGATGCCGAAATCGAGCACCTTCACGAACAGCGGCTCGCCGGGGTGAGAGGTGATGAAGATGTTGGCCGGCTTGATGTCGCGATGGACGACACCGAAAGCGTGGGCCTCCATCAGGCTCTTCAGGATCTGGGTCGCGACGCGGTGGACCTGGGCATCGGGCATGGGGCCGAACCGCGCGAGGTAGTCGCCGAGCGTCGTCCCGCGGAGCAGCTCGAGGACGATGAACGGGAGGCCGCCGTCGGTCGTGCCGATATCGAGGACCCTCACCGTGTTCGGGTGCTCGAGGCGCTGCGCGAGGTGGGCCTCGCGAAAGAATCGCTCCCGCGTCCCCGGGGCGAGCGCGCCCGCGGAGGCGTGCAGGACCTTGATCGCGACCGCGCGCCCGAGAGGCTCTTGCCGGGCGCGAAACACCTGTCCGAAGCCGCCCGCTCCGAGCTCGCCCTCGATCACGTATCGCCCCATCAGCACCGCGCCAGGGGCCAAATCGTTCTTGCCCATCGCCCTCGAGCGGGTCGAACCCGTGAAAGGGTAGATATCGCTTCCTATCGATCGGTTCGCCAGCGCTTTCACGCTTGCGGGGCGCGCGGCCGCCCTCGAAGATCATCCTTCGATGACGAGCACCCATGCCGCGGCCGATCCGAGCGCGCCCGCGACATCCAAGGCCTCGTCCGCCCCGGGGCTGCTCTATCGAACGCTGCGCACCACCATCCGCGCGTCGCTCCGCTTCTTCTACGGCACCATCGAGGCGACCGGCCTGGAGCACCTGGACCCGAGGGCGCCCACCATCCTCGCGTGCAACCACCCGAACTCGATCGTCGATCCGCTCCTGCTCGGGATGTTCGTGCCCCGTCAGATCGCGTTCTGCGCGCGCGATGGACTGTTCCGAATCCCCGTGTTCGGCAAGGTCCTGCGATCCGTCGGCGCGATCCCGATCGCGCGCCGCTCCGAGCACGCGTCGGGTCCCGACAACACCGCCGCGTTCGCGGCCGCGCGTGAGGTCCTCGACGGCGGCGGGGTCATGGCCATCTTCCCCGAAGGAAAGACCCACGGTCACCTCCGGGTCGAGCCGATCAAGACGGGCGCGGCGCGCATCGCCCTCTCCACGTCGCTCGCGGCAACGCCGGAGGGCCTACGCGTCGTGCCGGTCGGGGTGACGTACCTCGTGCGGCACGCGTTTCGGAGCGACGTCCACGTCGCCTTCGGTCCGCCCATCACCGTGTCGAGGGCGTCCCTCGTCACCTCGCCTCCGGACCATCCCGACAACGTGCGCGCGCTCACCGACAAGATCGGAGAGGCCCTTCGCGGCCTCGCCGTGCACATCGACAAAACGGAGGACGAGCGGCTGATCGCCCAGGTCACGTCCATCGTGGTCGGGCTGCGCGCCGACGACGGCCTCGACGAAGGTGGTCAATCGCCGGCGGAGCGGACGGCCCTCGTACGGAGGGTCGTCGACGCCTACGCCTGGCTCTCGCGCGTCGATCCGGATCGCACCGAGACGCTGCGCGAGCGCATCGAGGCCTTCATCGAGTCACGCGAGGCCCTCGGCTTCGGAGGCGAGCGCCCCGCCCTCCAACACCGCGGGGAGAAGCGCCGGCTCCGCGGCGCTCCTCGCGCCGCCTTCATGGTGCTTGGCGCGCCGTTGGCGGCCTTCGGCCTCGCCACGAGCGCCATCCCTTACGCGCTGCTGCGGGTGGCGATGGCGCTCGTGAAGATCTCGACCGACCGCATCGCGCTCTTCAAGCTCGGCGCGGGCGCCGTCCTCTTCGGCGCGGCCTACGCGGCCCAGGTCGCGCTCGTCGCGAGCGCCTTTGGCCCCCTCGCGGCGGGGGGGTTCGGGGCCGCGCTCGTCCCCGCCGGCCTGTTCGCGAGGCGATATCTTATCGAGGCGCGCGTGCACCGGCTCCACATGCGGAGCATCAGCGCGTTCTCGCGCGCGGACGCGATCGACGCGCTGAGATCGGAGCGCCGGGCCCTCGCCGAAGAGCTCGGGGAGCTGCGAAAGCGCTACCTGGCCGAGGTCGGCGCGACGAGCTGAGGCCTCTTTTGGACCCGTCTCAATCGCTGGGAGCGCGCTTCGACGCGCTCGCCGACACCATCGCTCGCTATCGGGACGTCCTCGAGGGCCGGGCCGTCGACGCGCGGGTGCCGGAGGCCCTCTTGGCGCGCGGTTGGGCGGACCCGCTGCTCTCGCTCGACGAGGGCGAGCTCGCGGAGCTCGAGATCGCGGGCAGCGACGGGGCGATGCCCGCCCGCTTTCCCGCCGAGCTCCACGAGCTCCAGGCGGTCGCGACGCGGCTCTGCGAGGTGCCGGCGCTCACGGGCGTGCCCGCCGTGACCCGTCGTCTGCGCCGCCTCGAGACGCCCCGAAAGCGCGCGCAGGTGGAGGCCCTGTCGGAGCTCGTCACGCCCCTCGCGCGGGCGGCGCGCCGGGTCGTGGACGTGGGCTCGGGGCACGGCCACCTCGCGCGCGAGGTGGCGGCCCGCATCGATCGTCCCGTCGTGGGCCTCGAGCGCGACGCGGCCATCCTCACGAGAGCGTCCCAGCTGCCCCACTGGGATCGGCTCACCTTCCATCGCGTCGACGTGCTCGCGGATGGCCTCGCCCTCGCCGAGGGAGACTGCGTGCTCGGCCTCCACGCGTGCGGCGAGCTCGGCGACGCGGTCGCGGTAGCCGGCGCAGCGCGAGCGGACAGCCTGGTCCTCGTCGGGTGCTGCCTCCAGAAGCAGCGCGCCGACGTGCGCTCGCCCCTCCACGTGCGTCGGGGGCCGCGCGTCGACCTGCCCAAGACGCTGCTCGGCCTCAGCAACTTCACCCCCCGCAAGCAGGGCGTGGAAGCCACCCGCGAAGAGAACATCGTCGCCCGCGAGCGTCGCCACGCGCTGCACGCCCTGCTCACCGCCCACGCGGGGCCGCTCCGCTTCGGGGCGGAGATGGACGGCATCAACCGTCGGGCCGCTCACGACGATCTCCATTCGATGGTGGCGCGCGCCTTCGCGCGCCGAGGGCTCGCGGTCCCCTCCGCCGGCGTGATCGAGGAGGCGGCTCGGGCGGCGAAGGTGCTCCACGATCGCCTCCGCCGGCTCACGCTCCCTCGCATCCTGCTCGGTCGGGTCCTCGAGATGTTCGTCCTCGTGGATCGCGCCCTGTACCTCGAAGAGGCGGGCTTCGAGGTGGAGGTCGGCACCGCGTTTCCAAAAGAGATCAGCGCCCGCAACCTGACGATCAAGGCGCGCCGCCGATGAGACCGACTTCTGAAAGCGCATGGAGCATGGCCGCCATCTCTCACGGCTCCGCGCCCGGCGTGCAAGGGTAGCCGAGGTCGCCGGTCACGCGCTTGGGGTAGGCGAACGCGATGGTGAAAACGTCCTCCGCCGCGTAGAGACGTGTCCGATAGATCTCCTCTTCTCCGACCGAGCCCTGGAATTCGTGGCAACCAGGAGCGGTCGTTGAAGACGGCAAAGAAGCCATTGCCCGCGGATTGGTCGCCGCTCTGCGGATAGTAAGGCTTCGTCGCCTCGTCGACGAAGGTGCCATCACGACGAGGGCCAGCTCCGATCTCGCGCGCCCCGAGAACCCCACGACCCCACGACAGCCACGGGCGCCGAAAGAATTCGACGGCGACCGCCTTCACAAAGACTCGCCACCTCCGACTGTCTTCGCATGAGGGTCGGACGAGCGGTGGTGAACCGGCTGGCCGCCCGTCTGTCGCCGGAGCTGTGTGCCCACGGATGGAGAGAGAGACCCTCGAACAAGTGCCTATGGATCGGGTGGCGAGCCATCGCGATGCTGGAAGTGTCCGCGGCGTCGGGCGGAGAGCTCTGATCGGAGGATGGAAGAATGCCTAGCGTGCGCGTTTTGATTGGCGGCGTGCTCCTCGTCGGAGCCTTCGGGTGCGAGAGCGAGCAATCGCCGGGCGGCGGTGACCCCGGCGACGGGTTCGCGCTGGACTATCACTCCGGCGCGGAGGCGCTCGTCGAGCTCGACGTCAGCGCCGATCTGAGCTTCTCGGGGACCGCGCCGGGGGTCCCCTCGACCCTGACGTCCGTCGGCGTCGCCCAGGCCCGCGCCATGCTCGCGGGGAACGGGCAGCAGTCGATCGAGCTCGTGCTTTCGAGCGGGTCCGCGCCCTACGAGGGAGACACCTTCCGCGTCTACCTCGAGTTCTCTCGGGCGAATGACGGGGGCACGCTGGACGGGGGCGGCGCCCTCACGATGGGGTGCGACCTCGGCTGGACGGGACCGGACTACGACTTCGCCGTCTCTGGCGACTGCAGCGTGCGGCAGACGGGAGGTGGCTATGCATTGACCATCGTGGAGACCTACGACGAGGAGACCACCATAACCGGCACGCTCTCCTTCTCGCCCGTCTCGAACCAGGCATACGCGTTCACCCCCGGGTCGGGTTGTCCATCGGACCAGACGTGTCTGTCCCTCGACTCGAGCGACTACGCGGCGGAGACGGGGTATTGCCTGCCCTCGACCAACCTGAAGTCGGCGGCCGCCCCGTGCTCGGCGGACTGTCCTGCGCAGCTCACCCTCGAGTCGGGGGGCGCGGAGATCTGCGTCTGCAGCGCCCCGTGCGGGAACCTCCCCGTCGGCGGGGGCGGCGACCCGCCTGTCTGTGATCCCGCCTACGGCTGCATCGACTACTGACTCGGACTCGGGAGATTGTCATGATGGTATCGAGAGGGGCGCTCTTGCGCCTCGCTGCGCTGGCGTTCGCGCTGCTCTTCGCGCTCCCGGGGTGCGTCTCCTATGACACCTCCGGGCCCCTGTTCAAACCGGCTCCTCCCGCGGATGGCCACGGCGTCGTCTATGTCATGCGAACGCGGAGCCAATTCGGAATGCTCCAGTCGATCAAGGCGGAGGTCGACAAAGAGCGGTGGTTCACCCTCCACCCCGGGAGCTACGGAGCGTTCTACCTCCCGGCGGGGAAGGCGAGGCTCACCGTCGCCGTCGACGTCTGGGGGGAGGTCGGCGTCTTCGCGGTGGGCGCGGTCACGATCACGACCGCGAGCGCCCACGCCGATCGCAAGGAGCGCACGCTCGAGATCGACGTCCCGGCGGGGGGCGCCGTGTACGTCGACGTGTCGATCGCAGGCTTCAAGCGCCCTCCGGACGCGGAGGTGGTCCCGGTCGATGACGGACGCTCGGACATCGCGGACCTGCACCTCGCGCCCGGGGGGCGCCCCCGGCTCTCCCTCGCGACGACCGCGATCCCCGCCGCGAGCGCGACCGCCCCCGCCCCCATCCCCGCCTTGCCCCCGAGCGCGAGCCGCCTCGCGGGCGAGGTGCGCGCTGCGACGGACCAGTTTGGCGAGGCGTGCAAGCCGAGGCCCGACATCCCATTGACGTGCGACGGCTCTGGCGAGGACGCGAAGCGCGCGCTCGAGTCGACGCGCTCCGCGACCGAGAGGCTCCGAGCGCTCCCCCCGTCGCGCGAGCTCTCCGCCTCCCTGCGCGCGTTCACCACCATGCTCGAGGCGGTCGAGGCCGACCAGCGCGATCGCCAGCCGATACCGCTGTCGCGTGTCGGCGCGCTGAAGAAGACGGCCGCCGATCTGGAGGCCGCATCTCGCTCGATCCCCTGACTGGAAGAGAGGACCATCATGCGCGCTCAATCGACTCTCGTACGTCACGGGCTCCTCGTCGCGGCGACTGCGCTCTTCGCGCCCGCCTGTATGCCGGCCCCCGGTCCCCGCTACCCTGCCCAAGGGAGCTTGCAGATTGGCGCGGACTACCGGGATCGAGCCGTCAATCGCTGGGTATGCGACTCCGCCGGCTCCGTCGTCCTCGCCGATACCGGCAAGGGCTTCGTGCTCCACCTCGAGAACTACGACTGGGTCCTGACCGGGGAAGACGGGGGAGCGGTCGTCACGTTCGGGGGGGCCGTCGAATACCAAGCATCGAAGTCGAAGGGCGGTGATCTCGTCATCCGACGCGCCTCGTCTCAGGGGGTCGCGGAGGAGAAGTGCGCCGCGCGCTGAATCTCGCGGGCGGAAGGGGAAAGGGCGTGTAGAGTCCAACGTCGCGAGGCGCTCGCGATGAAGGCTCGGAAGGACGACAATCCACGTTCGCCCGCGGTCGCATCAGGACGGTCCCTCCGCGCTGCCCTCGCGCTCTCGCTCCTGACGGGGGCCTGTCGCCAAGTGGTGAGTCGCTTGCGAGGGGTCGGCGAGCGCGTTGGCGCGCCGGGGGTGAAATCGGCAGAGCCCCGCTTCACATCCGCGGCCGACCTCCGACTGCCCCAGCATGAGGCTCGGAGATTGGACGAGGATGATCTCGATCGTGGCGACTGTCTTGCTCGGAGCGGACCTCACGGGGTGCTCGGGCGCGACGGGGGAGGGCGCCGGCGGTGGGCCCGAGACTGGAGGGGGCGGCGGCCTCGCCGCCGACTGCTTCGAGCCGCCGGGACGCTGCGATGAGGACGTCGACTGCTGTGACGGTGGCCTCTGCGTCATGGTCCAGGAGGACGTCGCGTGCCATCCCGCGTGCGAGCGCGATGCGGAGTGCGACACCGGCTGCTGCGCCCCGCTCCTCGGCGGCGGGATGGCGTGCCTGGCCGCCGACTTCTGCGCGACGCCGCTGTGAGAGAGGCGAGAATCGTGTCGACCCGGCACCCTGGCTCGAGCGAATCAACGCGCTTCGCAGCGTGAGTCGCTCCGCTCGACGGGGACGAGATCCATCCCACGCAGACACACCGGCGACGTGAGGTCCCAGTCGATTGTCTTGCCGTCCCGGAGGTCGATCCAGTGGCTCTCCGAGAACATGAAGTGTCCTCCCCGACTGAACCGGAGATCGATCGCTTCGGTGACCTTGACCCCACGCTTCACGTCGAAGGTGCCGGACATGTCGGATCCCCAGGCGAGCGCGACGACGTGGCCGCCGGGGCCGAAGTCGGCTTGGAACGCGCTGCCCATCCCGAGCGGGCCGGGCCCGAGCTCGATCCGTTGGACAACCGCCCCCGAGGCCGCGTCGATCACTGCGAAGTCGGCCGCGGTAGCATCGTCCCCGCTTTGGTCATGCGCGACCTCAAGCAATCCCACGACGGACCCGTCGTCCGCGATCGCGCTGTTGCAGACGCGGGTGTACGTCGCGGAGACGCTGCTCGGGACGGTCCGGCTCGGTGTCGGTGATGAGGGCACCGTCACGACCCGCGCGCGCCCACCCGAGACGTAGCACCTTCGCTCCTGCCCCCGGTCCAGTCGCTTCGACGGTGAGAGCTCGGCGAGGAGCTGCGCGTCGCACGGGGTGTACTTGGTCGACCCGCTCGGGCGCTCGATGACGAGCGGATGCCCGCAGACGCGCGCGCCGTCGTCGGTGATCCCGATCTCGTCGACGACGTAGCGCGTGACGGCGTCGTCGCGCAGACGGGTCTTCAGGCGTCGCCGCTCTCCGCTCGGGAGCCTCTGGGCGATCACGGTGGAGCCGGAGGCAGCGGAGACGAAGAGCGTCTCGTCCCGAGAGACCGCCGAGGCGGGGATCATGAAGTCCGAGGCCTCGCTCCACGCGACCCGCGTCCCCGTCTGGGTGTCGAGGAGCACGGCGCGGATGGTTCCGCCCTCCGTGACCGCCCGCGTGAGGTAGCGACCCTTCGGTGAGAGGGCGGGTCGGCCCTCGACCGCCGCTCCGATCGAGGTGCGAAAGAGGAGCGCTCCCGTCTCGGCGTCGATCACGATCGTCTGGGACGCGTCGGACGCGGCGATGCGAGCGCCGCTCGCCGCCACTTCGAGCGTGGGGGTCGAGTCGGAGGCGATTCGAAGCCCCGCGTCCGCGGTCCACCGCCTCTTGCCGCGCTCGCGGTCCACGCGAGCGACGCGCCCCTTCTCGTCGACAGAGATGGGATCTCGACCCGCGAACGCAGGCGCGATCACGGCGGTGAAGGCGCGCAGCTCGCCGGTGTCGAGGTCGACGACGGCCGCGGTCTTGGCTTCCTCTTGAAACACGACCGCGTCGTGGGCGGACACCTCGACGACGGTGGGATCGGTCGAGCCCGTCGGGATGAAGCGAGCGCCCAGGTCTCCTGCGAGGGCCCGCACGACGAGCCCGCACGCGCCGCCCGGCGTGAGGCGAACCGGAAGCACCGCGCGCGACTCGTCGGGGGTGAGGAGGTCGACGTCCGTCATTCGCGGTGCGAGCTCGATCTTGACCGGGACGGCGCGGCTCGAAGGCGGTGGGGGAGACGCGGAGGTCGCGCCGGTCGAGACGCGGAGAGGCGGCGGCGCATCCGGGATGCTCGGCTCGGGCGCGCACGCGAACAACGCGATCGCGATCGCGGTGGCGTGCGTCGGCCTCTCCCCTCGCATCTCCGAACCTTCTCAGCCTGGAGGCGGCGGGGCCTCGCTGCGCCCACCTCCACCCGACTGCGGCAGTCGCCCTTCGACGATCCCTCCATCCGCCGTCATCGCGATGCAGAGGCCCGCGTCGAGGAAGAGCGACACGATAGGCACGCCGATCGCTTCGTCCGACCACGCGGTCGTCCAGCCCTTCACGTCCTCGCGGACGATGATCTTCCCCGCGCTCGCCGCCCACGGCCTCGCGAACGGATCGAGGGCGACGGCGCTGAGGAGCGGCTCCCCCGATACGCGCTCGAACGCGCGTGTGTCGGCGTCACGCGTGAGGAACGCGCCTTGGGTGCCGACGAGGTGGCCGATGCTCTTGCGCGGGCGACCGACGCTGGCGAGGAACGCTCGCACGTCGCTGGGGGCGGGGATCTCGTCCAGCTCCCAATCGAGGGCGCTGTAGAGGGCGGCGTAGGCGCCACCTTGGCGCTTCCGACCGCCGATGAGCCAGCGTCCGTCGTCGAAGCGGGAGATGGTCGTGATCGACGCGACGGCGGGGATCTTCAAGGGCCGGAGCCATCGCTTCGTCGCGTAGGTGTTCAGGCAGACCTCGTCGTTGGAGTCCACCGTGACGAGGACGCTGATGTCCTCGAGGTCGCCGTCGAACGCCTCCACCTTCTTGGCGTCGCGCGGGCCGTCGACGAGCTCGACCGCGCCCCCGGTCGTGTAGATGGCGATCTGCGCGTCGTCGCCGCCGAGGATCCACCGCCCCGCGCCCACGCGCTGCACGAAGCGAACGCCTCCCGCGAGGCGCAACCCCTCCGTCGTCGCGACCCGCCACGCGGTGCCGTTCCAGAACGAGAGGCCGTCGCTCGTCGCGGCGATGGCGCGGCCGTGGCCATCCCACGCCACGCTCCGGATGACGAGGCTCGAGCCAGGGTGGTGGAGGATGTTCCAGCGCCACTCGCGCGGCTCGGTGAGGTGGGTGTCGGCGGGGCGGGGGAGGCTGGAGATGAACGAGCGCTCTCGGATGCGCGGCGACGCGAGGTGCGGCAGCACCATCGAGCTCACCGCGAGGGCCTCCGTGAGCCGGCTCTCCGGCTTCACCGCCGTGCCCCAGCCGAGCACGAGATCGATGGAGCGGCAGGCCTTCTCGTTCTTGCGCAAGTCCGGGTGGAGGCCGGGCATCTCGAGCAGGCTGCGGCGGCGCCCCGTCTCGAACGAGCGCATCACCTCCGCCATCGAGTTGAAGAGCGGCTCGCCGGTGAGCACATAGAAGATGAGCGACGCGAAGCTGAAGACGTCGGTCGCGGTGCCGACCTGATCGCCGGTGGAGAGCTCGGGCGCGGCGAAGCCGGGGGTGCCGACGAGCGCGCCCGTGAGGGTGCCCTGGACCCCGGTCGGTCTCGCCACGCCGAAGTCGGCGATCTTGAAGATCTCGTCCGCGCCGCGGCCGGTGCAGAGCACGTTGTTCGGGGTGAGGTCGCGGTGGATGACCCCCACCTCGTGCACGGCCGCGAGGCCTTGTCCGACGCAGTCGATCGCGGTCGCGGCCCGCGCCGGATCGAAGGCGAACCCCGTGTCGCGCAGGCTCCTCCGGACGCGCTGGCTGAGGGTCGTGCCGAGGGCGCCGCCGTGGACGTACTCGATCGCCACCCAGGGCAGATCGATCGGGACCCCCGCGCGCTCGACGCGCAGCACCCCCGTGTCGACGAGGCGCACCACGAACGGCGTCGGCGGGACGCGCTCGTTGAGGCGCCCGAGGGCGACCGCCTCCTTGCGGATCAGGAGGTGGGCGGTGGGTCCGAGCTTGCGCACGAACGCGGGCCGCAAGACCTTGATGACGACGGGGGCCTTGCCCTCGCGCGACACGCGCTGGGCGAGGAACGCGATCGCGCCCCCGCCTTTGCCGAGGGTCTGCTCCGCGCGATAGAGGATGCCGGGCGCGATCTCGGAGGGGACGTCTTTGCCGATGAGGCTCTGGAGATTCTCGTCGTCTTTCGGAATCGAGATCGTCATAAGCCGTGTCCGGGCCCCAAGATGAGCTTCGTCTTCGACTCGGCGTCGAAGTTCTCGACGTGGGGCGAATGGTGGCACTCCGAGACGCAGCTCTTCGGATCCGGCTTCACGTTCACGAGGCCCTTCTTGGTCGGGTCCTTCGCGTGGAGCGAGCCTGGCCCGTGGCAGGTCTCGCATTGCACGTTCTTCAGCTCGGAGACGTGCGTCACCGTGCTCCCTCCCGGACGATCGTAGCCCGTCACGTGACATCCTACGCAGTCCAGGTTGAACTCGACGAACTTTTGCTCGACGGAGCGGTACGCCTTGGCGTGATCCGTCTTGTCCCAGACGGCGCGCTCCTCCGCGTGGCAGCTCGAGCACTGCTCGAGCCCGATGTAGCTCGCCTGGCCCTCGGCCGGCGCGGCCGGGACGCGGTCTTTGAAGGCGACCTTGTTGTTCTCGTTCACGCGCTTGTAATACGCGAGGATGTCGCCCTGGACGGCCGGGTCCTGCCCGAGCTTGTCCCGGACCTCGACCAACGCGTAGGTGAAGTAGCTCCCCTCCGGGGTCTTCTCGACGCGGTTCTCGAGGTCCGCCTTCTCCGACCGCAGCCGCGACAGATCCGATCGGCGCGCCTCGAGGTCCGCCTTCTTCACGTTCTTGTCGCTCTCCCAGCCGTTGATGCGCGTCTCGAGGTCCCGGATCTGCCGGCCGAGGGCCAGGATCTGATCGCCCTTCGCGATCGCGCCGCCGTCGGAGAGCTTGACCCGACCCTTCGATCCCTGAGGCTCGCGGACGAAGAGATCCAGCATCGCCACCGTCTGCAGGTGGTTGGAGGTCTCGACCACCACCGTCTGCCCGATCATCGCGGGCGGCTTCGGCTGGTCGTTCCCGTCGCCTTTCTCGGAGGGCTTGCCGACCACGAGCACGTCGAGGTCCGGCAGATCGTCGACGAGGCGCAGGGCGTCCCCGCGCTGGATGGCGGCGAGGGCGATCACCACCCGTGCCCCCTTCGTGCGGAGCTCCGCGACCTCCTTCTTCAGCGCGTCGAGCGCCGGACCGACCTCGAGCCCGTTGCCCTTCGGCTCCGCGACCCCGACGATCCCCACCGACACGCCGCCGATGTCCACGATCTTGCTCGAGCCGAGGAGCCCCCCCGGCGCCTTCACGTTGGCGGCGAGGAACTCGATCTTCGAAGACTCCTTCAAGGTCTTGAACGTGTCCGTGCCCGCGCCGAAGTCGTTCGTCCCCGGCGCCCACGCGAGGACGCCGAGGCGCGCGAAGGCCTGGGCGAGCGAGTCCGCCTTCCACCGCGCCTGCTGGGCTCCGTCGCCCGTCACCGCCGGCTCCTGGAAGAACAGCGGCCCCGCGCCGAGGATCAGCGAGTTGCCCCCGCTCGCCTTGCCTTGCTGGATGAGGGCCGCGAAGCGATCCGCACCCCCGAGCTGATCCTTCGAGCAACCGCAGGGCTCGAGCGCCCCCGCCACGTTGCTCAGCAGGTAGAGCCGGATCGAAGGCTCCGCGCGAGCAGGGGGATCGGTGGAGACTTTCGACGTGGGCGGACCGTTCGTGCCTCCCGAGCCGGTGCACGCCCCCGCGAGAGAAAGCCCGGCCGCCGCGACGAGGGCGAGGCCGAGCCCCATCGAGGAGCTCCAGGAAGAGACGCGGACGGTTCGCATCGCCCGCGGTTCTTAGCACATGGCAAAAGCCTTGCGCTCTTGTACCCACCTCGGCCGCACGCACTGTGCGGTCGACATGCCGCTGAACCTCGTCGAGACTGGACTTCCCCATGACGGAGGCCATCGCGACAGAGCCATCGGGGCCGGCGGCGCTCGGCCCGTCGCCGGGGGCGGAGCTCCCCGATGCCGCGACGTTCTACCAGACGCTGATCCCGACGGGGCAGCGCCCGCGCTCGGTGAAGCGCCTCCACGACCGGCTCGTCGCGATCTCGTTCACCTCCGATCTCCACACGCGCGAGGAGGTCCTCGTCGCCCTCGCCAAGTGGGTTCGCACGGGCGGTGAGGTCCCCGCCGTCCAAGGCGCCCACGCCCTCGAGCGCGGCGTCGTTCGTCGCTTTCGCATGCTCGTCGAGGTCCTCGTCCTCTTCCCCGGCATGCGCGAGCGCTTCTCGCGCCTCGTCCAGTCCGTCCTCGGCGAGCAGTCCGCGGAGCAGCTGTTCGCCCGCGTCGGCATCCCCGGTGACCGCGGCCTCCTCACCGAGACGGTCGACCGCCTCTCGCGGCGGCTCATGCCCCAGCCCATCGACGAGCAAGATCTCTCTCAGCTCGTCGCGCGCATGTTCCCGAAGAAGCGAGACGCGCTCTGGCTCGAGGCGCTCCCCATCGACCTCGTCGCGCGCTTCGTGGAGGTGGTCAAGAACCCGATCGACGACGACCCCGCCGACGGGCCGCGCAGCCGGCAAATGTCCCGCGCGGATCTCCCGCTCGGCGCGATGCCCTCGCTCGTCGACATCGAGCGCGCGAGCCGCCCCAGCCATCGCCTCAACGTGTTCGTGCCGTTGCGACGGGCCATGCTCGAGTCGATCCTCCTGCTCGCGTCGCGCGTCTCGTCGGCGGGGCTCTCCGACGACATCCGCGCGCGCAGCCCCGCGACCAAGGCCCTCAGCGACTCGCCCTTCTTCCGCCTCCCCCGCATCATCGATCAGCTCCTCGCCACCCCTCGCCACGACATGGACGAGATCGCGATCTGGACGGAGGGTTGCCGCACCCTCGTCCAAGAGTGCCGCGTCGCGACGGCGGGGGTGCAGGCGCGCCTCGAGACGGCGGGGGTCAGCGTCGACGTCGTCTATCGCATCGAGCTCATCGAGCGCAGCTTGAGCCGCATCGAGCGGCTCCTCGAGGTCCTCGTCCCCATCGATCGCCAGACCCACGCCCGCCGCACCGTGAGCCTGCTCGTGACGCTCCTCCACGAGCGCCGGCGCGATCTCAGCCTCACCGACATCCTTCGGACCAACACCCGCCTCCTCGCCCGCAAGGTCATCGAGCGCGCGGGAGACACCGGCGAGCACTACATCACCGCCTCCAAGGGCGAGTACGTGAAGATGTTCTTCTCCGCGGCGGGAGGCGGGGTCCTCACCGCCGGGACGGCCGCCCTCAAGACGTTCATCTCTCACCTCCATCGCGCGCCGCTCCAAGAGGGCCTCCTCGCCGCGAGCAACTACGCGGGCAGCTTCATCGCGATGCAGCTGCTCGGGTTCACCCTCGCCACCAAGCAGCCCGGCATGACGGGGGCGGCCCTCGCCGGCGCGCTCAAGGGCGGCGGCACCAACCACGACGCCGTCGTCACGATGATCGCCCGCCTCACCCGCTCCCAGCTCGCCGCCGCCGCCGGCAACGTGTCGATGGTCATCCCCGCCGCCTACGGGGTCGACCGCTACTGGCTCGCCACCCGCGGCCACCACTTCCTCGAGCCCGAGTACGCCGAGAAGACGATGAAGTCCCTCCACCCGACCCAGAGCGGCCTCATCGCGTTCGCCGCCCTCACCGGGGCGATCCTCTGGCTCTCCAGCCTCGCCGCCGGCTGGCTCGAGAACTGGGCCGTCTACCGCCGCCTCCCCGAGGCCATCGCCGAGCACCGCATCCGGCGCGTCGTCGGATCGCGCGTCACCCAGTGGGCGTCCCGCTTCTTCGCCCACAACATCTCCGGCTTCGGAGGCAACGTCGCCATCGGCGTCATGCTCGGCCTCTTCCCCATCATCGGCACCTTCGCGGGAGCCCCCCTCGAGGTCCGCCACATCACCCTCTCCACCGGCACCCTCACCCTGTGCTGCCTCTCCGTCGGCGGGGACGTCACCCACTCCGAGATGTTCAAGGCCGACATCATCGGCCTCGTCATCATCCTCGCCCTCAACCTCGGCGTGAGCTTCGCCCTCGCGTTCGCCATGGCCCTCCGCGCCCGCGAGGTCTCCTTCAGCCAGGCCCTCCGCCTCTTCGTCGCCGTCGTCGTCGGCTTCTTCAGGTCCCCCATGCGCTTCTTCTTCCCCGTCGGCGAGAAGAAGGCCGCCCTCGCCACGCCGATGCCCAAGTCCCACTGAGCGGGCCGAAGCCGGACGTTCTCCGAGCGAGGATGCCCACCCGCGCTCGCTTCGCTCGCGACCCCTCCCAAGCTCGGCGCTCCGCGCCTCGCGGGAGGGGTGCGGTCGCGGCGGTCGGGCGCAGCTGCTGTCTTGAAAGCGCGAAGCGGGACGCGCGGCATCCTCGTCGTGCGCTTCACCAACGACGAAGCCCTGTCTCGAACGGAAAGCGCGCTCGAAAGAATCCGCATCGTCCTCCGACGGATCGCCCCCCTCGCCCAGCGAGGGGGGCCGGGGGGGTGAATTGGCGGCCACTCCGGTGCCGAGAGGCATGACGCCGACGTTTTCAGCAGCCTGTTAGAGCGCGCCGGACGGCGCGAACGGGAGGATCGACTTCAGGTCTTCGTCGTTGAACCGAAGCTGGAGGCCGACGAAGTAGTCGCGCCGGTCGTTGGCGAGGATGTCGTCGACGCCGCCGAGGAGCCACAACATCGAGATGAACTCGTACCCGATGGTGATGCGCCACCGCGGCGCGAGCTGCTCGCCGAAGCCGAACAGATCCTGCTGGAGCTCGAACCGATCATCGATGAGGTGCAGATCGAGGCCGATGCCGCCCGTCGACTCCATGATGCCGAAGCGGCCGGTGAACGGCCCGAGCCGCTTCGCGAACTGGAAGCTGAGGCGGAAGTCGTTCGTCGTGGTGACGCGCGTCTCGCGGTAGCTCGGGGGCTCGTTCGGGTTGGTGGTGTCGACCGTCGTCTGCTGGATGCTCGTCTTGCCGCGCGGGTCGTTGACGAGCTGGATCATGTAGTACTTGTCGACCGCGGGCTGGAGCCGCAGCTCGACGTACGTCTTCACCGTGTTGGCGAGGAAGTTGTAGTCGGTGCGGAGGCCCACCACCGTCTGGAGCCGTCCGATCCCGCCCACGAGATCCCCGACGTCTTGGACCACCGACTCCACCTCGTTGATGAGGTTCTCGTCCTTCACGAGCCGGCCGACCGTGCCCTGTCCCTTGTCGATCCCGGCCGCGATGTTGTCGGCGTGTCCCAACGCCGACTCGAGGCTCGCGCTCGCGCGATCGATCCGCTCGAGGGTCTGGCGGATCTCCCCTGGTTGGGCGCCGGGGGTGGCCGGATCACCCTTCGCGGTGAAGCCCCGCACGTCCTGGGTGACCTGCTTGATGTTGTCGAGGATCTGCTGGATCTGAGGGCGGGCGCTGCCGGTGATGGCGTTGACGTTCGCGAGGGTGCCCTTCACCGCCTCGCGGTTCTCCTTCACGGTGGCGTTGAGCTGCTCCGTGACCTCGGCGAGGTTCTTCAGGATCTTCGCGATCTGATCCTGCCCTTGGTCCGAGCCGACGGTGTTCTTCAGGCTCTCCGTGACCGCCTTCACGTCCTTGAGGATGTCGGCGATCTGGCCTTGGAGAGACTGGAGGGTGGGCTCTTCGATGTAGTGGGTGATCTGGTCGCCGTCTTTGAGCTCGCGGCCGCCCTCCGTCCCGGGCACGAGCACGATGTAGTACTCGCCGATGAGGCTGGTCGCGCGCTTGCCGATCGCCGCGTCCTCGTAGAGCTTCACGTTCGGCATCATCTTGATGTCGACGCGAGCCTGCCCGTTGTCGAGCCAGATGCGGTCCACGACCCCGACCTGGATACCGCTGATCATCACCCGCGACTGGGGCGCCACCCCCGTCATGTCGGGCAGGTACGCGTAGACCATGTGCCCGCCCGCCGTCCCCGTCGCGCGCGAGATGAAGCGATAGCCGACCGCCACGGCGATCACCAAGACGATCGCCATCAGTCCGACCTTCGCGGCGCGTGAGAACTCGGGCATCGAGCGCCGGCTCTCCCGCCGGCGGCGCCATCGTACCGCAACCCTTTCGGCCCATACAGCCCCGGACGAGACGGATGGCTAGTGGCGGTCTCCTTTTTTCGACGACGAGTCCACTGTCCGCCGCGCGACCTTGGGACTAAGCATGGCGGGCAATCATGGACTTCGCGCGCATCCTCACGATGGTCGAAGGCGAGTGGGATCGGTCGATCCTGCCCAAGCTCACCGATTACATCCGCATCCCCTGCAAGTCGCCCGCGTTCGAGAAGGACTGGGAGGCGACCGGCCACCTCCAGAAGGCCGTCCGCCTGATCGAAGGCTGGTGCAAAGAGCAGCCCATCAAGGGCCTCTCGGTCGAGGTCGTCGAGCTCCCCGGCCGCTCGCCGCTCCTGTTCATGGAGATCCCCGGCAGCGATCCGGCCGATCGCGACACGGTCATGCTCTACGGGCACTTCGACAAGCAGCCGGAGATGACAGGCTGGCGCGAGGACCTCGGCCCGTGGAAGCCGGTCCGCGAGGGCGACAAGCTCTACGGGCGCGGCGGCGCCGACGACGGCTACTCGGCCTTCGCCTCCCTCCTCGCCATCAGCTCGCTCCAGGCTCAGGGCCTCTCCCACAAGCGCTGCGTCGTCCTCATCGAGGGCTGCGAGGAGAGCGGCAGCTTCGACCTGCCCTTCTATCTGGACCACTTGGCTCCGCGCATCGGCGACGTCTCGCTCGTCGTGTGCCTCGACTCGGGCTCCGGCAACTACGACCAGCTCTGGGTGACCACCAGCCTCCGCGGCCTCGTCGGCGGAACCCTCACCGTGAAGGTCCTCGACCAGGGCGTGCACTCGGGTGACGCGAGCGGCATCGTCCCCTCGAGCTTCCGGATCGCCCGCTCGCTCCTCTCTCGCCTCGAGGACGAGTCGACCGGCCGCATCCTCCAGGCCGGCTTCCACGCCCCCATCCCCGAGGACCGGGTCACCCAAGCGAAGACGAGCGGGCGCGTCCTCGACGAGTCGCTCTTCTCCCGCTTCCCCTACGCGGGCACGACCCACGCGATGTCGACCGACTTCACCGAGCTCGTGCTGAACCGCACGTGGGTGCCTTTCCTCGCCGTCACCGGCGCGGCCGGGCTCCCTCCCATCGAGAACGCCGGCAACGTCCTCCGCCCTTCGACGTCGCTCAAGCTCTCGCTCCGCCTGCCGCCCACCGTCGATTCGAAGACGGCCTCTGTCGAGCTGGCCGGCATCCTGACCAAGGATCCGCCCTACGGCGCGGAGGTGACCTTCACCCCCGACGAGCCCGGGGACGGCTGGAACGCGCCCCCCCTCGAGCCCTGGCTCGAGCGCTCCATCGAGCAGGCCTCGCAGAAGTTCTTCGGCCGAGAGGCTTGCTACATGGGCGAGGGAGGGAGCATCCCGTTCATGGGGATGCTCGGCCGCAAGTACCCGAAGGCCCAGTTCATGATCACGGGCGTCCTCGGGCCCGCCTCGAACGCGCACGGCCCCAATGAGTTCCTGCACGTGCCGATGGCGAAGCGCCTCACCGCGTGCGTCGCGGCCGTGCTCGCCGATCACGCGAAGCGCTGAGGATCTCTCGGGGCGCGTGAAGACGCTCGCCGCGTGGGATCGCGCCGACTTCGAGGCGCTCGGCGACCTCGCCCCCGAGGTCGGGGCGCGCATCGACGAGAAGTCGGCGCGCGCCATCGACGCGCGCCTCGACGAGCTCAAGCGAGCGCTCAAGAAGCCGACCCTCGAGGCGCGGCGGGTCGTGGTCGAAGCGCTGGTCAGCGCGCTCGCCAGCAAGGACGGGTTCGGGTTCAGCGCCTCCCAGGGCGGTCGCTGCATCGTGTGCCTCGCGCTCCGGCAAGGCGCGTCGGTGCTGCTCGACGTGGCGGTGACGTCGGGGCTCCCCCGAACGCCGGCCTCGGCGTGGCCGGAGCTCGCGCCGTGGAAGCGCGCCGTGCACGAGAACCTCGATCCGGTCCGCAGATGGGCGCGCAAGCGTGAGCGCATCGAGCTCGCCGCCGTCGCTCCCTCGCCGGTGGAGAGCACCGGTCCCGGCCTCGCCGATCTGAGCGAGATCGAGGCGGCCGCGATCGCGTCTCCGGAGGCGGACGAGCCCCGCGCCGTGCTCGCGGACGCGCTCCTGTCGCGCGGGGATCCGCGCGGCGAGCTGTTCGCGCTGCAGCTGAGGCGCGCGCCCTACGTGATCCCCTCGGCGGCCCAGCGCGCCCTCGTCCTCCGCGAAGATCGTCTGGTCGCCGCCCACCGGACGGAGTGGACGCCCAAGAGCCTCTCGTACGCGCGCTCCGTCACCTTTCGCCGCGGCCTCATCGAGGCGATCACCGTCTCCGGCAGCGTCTTCGAGAAGCACGGGGCGAGCATGGTCGCGAGCGCGCCCGTCCGGAGCCTCCGCCTCTCGCCGTTCAGCAAGAAGACCCTCGAGGCCCTCCTCGAGACGAGCGCGGTCTCCGCGATCCGCCACCTCGATCTCCGCGAAGGGGGAGGGGAAGCGCTCGACGTGGAGAGGATCGCGAGGAGCCCTCACCTCCGGTCGCTCGAGATCCTCCAGCTCGGTCACGGGGCGAAGCTCGGCGCGCCCGAGATCGACCTGCTCGCGTCGTCCGCCTTCGGTCCGACCCTCGTCGGCTTGCAGGGGGATCTGACGGAGGACGGAGCGCTCGCCCTCGCGCGGTCTCGCGACATGCTCCCGAGCCTGCGTCGCCTCATCGTCGGCAAGAGCGGCCCCGGCCACGCCGCCCTGTTCGCGGCGCGCGCGCTCCACGCTCTCGATGTCGGCGCGTGCAAGATCCCCCTCCTCGAAGCGCTCGCGCCGCCCGCGCTCGAACGCCTCGTCTTCCTCGGGGTGAGCCAGCAGGGCGCGCCCACTCCGATCGAGCAGCTCGCGTGCCGGGGCGCTCCCCCGCCGCGCCTCGCCGCCCTGTCGATCTCGAGCGCAGGCCGCCTGACCCCTCGCGAGCTCGAGCTCTTCCTCACCTCCCCGGTCTTCGCGGGCGTCCGGTACCTCAAGGCCTACCTCGACCTCGAGCCGCTCGACGAAGCGCAGGCGGCGTTGATCCTCGCCCACCCGTCGCTCACCCACCTCACGTTGACCGAGGGCGCGCTCGACCTCTTGTCGGAGGAGACGCGGGCGAGGCTCGCGGCCCGCGGGCACTACGCCGAACGGTGGGCCCTATTCGACGCGTTGGAGCAGGCCTTCGTCGCGCCCGAGGCGGCGCTGCTCGCGGCGGAGGCGCTTCGAGATGAAGGTCCGGCCGGCCCCGTCGAAGTCTCGCCGCCCGGCGCGCCGATCCCCGCCACCGATCTCGAGCGCGCGAGTGATCCGGGCGCTCCGCCGGAGGTCCTCGAGAAGCTCGCGCGCGGCGCGTCGGAGGAGATCGTCGCCGCCTTGCTCGCGAACCCCTCCGCCCCCCCGACCGTCCTCGACGCGCTCTCCCCGCCGAGCGCGAGCGCGCGCGTCCTCCTCAAGGTCGCGCAGCACCCCGGCTGCTCGGAGGAGATCCTCGAGCGCCTCGCGGGCAGCAAGCACAAGTCGGTTCGCGCGGCCGCGGCGAGCCACCCGCGCGCGACCGCGTCTGCCCTCGGCGTCGCCTTGGCGAGCGGCACGATCCACGAGGCGATGGTGACCCACCCGAACGCCCCGGAGGCGGTCCTCCGCCGCGCGGTGGGGAGCGCAGATCCCGCCCTCGAGCGCGCGGCCGCGAAAGCCACGCGGCTGCCGGACGATCTTCGGGCCGCGCTCCTCGCGAGCGAGCGATCCGACGTGGTCTCGTGCGCGCTCGAGCGCGCCGAGAGCAGCGTCACCGAGCTCGAGGCGGCCCTCGATCGGCTGCCCTCGGACCCGACGATCCTGCGGACGGTCGCGAAGCACCCCGCGTGCAGCGCCCCCCTGCTCGAGCGCATCGCGCGCGTCGCAAGCGAGCAGCCCTCGTCCGACAACGCGCTCCTGGAGGTCGCGACGGCCGCCTCCGCCTCCGCCGCCGCCCTCGAGGTCTGCGCCGCGCACAGCTCTGACGCCCGCGTCCACTCCGCGGTCGCGCGCCATCCTCACGCGCCCCCAGGGCGAATCTCGGCCCTCGCCGAGACCCGCCCTCACGACGTCGCGCAGAACCCGAGCGCCGCGCCCGAGCTGCTCGCGAAGCTGGTCGCGGAGAGGCCCGCCACCTATCCCCTGGTCGCGGCCAACCCCGCATGTCCCCTCGCGCTCTTTCGCGATGCCCTCGTGCACCCCGACAAGGAGGTGCGGCGGGGGGCGGCCAGAAACCCCCGGCTCGAGCCCGCGCGCATCGAGGAGCTCGCCCGCCACTCCGACGAGCACGTTCGGAGCGGCGTCGCCCAGAACCCGAGCGCTCCCGCGAGCTGTCTCCTCGCCCTCGCACGGGATCCGTCGCCGCGAGTCTGGCTCTCCCTCGTGCGCTCGAGCACCACCCCCGCCGAGGTCCTCGAGGTGCTCGCGAACGGTCCGGCCGCGAACGTCGCCGCCGTCGCGCGCGAGCTGCCGAAGCGCTGAGCCCTCCGGTCAGCGAGGGGCGAGCGTCATCCTCGCGTTGACGGCGTCGAGGGTGCCGGGGCCCTGCGCGACGAGGATATAGATGAGGTCGTCGCGATCGGCGAGCAGGGCCTCGGTGGTGACGCTCGAGCCCTGGACGCGGAAGGTGAACCGACGGGCGGGGAGCCCCGCGAGGGTCCCCTTCGTTATCGCGGGCGGGGCTGGCTCGACGCGGATCCCGCGCTTCTGCAGCAGGCCGGAGACGGCGGCCGCTGCGAGCTGGTCGCGCACGATCCAAGGCAGCTTCGGGAGGGCGTACAGCTCGAACGAGGACGACACGAACGTCGCCCCGATGCCGCGCCCTTCTCCCTCGACGAGAGGCACGACGACCCACGTCGGCTCGATCGTGACCGTGATCCCGGTGCCGAGGTCGACGAACCTCCCGTCGCGGATCGCGTAGAAGGACTTCTCCGGCTCGATCGCGCGCATCCCCGACTCGAGCTCGGCGAAGGCGGCTTCGCTCGGGGCGGACATGCTCAAGACGTAGAGGAAGCCGTGGCGGACCACGCTCGCGAACCGATACGTCAGCGGCCCGCTCTTGGCATCGGAGACCCAAGCGGGCAGGGTGCCGAGCGTTCCTTTGCGCGCGTGACCGAAGGCCACCTTCGGGCCATAGGTGTCGAGGGTGGCGGAGTGGGCGACGAGCTCGTCCGTCGTCCCCGCCGGGAAGGCCATGATGGAGAGCGCCACCCCCGACTCCCGCTGGTTCCCCGTGAAGAAGGAGAAGTCGCGGGGGAGGGCCTGGTTGTTGGCGGCGGTCGCGCCGATCGACCACAGCCACGGACCCTTCGGGAGCGTCCACGCGAGCCCGGCGCCGTGGTGGGTGTACGTCGATCCGCGGAGGGTCGACCACGCATCGAGCGAGACCTTCGTCGGCTCGACCTGCGCGAGGTCCTCGGCGAGGGCAGCCCGATCCGCCTCCGACATGCGGGTCATCGCCTCGAGCGCGCGCTGCATCTGCTCGAAGCTCTCCTTCGCGTTCGCGTGGGCGGTGAATCCGGTGAGGGTGATCCCGCGGTCGCCTTCGATGATCGTCGCCATCTCGTAGTCGCGGACCTGATTGACGAACCTCGTCACCCTCTCCGACTTTCCGAGCACGGTCCATGTCGTCGTTTCGGGCAGCACCGTCCCTCCGAACGCCTGCGCCATCCCCTGGCGGACCTGCTCGACGACCATCGCGCGATCGGGGACGTCGAGCCAAACGTCGCTCCGGACCATCAGCCCCCACTCCGGCTTGGCGTGCATGATGACGATCTCCGCCCCCGGAAAGGAGAGCTCCGCCTGTCGCTTCGAGAGGAGCTTGCAGCCCGCGGGGATCGGCAGCCTCAGCCCCGAGAGAGGGCTCTCGTACACGCCGTCGCGAACACGGAAGGCGCTTTCATTCTGATCGCGAGGACGCCCCTTCGCTCGCCAGCCCGCGACCGGGCCCGGCTCGAGCTTCACCGCCTCGTAGAGCTTCATCGCGACGTCGCAGGTCACGTTGGGCCCGAAGCCCGCGCTCAGCTCCACCTTCACCTCGTAGACGAACCGATCCCTCTTGAAGAACACATCGCACAACCGCCGGCCCATCGCCGCGGTGCTGATCCGCTTCGCCGAGATCCCTTGAAAGGGCACGTCCGCGACGGCGTCGACGATCGCCCCCTGCGCGCGCTGCTGGAGGGCGAGGCCGGTCGTGAGGGAGGCGAGGTCCACGTCCGGCGTCTCCGTGACGAACACGTAGAGCGTGTTCGACATCGAGTCCGTGATGCTCGCGATGGCGTCGTGCCCGAGCTCCTCGGTGTCCTCGCGGCTCCAGACCGAATACGAGGGGTCGGGAGGGTGGATCCGGATGCGGTAGTCGTCGTCGACCAGATCGGAGCCTTCGAAGCGCTGCCCCGAAGGCGCGCTCGCGTCGTCGGTCGAGGCGCTGCTGGAAGGAGACGACGGGGTGTCGTCGTCGCTGTCGGTGCTGCCTTTGGAGCCGCTCGACGGCGCTGCCTTGTCACCGCACCCGAAGACCGCGAGCGCGAGCAGCGCGATCAGCCCCGTGCAAAGGCGCCTCATCGCCCCGACGATCCTCAATCGGAGGGCGGGCGGCAAGCCTCCGGCCCTCGGGCGGGCGCGGCTTTCGCGATCGGTGCTCCAACTCGACCTACGCCGCGCACGCCATCGAGCCGACGTCCAAGAGCGTCAGGCGGTGCTCTTCGAGCACGGCCCGGACCGCGCGCGGCACACCGCCGCGGAGGGTGCGCTCATAGGCGACGACCATCATCGCGACCGGATCCTCGCTCGTCCGTCGAGCCCCGAGCAGCCCCGGCGCCGCCGCGCCGAGCGCCTCGCTCACGATCGCGAGCTCCCGCGCGCACTGCCGCGCCGTGCTCCACCGCGACACGTCCCGATCCGACTGGGTCTGCACTGCGACGCGCTCGAGCCTCCGAACGGCGGCGCTCACAGTGGTGAGTAGATGGGCGAGGACGGTTCGTGGCTCGTCATCGCTGGTGCGCCGCTGTGGCCTTCCGCATGCGCTCGCGATCCCGTCGTCTCGCCTCATGGTCGGGACGCCCTGCACGCACCGTGCCTGACGTTTGGCCAACTTTCTCGTGCACGAATCGTGGCGCTCCGGCCGTCTCCCGCGCGCGCTGTGAGATCTCCGCCCCGGCCCCTCGTCTCGACCCGAGACCGAGGCGCGGGGCCGGTCCCGAGGCGAGACGCCCCGTCTCGGGACGAGAACGCCGCCTCGCTCGGGACACGCGCCCGCCCCGTTGGTATGGTCGGCGCGGCATGAGAACGCTCTGCATCGACGTCGGGGGTACGGGGATCAAAGGGAACATCTACGACGCGGCGGGGGCGCCCCTCGCAGAGCGGGTTCGCATCGACACCCCCCGCCCCGCCACCCCCGACGACGTCGTGGCGACGATGCTCGAGGTGGCGCGGCGCCTCGGCGAGTGTGATCGGGTGTCGGTCGGGTTCCCCGGGGTCGTGCAAGACGGTGTGGTCAAGACGGCCCCCAACCTCGATGGGGACTGGGCCGGCTATCGCCTCGCCGCCGACATCGAGCTGCGCCTCGGCAAGCCGTGCCGCGCCGCGAACGACGCCGACGTGCAGGGCCTCGCCGTCATCGAGGGGCGAGGGGTCGAGATGGTCCTCACCCTCGGCACGGGGATGGGCTGCGGCCTCTACACCGACGGGCGCTGCGTCTGGAACCTCGAGCTCGCGCACCACACGTTCGACGGCGACGAGACCTACGAGCAGCGCATCGGCGACGCGGTCCGAAAGAAGATCGGCAACAAGAAGTGGCGGCGGCGCGTGCGCGCCGTCGTCGACAAGCTCGAGCCCATCTTCAACTACCGGCGCCTGTATCTCGGCGGCGGCAACTCGATGCGCCTCGACCCGAGCGTCTTCCGAGACAACGTCACCATCGTCGACAACAAGGCGGGCACCCTTGGCGGCCTGAAGCTGTGGGCGGAGGGAGCGCTCCTCCCCACCGCCAACTGAGCCTCCGGAGCTACGGCATCACGACGTCCGAGAGGGACATCTCGACGTGGATGCGTCGGGCGGCGCGCTCCGAGTAGGGACGTCCCAGGTTCTTGCGAGCGGCGTCGTGCACGGGGCGGTCGGCCCGTCGCGCGAGGCACCCGCGGTAGTCCGCGAGGGCCCCCGCCCGGTCCCCGCACAGATCGCGGGCGCGCCCGCGCCACAGATAGCACGCCGAGACGCGCTCCTCGTCGGGATGACCGAGCTCGATCGCGCTCGAGAGCCACCGCAGCGCGCGCGGACCGTCCGCGCTCTCGATCGCGAGCAGGCCCGCCCCCATGCGATACACGCTCTGCGCGGGCGAGGTCTCCGCGGCCCGCTCCATCTCCCGCGCCGCCCCACCGACGTCGCCCCGATCCACGTACGCGAGATAGCCCCTTCGATAGTGCTCGAACGCCGCGTCGTCCTGCGCCTCCGCGCGCCCCCCCATCTCGAACGTCCCTGCTTCGGGCGCGTGGGCCGCCGTCTTCAGCGAGAAGGGGATCCAGGTGCCGCGGCTGACGGGGGCGTTGCCGACCCCGAGCCAGACGATCCCGTCCTCGGCGCGGAACACCACCGAGCCCACCGTCATCACCATCGCGATCGAGTCGCGCACGCGGCACCGCTTGTCCGCCCCCGTGTCGGCGAGGATCTTCGCCATGCCGTAGGCGTCGAGCGACCCGTGGCCCTCTCGCAAAAGCGCGCCCGCGCGCGCGTGGCGGCCCATGTTGTGGCGCCAGTACGAGCCGTAGAGGTTCAGCTCCGTCGCCCCGAGCTCCGGGTCGAGGTAGATGTTCGCGTACGAGAACGTCGAGTCGCCGGGCTCCGTGCGCCGCGCGACCTTGCGCTCCGGGTTCTCCTCGAAGCAGAGGACGCGGTTCTCGCTCGCGCTCGTGACGACGTAAGTCCAGCACCCGATCGAGCGGTGCTTCTGCAGGATGGCCTCGGCCTCCCGGAGGTTGCTCGCCTCCCGCATCACCATGTCCCCGACGACGCCGATGGGCAGACCGCCGAGCGCGGTCCGGTCCGTGAACATGTGCTGATGAACGGTCAAGGTGAGGCCGGCCTCGTTCATGGCGGTGATCCCGCCCAGTCCCACCCCGGCCGCGGCGACGCTCACGTAGCGCAGGCCCTGCTCCGGGGCGTGGAAGATGACGGCCGCGTTCTCCGCCCAGTTCTCCACCCCGTAGTAGTCGAAGTTGCGCGCGTGATAGAGCTTGCCGTCCTTCGTCGCCGCCCCCCACGCCACTGCGCTCGTGCACCCGAGGCCCAGGGCGAGGCGATGGGCGACGGCGGGCCCGGGATCTCGAAGCTGCTGCATGCGGGCGACGACCCAGAGCAGCGAGTCCGGCATGGTGCAGCCCCGCAGGAACGCGTCCTCGTCGAGGCCCGCGCCCCGGGCGATCCCGCGCGCCGTCTGGACCGCGAAGTCGGGCATCGCCTTCTCCACCCGCGCGCCGACGATCGCTTGCAGCGCGCTCGCCATCAACGGCGCGGCGCGGCCGAACGACTTGCCCACGAGGCGCTCCACCATCTGGCGGTAGTAAGGGATCGGCCCCCGCGCGACCTCGGCCGCGAGGAGGGCGCCGTGCTGCTCCCCCATCTGGGCGAACGTGCCCGCGAGGGAGAGGACATGGACCCCCGCCACCCGCTGACACGTCCCCTTCCCGTGGCGGCGCACCGGGGTCTTCGTCGGCTCGCTCGCGCGAGGCATCTCGTAGGCTTGGCTCATCGTGGGCTCCTTCGCGTGGGGACGGGGACGGGGGGCGCCGCGCTCGCGAGCGCGGCCGATGCGAGAATCTTGGGGATGGACCAGGTGTGGAACGCGGTGACCATCTTCCGGGCCGCGTCCTGATCCTTGCTCTCGATCACGTCGATGAGGACGCCGAGGCCCTCCACGTGCTCTCGGCTCGGGGGGCGGGTCGCGATCGCGATCGCGTCGAGCTCGCCGATGACGCGCCCGTTGAAGGCGGCGAGCATCTCGAAGACCGGGTTCTTCGTCGCGTGGGCGACGAGGAGGGGCAGCCTCGTGACGGCGGCGGCGTACGCGCGCGGATCGATCGTGACGGCGGCGAGGCCCGCGAGCTCCGCGCGCATCGCCTTGAGATCGGCCTGGGTGCGCCGCTCCGCCGCGAGCACCGTCATCTCCACGTCGAGCAGGGCGCGCACCTCCAAGAACGCGGACAGCACCCGCCGATCGACGTGCCCCGGGCGGGGCACGAGCATCGCGACCAGCACCTCCGGGCTCATCGAGTGGAGGGGCTCGAGCACGACCGTCCCGCGCCTCCGCACCGGCTTGGCGAGGCGGTGCACCTCGAGCAGCTTCACCGCCTCGCGGATCACCCCCCGGTTGACCTCGTAGCGAGCGGCGAGCTCCGCCTCCTTGGGCAGGAGCGACCCGACCGGGATCGCCCCGCTCGCGATCTGGGCGATGAGATCGCGCGCGACGATGTCCGCCTTGCGATCTCCCTCGCGACGGAGGGCGGGGGGCCCCTCCTCCCGCACCGCCTTCGGTCGGGCCGCGCGCGGTCTCTCCGTCCCCTTCGCCACCCCCGGACAATAGATCGGACTTATACGAAGTCAAGCGATGTATGTCGGGACGATGGCTCGGGCCCTCACGGGCACGTCCGGCTCCTCGCGGCAAGCCGTTTCGCCCTGTGCCGGTGCCCCTCCCTCAATGCTGATCGCAGCTTTCGCGTTCCATCGAAAGCCCTTTGGCGCCGGGGTTCCGCGGGGCTAAGACCTGCTCGTTCGAGGCCACCCGTCATCGAAGGAGTGACCCCATGCCGCTCGACATCCGCATCACGAAGACGACGTCCAAGAAGGCGCGTGTAGAAGACTCCGAGCTCGGCTTCGGCAAGTACTTCTCCGATCACGTGCTCTCGATGGACTGGGACGCGCAGGGCGGGTGGCACGACGCTCGGATAGAGCCTTACGGCGCCTTCTCGTTGGACCCGGCGGCGGCCGTGCTGCACTACGGGCAGGAGATGTTCGAAGGCCTCAAGGCCTTCCGCCAGCAGGACGGATCGGTCGCGCTCTTCCGCGTCGAGCGTCACGCCGCCCGGCTCGCCAAGGGGGCCGAGCGGCTGTGCATGCCCGCGCTCCCGACCGAGCACTTCGTCGACGCGATGAAGGCGTTCGTCTCGGTGGAGAGCTCCTGGGTGCCGAGCTCGCCGAACACGTCCCTCTACCTGCGCCCGACCCTCATCGCCACGGAGGCGTTCCTCGGCGTTCGCCCCTCCAACAAGTACCTCTTCTTCGTCATCGGCTCGCCCGTCGGGTCGTACTACGGCGGTGACACCCTGAAGCCGGTGCGCATCTGGGTCGAGCGCGAGTACGTCCGCGCCGCCCGCGGCGGCCTGGGCGCGACGAAGGCAGGCGCCAACTACGCCGCCAGTCTCCTCGCCGCGACCAACGCGAAGAAGGCCGGCTACGACCAGGTCCTCTGGCTCGACGCGAAGGAGCACGCCTTCGTGGAGGAGGTCGGCACCATGAACCTCTTCGCCGTCATCGACGGCGTGCTCGTGACCCCGTCGCTCTCGGACAGCATCCTCGCCGGCGTCACCCGCGACTCGATCATCACCCTCGCCAAGGAGTGGGGGATCCCAGTCGAAGAGCGAGCCCTCTCCGCCAAAGAGCTCTTCGACGCGAGCAAGCGCGACAAGCTCGACGAGGTCTTCGGATCGGGCACGGCGGCGGTCGTCAGCCCCGTCGCCGAGCTCGCCTTCGGCGACCAGAAGCTCGCGGTCAAAGATGGAAAGCCGGGCCCCATCGCCAAGCGCTTCTACTCCGAGATCACGAGCATCCAGCGCGGCACCAAGCCGGACAACCACGGCTGGCTCTCGCCCGTCCCCGCGGCCTCCTGACAAAGCCCCGGCGCGCTACGCGCTCGCCGACCCCTCCCCGGCGACTACGCTCTTCGAGCTCCGTCGCGGGAGGGGTTCTGATTCACCACCCCCGGCGCGCTACGCGCTCGCCGACCCCTCCCCGGCGACTACGCTCTTCGAGCTCCGTCGCGGGAGGGGTTCTGATTCACCACCCCCGGCGCGCTACGCGCTCGCCGAC
>JBGAID010000162.1:0-12328 GCA_044225865.1 Polyangiaceae bacterium | reverse complement strand
GCGCGCCCCTCCCGCCGCGCGCGTCGGCTCGGTCTGCGTCGCGCACGTCCCCCTCGTCTCCTCTTCGGCGCCGATCAGCGTCGGCTTGGGAAGCACCTCGTTCATCAGGGTGAGGCGACGCTTCTTCTCGTCCGTCATCCGAGACGACCTCCGGTCGCGTCAGCCTATCGCGCGCCGATCGGGAGCGGAAGTGCGGGCGCGCGGCGTCAGCGCTGGGCTTGGGTCGCCGGACGGCTGTCCGCGCAGTACGGGAGATCGAAATCCTTCGGCTGGCTGTAGCGCTCGAGGTGCGTCTCCGCCTTGTCTTGATAGTAGCGGCGCTCGGCTTGGTCGCCGGTGAGCGAGCCGCCCGGGCGCTCGCTCTTGGGGAGCGGCGACTCCTTCGGGGCCTGATCGTTCTCGGCGAGCAGGGCGATGTTGGGGTCTTGGGTCGGCCTCGGCCGGCACCGCGGGCTCTCGGCGTGGGGGCGCGCGCAGCCGGCGATGATCGCGAGCGCGCCCACGAGCCCCAGTGCTGCGCTCTTGTGGATCGGATGCATGATGTTCCTCCGACAAGGGGATGGAGCATCGGGCGTGCCGGCGATTTCCGGCGCGCGAGCGGGCTTCGCCGCGTCGCGGTGTGTCGGCTCGCCTCAGAGCGCGGCAGCCACGCGCGCGAAATCCTCGGCCGTGAGGGTCTCGCCTCGGCGCCCGAGATCGATGCCCGCGACGGACGCGGCTCGCTCGATCGATTCGAATGGGAGGGCGGAGGCTCTCCACGCGTTGCGGAGCGTCTTACGGCGCATCCCGAACGCGCGCCGCACGAGCTCTCGGAAGCTCTCCGTCTCCTCGATACGGTCGGGGCGAGGCCGGAGGACGACCACCGCCGAGTCGACCTCGGGCCGCGGATGGAACGCGCCGGCGCGGGCGACGAGGAGCCGCTGCACCTCGAACGCGGCGCGGACGAAGACGGTGAGGGCGCCGTAGGTCTTGGTGCTCGGCGCCGCGACGAGGCGCTCCGCGACCTCGAGCTGGACCATGACGACGACCGCGTCGACGATGCTCGCGAGCGCCACCGCCGCTCGAGGAACATCCCGGTGGCGAGGTAGGGGAGGTTGCCGGCGAGGACGCGCGGGGGGGACCCAGAAGCGAGGAGCGCGCCGAGGTCGACGTCGAGGGCGTCGGCTTGCATCACCTCGACTCGGCTCGAGAGCTCCGCGCGCTCGAGCTCCGCGCGCAGGATGGGCACGAGCTCGCGGTCGCGATCGATGGCGAAGACCTTCTGCGCCCGCGCCGCCATCGGGAAGGTGAGGGCCCCGAGGCCCGGCCCGATCTCGACGACGGTTCCTCCCTCGGGCGTCGTCGCGGCCTGGGCGATGCGCCCGATCGTGTGGACGTCGAGGAGGAAATTCTGCCCGAGCGCCTTCTTGGCGTGGAGCCCGTGCTCGCGCAGGAGCGCGATCGCGGAGGGGGCGTTCTTGCGCGCGCCTTCCATCGCTTCGATCGATCAGCGCTCGCCGCGCGCGGCGCCGCGCTCCCGCGGGACGGCGCCGGCGGGCTCCGGGTCGAGGGCCTCGCCCCCCGCGATGGCGACGTCCTCGCGCTGATCCTGGGTGCGGAAGCCGGGCCGGACGTGGCCGACGCGGATGCCCATCTTCATCAGACCCTGCTCGCTGCGCCGCTGGGCGACGACGGCGCGGATCCGCACCGCGTCGGCGGCTTGAGGAGCGATGTCGTCGAGGGCGGTCGTCTCGACCGGCCCCGGCTCGCTCTCGTCGTCGGTGATCTCCTTGGCGACCCACGGCGGCGCGAGGCCGGGCTCGTAGAGGGGCAAGCCCCACGACACGACGGTGCCCATGCGGCGCAGCCGACCGACGACGTTGCCGAGCCCGGCGAGGGCGCCCGCCTCGGGGGCGCTCGAGAGGACGTGGACCAGGCTGGGCCGCGGCTTGTTCTTGGCGATGTCCGAGAGCGTGCGCACGAGCGTCTCGCTCACGGCCGCCCGGTCGCTCGTCGACTTGGGGGGCGAGTCGATCCCGAAGCAGGCGAGGTAGCGGCGCAGGGTCGCGTCGCGCTGGGTCCTCCCCTCGGGCGCCTTCACCCGGAAGGGCGCGCGCGCCCTCATCGCGTCAGCGCGCTGGGCGAGCTTGTCGAGGTCGCCCCGGCGCACGTCGGCGAGCCCGTGATCGTCGAGCGGCCTCAGGTGCTCGATGACGCGGACCGCGACGTCGAGCTCGTCGAGATCGCTTCGCGAGGCGTCGATCGTGTTGCCGGCGGTGAGGAGGGCGTGGAGGATCTTGTGACCCTGCTGCGAGCCGCTGTCGGGGGGCAAGACGACGCGAGGGCCGTTCGCGAAGATCGCGAGGCCAACCCGATCTCCGCGGGTGAGGTGGCGAGACACGTACGCGGCTGCCTCGTCGATGAACAGGTCGAGGGGGGCGCGGCCGAGCGGGCCCGACCAGAGCTCGACGGAGACGTCGAGGAGGATCCACACGACGTCGCGCTCTTCGCGCTCGAACTCCCGCACGAGCAGCTTGCCGCGACGGGCGGTCGCCCGCCACGCGATCCGACGGAACGGATCGCCGGGTTGGTGCTCCCTCAGCTCGCGCAGGCTCGTGCCGTCGCCGCGCTGCTTTCCGGCGCGGCCGCTGGGAGCCATGAGCAGGCTCAGACCGCCTCTGCCGACTTGGAGGTACGCGCTCATCGGTCGAGGGGAGACCTCGATGCCGTAGGGGTTCGCGAACGTGAGGGGCACCTCGAACATGCCGGGCGCGCCGCGGACCTCGAGGGCGAGTCCGTAGACCCCGTGCTGTCCGACGCGCGGCGCCTTCACCCGGACCTTCACCTTGAGGCGCCCCGTCGCGGCCACCTCCCCGGCGGGCGGATCGAGCTTCACGTCGAGGTTGGGAGAGGCGAGCGCGCGGAGCTTGACGTAGCGCGCGGCGAGGGTGTCGCGGTTGCGGACCTCGGCCTCGATCTCGATCTCCGATCCGCGGATCGTGCGGACCATGCGTCGGCTGTGGCTCCACAGCATCTCGAACCCCGCGGCTCGGATGCGCGCCACCGACACGAGGGTGACGGCCCGCGCGATCGCGACCGCGAGGAGGAGCGCGCCTCCCCAGCCGACGATGGCGGGCTGGTTCGCGATCACGCCCACGCCGCTCACGGCGATCGAGACGATCGCGAGGTGGGCGGCGGGGCGAGTCGGGTAGAGCTGCATGCGCGGGGCCGTCGGCCGGGCTCAGACGGGCCGCGCGGCGCGGCGATACCCGATGCGCTGGAGGGCCTCGTCGACGAGGGCGTCGCGCGCCTTCGGATCGCCTTCCATCTCGGGGGTGAGCACGAGGCGGTGGGCGAGCACGCTGTGGGAGACGCCGCGGATGTCGTCGGGGGTGACGAAGGCCCGGCCGGCGAGGAGGGCCGCGCTCTTCGCGGCCTGGATGAGCCCGAGGGTGGCCCGCGGGGACGCCCCGAGCACGACCCGCGGATGGGAGCGCGTGAACGCGGTCAGCGAGACGGCGTACTCGTAGAGGTCGTCGTCGAGGTGGATGCGCCGCGCGAGCGCCTGCAGCGTGAGCAGCTCGTTCACGTTGATCACGGGGTTCGCCTTGGGCGCGGCGACGTTGTGCACCCGCACCATCGCGACCTCGTCCTTGTGGGTCGGGTACCCGATCATGATCCGCACGAGGAAGCGATCGATCTGAGCCTCGGGGAGCGGATACGTCCCCTCGAGGTCGACCGGGTTCTGGGTGGCGAGGACCATGAACGGGGCGGGCAGCTCGAAGCGATCGCCCTCGATCGTCACCTGCCGCTCCTGCATCGCCTCGAGGAGGGCGGACTGCGTCTTGGCGGGGGCGCGGTTGATCTCGTCCGCGAGCACGACGTTCGCGAACACCGGGCCCGGTCGGAGGCTGAAGGACTGGTCCTTCGGCGAAAGGACGTAGGTGCCGGTGATGTCGGCGGGCAGGAGATCCGGAGTGAACTGGATCCGCCGCACGCTCGCCCCGAGCGTCCCCGCGAAGGCCTTCACGAGCGTCGTCTTCGCGACCCCGGGCACGCCCTCGAGCAGGGCGTGGCCCTGGGCGAGGAGGGTCGTGAGGAGGAGATCGATCACGCGAGAGTTTCCGACGTAGACGCGCATCACCTCGCGGCGGACGGCCTCGAGACGATCTCGGGCAGCGGCGATCTCGTCGATGCTCGCGGGCTGTTGCGTCATCCTGGGCGTGCTCCTCGTCTCGTTGTCGCTGGGCCCAAAGGCCGTTCAATCGATGCACGCGAGTCGTATCCGAACGCGTGCGAAGAAAAAAGCGCGACCATCACCCGTCGGGCTCCGTCGGACCGGGGGGGTTGGGGGCGGGCGCGGCGCCGCCGGCCGCTCCGTCCGAGGGCGGTTGGACGTCCGCCCCGCCGTAGCTGCGGCCGATCGAGCGCTTCGGCTCGAGGGCTCCGAGCGCGTCCACCACGGCCCGCACGACCCGGTGCGCCTCCTCGATGACCTCCCGCCGGACCTTGCCTCCCGCGCCGGTGACCATCCCCGCCTCCGCGCGCTGCATCCGCGTCACGACCCCCTCGAGGCTCTGCTGCATCGAAGCGCTCAGCTGTCCGGAGGACCGCACGGCGCGGAGCACCGCGTCCGCGGAGGGGCTCGGATCGAGGCCGAAGCGCTCCGCGACCGCGTCGAAGAGCGCGCTCTTGAGCTCGAGGAGCACGAGGCCCTTCGGAGACGAAGGCGCGGCCAGCATCGCGAACCGGCCCGCGACGCCGCCCCGAGAGACGAGCGGTGTGGCGCGCGCGTAGCGCGGGAGCGGGCTCTTGTAGGGCTTGCCGGACGCGCGCCCCACCCAGATCCCGAGCAGGGCGACCGCGCCCGCGGCGAGCACGGCGAGGAGCCACGACGGGAAGCCCTGCTTCCGGATGTCGGCGAGGTTGTCGCCGAACGAGCGGAGGGCGTTCTCGACATCCTGGAGGACGGTGCGATCGCCGCCCACCGAGCCCTCCTGCTTGAAGGCGTTCGTCACGACGAAGAGGCGCCCTTGGGCGCGATCGTTGTCGTTGGCGAGGTACTTCACCAGCCCGACCGCGAAGGCGCGGTTGCCGGGATAGCGGAGCATCGAGTTGATGAGGACGGAGGGATCGCTCATCGCGAACAGCCGCCCCTTCTCCACCTGGCCTGCCACCGCGACGATCGCCTCACCCTCGGATCCGGAGAGCCGAACCTTCAACACCGGCGACAGATCCGGGTGGATGAGCGCGGTGGGGTGGTTCAGCACGAGGCGGTTCACGTTGGCGACCACCGGGTGAGGGGCGCCGATCTGCCCCTTCGAGATCTCGAGCCACGGCTCGGCGATGGGCAGGTCCGGATCCTGCCGGAGGGCGGTGACGGGCCGGCCCGGCATGCCGATGCGCTGGATCTTGAAGCGGCGCAGCAGCTCGTCCCCCTTCCCGAAGTCGTCACAGACGGCGAGGCGGCCTCCGAGCTTCATGAACTCGCTCGCCTCGGAGGGATCGATCGTCTCCGTCGGATGGATGAAGAGGATCCCGTCCTCCGGCTTGACCGAGCTCCAGTCGAGCAGGGCCACCGGCTTGACGCGGTCGGGCCCGAGCTCGGCCTTCGCGATCGAGAAGAACTCGGAGAGCCCCTCCCACTCCGTGTCGGCGATCTCGAAGTCCGCCGCCCGCGCGGGGCGCGAGGCGAGCAGCGACGCGGCCGAGCTCGCCGCCGTCGCTGCTCCGAGGATGAACGCTCTTCGCCCGCGCAGGTTTGGGGTCACGAGCGCGCGAGCATAGCAAGGTCGCTTCGTCCCTAAAGCCAATCCGATCCGAGCCGCACCTTCTGGGGAGCGCCCGAGGCAACGCTCGAGTGGACGACGGCGCGATGGATGTCAGGGTGTCGGCACACGTTGCGTCTCCCGCGGCCGCGGCCGCGGTGGGAGCAAGGTGGGCGCGTGCGGCGCGTCATTGCGCCCTCACGAGCCGCGCTCCTTCTCAGGGCGTCGGCTGGACGAACGGCGCGGCGGTTGCTACGTTCATCGTTGTAACAATCTCGGCGTTCGGGACCTCTCGCGTTGGAGGTGTCGGTGCTTCCTCCGTTTATCATCGAGCAAATAAGGCAACGAGAAGAGCGAGAGCGCGCGCGCAATGAGGAGCAGCCTCGCCTCGAACTGCCGCTCGAGCCCCGTCGGCCGCCCAAGAAGAGCGCGCCCGACGAAGACGAGCCCAACCCCGATCGGGGTGTGCTCATCCTCGAGATCACCTGAAGCTGCGCGCCGACGAGGTCGAAAGACGGTCGGCGACCCATGGAACGAACGACGCGCCGACACGGGACTCCGTGCGGCGCGTTCTTCGTTGTGACGCTCGGCTCGACGTGAAGCGCCTTATCTCAGGGCGACTCCACGCAGTGGGCTTCCGGGCCGGCCTTGTCCGAGAGCTGTGGCTGCGTGTCGAGGGCCTTGCAGATCCCGAGCGCGATCGCGGCGTGGTTCGCCGCGTCCGTCGGGTCGATGACCTCGCCCGCGTCGTCTAGGAACCACGTCGTCGGATCGATGGAGAGGTCCAAGGTAACGGGAGCGGCGCCGTCGATGGTGACCTCGCCGTCGGTGCCTTGCTCGGCGAGGAAGTGCCCCGCGACGTGGAAGGCCGTTCCGTTGAACGTCCCGTCGATGAGCACGGAGGCGTTCTCGTTCGCGAAGTCGGCGAGCTCGGCCGCGCTGGCGTCGGTCCCGTCGTCGAGCTGATCGATCTCGATCTCCGCTCCTCCGTAGGTGCCTGCCGCGAGCTCCCCGAGACTGAAGCTGCGCTCCGCGCCCTTGGTCAGCTCGTCCTTCGTGAGCTCGACGACGACCGGTCCCGTGGAGGCTTCCCCGTCCGCGAGGGCGGTCGGATCGCTCGCGGTCGAGTCGCTCGCCTCGTCGTCGGGGCCGTGCCCTCGACTTTTCCCGCCGCCAGCGTAGCCAATCTTCACGACGTTGACGAGGATGCGGACCCTCGTCACCTCGAGGCCGGCCGCCGCTTTGGCCTCTGTCGCGGCGAGGCCCTCCGTCGTCTGGGCGTTCGAGACGGAGATGCCGAGCTGAACCTCGCCCGTCCCTCCCGACGCGCAGCCGGCGAAGACCGCCGCCGAAGCTCCGATGCCCGCGATCGCCCATGCATTTCGTAGATTCATGTTCACCTCGTCTGTCCTTTTCGATGGCCGCGGTTCCCTGCGCTCACTCGGGAGCTCCGCATTGGGCCCACGTGTAAAAAGCCTGTCGTTGCGCCTCCGGCATCGCTCCTCGAGGAGGCATCGAGCCGTCCGCGATCGCGTCCACGCTCTCGTCGGCGACGGAGACGGCGTCGTCATAGGTGGCGAGCGCGACCCCGGCGTCTCCCCGACCGGCGCCGTGGCAGCGGGTGCAATAGGAGAGCGCCTCGCCGAGCTCGGAGTAGCGCGGGACGGCCGCGGTCGAGCAGTCGATGGTCGGAACGCTCTCGCCCGGATCGCATCCCTCGACGAACGCGACGAACGCCGCGAACGTGAGGGACGCGACGGCACCGATGGCAAATCCTTCGCGGTTCATGTCTTCATGCCTCCTGCGAACACAGGCACTTGGCCGTCTCGCTCGGGGCCCTTCACCGAAAAAAATAAACTCGAAGCGGTGAAGGTATCGGCGAGGACCGGCCAACCCCCTTCGATGGACCGGCCCATCCGACGACCCCTCCGACCCACCCGCAGCGCGCAGCTCGGGCTCGTAGGCGTGATTTGCATGCTCGCGCCCGCGACGGCGCTCGCGGCCCAGCGCGTGCCGGCGTGCGAGGACGATCGCGTGAGCGTCGAAGGCACCTTCGGCGGCCGCTGGGTGGGCGCGATCGAGTCCGCTTGCGAGGCGCTCCGATCGCTCCAGGACCGAGACGGCGAGGCGCGGGTCGTGCTGAGGGGCGATCCGGCCGGGCGCGTCCGCGTCCGGGTCGAGCTCGCGGACGGCCGCAGCGCGGAGCGAGTCGCCGCCTCTCCCGAGGATCTGCCGCGGGTCATCGAGGCCCTCGTCACGGTGCCGCCGACCGAAGAGGTGACGCCTGCCGAGCCCGAGCCCGCGGACCCGAAGGAGCCGCCGCCGGCGCCGCGAGAGAGCTCGCCAAGAGAGGACGCGCCCCGCCGCGCGAGCTCCGCGCCCGCCCCGACGGAGGGGATCGCGCTCTCGTTCGACGTCTCTGCGCTGCTCGCCTTCCGCGTCCTCGGACCGACGGCGACGCTCGGCCCGGGGCTCATCCTCGCGGGCGACATCGATATCGCCCACGGCTGGATCATCGGGCTCCGCTTGAGAGGAGATCCGGTCCTGTTCCACGTCGACCACGGACTTCAGCTGGAGTCGGCCACGCTTGGGGGCGGCCTCGAGCTCGCGCGGCGCTTCGAGCTCGCTTCGGTCGCGGCCCTCGACGCGGGCCTCGGCGTGGACGGCCTGTGCGACATCCCGTGGGACAACGCCCACACGCTAGCCATGACCGGCCCTCACGGTGACAAGCGCGGGGCAGAGGGGGACGTGCGACCGCGGGCGTTCGCCAAGATCCTCGTCCCCGGCCGGGGCCTCTCGTTCATCGGACAGGTCGGGCTCGAGGTCTCGCCGCTTCGTGCCGCCAGCGACAAGCCTGCCCCGTGGATCGGCGGCGAGGTCGCGGCCGGCATCGCCTGGGGGTCACGGTGAGCGTGGCCCTACGCGATTCGAAGAGCGCCATCGGCGACGCCGATCTGCTCGAGCGGGTCGCGGCCGGCGATCTCGAGCCGTTGGGCACGCTCTTCGATCGCTACGCCGCGCTCGTCCACGGCTTCGTCCGTCGAATCGCCCCGCGCGAAGACGCCGACGACGTCGTCCAGGAGACGTTTCTCAGGGTGGCGCGGGTCGCGGAGGGGTACGACGGTCGCACCCCCACCGCCCGCGCCTGGATCTTCGGCGTCGCCTACGCGATCGTGCGGGAGAGGCGCCGGGCCCTCGCGCGGCTCATGCGTGCGATCACCACCATGGCCAAGCAGGACACGGCGCGGACGGCCGCTCCGATCGGCTCCGCGCGCACGGAGATCGAGCGGTGCCTCGACATGCTCGCGCCCGAGAAGCGCGAGGTCGTCGTGTTGACCGAGGTGATGGGGATGAGCGGTCCCGAGGCGGCGTCCGTGCTCGGGATCCCGGTGGGTACGGTGTGGACACGGTTGCATCATGCGCGCAGCGAGCTGCGCGACGCGAGAGGAGGAGACCTTGCCTAATCGATGTGCGAGGACGGCCGAGATCGAGCTCCTCTTCGACGGGAGGCTCACCGAGGAGCGGACGCGCGAGGTGGAAGGGCACGTCGAGCGTTGCCCTTGCTGCAAGGAGGAGCTCGGCGCGCTGACGCGCCTGCGGAGCGAGCTCGCGGCGACCTCGGGCGCGCCCAACGCGTTCGTGATGCGAAGGCTCCGGCGCGAGGTGATGGAGCGAGCGGCGGGCAAGGTGGTGCCGGCCCCCAAGCGGACCTTCAAGCCCTGGGTGTTCGCAGCGCTCGGCGCGGTGCTCGTCGCGTTCGGGGTCGTGATCGGCCTCGGCGTCCTCGGCCGCGGCGCCGCGCCGGCGTCGTCCGGGCCGACCGCAGCCGAAGTGACGGTCACGACCGGACCGGGCGCCAGCTACTCGCGCGAAGAGGATGGGGCGAAAGAGATCATCAAGCTGACCGACGGGTCGTTCGACTTCGACGTTCGCGCCCATCGCGAAGGGCGTCGCCTCGTGGTCGTCATCCCAGAGGGTGAGATCGAGGATATCGGCACGCGCTTTCGGGTCGTCGTGCGGGACGGTCGGACGGAGGAGGTCAGCGTTCAGGAAGGGGAGGTCGAGCTTCGGCGAAACGGCGTGGCTCCGGTCCGGCTGATCGCCGGCATGAGCTACCGGCCGCTCGCGACCGAGGCGGCGAAGGCCTCCGCAGAGCCGAAGGAGCCGAAGGAGCTGGGGCAACCTCCCACGCCAGCTCCCGCGAACGTCGCCGATGCTCGGCCGAGCGCCCCCGACGGACGCGGCGCCCCGAAGGTGACCTCTCCGATCGAGCAAGGTCCGGCCCCCGCGGTTCCCCCGACCGCGCCGCCCAAGATCGCGGCCGCCGTCCGCTCCGCGGCCGCACCGAAGGGCGCCGCGGCCTCACACCCGGCGACGCCGCGGGGGCCGGCGGTCGGCCCGACGGGAGAGGACGTCGCGTACATGAATGTGATATCGCTCCTGCGGGCGCAGCGAAAGGCGGAGGCTCGGGAAGCGGCCCGCCGATGGTTGGCCGCGTATCCGCAAGGGCTCCGGCGGCCCGAGATGGAGCGCGTCGCGCGATGACCGCTCACGAACGGGGTCGAAGCGCCGGTGCCGCGGGCAGGAATACATTGACGGGCGCAGACCAAATGCCATAGGTTGCGCCGCTCGCGCCGTCATCCCGGCGCACGTGCGCTCGTCGCACGCTACTCTCGAGGGCTCGTTCGATCATGGCCGTTCACATCCGCCTGGCCCGCATGGGCACCAACAAGACGCCGTTCTACCGCATCGTCGTGGCCGACCAGCGCAGCCCGCGCGGCGGCCGCTTCATCGAACGGCTCGGTACGTTCGACCCGCGCCGCTCGGAGCTCCGCGTCGAAGGGGCCCGCGTGCAGCACTGGCTCGACAAGGGCGCGCAGCCCTCCGCCACCGTCTCCGTGCTCTTCAAGAACGCGAAGATCACGGGCGCGGGCGCTGCTCCTGCTGCCGAGGCCGCTCCGGCCGAGGCGAAGGCGGCCGAGCCCAAGAAGAAGGGCTGAGAGGCTCCCCATGCCGCGCGATCATCAGCCTCGCGATCGGGGTGACCGAGGCGACTTCCGTCGCGATCGGGACCGGGAGCCGGAGGTCATGCGCGACGAGCTCACGCCCCTCGGCAAGCTCATCGGGCTCGTCGCCCGCGCCCTCGTCGACCAGCCGGACCGGGTGGTCGTGCGCGAGAGCGACAGCGAGCATCACCCTCGGATCGAGCTCTCCGTCGCGCAAGAAGACATCGGCAAGGTGATCGGCAAGGACGGGCGCACGGCGCAGAGCATCCGCACGCTGCTCGCGGCGGCCGCGATGCGCGCCGGCAAGCGGGCTCACCTCGACATCGTGGACTGAGCGGCAGCTCGACTGAGCTGCCGCTTCCTCGAGCCGCCGCTGCGCGGACGCGCCAAGCGTCCCGAGCGGCGTTTCGTCATTTCCGGACGACGACCGTGATCGCCTCCTCCACCTTGGGCGCGTACCAGCGGAAGCCCGCGGGGATCTCCGGTCCCGCCCACGCGTAGAGGCGGTGCGCGTCGACGGGGGTGAGGGTCACGTTGTGGAAGCCACGCGCCTCTCCCGCGGGCTCGCTGAAGTACGAGCCGACGATGGCGGCGCCGGGGGCGAAGTCGAGCTGATAGGGGACGTCGAGCACGTCGAAGGCCTGGTCGACCTCGCGCGAGTCGATGGCGCCCGTCGACACCTTCCGGCGGACGGTGAAGGTGCCCTGGACGGTGGATGCGCTCGTGGCCGGATCGCCGATGACGTCCTTGCCGGTGGAGACGAGCGTCGCGTAGACCGCCTTCTTCCCTTCGTAGAGCGTCATCGTCTGAAGGGCGAGCGAGACGTCGACCCACTTCGTCCCCTCGTGGACGAAGTCGGGGAACTTCGTCCGCTTCACGATCTTGATGATGTCCTTCTCTCGATAGAACATCCCGTCCTCGGCCTCCTCGTAGCGGACGCCGTCGACGGTGCGGAAGCGGTTGCTGAGGAAGATCGGTGTGCGGCGCTCGATCTCCTCGTCCTCCAGGCGCTTCGCCTTCCCCTTCGAGAGCGCGTATGGGCAGACGCCGTGACGGAGGGAGAACGCGACGGGGAGCCCCTTCTCCTTCGTGAGGTCGATGCCCGCGAAGGTCGAGCCGAGGGCAGGATCGAGCCGGTCGATGGGGACGAAGCCCAGCTCGGGGGTGATCCCGAACTTGCGCGGCCCGGCCGGCCCTTCGATTGTCGTCGTCGCGACGAGGGCGACGCCGCTGCCGCGGCGCAGGACCATCGCGACGAGCGGTCCGCTCTTTCGCGACTCGAGGACGGGCGGCGTCTCGATCGTGTTCACGTCGAAGTACGAGCCGCGCGTCCGCTTGCCGGCGTCGTCGACGCCGACCCCGCCTCGCGCGATCATCGCGTGCCCGGTCGCGACGCCACGCTCGTCGAGCGGTACGTCGTTCGCTCCCGCGCGCAGCGCCGCCGTGTCGCCTTGCGCCTTCGCCGCCTTCGCGAGGTGGCGGTTCAAGTCGGGCTCGCTCTCGCTCTGCTCGGCCGCCGTCGGCGGGCGCGCGTACAGGGGCGTGGCCGCCTTGGCGGTCGCATATCGGTAGGGG
>JBGAID010000161.1:0-12503 GCA_044225865.1 Polyangiaceae bacterium | reverse complement strand
CTCCTCGCGAGCAGCACCAACCCGCTCTCCGAGACGAGCACGCTGCAGCGCAACGCCCGAGGCGACGTCGTAGAAGAGACCCGCCCTGATCTCGCGACGACGGCCCTCGGCTACGACGGTGAGGGCAACACCACCAGCGTCACCCCGCCCGGCAAGCCCGAGCATTTTCTCCAATTCAATGCAGTCAACCAATTGGCGAGCTACGACCCGCCCAACCTCGGCTTCGCAGACGTCACGTCGTACGCGTACGACCTCGACAAGAAGCTCAAGAGCGTCCTGCAGCCCGGCAACCGACTCATCGGGTACGACTATGATGCCGCCGGCAGGCTGAGCGAGACCACCTTCCCGGGCGGCGACGTCGTCCGCAACTACTCGCCGTCGACCGGCAAGCTCGCGAGCATCGAGGGCCCGTACGGCGTCGACCTGAGCTTCACCTACGACGGCTCAGTCATGAAGAGCGTCACCTGGAGCGGCGATGTCCACGGCAGCGTCGCCTGGACCCACGACACGGACTTCCGCGTCGGCGGCGAGACCGTCAACGGCGCAAACGCGGTGAGCTTCGGCTACGACGCTGACTCGCTCCTGACCAGCGCGGGCGAGCTCACCATCATGCGCGACCCCGCGAGCGGCCGGGTGACGAGCGCCACGAGCGGCAACGTTACCGAGACCTGGACCTACAATGCATATGGCGAGGTCGCCTCGAAGACGTCCAGCTTCAATGGGGAGGCGTTCTTCGCTATTGTCTATGAGCGCGATTTGCTCGGACGGATCTCCCAGAAGACGGAAACCGTGCTGGGCGTCACCACGGTGACTGCTACAATGCATATGGCGAGGTCGCCTCGAAGACGTCCAGCTTCAATGGGGAGGCGTTCTTCGCTATTGTCTATGAGCGCGATTTGCTCGGACGGATCTCCCAGAAGACGGAAACCGTGCTGGGCGTCACCACGGTGACTGCGTACGAGTACGACAATGCTGGTCGGCTCGCGACCGTTACCGAGGATGGGACCCTCACGGAGGGGTACTCCTACGACGTATGGCTGGCGAAATGACGACAAGTTTTCGGACTTCCCGACGGCTACCACTGCGAGGGACCATCGCGTTGACCCTGGTCATTCTCCTTGCGGTGCTTTGGACGCTTGCTCCCTACTCGATAGTTGTGGTCCGGCTGTGCAACAATAGATCTGAAACACTGAGGGACGTCCGGTTCACCGTACGCGGTGCGCAGAGAAGCATCGTTGAGCTCAAGCCCGCTGAATCCCGAAGGTTCATCTTCTTCACAAGAATCCAGGGTGACGACTCGGTCCACCTGGTGGATGAATCGGGCGACACCCCCTGCGGATATCTCGGGAGGCCGTCGGCTTCCATCATCGCGCGCCTCAAGTCCGACTCGATGGCGTCGGCGTCGTGCCGCAATGGTCTTTGGCTCTTCGGATTGTAGTGCGCCGCGGCGGGCGTCGTGTGGGGCGAGGTGTCGAACGTGGCGGTCGAAGAGTAGCACCACCGTCGAGCGCGCCCCCGAAGCCATCGTCGGCCCCTACGGCCACCGCACCGCCCTCCAAACCAACACCGACGGTTGGGTCACCGTCTTGGAAGACCCCACCCTGAAGCAAGCAGTCCTCACCTACCCGGACGAGAGCGGCCTCCTCGAGAGCTTCGCCACCCGCGACAATCACACCACCCACTTCACCTGGGACGCCAAAGGAAGACTCCAGTCGCACACCCATCCCGCCGGCGGTACCATGACCTTCGTGAGAGCGGCCACCGCCAGCGGCTACAGCGTCGAGAAGACCAGCCCCCTGGGGAGGCCGAGGTCATCAGTGGCTGAGCGACGCGACGTATGGGCTTTTCTTTAGCCTGATCAATGGTGACGAAGAGACTGACGACTGCGGGTACATCGGGAAGCCGTCGGCTTCGGTCATTGTCACCTTGCGGTCGGACACGATCTCATCGGCGTCGTGCCGGAACGGGTTATGGCTCCTGGGAGTCTGATCTGCCGTGGTCTGCCGCGCGAGCCCCTTACCGCCGAGGCCAGCGCGTCACCGCCGCGACGACCTTGAGCGGCAACGGAATCGCTGGGGATGGGCCGCAAGAGCCGCGAAGGCGATTCGCGGCTGTGCGTGTGTTCGACGGCGGGTCGAGAGGCCGGTGGCTCACTGCGGCGGCGCAGGCGTCGTCCCGACGTCGACCGCGCCACCGTTGGCGATCCACTGGAAGTTGTCGATGACGCTCGTCGCGTCGAGGTTCGTGTCGCCGGTGTCCCAGATCGCGAAGCGGACGCTGAACGTGTCGCCGCCGGTGATGGGGGCGGTCGTCTGGAGCCACGCGGTGCCGCCCGCGTTGCCGTCGTCGAACGAGCCGGTCCAGGTGTCGAAGCCGGTACCGGCGAGCTGCGCGGTGCCATCGGGGCAGCAGCTCGCGGGCGGGGCGGGGCAGCCCTGGCTGCAGTACTGGGCCCAGTTCTGGCAGCCTTCGCAGACGGTGAAGTACGCGATGTTCACGCTCACCGGGACAGGCTGGCCGTTCGTGTCCGTGGCGAAGGAGATGTTCCCGTCTTGGGCGCCCTGAGGCGGCGGGTTCACGAGGGCCATGAACTGGTCGTTGAAGTTCGTGCAGACCCACTCGGCGTACTCGAAGGAGTAGAACTTGAAGTCGAACTTGTAGCCGGTAGCGTTCTTCGGGGCGCGCAGCGTCACCTCGAGGCCCGCGTCGTCGTAGATGGTGTTGTCGATGATGCAGCCGGGAGCGTTCTGAGGGAACCCGGCCGGGGCGGTGCCGGCGCCGGTGCCGGTGCACGACACGCCGTTGCAAGCGCCGTTCTGCCCCGGCAGACGGGCGCGGCCCGAGGACAGCCCGAGCAGGCGAGCGCCCGCGCGCGGGTCGACGCCGCTCCCGAAGCTCGAGAGGATCCCGTTCTGAGTGCTCGACGCGCGCGTGCTCCCATCGGCGCGGACGTACTGCGCCGAGATCACGCCCCAGTCTTGATCGGTCGCCGCCTGCTTGCAGAGCTCGATCGCGCGGGCCGCGTCCATCGCGTCGCCGCTGTCGAGGGCGAGACCTTGGTCGCATGGCATGGGCGGGTTGTCGGCGGTCCCGTCGCAGTCCTCGTCGACCGGGACGTAGGGGCTGCCGTCGTCGGGCGGGGTGCCGATGACCTCGATCGCGCCGGGGTTGGTGTTCGGATCGCAGTCGTTGCAATCGCCCTGGGCGACCGTGAAGCCGTCCGCATCGGCGTCGTCGTTCGGCCCGCTCGCGCAGCCTTCGGGTGGACCGCCACCTACGCCCATGAAGTCGCCGGTGCTTCCGCCGTCGCTCGTGGGCGCGCCGCCCTGCTGCTCGCTCCCGCCGTTGCCGGAGCCGTTGCCGCCGGCGTTGTTCGCGCCGCTCCCCGTCCCGTTCGAGCCCGGATCGCATCCCGCGCTCAGGCCCGCGACCAACAAAAGCACAGAGCCCGAAAGCAGGAGAGAAGAGCGCTTCATGGTGTCTCCACGGGGTTCGACGGAGCGGGCGAAGAAGGGAGAAAGCAAGCGGTGCGCGGGCAGGACCACCGCGTCCTCTTGAAGTAGAGCCGGAATCGTGCGCTCCGATCAACTGCCTTGCGTTCGTGCCGCGGTCGATCGGTGGCCGACCGTGGGAGGAGGTGCTGGGCGCGTGCCGATCCATCCCGAGCATGCGCCGGCGAACGGGGAGATTTGCCGCCGCCACGAGCGGGCGCGCGCGCGAGCTGCTATGGAGCCGGCTCCGTGCGTTACCAGAGCGTCGATCGGCTCCGGAAGAAGCTCGCCGCCGAGGTCGGTCGCCTCGAGCGCACCGCGAGCTTCACGATCGCGCTCGCGTACCCCTCGCCCTACCACGTCGGGATGAGCTCGCTGGGGTACCAGCAGATCTATCGTCTGATCCAGAGCTCGGGGGACGTCGCGTGCGAGCGGGCCTTCCTCCCCGACGAGGACGAAGGCGCGGAGCTCGCTCCCCTCACGATCGAGCGGGAGCGACCGCTCTCGGAGCTCCCCGTCATCGCGTTCAGCGTCGCGTACGAGCTGGAGCTCGCGGGGCTCGTGCGGATGCTCGAGGCCTCGCGCATTCCAGCTCTCCGCGAGGAGCGCGGGCCGGACCATCCCCTCGTCTTGTGCGGGGGTCCTCTCACGTTCTCGAACCCCGTCCCGCTCTCCCCGTATGCGGACGCGATCGTCATGGGAGAGGCGGACGAGATCGTCCTGCCGATCCTCCGCGCGATCGCGGAGGCAGGGGAGAAGGAGGCGGCGCTGCGGAAGCTCGCGTCCCTCGACCACGTGTTCGTCCCCTCCCTGCACGGTGCCGCGATGCCGAGCCTCGCCAAGTGTGCGGACGAGACCCTCCCCGCGCGCAGCGTGATCCGCACGCCGAACACGGAGCTGTCGGAGATGTTCCTCGTGGAGACGGAGCGAGGCTGCTCGCGCGCGTGTGCCTACTGCGTGATGCGGCGCTCGACCAACGGGGGCATGCGCATCGTGCCGAAGGAGGTCGTGCTCGGGTCCATCCCCGAGGACGCGACGCGCGTGGGGCTCGTGGGCGCGGCCGTCAGCGACCACCCCAAGATCGTCGAGATCGTCCGCACCCTCGCCGATCGAGGTGTCGGCGTGGGGCTCTCGAGCCTGCGGCCGGATCGGCTGAGCGACGACTTCGTCGGTGCGCTGCGCGCGGCCGGCTACCGCACCCTCACGACCGCGATGGACGGGGCGAGCGAGCGGCTGCGCGAGTCCCTCGAGCGGCGCGCTCGAATCAAACACCTCAAGCGCGCCGCCGATCTCGCGCGCGCCCACGGCATGAAGCGGCTCAAGCTCTACCTGATGATCGGCCTCCCCGACGAGACGGACGAGGACATCGACGAGTGCGTCGCGTTCGTCTCCGAGCTGTCCACGATCGTGCCGGTCGCCCTCGGGATCGCCCCCTTCTGCGCGAAGCGCAACACGCCCCTCGACGGCCGACCCTTCGCCGGGATCCCGACGGTGAACGCCCGGCTCACGCGCCTCACCCGGGGCCTCCGCGGTCGCGCCGACGTCCGCGCGACGAGCGCGCGGTGGGCGTGGGTGGAGTACGTCCTCTCCCAAGGCGGGGTCGAAGAGGGCCTCGCCGTGCGCGACGCGGTCCGGGCGGGCGGCGGCTTCGCGGACTACAAGCGCGCCTTCGAAGCGATCCCGAGGCGGGACCGGGCGCGCCGGTCGCTGGCCGTGGTCGCGTCGTGAGCTTCGCGGCGGCGCAGTCCTGCTAGAGTAGCGGCGTGACGACGGACGCGAGCGCAGAGAAGCCCCGACGCAAGGTGCGGCCGACGAAGCCGCGCGAGAGCGACGACGATCACGCCCAGGTGATGAAGGCGGCCCAGGTCAAGGAGGTGGACCGCCGCCTGATGGCCAACCCGGCGATGCCTCCGTTCCTTTGGGCCATCGTCCGCACGTTCCGCCTCGCCCTCGTCGACAAGAAGCTCGCGCGCAACTTCGCGGTGCAGCTCGTGTTCATCGGGCTCGCGGCGACGATCGTGTTCGGCTTCGTCTCGGCGGCCCGCAAGGATCAGATGCGCGCTCGCTGCTCCGCGACGTGCTCGATGGGCCCCACGTACGCCGGGCGCAACCGCACCGCCCCCGACTTCACCCTCACCGACCTCGACGGCAAGTCCGTCTCGCTCTCGAGCTTCAAGGGCAAGACGGTCGTCATGAACTTCTGGAACAGCACCTGTCAGCCGTGCATGGAGGAGATGCCGAACCTCGCGCGGCTCGCCCTCGCGCTCCAGGGCCGGAAGGACGTGGTGTTCTTCACCGTGAACACGGACGACGCGGAGGACGAGGACGCCATGCGCGACGCCTTGCGGGGCGCGCTCCTCGACGATCCGGCCGTCGACTCGAACATCCGAGACATGGTGAAGGGCGGGAAGCTCCCGTTCATGGTGCTGCGGGATGCGTCGCTCGCCGTCACGCGGGACATCTACGGGACGACGAAGGTCCCCGAGACGTGGATCATCGACCCGGACGGCTTCATCCGCGCCCGCTTCGATGGCGCGCGAGAGTGGGACAGCGGCGCGGCGCGGAAGGCGATCGACTCCGTGAGCCAAGGCGCGGGCTGCCTCGTCGAGTTCGACAAGGGCAAGTCCACCGGGCAGTTCTCGTCGCTCTGCGATCCCGAGTGAAGCGCCGGGGGGCTCAGCCCCCGCGACGATCGAGATAGCGCTCGATTCGGTCGCGCGCGATACGCGCGAGGCCGATGCGCTCGAGCTCCGTCCCGCCGAACTCCGTGGTCGCGGGCCCGGCGTAGAGCTTCACGTCGATCCCCCCCGCCCCGGCTCCGACCGTCACTCGCTCCTCGGCGGACGCGATCTCGCCGCGCGCGCGCTCCGCGGCGGAGACGACCGCGACGCCGATCTCGCGCAGGACCGTCTCGACCTCCGGGACCGCGACGAGCGCGACGCTGCTCTCGGCGCGCGCGGAGAGCCCTCGCGAGGTTGCGATGGAGGCGGCGAGAGACGCGAGGCCTCCCCCCACGTCGTCGACGAACACGAGGGTCACGGTCTGGATCCTCAGTTTGTGTTGAGCTCGACGCGCAGCAGCTTGCGGCCGATGAAGAGGTAGTCGCCGTGCCCGAGCTCGCGCTCGGACTTCAGGCGAAGGTACGTGCCGTTGCGGCTGTTGAGATCCGTCAGGGTGAAGTGCCCCTCGCTCTCTTCGATCCGGCAATGCGAGCCCGACATGTAGAGGTCCCCGGGGAAGTTGAGGTCCCCTCCCTCGCGGCCGATCAAGAGGGTGGCGTTGCGGGCGCAGACCGTCATCCCCGGCGCCCCTCCCTGGAGGATCTGAACGAGGCGGAACGCGCTCGGGTGCTTCGGCGACGAGTAGAAATAGGTGCCGTCGGGGGCCTGGCCATCGGCCGCCTTGGGGTTGAGCTCGAGGCGGAAGAGCTGCTCACCGGCGAGGAACGAATCACCGGGCATGATCTCGGTCGTGCCGCGGACGCGCATGTACACGCCGTTGAGCGACCCCTCGTCTCGAACGACGAGCTTGCCGTTTCGGTAGAAGAAGTTCGCGTGCTTTCGCGAGACGAACGGATCGTCCGGGAACGGCAGCTGTCCGTCACGGCCGACGATGTGCTGCTCGGCCTTGAGGTGGAAGGAGAGGCCGTCCATCCCTTCGCCCCGGATGAGGATGAGCTTCGCCTTCGCCGGGTTCTGCATGTCCCCGAAGAACAGCGTCTGCGCGCTCAGGATCTCCGGAGGGACCGCCTCCCCACAGCGGCCGCAGAATTTGTGGCCCATGGGGACGCCGCTCGAGCACGAGCGGCACACGTAGTGGCGAGCTTGTTCCATCAACTCCTCCTGAGACAGCTTGCTGAAGTCGAGCGGGGGCAGAGGCTTCGAGACGCCGGATGACGGCTTCTCTCGAGCGCCTTGATCTTCGACGGGGCGGGCGGGCGAAGCGTCGTCCTCGAGGTTGGGGGCGGCGACCCCGGACGGCGCGGTGGTGCGACCGGATCGGGGCTTCGCCTCGAGCGCGGGCTTCTTCGGCGTGGCCGGGCCCGCGCCCTCGACCGCGCGACCGGGCGAGCTCGCGGGTTGGGCGACCTCCGCTCCGCGCGCCGGCGAGAGCGGGTCACCGGGATCCGTCCTCGGGATGCGCGAAGGCGTCGCAGGCGCTCGCAGCGAGGGACCACCCGAGGGACCGGCTTGCCCCGGCCCCTTCGGCGGGGGGTTCGAGCGCAGAGCCATCATCGCGAGGGCGGATGGCTTTCGAAGGGGCGCGGGCGCGCCGCTGTTCGACGATCCCACGCGAGGCGGGATCGTCTGGGGGCGCTCCGTCGGTTGCGCCGTCGTGGGCGCCGGAGCCGCCTCCACCGCGGCTTCGCGGGGGGGCGCCACCGATCGACGCGGCACCAGCGAGAGATCGTGCTCGCACGCGGAGCACGTCGCGGAGCCCATCGGGTTCCACTGATCGCACTGTCCGCAGACGATGCCGATCTCCGTGCGAGCCGCGTCCAAGCTTCTTCCTCTCGATTGCCTCTACGACGATCGCTCGCATCGTCGCCTTCTCACGGCAAGCACGTCAAGCCGACGACAAACCCCGACGCTCAGCGGATGTAATCGAAGCGGTGCTTGGATTGGAAGAAACCTTCTTTTCCCCAGAGCCGGAACACGATCTTGTCCTGGCACGAGCTCGCAGGGAGATCCCCGAAGTCGCGCGAGTCGAAGAAGTCGTTCCGGTTGTCGCTCACGAGGAAGACGCTATCGGGGCCCACCGTCTTCTCATCCGAGTCTTCCGCGTCGGGACCCATCAGGATGTAGTGCCAGTCGCCGCCGAAGTCGACGCGCTGGCAGCTGAGGTCCTCACCCTTGCCGGCCGCGGTGGTGACGTGGACCTTCTCCTCGAGGCAGGCATCCGTCGTTCTGTATTTGCGCCCGTTGATTTGCACGAAGTTGCCCGCGACGACGACTTTGTCCCCCGCCGTGCCGGCGATGCGGCCCACGAGCCAGCGCGACTCCGAGGGGTGCGGGCAGCGCACGAGGTCGCCGGCCTCCCGATCACCGCGCGTGAGGAGCAACACGACGTCGCCCTCCTCCAGGGTCGGCGCGATCGAGACGACGACCGAGGGATCGCTCGGGACCGTCCACACTCGGAAGAGGAAGAGGCGAGCGAGCCCCACGAGCACCGCGAGGATGCCGATGGTCCAACCCAACCCCTTCAAGAAGCGTCGCACCGCTCGATGCTACTCGCTCGAGATGCGACGTGCCAAAAGCCGAGCTTGCTATCGTTCCGAGGCGATCCGCCTCAGAGCTTCTCGCAGCTTCGATAGGGGGGGAGCTCGCTCGGGCTCGCGCCGTTGGCGATCTCGCGGGCGGCCGAGAAGAGCTGCTCGAACTGATCGATGCGGGCGAAGTACGCGGCGTCACGGGTCCGCGCGTCGGTATCCATGACCGCGGCCGAGACCACCGCCACGACCTCCCGTCGGGTGTTGAGGACGGGGCCGCCCGAATCACCGGGGCACACCGAGGCCTCCGCCCGGAGCACGCCGCTCGTGAGCGACTCGATCGTCCCGCCGGTGCGGCTGTGACGGTGGACGGGCCCGTCGTTCATCGCGCAGCGCCCGAAGCCCCAGGGCGTGACCTCTTGGCCAACCTCGGGCGGCTCTTGCAGCTTGGGCACGAAGGTCGGCATGCCGACGAGCTTGCGAGACAGCACGAGGATCGCGATGTCCCCGCCGCCCTGCTCGTAGCCGCAGCTCGGGGTCACGATCGCCTTCACCCCGACCTCCCCCCATGGAAGATCGTCTCCGCCGAGCTCGACCCGCATGTTCGCGGCTTCTTCGTCCTTCTGCAGCGGCGCGCCGTGCGGTCCGCGCTGGGTCACGCAGTGGTGGGCCGTGAGCACGAGATCGTCGGCGATGAGCGTGCCCGTGCAGCTCACCGGACCGACGACGCGAACGATCGCGTCTTGGAGCGGGTCGTCGGTGAGCTCGAGGGGCGCCAAGAACGGACGGGACCAATTCTGATCGTCGTCGGCGGCCGGCGTGGGTGATTCGATCTTCGACGGTCTCGAGATGCAGCCGGTCGCGACGGCGCCGATCGAGAGAAGCATCACGCAGGTCAACGCACGATCGTGGAACCGGGAGCGCTCAGAACTCACGCGAGCCTCGTTCGGGGTGCGGGGTGGAGACGGCGGCCGACCACGGAATAAGTCTTTGAAGCAGCGAAGCAGCGGGTTCGACGATCGAGGCTACGAGAGATTGGGTTCTTGAAAAGATTTTTTTCGCGGAGCGCGACGGCCGCTGAGCGCGCACGCAGGGCCGGTGGTGGGTGGGGATCTCAATGCTCAGCGACGAGACGCACCTGTCGGGTCGCGCCCGCCATGGCGACGCGGGCGCGCTCCGGCTCGGCAGCAGGATCTTGTACGCCCGCGGCGTTCATCGCTTCCAGCGCGACGGACTGCTGGAGGACGCGCGCGTAGAGACCGCCCTGGCAGCTCGAGCCCGGGTGCTCGCAGGCGGCGAGCGCGGACCGAGAGAACGCGAGGGCCTCCTCGCCGCGACCCTGGGCGAGGGAGACGCGAGAGCGCGCGTGGAGGAGGGATGGATCGGCTTGCTCCACCGGGAGCCGGTCGAGCGCGGCCTGCGCCAGGCCCGGCTGGTCTCGATCCAAGTAGGCGCCCGCGAGCTTCACGACGTTCTCCGGGGCGGGGGTGATGGCGACCTCGGACTCGAGCGCGGTGAGCTGGGCCTGGGTCTGCCCGGCGTTCTGGTCGGCGTTGAGGATGGGCGCGGCGACCCCTTCCGACCCGAGGAAAAGCACGGTGACGATGCCCGATACCAAGACCCCGTTCAGAAGGAACCCAAGCTTGCCCATGCACGCGCCTCCCAGTCCGAGGTCGACAGCTTGGCAGCGCCGGAAGTTTCGTCCACCTCGACGAATTCCAAAATCGAGTGGGACAGTCGCCCACCGCGCCGAACGATCACTCGCTTGGGAGCACGACCAAGTCGTCTTTGGCCACCAGCTCTTCGCTCCGACCGTCCTCGAGCCTTCGGCCGCACGCTCGCGCCGCGTCCACTGCAGAGAGCTGGACGAGGCCGCGCCCGATCTCCACCCCGGTCGGGCCGACGAGGGCGACGCTGTCCCCGGGCTGGAAGGTCCCTCGCACCCCGAGGACGCCGACGGCGAGGACGCTCTTGTTCTTGGCGACCGCCTCCGCGGCCCCCGCGTCCAGGACGAGGGCTCCGCGCGGGCGCAGGGTGAAGGCGATCCAGTGCTTGCGGGCAGAGAGGCGCCTCGAGACGGCGGGGAACAGCGTCCCTACGTCGCGTCCGGCGAGGACGTCGCCGAGGACGTTCGCCGCCCGCGCGTGGGCGATCACCACGTGCGCGCCGGCGAGGGTCGCGCGGTGGGCCGCCTCGATCTTGCTCGCCATGCCGCCCGTCCCGACGCCAGACCGGCTCTCTCCCGCGAACTGCCGCGCCTCCGTCGCGATGCTCCTCACGAAGGGGATCCGCTGCTGCCGGTCGTCGAGCAGCCCCTCCACGTCGCTCAACAAGAGGAGGAGCTCGGCGCCCACGATGGGGGCGACCATGCTCGCGAGCTGATCGTTGTCGCCGAACTTGATCTCCTCGATCGCGACCGCGTCGTTCTCGTTGATGATGGGGATCGCCCCTGCCTCGAGGAGGGCCGCGATCGATCGCTGGGCGTTGTTGGTGCGGGTCCGATCCGCGAGGTCGGCGTGGGTGAGGAGCACCTGCGCCGCCGGCAGCCCGAGCGGCGCGAGCGCGTCCTCCCATTTGCGCATCAGGGTGCTCTGCCCCGCGGCCGCGCACGCCTGGAGCCAGGCCATGTCCTTCGGCCGGGCGCGCAGGCCGAGCCGCTGGATGCCGAGCGCGATCGCTCCGCTCGAGACGATGACGACCTGACGACCCGCGCCGCGGAGACCGGCGACCTCCTCCGCGAAGCGCTGGAACGCGTCGCCGGTCAGGCTCTTCGAGCCGATCTTGACGATCAGCTTCTTCGCCTTGCCGAGGTGGGCGCGCACGCTCGCCTCTTCCTTGCGAGCAGCGCTCTCGAGGGGCTCCTTCGTCGACACGATCGCTCGGTCAGACGGGGGGGGCGCCTGTCTCTGCGATCACGGCGTCGAACGCGGAGTCGAGCCGGCGCTCGAGGTACGATGGAAGACCGGCGCTCACGAGGATCACGGTGTCGATCCAGCGCGTGAACTCATCGCGCAGATCTTCGACCGGCGGCAGGAGAGGGACGGAGTCCGGCCGAAGGGAGGGAGACAGCGCGCGGACGGTGGCGGCATCGATGAGCTTTCGCACCGCGCGCGCCTCGTCGACGTGGATGCGGACGGACTTCGAGCCGCGGTGGCGCTCGAGGTAGCGATCGAAGAGGTGGCCCATGACGAAGACCTCCGCCGCCGCGCTGACGGTGAAGAACTTGGTGAGGGGGCTCAGCTTCTTGATGAAGGTCTTGCTGAGGATCCCGAGGCCGCGCTTGAGCACGTCGCGCATCGGTGACTCGTGGGAGGCCTCGGCGAGGGCGCGCCGTCCGTCGCTCGTGAGGCTGAGGCCGTGCCGAGCCGCGATGTCCTGGGCGATCGCGCCGCGGATCTGCAGGATGATCCGCTCCGGAATGAACGGGACCGGGATCGCGGAGGCCGCGAACGACATGCCCGTCAGGATCGCGAGGCGACCGCTCGCAGGCGCCTTCGGAGACTCGGCGACGTGCGCATCCGTCATGCGCGGCAAGCTACACGACCGGGACGATCTCGACCACCGCCGAACGCACCTCGCTCGCGACTCCGAGGACGAACGACGCATCCTGATCGCCCGCGAGCCGCAGAGAGAAGTGGGTGGGCCCGCCCGCGAGCGCGGCCCCTCTCGCCGCGAGCGCTTCGCGCAGCGCCTCCGCGTTCGAGCGAACGGTGAGCCGAAAGAGCCGCTGCGCGCCGAGCACCTCCGAGGGCGCCCCCACCATGGAGAGCTCGCCTCCGACGAGGGCGGCGAGGTCCGTCGCC
>JBGAID010000160.1:0-12532 GCA_044225865.1 Polyangiaceae bacterium | reverse complement strand
CCGCGCACGGCGCGGCAAGTGAAGGCCGGAGCAGCTCCAGGCACGAAGCGCGAAGTCTGGCCGTGGACTTCTGTGTTCCTGGGTACTGCCGGATCCGGAAGCGGACTTCCGGCCGGCAGTACTATCCTCCACGAGGGCGCAGAGGGACGCGTCCTCGCGGGTCCGTCGTGGAGGCCCGAGCGCGGAGGCGGGGAGACGCGGCGGCCGCTCTTCGCGCAATGGCGAGTTGGGCGGGCCGCTGGGGGTGCCCGTTCGTTTTGTGCGAAGACGCGCTATCGCGGCCCTGGGCCCTTTCGCGCCTCCACCCCTCCCGCGGGGCGCGGAGCGCCACGCTTGGGAGGGGTCGGCGAGCGAAGCGAGCCGGGGGTGGGCATCGATCGTCGTTCGCGGGCCGGCGGCGATGCCACCAATCCTGGTCGCACGCGCTACTAAAATCGTAGTGGCAGGCGGACGAGATGGTCAGTTGGGCTTGCAATAGCCCATCATGTTGCAGCCGGAGGAAGGGGGCGGGCACTCGGGGAGGCCTTGGCCGCAGAGCTCCGTGCAGAGCATCCCGCCTTGTTGCGGGAAGTTGTGACAGACGCCGGACACGCAGTCTTCATTGCCGTTGGGGCACGGGTCGCCGAAGCCGCCGCCGGAGCTGCCGCCGGCGCCGCCAGCGTTCTGGCCGCCGGCGCTCTGGCCGCCGGCGCTCTGGCCACCGGCGCTCTGGCCACCGGCGCTCTGGCCACCGGCGCTCTGGCCTCCCGAGGGGCCCTCGCCGCCTTGATCCGCGCCGGCCGAGGGTGAGCCGCCCTGGCCCGCGCCGCCCGCTCCCGCAGCGCCGCTGCCTCCCGAGCCGGTCGAGTCGCCACAGCCGAGCAGAGCCCACAGCCCACCGAGCGCCACGATCGAGTGCAAGACGCGCATGCGCCACCTCCTCGGAGCAACGATGCGGGATCGGCGGCGCGTGCGTTGTTACAGGCTCGTGACATCCCCGCACTACTTGCCGCCAAAGCCGGGGCCGAAGATGGGGCCGCCGCCGCCGGAGCCGCCGTCGCAGTCGGCGAACATGAGCAGGAGGATGATCACGATGACGACGATGATCACGATGACGGTCGTGCTCATCTTCGACTTGGTCTCGGAGGTGAAGATGGCGGGCGAAGGGGGCGCGGCGATCTTGAAGGCCTGAGCGATCTCCTGAGGGGTGATCGACATGCAGAACGAGACGTTGACCTCGTTCCGATCGCGCTCGACGCTGACGATGCCGTCGGAGCCTTGGTACTCGGTGGCCTCGACCTGCTCGCCGACCTCGACCTTCCAATAGAACTCGCCGACGACGTACTCGATCTGGGCGGTGACGCGCTGCTTGAAGCGGTAGGGCTTGTGGGCGTAGGACGCGCCGTGCTCGGAGATCTGCGCCTCGCCGGGGGCGACGGGGACGACGAGCTGCCAGCGGTTCTCCTCCTCCATCAGCCAGACGTAGCCCTCGCTCGGGCCGGCGTAGGCGAGGTACTCGCGCCAGGAGTAGTGCTCGCCCTCGACCCACGTGCCGCGCACGACGAAGCCGATCATGATGACGTTGCGGCCGCGCAGATTGCCTTCGGAGCCGAGGGGAATGAAGGGCTCGAACGGGGGCTTGGGGGCTTGGCCGAGGGCGGCGAGGGCGCCCTGACGGACGTCGCTGATCGTGCCGCAGTATTTACAGACGATGCGCTCGGTCGTGCCGGGGGCGACGAGGGGGAGGCTGCCGCCGCAGTTCGGGCAGGTGCACGCCTCGACCTTCGCCTGGGCCGCCTCGAGGGGGGCGCCGGAGTCGAGCTTGAACGACTTGGGATCGAAGCGCTGGCCGACGTAGAGCTGGGGCGGGATCGATTGGCTGTCGCCGAAGTCGATGGTGCCGAAGACGCCGCCCGGTCCGCCGAAGTCGGCGTAGGCGGTGGGCACACCGGGGGCGGCGACGTTCGCGAGCTCACCCTCCGCGGAGACGACCTTGCGGCGGCCGACCTCGGCGATGGTGACGAGGCCGACGCCGTCGAGCCGGATCTGGGCGCCCGGCGTGAGGGCGGAGAGGGGCGGCAGCGCGGGGGTCGGGGTGATCTCGCGCGTCCAGTACCAGCGGCCTTGGGCGTAGGCGATCCAGTAGCCCTCGGACCGATCCGGCAGGACGACGTAGAACTCTTGCCACGGGGCGGAGGCGGCGTTGACGCGGTCGATCTGGACGCGCCCTTCGACCTCGAAGCGGTTGCGATCCCAGTAGCCGCCGCGGTTGACCTCGAGGGGCGAAGGGATGTCGACGAGGTCCGCGACCTGCCCGACACGCTGGAGCCCGCGGTCGGTGCGGGCGACGAGGAACTTGCAGTACTTGCAGACCTGCGCGCGCGCCCCCGCGAACTTGAAGGTCATCGCCCCGCCGCAGTTCGGGCAGGGAGCCTGACGATCGAACGGGGAGCGCGTGGTCACGAGCCCCTCCCGCGCCGGAGCTCGGTGAGCGTTGACGCGTGGGACGGGGCGGCGAGCGCGGGAGCGCGCCGGAGGTGCATCGAGGGCGAAGGGTAATTCGAGCCGATCGATTCGGCTACAGGATGGCGCGGCCTGCTCACCGAGCCCACTCTCCCCACTCCGTCGTGTAAATCGGGACGAGCTTCTGGTCGTTGAGGCGGTTGATGGGCGACTCGACGCGGGCCATGTCCTTCGGGAAGAAGAAGGCGTCCGTCATCACCCGCTCGTCGAGGAACTTCAGGGTGCCCGGATCGACGACGAGGGAGGTCGGCGCCACGAGGCCCGGGCCCCCTGCCAGCACGTAGCCCCACTCCCCGAAGCTCGGCACGTACACATGGTACGGGATCGCGGTCAGGCCGGCCGCCTCGATCGTCGCGACGATGGTCCAGAACGACTTGCGGGCGAAGGCGGGAGAGGTCGCCTGGATGACGGCGACCCCGCGGACCCCGAGCCGGCGCTGGAGCATGGCGTAGAAGGCGTCCGTGTAGAGCTTCCCCACGGCGTAGTTGCCCGGGTCCGGGAAGTCGACGATGCACAGGTCGTAGGCGAGCTCGTCGGCCGAGTCGAGGAAGCGGAACGCGTCCTCGTTGTGGATGGCGACGCGAGGGTCGAGGAGCGAGCCCTTGTTGATCTCCTTGCCGAGAGGGTTCTTGGTGAAGAGGTCGGTGACGGCGGCGTCGAGGTCGATGAGATCGACGTGCTCGAGGGCGGGGTAGCGCTCGAGCTCGCGGACGGCGAGGCCGTCGCCTCCGCCCAGGACGAGCACGCGCCGCGGCTCGCGGCCGAGGGCGGCCACCGCGGGGTGCACGAGGGCCTCGTGGTAGCGGTACTCGTCGTCGCTCGAGAACTGGAGGTTGCCGTTGAGGAAGAGCCGGGTCGTCTTCTTGGTCTGGGTGATGACGACGCGCTGGTAGGGCGACTGGGCGACGAACACGATCGGCGCGCCGTAGAACAGCGTCTCGGAGGCCTTGATCGTGTTCGCGACCCACATCGCGACGAAGCCGAGGGCGCAGAGCACGAGGACCGCGCTCGCGCGGAGGCGGAAGCGCACCGCGGTGTCGATCGGGAAGAGGAACGTGCCGACGAGGGCGACGACCGCGTTCAGGGCCCCGAAGAGGACGCTCGCTTGGTGGATCCCGAGCCGGGGGAGGATGATCGCGGGGAAGAGGATGCTCGCGACGAGCGCGCCGATGTAGTCGAGGGTCAAGACGCGGGCGACGAGATCCTTCAGGTCGACGGAGAACTTGAGGAGCCGGATGAGGATGGGGATCTCGAGGCCGACGAGGGTCCCCACGAGGACGACGAGGGCGTAGAGGGCGACCCGGAACGCCCCGTACATCGTGTAGACGCGGAACAGGATCGGCGCGGAGAGGCCGCCCGCGAGGGCGAGGCCGAGCTCGATCTCCACGAACCGAACGAGCAGGTCGCGCTCGACGAGCTTCGACAGGTACGAGCCGATCCCCATCGCGAAGAGGTAGAGCCCGATGACGAAGCTGAATTGGGCGACGCTGTCGCCGAGCACGTAGCTCGCGAGGGTGCCGCTGACGAGCTGGTAGACGAGCCCCGTCGTCGAGATGACGAAGACACTGACGAGCAGCGCAGGCGATGCGAAGCCTCGCGGGGCGCTCGGGGTGCTCACGACGGCTCGTTATCACCGCCGGACCGAGGCCCAAAGCCCCCTTCCCGCTCGCCGGCCCGAGCTCGGCCGCGGTGATACGATGCCCGCACCATGGTCCGCATCGATCTCACGTACACCGGCGAGCTGCGCTGCCGCGCGACCCACGAGCCCTCGGGGGCGGAGATCGTCACCGACGCCCCGCGGGACAACCACGGCAAGGGCGAGGCGTTCTCTCCGACCGACATGCTCGCGACGTCGCTCGGCGCATGCATGCTCACGGTGATGGGCATCCACGCCCAAAAATCTGGCTGGTCCATCGAGGGGACCTCGGCCCACGTCGAGAAGCACATGGCCGCGTCGGGTCCGCGGCGGGTCGATCGCCTCGTGGTCTCCGTGCGCTTCCCGGGCGCGGTCGCCCAGCACCTCGACGCGACGGCGCGCCTCGCCCTCGAGGACGTCGCGGAGCACTGCCCGGTGCGGCTCTCCCTCGGCGAAAACATCGCCGTGGTGACCCGATACGCGTACGATGCCACGCTAGCAGGCTGCTGAAAAAGCCCCCACAACGACGGTGCCTTTTTCTCCACCCTGCTAGCGGATTGACATGCCCACCCCCGGCTCGCTTCGCTCGCCGACCCCTCCCATGCGTCTTCGCTCCAAGGAGCCTCAGCCGCGGGAGGGGTTCATGAGCGGCTACGCGATCGGCGACCGCATCGATGATCGGTACAAGGTGACCGGCCTGCTCGGCAAGGGCGGCCACGGCGTCGTGTACGCCGCCGTCGACGAGATGCTCGGCTCGAAGGTGGCGGTCAAATGCCTCAACGCCGACGTGGCGGAGGACCCTGCCTTCAAGACCCGCATGCACCGCGAGGCGCGCGCCATGGGCGCCCTCTCCGGGACGAGCGCGGCCCAGATCTTCGCCTTCAACCGCGCCCGGCGCGGAGAGCTCTACATCGTGATGGAGCTCCTCGCCGGCCGCGATCTCGACGCCTACCTGCGCGAGCTCGAGCGGCACGGCGCCGCGATCGACATCCGGCGCGTGGTCACGCTGCTCTCGCCGATCGCGGAGACCCTCGACACCGCCCACGACCTCGGGATCATCCACCGCGACATCAAGCCCGGGAACATCTTCGTCCTCGACAACCTCACCCGCGGCGGGGTGCGCCTGCTGGACTTCGGCCTCGCCAAGGATCTGAACGCGACCGCCCTCACCCAGGAGGGGATGATCGCGGGCTCCCCCGGCTACATCGCCCCGGAGATCTGGCGGGGCCGGGCGAAGAACGCCGACCGGCGCATCGACATCTACTCGCTCGCGGCGGTGGTGGTGCGCTCGCTCACGGGCGCCCCGCCGTTCGATCCGAAGCAGCCCCTCGACCGCTTCCTGCTCGCGGTGACGCGCGGCCCGCGCCCGAAGCTCACCGACAAGCGCCCCGATTTGCCGCCCCCCTCGATCGACGAGTGGACGGCGAAGGCGCTCGCCGCCGAGCCCGCCGATCGCTTCCCCACCGTCGGCAAGATGTGGAGCTCGCTGCGCGCGATCGCGGAGCTGCCGGTGGCCCGGCCCGCACCGAAGAGCAGTGAGGCGCCTTGGGAGGTCGAGATCGACGTCGATATCGACATCGAGGTCGCGAGCCTCCGCGGCTCTGCGATCCCCGTCCCGGAGACGGTGTCGCGGCCCGAGAAGAAGCGGTGAGGGATCGCGCCGTCGCCGGCGCGACGTAGACTGTAGCGCGTGAACGCTCCGCGCCCCGTGTTTCCCCGCCGCGTGATGCTGGTGTCGCTCGCCGCGCTTTCCGGCGCGGCCGCCCCCGCGTGCTCGGAGCAGGTCGAGGCCCCTCCCCCGCGCGTGCCCCCCACCCCCCAGGCGCACGAGCTCGAGCAGCGCATGTGGGCGCTCGTGAACCGCGACCGGGCCCAGCACGGCAAGCCTCCCCTCGGCTACGACGAGGCCCTCGCGGACGTGGCCCGCGCCCACGCCGCCGACATGCACGAGCACCACTTCTTCGCCCACGAGTCGCCGACGACCGGCTCCCTCGACGACCGGCTGTCGCGCGCGCGCATCTCGGTGGCGACGGCGCGCGAGAACCTCGCGGAGGCCATCGACGTCGCGCAGGCCCAGGACAGCCTCATGAAGAGCCCCGGCCACTTCGAGAACCTCATGGCGGAGGACGTGACCCACGTCGGGATCGGCGTCGTCGCGGGGGGCGCCGATCACAAGGAGATGATGCTCTTCGTGCAGGTGTTCGCGCGGCGCGTGGTGCAGGAGGAGCCGGAGCGGGCCAAGGCGATCGCCCTCGCCAAGATCACGGAGGCGCGGCGCGCGCGCGGGCTGCCGCCGCCGCGGGTGAGCCCCCTGCTCGAGGCGCTCGCCGGCAAGCTCGTGGGCGCCGTCTCCGACGAGATGGGGCGCGGCTCGCTGGACGAGGTCGGGGCCCAGGTCCTCGCGGAGCTGAAGGCGAAAAGCGCGCCGAACCTGACCGTGCTCGTCTCCGGGCAGCGCATGGTCGCGGCGAGCGAGTACGAGCCGTCGCAGGCGCTGCTCGAGCGGGGCTCCATCGAGATCGGGATCGGGGCCGCCCCCGCGAAGGACGACAAGGGTCGGCCGGCGGTGAAGATCCTCGTGCTCGTCGGCGGCTCATGAATCGGCAGGCGCGCCGGGGGTTGGTGTAAAGAGGGGCATGGCACCCTCTCCCCGTCGAGCCGCGAAGAAGACGACGAAGGTCGCGCCGAAGAAGGCGGCCGCGCCGAAAAAGACGAAGGCGGCGAAGAAGACGAAGGCGGCGAAGAAGGCGGCCACCCCCGAGAAGGTGGCCGCCCCGAAGAAGGCGGCCGCGAAGGCGAAGCGCGCGGCTCCTCCGCCCGACGTCACGACGGAGGCGGTGCTCTCGAGCTTCGGCTTCACGTTCACCCGCGACGACTCCAACGCCGAGCGCGAGGGGGTCCGGTGGGAGATCGAGGTGCCCGACGAGGAGCCGTTCGAGCTCTTCGTCGCCCTCCTCGGCAGCGCGCAGCTCTCGGTCTACCTCGTCTTCCGCCAGCGGGTGCCGCGCGAGCGCATGGTCACCGTGCTCGAGGCGATCGCGCGCGTGAACCACGGGCTGCTCGTGGGCTCGTACGAGGTCGATATCGAGGAGGGCTTCGTGCGGCTGAAGGCCGGGCTCGACTTCACCGGCACGGAGCTGTCGCCCGCCCTCGTGCTGAACCTCGTCACCACCGTCCGCGACATCAGCAACGTCTACGACGAGGCGATCACGAGCGTGATGAACGCGGAGCTCACCCCGTCCGAGGCGATCGCCCTCGTCGAGGGGTGAGGCGGCGAGCGCGAAAGCGCGCCGGGGGGTCGATCAGGGCTCCAGCGACGCGAGCTCGCGGGCGACGTTGGCGCGCGCAGAGGCCTCGAGCTCGGCCCGGAAGAACGGGCTCTTGAAGATCGCGGGGGCCGCGACAACGCCGCGCAGGAAGCGGGCGCGGCCTCGGCGGAAGGCCTCGTCCGGGACGGCCGCGTACTCGGCGCGGACGGCGGCGGCGTAGGCGTCGTAGCGCGCGGGCGGCGCGCCGAGGATGGCCGTGTCGGCGTCGAGGAAGAGCGCGAGATCGGAGCCCGCGGGCCCTTCGACGCTCGCGCGCTGGTGATCGGCGGTGGCGAGGATGAGGGCGGCGACGCGATCGCGATCCACGTGCCCGAGCAGAGGCTCGCGCGCGATGCAATCGATCGCGAGGGCGGCGCTGCGCGCCTCGTTGTCGGAGGCGAGCGGCTCGTAGACGGCGTCGTGGAAGAGGGCGGCGAGGAAGACCTCCGCGGGGGCGGCGAAGCCGACGGCGCGCTCGGCGCGCGCGAGGTGGCCGAGCATCTCCCCGAGGTGCGCGAGGTCGTGGTAGCGGCGGCCAGGCGCCGACCAGGCCTCGCGCACCGTCTCGTAGAGGGGGAGCGGTCCGACGTCGGCGAGCGGATCGAACGGAAACGGGTCGAGAGCGGCGCGCGCGCCTGGCATCGCGCCTCACGATAACAACGTTCTTGTTGCGAGGTTTCGCCATCCCGACGAAGATCGGGGGGCGTGGCGCATTCCGCAGAAGATCCCCCCACGTCGTCGAACACGCTCGCGGGGCTGTCACTCATCGACGATCCGGATCTGAGGGCCCGCGCCGCTCAAGAGCTGGGCGACGCGCCGTCGCGCGGGATGGTCCTCGTCGTCGAGACGGACGACGCGCGCCCCCACGCGAAGCTCCTCGCCGACGCGGGGTTCGTCGTCCACGCCACCCACGACGGCATCGTGGGGAGCCAGTGGCTCGCGTCGATGACCTTCGACGCGGTCGTCTCGGACGTGGTCGCGAAGGGCCTCGGCGGCATCGAGCTGTTGCGCTACGCGCGCGAGAACGACAGCGACATTCCGGTGCTGCTCATGACGGGCGCGCCCGACATCGAGACCGCGGCCGCCGCCGTCGAGCACGGAGCCTTTCAATATCTGCTGAAGCCGCTCGCCGGCTCGCGGCTCGTCGACGCCGTCGACAAAGCGGTCCGCGCGTGCCGGACGTCGCGCGCGAAGAGCGAGGCCCTCCAGGCCCTCCAGGAGCTCGAGACGGTCGAGACGTCGGCCCGTTTCGACCGGAGCCGCTGGGACAACGCCCTGCGCACGCTCTACATGGCCTATCAGCCGATCGTGCTGCCGAGCGGCAAGCTCTACGCCTACGAGGCGCTCGTTCGGAGCGAAGAGCCCACGATGCGCGGGGCCGGAGATCTGCTCGACATGGCGGAGGCCCTCGACGCCCTCGTCCCGTTCGGCCGCGCCATCCGCGCCCGCTGCGGGGCCTACGCCGCTCAGACGGCGGGCCGGCACTACTTGTTCGTGAACCTCCACGCCGACGATCTGCTCGACGACGCGCTCACCTCGCGCGACGAAGCCCTCGCCGACGTCGCCCCCGCCGTCGTCCTCGAGGTGACGGAGCGCGCCGCCCTCCACGACATCGAGGAGGCCAAGGTGAAGATGGCGGAGCTGCGGAGCATGGGCTTCCGGATCGCCCTCGACGACCTGGGAGCGGGCTACGCGGGCCTCACGAGCTTCGCCCACCTCCGGCCCGAGGTCGTGAAGCTGGACATGGCCCTCGTGCGCGACATCGACAAGGACTCGGTGAAGCGGAAGCTCGTGAAGTCGGTCACCGAGGTGAGCCGTGACATCGGGACGCTCGTGGTCGGCGAGGGGGTGGAGACGCCCGCCGAGCGCGACACCCTGATCGAGCTCGGTTGTCACCTGCTCCAGGGCTACCTCTTCGGCAAGCCGCAGAAGCTCTGACCGCTACCAGTCGCCGTAGCCGATCCGAAGGCCGCCCGAGATCTCGAGGGCGGCGCCGACCCCGGTGACGGAGAACGCGAACGGCGTCTGAAACCCAAGGATGACGTGGGAGAGGTCGACCTCGAGGCCGGGCTCGATGTTCGCGCAGAAGCCGTGTCCGGTCGGCGGGTCGGCGAGAGAGGGAGCGTACGCCGCCTCGTAGGTGTACCCGACCCCGAACGCGGCCACGGCCCGCACCACCTCGGTCGCCGACATCACCCGCCCGTACACACGGGCCTGGAGCGCGTAGAGCCTCAGATCGCCTTCGCCCTGGGGGTTCTCGGTGACGGTCGTGAGGCCGCGGAGCTCCCCTTCGACCCCGAGGCGTCGGGTGAATCGGTAGCCGAGGCGCGCGCTCGTCGCGAACACGGAGCCGATCGCGCTCGAGGTCCGCAGACCGGCGTCGAACAGCCCCACCATGTAGATCCCCTTCACCGGCGGCGGCGCCATCGCGTCGGGCTGCTTGGGCGGGCCGCCCGCGACCGAGAGCTCGCCGTTCTTTCGGAGGACGATCTTCACCGTCTTCCCCGACGCGACGACGAAGCTCGCGACGTGACGGCGACCCGGCCACACGATCTCGGCCATGTGCGCGCCCGGCTTGAGCCGCTTCGACATGCGCCCGGCAGGCAGAGGCTCCGCGTCGACGAGGACGGAGATGTCCCGGCGCGCGCTCTCGAACTGCACGAGGCCCTCCGCGGCCGCGAGCTCGAAGGTGAGATCCATCGTGTCGCCGCTGGCGATGCGAAAGGGCCTCGTCGCCGCCTCGAAGCCGGGCGCTTCGATCACGATGGTGTGCCCGCCCGGGCTCACGTCGAACGTGGCGGGGCCGACCCCGACGTCGAGCAGCTCACCGTCGAGCCTCACCCGATAGTCCGCGGACTTCGGCGATACCTCGAGCCGGACCGTGCCCAGCAGCTCCGCCATCTCCGCGATCGCTTTCTCGATCTTCTGGGGATCGTCGATCGAGTCGCGGTGCTTCGCGAGGGCGCGCTGGAGGGTGACGATCGCCTTCTTGTATTCGAAGCGGCCCTTGTAACAGAGGGCCATGTTGATGAGCGGGCTCGCCTTGGGGCGCTCTTGATAGGCGCGCTCGAACTCGGTGAGGGCGGCGTCGTAGTTCCGATCCTCGAAGAGCCGGATCCCGAGCTCCATGTGCTTCGCGTACGAGGCGTCGCCGTCGCCCTTTCCGGCGGGCGGCGGCGGGGAGGCGGGCGGCGCGGACGGGCCGTTCGACGCCGGCTCCTCCTGCTTCGGCGGTCGCGGCACCTTGGGGCGGGCGAAGGCCGCGCTCGGCGCGCCGAGCGCTCCGAAGACGAACGCAAAGAGGACGAGCAAGGCTCGCTCGAGCATGCGGGAGACGGGTCGCGTTCGGGTGACCATGAACTCGCCCGAGCGTCGTACCAAACCGCGACGCCCCCGACGAGACGAGAGCTGGAAAGCGCGCTCTCTTCAGTTTCGTTGAAGCTGGAGATCGCCCGCGACGCCGGTCGCCCGCGTCGTGGCCGTGCTCGGGGGCGGCGGGGGCGCGCTCGTCACGGGACCGCCGCCCGTCGCGGCGCCGCTCCCGGCCGACCTCCGCCGCCCGGAGCTCCCCGAGCCGCCGGCCCCCAGCTTCGAGCTCGACGCGCCGTGATCGGCCGCGCTCGAGGCGGTGTCGTCGGGCTTGGCCGAGCTCGCCTCGGCGAGGGCGGTGGTTGAATCTGCTGTCCCGGTCGCGGTCGCGGCCGCGGTCGCGGCCGACGCAGGGGTCACCACGAGCGAGGTCTCGACCGCGGTCGCGCTCACCGGCCCGGTCGCGGGCTTGTCTCCCGCGGAGCTCGCGCCTTTTCCATCCGACTTGTCGAGCACGAACACGAACAGGAGCCCGAGCGAGAGCGCGACACCCATGAGGCCGAGCACCACCGCGAGGCCGATCGGTCGCTTCCCCGCCGCCTTGTCGGCGCCCATCTTTCCGAGGAGAACGGCGGGCGCTTCGGCGGTGGAGTCCGTCGCATGGGTGGAAGTGACCGCCCTCTGGGCGCGCACCGATCCCGACTTCCAAGAAGGGCGGATGCCGGAGGGGCCGTCGCCGAGGAGGGCCGCGAGCTCCTGCGCCGATTGGATGCGATCGTCGCGCTCGCGCTGGAGGAGCCGCTCGATGACGGCCGCGAGATCCGGCTCGATATCGGGCACGAGCTCGGCCACCGGGGTGGGATCGGCGGTGCAGATCTTCACGATGATCTGCTCGTACGTGGAGCCCTCGAACGGGAGCTTGCCCGTGACGCACTGGTAGAGCATCGCCCCCACCGAGAACAGATCGCTGCGCGCGTCGACGTCGGGCTGCCCCTGCGCCTGCTCGGGGGACATGTACCAGGGCGTGCCGAGGACGACGCCCTCTCGGGTCAGCGTCGTCGGGTCTGCCTTCTTCTCCACCTTGCTGACGCCGAAATCGAGGATCTTCAGGAACGGCGGATCCGGATCGCGGTCGACGAGGAACACGTTGTCCGGCTTCAGATCGCGATGCACGATGCCCGCCTCGTGGGCCTTCGCGAGCCCCCGCGCCAGCTCCCGGCAGAGCCGCTTCGCCTCCGGGGGATCGAGCAAGCCCTCGCGCCTCAGGCGCTGGGCGAGCGACTCTCCCCGCAGGAGCTCCATCACGATGTACGCGGTGCCGTCGTCGGTGAAGCCGGCGTCGAAGATCTCCACGATGTGAGGGCTCTCCGCCGCGCTCGCCGCCTGCGCCTCCCGCGTGAAGCGCCCCGCCGCCTCCCGGTTCTTCGCGTACTCCGGATCCAGGATCTTGATCGCGACCCGCTTCTTGATGGTCGGGTTGAGCGCCTCGTAGACGCGCCCCATCCCCCCCTGCCCGAGGAGACGCACGACCGAGTACTTCCCGATGGTCTGACCCACCAGATCCGCATCCGACGCCTCGGCGACTTCGGCCTCGCCCATCCGAGCGCCATCGTAGTAGACGCCGCGCCACGAGGCATGTGTCTTGGCGAAAAAGACCCTCGACGGGCTGGCCCCCTCCCCGACCACCGGCCCCCGCGGCAAGCCTCCCTTCCGTCGCGCCGACGACCCGCTACGATTATCGTAGCGCTCACCCGCCGAGACGACCCAGCCCGCGATG
>JBGAID010000025.1:0-118636 GCA_044225865.1 Polyangiaceae bacterium | reverse complement strand
CGCGGGCGCGCCCCATCGCCTGCGGCGACGGGGCCCCATCATCCGCTCTGTAGCGTCGTATGTGTCAGGATTACGATCGGTGATTTAGATTGGCTTTGCCAAGTGCGAAGTCGCCCCTCGCTCTCGCTGTCGCTGAGCCCTCCCGTCCCTCAGCCGGGGCAGCCGCTGCACGCTCACATCCGGCTGACGAGCCAATCCGAGACGCCGGTGGACTCGATCGAGGTCCGCCTCATCGGCGTCGAGCGCCGGTACAGCTACACCCACCAACACAACAACAGGTCGAGGGTCTATCGAACGCACACTCACGTTTCCCTGGCCGCGAAGATCGCCGGGCACACGCTCACCCCCGGGGTCTTCAATCACGCCGTCCGATTCGACCTGCCGCCGGGGCTGCCCCCTTCCTACCGCGACGATTATGCGAGCGTCGTCTATCGACTCGAGGTTCAGGTCATCATCCCGTGGTGGCCCGATCGCAAGGTCGCCTACGAGGTCACCATCCCTCCGCCGAGCTGGCCCGCGGCGCCGACGGGGGCTCAGGTGTTCGTGAGCAACGCGGACGGGCCGCGCCCGGATCGCGTCTACCTCGAGGCGTCGCTCGATCCGGGGGAGGCCTATCTCGGAGGGGCGCTGCGCGGCGTGCTCTCCGTCGCGAACACGAAGAAGGTCCGCCGGATCAAGATCGGCCTCGATGCCTTCAACACCGCCCTGTTTCATTCGACGCTGCCGATTTGCAACGCCCGACGGTACGAGGCGCCCGCCATCACCGAGCTGCCGGCGGATGGACAGTCCACGTCATTCGCGATCCAGATCCCTCCCACCGAGTGGCCCAGCTTTCAGGCCGCCCTCTTTCGGCACACGTGGTCCCTCGAGATCCGCGCGATCGGGGCGTGGTCCGAGGACGTCGTCATGTCGATCCCGATCATGGTCGCGCCGCGCGCGGGCGCCCAAGCGGCCGATGGGCGCCTCGACCGGCTCCCCCCCGTGGGTCACGAGCGCCGCGCCAAAGCGTGGGCGTTCGTCGCGCAGCGCTTCGGCATGGAGAACGACGCGGCGAGCGAGGTCATGACCAAGACGGTCGGGCCCATCACGATGCGCATCGAGCTCGAGCAGCGTGAGAAGCACGGGCTCACCTCGGTGGCGACCCTCTCTTGGCCCAGCACCGGCACGGGCGTGCGCGTCGCCGAGCGCCGCTGGTCGGACACCCTGCTCGGCGGCGGGGTGACGATGGATGATCCGATGTTCGACGAGCGCTTCGTGGTGCGCGCTCGGGAGGCGGCCCAAGCTCGCGCGCTCTTGCCCCCCGACGTCCGGCGCGCGCTCGCGTCCGCGCACGAGTCGGTCTTCGAGGACGATGGAGCCATGCTCGCGGCGTCGGGGGGCGGACACCGCCTCGAGCAGCTCGAGCAATTCGTGGCCGCCGCCCACGCCCTCGCGCGAGCGATCGAGCCGGCGCTCCCGCTCGTGCCTCCGCCTGCGTGCGCGTCCCATTGCTTCGCCGCATGGGCCGACTACGCGTCCGTGCACGATGCCGTCCTCGAGCGCGGCAGCCTCTCCATCCGCAGGCTGCGCCTCGAAGGCGTCGAGGTCGACGTCGAGAACCGGTTCAACGACAAGGGCGGCCACGTCGAGACGCGGGTCGTGCACGAGCTCGACGAGACGCTCCCCCTCGATACGGAAGCGGCACGCCGGGCCCTCGAGGAGGCTGCGGCGAAAGGCGTCATGCACCAGGAAGGGACGCTCTGGGTGAGGATCACCCCGTTGCCGGCTCGTCCGAGCGACGTCGAGCAAGAGCTCGCCTCGTTCGCCAAGCTCGCGCGTTCGTTGCGCCCGCGAGGGCCGCTCGGGCCCTATCGCTGATCCTTCCGTTCGCGTGGTACCTTGACCGCGTGCTGGTCGCGCGGCGGGTCCCGGTTCGCGTCGGGCTCGTCCGTTTCCCGGATCGGCCCGACACGTACTCCGTCGTCGTGAAGATCACGTACGACATCTCTGCGCCGGGCTGGGCGGTGGTGCGTCGGGAGGACGCCGATCCGCTGCGCGGCGACGAGCACGACGGCGCCGAGACGGTCGTCTACCCCTCCGACTTCTCCCCATTGAAGCTCGCCTGCGACGTGGTGCTGGTCGGTCCCGCGCTCTCGGAGGAGCGGCCGGCCCCCGCGCGCATCTGGGCGTCTCGCGTCGACAAGTCGGCCGACGCCGCCACCGAGCTCGCCGCCCTCTCCGCCGATCCGACCGATCCGCTGGCCCAGGACGCCCCGAGCGATCAGCGTCTGCCGTGGCCGCCGTTCCCGATCGAGGTCGGGGTCGAGCATCGCGAGGCCGCGCTCGACGCGATCTTGCCGGGGCCGGTGCCCTCGGCCGCGCTCGTCTACGACAACGATCTCGGGCGCGCCCTCGCCCTCTCCCTCCACGCCGACGGCATCCTGATCGATCCCGTCCATCGCCTTTGCCACGTGACGTTTCGAGGGTGCTTCCAGCACGACGGGAGCGTCCATCACAACCTGCTGTTGGTGGTCGACCCCCTCGAGAGCCTCGCGTCGGTCACCCTCGACGACGTCGAGACGTGGCCGCGCGAGCCGATCGAAATGGACCCGGCCGCGATGGCGGACGCGACGTTCGCGCTCGCCGCCGGCGCGGACGATCTCGACGAGCCCACCGACGAGCCGGAGCGACAAGACACCCTCACCCTGACGAGGCCGCTGGAAGCACAGCCTCCGCGCGGGCCCACTGGCACCCTCCGTCCACCTCCGCCCGTCCTCGACGCTCCACCGAGGCCGCAGGCCGAGGAAGGCACCGCCCCGTTCTTTCGGTGGTCGTCCCCTCCCCCGCCTCCGGTTCCGCGCGAGGCCGCGGAGGCTCCCGACCGCGCCGTTCAATCCGACGAGCCCGGGCACGCTCCTCCGTCGCGCCCCTTGATGGTGATAGGGACGGTGGGGACCAGGCTCGGTTACGGAAGCGGAAAGCCCCATCGCCTGCCGAGCGACTCGCAGACCGACGAAGCGACCCCCGCCTCGGGGCACCCCTCGCGCGGCCCGGCCCATCACCCAAGGTCCCGCTGACCTGCGGAGCGCCCTCCGCACCTGCACCGGCTGCGACGGCCGCTCCGCAGGCAAATCATCGCGCTCGCGCGCCATTTCGCGATCCTGGCGGCTGGCACCTCCCGTGCACACCACCCCCTTCGAGGCCGCTCGATGGAGAGCGGTCCCAAGGAGGACTCGATGCTTCGCTCGTCGTGGATCAAGACCGCGCTCGTCTCGCTCGCTCTCACCTCGGTTCCGGTCGCCTACGCGTTCGCAGACGCCCCCGCCGCCGGCTCGGACAAGGAAGAGAAGCTCGCCAAACACTTTCCGATGAAGGCGGCCCAATTCGAAAAGCGCGTCGAGCACCGCATCGGCAAGGCGCGCGAGCGGCTCGACGCCCGCCTCGCGGAGCTCTCGTTTCCCCAGGAGCGCCAGAAGGCCGTCCACGCCGACTTCGACGCCGCCGCCGAGCGCATCCGCGCCGCCGCCCGTGAGGTCGAGAAGGACGGCACGGTCACGCTCGAAGAGGCCCGCCAGATGCGAGAGCTCGCCAAAGCCGAGCGAAAGGCGATCACGAAGAAGTACCACCTCGGCAAGGGCAAGAAGAAGAAGAAGGCGTGAGCCGAGGCGAGCTCAGCCGTTCGTGTCGAACTTCGTCCAGCCTTCCATCCAGTTGTCGCTCGCGTCTTTGAACGCCCCGACATAAGTCGCAGCGGTGTCCGCCCCGTCCCCCACCGGGGTGCCACCCGGGATCATGGCGGCGGGCGCAGGGCTCGGCGAGTCGGCGAAGCAGCCGCTCATGTCCGGGCCCTCCGTCGCGTTCCCCTCTCCCTCATTGAACCAGGCGATCTCGTCGAGCCCGCCGTCGTCGTCTTCGTCGGGGTTGCCCATGTCGGTGGCGGGCGCGTCCTCGACGTACGCGACGTCCTCGACCGTATTGCCGAGGAACAGCGTGTGCGAGACGTCGACGTCCGTGTCGGGAGCGTCCCGAATATCGACCCCCGCCTCGAAGCCGGCGACGATCGCGTTCACCACCGTGCCGTGGAAGCCGCGCCGAAACAGGAAGCCATATTGCTGCTTCGGCTGATCGCCATTCTGCCCACACAGGGTGATGTTGGAGATCTTCGGGTTGGTGACGGGGGTGACGGTCGGGTCGTCCTTGTCATTGTCGGCTTCGAGGCCGTTGGTGTCGTCGGCCGTCGAAGGATCTTGCTGCAAGAACAAGAACTGGAGTGAGCCGGTATATCCCGAGTCGAAATCGAAGCCGTCGTCGCCGTTCCGATAGCAGACGAGGTGGGAGACGTTCACGGTGCCTCCGAAGAACTCGTAGCAATCGTCGAGCGTGTTCTGGACCTCGACGAAATCGATCGTCGTCCCCTTGCCGACCCCGCCGAGGGTGAGGCCGTTGATCTCGTTCCCATCCGAGATCTCCACCCCCGAGAACTCGATGCGAACATACTTGAGCGAGCCGCTCGAGTCGTTCGGGTCGTCGCCGCCGAAGAGCTGCGGATCCTGAAAACCTTCCACTTCCGCCTCGCCCCCCGCCTCGTTGATGGGGGCCTTGCCGAGCAGCACGAGACCACCCCAGTCGCCCGCCTCCCGCTCTCCCGCGGGCAGATTGCTGGTGAAGACGATGGGGGACGCGGCCGTCCCCTCCGCGACGATCTTTCCGCCACGCTGAACGACGAGCGTCCCGAGGGAGGCCTTGTCGCCGGCGATGATGGTGCCGGGCTCGATCGTGAGCACCGCCCCATCCGGCACGGACACGATGCCGTTCAATATCCATTTCGTGTCCGCGGTGAGGGTCTGCGTCTCGAGGACCCCCGAGAGCTCCTTCTCCGTGGCGGGAGCCCCTCCGCCCTCGCCGCCTCCGGCGCCGCCCTGCGCGCCCGCACCGCTCCCGTTCCCTCCATTACCATCCTCGGCGTCGTCACCGCAGGCCGCGGTCGCGGCGGCGGCGAGACAGAGCATCGAAGTCATTACCCAAGCACGGTGCAAGCTCATCGAGAATCCTCCTTCGGTCGGGGGGGACTCTCGCCTCCGGAAGTGACTGGGCAAGGCCGCCGAAGTGACATCTCGGTATCGAATCGGCCTCGTTCAATACGCGAGCGCGACCCCGACGTTGAACGTCCGCCCGAGCGTGTACTCCTCGCGCACCGCCTGTTGGCTCTCCGTGTCGTGGACCTCCTTGATAGGAGCGTCGATCAGGTTCGTCGCGGAGGCACGGACCTCCACGTGCTTGCCAATCTTCTGCCCGACCGTGATGTCCAGTCCGTGCTTCGCGAGCTCGTAGACGTCGGGGATCCCATCGGCGCCGACGGTGGTGAGCCGGGGGCCGACCAGATTGTAGAGGATCCTCGCCCGCGTCCCCGTCTCCTCGTAATCGAGGTCGAGCGCGACGTTGAAGACATACGGAGCTTGGAGCGAGAGCGGCCGCTGCGAGCTGGTGAGGGCCTGCGCCTTGACCGGATCGAGGTCCACGCTCGAGTGGGAGAGCGTGAGGTTGGTGATGAGCGACAAAGGCCTCAGGGCGGTGGTGATGAAATCGAAGGACTTCCGGGCCTCCAGCTCGATCCCGGCGAGGCTCCCCCCGAGGCCGTTCTCGTAGGTGACGATCCCGTTGCCGGAGCTCGGGTTGAGCACCTGCTCGATGGGGTCCGCGAAGCGCTTGTAGAAGGCGCTCACCGCGACCACCTCGCGCGAGGTCGGAAAGAGCTCGAAGCGCAGGTCGGCGTTGGTGATGCTCGTGTTGACGAGCTCGGGGTTCCCCCGCACCTGCACGCCACCGAAGTAGTCCGTATAGGCGAACGGCGCGAGCTCGCGCAGCTGGGGACGGGCGACGGTGCGCGTCAGCGAGGCGCGGACGTTCGCCCGCGGGATAGGCGTCCAGATGACGGATAGGGCGGGGAGCAAGACGACTTGGTTCAGCTCTGTCCGTTCCCCGGGCTCACCGCGATTGGCCGGGTCGAAGGGGGTGATGAACTGCCGCGAAAGCTCGAAGCGGGGGCCGGCCACGACCCTCACCTGGTCGCCGATCTTTGCGTCGACCATGACGTAGCCGGCGTAGACGTCCAGGCCCGCCTCGTAACCGTCATTGTTGTCCGTGTTCTCTTCGAGCTCGAGGAACCCCTTTTCGATGTTGTCGTTCGTGAAGAGCCGATCGGGACAGTCGCGGGCGATGGAGGGGCCCGCGCACTGGTCGAACCCTTCGGGGGCCCCCTTGCGATCGGGCCGAAAACGAAATCGCCTCGCCAGGAACTCGCGCTGCCGGACGTTCACGAAGCCGCCGAGCTTCATCGCGACGCTCTTGTCGTCTCGGATGAGCGGCTGGGTGAGATCGAGCTTCCCGGTGAACGTCGTCTCCCCCTGCTCCGAATAGAAATGAGAGCCGCTCGAGCTGTCGTCTTCGAACGTGAATGTCTGGAAGTTTCCGTCGTACTGATAGACGGCGCCCCGCGTGTCCGGCTCGTCCCGGGTAGCCCTCGCGATGCCCACGCCGTACTCGATATCGAGCCCGTTGAGGGCGGAGATCGTGCTGTGCCCCGAGAGCTCCCCGAACGCGAGCGCGCGCGAGACGAAGGAGAGGCGCGTGTCGTCGACGCTCGCCGCCCGCTCCTCGTGGAAGCCCGTGAGGTGACTGACCTCCTTGTCGGAGGCGCGCGTGTAGAGGCCGGTCAAGCTCACGCTGTGCTTGTCGCCCACCTCGAGGGTGACGGCGCCGAGGGCGCCCCAGGAGACCTTCTCGTCGCCGCGCTCGTACGTCAGGTCATTGAGCTTCACGAGGCCGTCGATCGCCCCCTCTCCCTCTCCGAGCCGATAGTTCGCGACGCGCGCCGCCGCCCGCCGCTCGAAGCGCCGGTCGTAGACGAGGGCGCCCATGACCCCGACGCGGCCCCAGCTCCCGAGCGGCCAGGCGTTGGCGACCACGAAGTTGCCGGAGTAGCTCGGGGACCCGAGCGCCGTCTTCGCCGAGAGCGGGGTGTTCATCGCCTTGCCGTATCCGGCGATTCGCTCCTTGGTGATGAGCTCGCCGTTCTCGTCCTCGAGCCCGCGGGAGACCTTCGACGTGGGGAGATCTGCCGGCATCGACCGGGCCCCGTCGTCGAAGCCGAGCCAATCCCAAGAGCCGCCGTCGTAGGTGAGAAAGTCCGTGAAGGTCGACTGGGTGTTGAACCCGAGCGACAGGGAGCCGGCGACGGTGAGCTCGTTCGGGACGCGCCGGGTCTGGATGCGGATGGACCCGCCCGCGAAATCCCCGGGCACGTCGGGGGTGAACGTCTTGACGATCGTGAGGCTGTCGATGATTTGGGTGGGAAAGAGATCGAGCGGGACGGCTTGGCGATCCGGCTCCGGGCTCGGGAGAGGGAATCCGTCGAGGAGGGCGTTCGTGTACCGCTCCCCGAGGCCTCGAACGAAGAGGAAGCGGGAGCCCTCCACGTTCGCGCCGACCACCCGCTTCGCCGCCTCCGCCGCGTTTCGATCATTCGATTTGACGATATCGGCGCGCCCCACCGAGTCGCCCGCGGCCGCCGATCGCTGGCGCTGCAGCTGGAGTCCTTCCACCGTCGCCTTGTCGACCTGCACGACGGTCTCGACCCCCTCCTCCACCGCGCTCTCCTCGGGGTCGACGGAGAGATCGATCCTCGTCAATCCACCCGCCTTCACCTTCACGCCGGAGGCGCGGAGCGGCTTGTGCAGCTCGTAGGAGACTTGAATCTCATAGGAGCCCGGGGGCAGCTCCAGCCGGAACGTCCCATCGACCTCGGTCAGGACCGCGATCTTGGTCCCGACCACGGCCACGACGGCCTCGACCGCCGGCTCTTTCAATTTGCTCTCTCGGACGATCCCGACGATGGCCCCTTTGCCCTTCGCGGGAGGCTGGGAGAGAGAGACCCCCGTCTCGACCTCCGGCTCCTCGGCGACCGGCTCCTCCACCGGCTCGGGCTCCGGATCGGGAGCGGGCGGCTCTTGTCCGAGCGCACCGCGCGCGATCAGCGAGAGCGAGATGGACAACCCCCATGAGGCACCGAACGCAGCCTTGCGCATGCTCGTACTCTTCAGTTCTGGTCGAGCTTCTTCGTCACGACGGCAATCGACTTTGCCCCCGCGTCTCGACATTGATCGACGGCCGTGACGACCGCGCCGTAAGGGAGCTCGTCGTCGGCGTCGAAGTGGAGCACCTTGCTCTTCGCCGCCGCCAGCATCGGGGGGAGCACGGTGGGGAGCTCTCGGGGCTCCACGACCTGCTTGTTGATCCGCATCACCCCGCGCTTGTCGAGGGTCATGACCAGCGGCTCGTCCGGATTCGGAGCCGCGGGGGGCGCCTTGGCCTCCGGGGGAATGGCCACCGAGAACGTCTTCGCGACGAGGGGCGCGACGACCATGAAGATGATGAGCACGACGAGCGCGACGTCCACGAGCGGCGTCACGTTGACGGCGGGGCCCGGCGCTTTGCCTTTCCCATTGGAGGGGAGCGCGATTCCCATCTCAGCCCTCCTTGGCCTCGTGAGAGACGACCTTGAGCGCGACGTTGGTGAGCCCCTCTCGCTGGAGATCCGAGAAGAGCTCTCGCACCAGGCCATACGGCAGGGCCGCGTCGGCCTTCAGGACAATCGGCCGAGAGGGTTTCTCGGCGCGGAGCCGCTCGATCGTCGCGAAGAGCTGCCCGCGCTCGACCGGCTCGCTCTCATAGTGAAGCTTGGCGTCCCGATCCATCACGACCTCGATCGCGTCTTCCAGCTTCTTTTCGTCGGGCGTCCCCACCTCGGGCAGCGCCACCGGCGTGCCTTCTTGGAGGTTGGGCGCGATCACCATGAAGATGATGAGCAGCACCAGCACGACGTCGACGAGGGGGGTGACGTTGATCTCGGGCTCAGGCTGCTTGGCGGGTGTCGACTTCGCCGCTCTCGCGGTCATTCGAATGCGCATGTCGATACTCCATCTCGTCGATGAGCTGCCCGGCCGAGCGCCCGAGGGCCGCTTCCACCCCGCTGACCCTCCCGCTCAGATAATTGAAGAAGATGACGGCGGGGATGGCGACCCCGAGGCCGATGGCGGTCTCGATGAGGGCCTCGCCGATTTGGCTGCTCACCGTGCCGATCCCGCCGGCGTTGGCGGCGCCGATCTTCTGGAACGCGGCGATGATGCCGACCACGGTGCCGAGCAGCCCGACGAAGGGGGCGATCGATCCAATCGTGGCGAGGATGCTCATCCCCCGCCTCAGGTCCGCGGAGATGACCTCCTGCTGTCGCGCCGCCTCGTTGCGCACCAGGTCGATCCCGGCCGGGCTCATCTCACCGCGATTGGCGACCTCCAGGTACTTGTCGACAATCGCCCGACAGAGGCGGGCGAGGCTGGAGTCGCCGTGGGCCTTGGCGACGCCGAGGAGCGAGGGCAGCTCCCACGAAGACACGAGTCGGTCGGCCTTCGCCGCGAACGCGCGCGAGACCTTCGCGCTCCTCGACAAGGCCACGACGCGCTCGAACGTCACCGCCATCGCGAGGACCGCCATCAGGAGGATGGCGCCCGTGATTGCTTTGTTCGGTAGGCTCATGTCGAGCCAGATTTTTTGGAGGTCGAACATGATTGTCTCTCACTGGAGGCGGACGGTCAGAGGAACCTTCTTCGTCACTTGAACGGGGGAGCCGTCGGACTTCATGCGCGCCGGCTCGCATTGCCAAGATTGAACGGCCGCGATCGCGAGCGGCACGAGCTCGGGCGGGCCGCTCGAGGCCGACACGTTCGTCACCGCCCCGGAGGCGGTCACGGTGTACGTGACGACGACCTTGCCCTCGACGTTGAGGGCCTTGGCGCGGGCTGCGTCGATGCCCTTCTTCTTGCACTTCGGAGGGTCGTAGTCGGCGGGGCTGATCTTCGGCGCGACCGGCTTCTCGGCTTTGGGCGGAGGCGGAGGCGGAGGCGGGGCGGGCTTGGAGGGGCGGGCCCCCGAGCCGGAGCCGGAGCCGGTCCCGCCGGGGCCACCATTGGGATTGTCGAAATTCGGCTTGTGGTCGTCGTCGTCATAGGACCGTTTGGCGACGTTGACCTTCTCCGGGACCTTCGTGATCTGCTGGACCAACGGGGCGGCCGGAGGCGGCGGGGTCGACGATGGGCCCGGGTCTTCGGCCGAGACCTCCAGCTCCTCGCGAGGAGGGGCGTCTTTGGGACGCTCCTCGAGGGTGATTTCGACGATCTCCTCGGGCGCCTCCTCCGCCTTGGCGGGAGCGGCGCGGACGACACGGGAGGCCCCATACCCCGTCAGCGCGATGAGCGTAGCGGCCGCGCACGCCCCCAGGAGCAGGCGGCGAAGCCGCGCTGGGTCGAGGCGCCGTTCGAGGAAGACCGCGTGCACGAGCGGCGGTGTAGCGCAGGGCCTGTGACGGAACGTCGACGAAGCCGCAACTTCGGGACATCAGATGCGTGTCCGGTCGGGAAGAGGACGGCGCGGGCCGTCGTAACAGGCGCTCGTGAAGATCGCCCACGCCCTCGCCGCTCTCTTGCTCCTCTCCGTGCCCGCGACGCTCGTGGTCGCGCGAGCCCACGCCGACGGCGACGTCAAAGAGGCCGACGCGACCTGTTACACCGCCACCGCCATCCTCCTCCCCGGGGACGGCTCCGACGAGGCGCTCCGGGTCGACATGATCCGAAAGGTCCTCGAGTCCAACCGCAGCTGGACCATCGTCACCGAGCCGCCCCAGAACCGCGTCGGAGAGGTGGCGATCGTGAAGTTCGACGTGAAGAGCACCTATCGCGGCGGCCCGACGGTGGCGTACACGGTGCAGTGCGGCCACGGTGGCACCTGCAACGACGTCGCCAAGGAGTTCAGGGCCAAGCACCCCAAGATCACGCCCGCCCCCGTCGTGCAGTGCGGTGACGTCAGCAACGTCCTGGTCAATCCCCAGGTCATTCGATGACCGGATCGGGATCGGGCTCGGGCGCGTCCGGGCGCGGAAAACCATAAGCCGCGATGTACCGGGCGAGGGCGCGGTCGCTCCTCCCGACCGGGCGGAGATAGTTGAGCACGTGCTCGCGCTCCCAGACCGCTCGCCCCTCGGAGTACCGATACGAATACAGCTCGGCCCGGACCCAGCGCGGGGGCTTTCCTCCGAAGGGATCCTTCGCGAGCTGCTCGCGGATCACCGGATCGCCGTCCAGAATCTTGGTCACGAAGTGGATGAACCAAGGGTTCTGGTCGGCCTGGCCGAAGGGCAAGAACCACATCTGCCAATCGAGACGGCGGTGATAAGGCGTGATCCAGCACAGCTTCCGGTCGACGGGGCCGGGCTTGCACGGTAGCTCGTAGTCTCGATAGGCCTCTTCTTCGAATGGGTCGTCCGCGTCCGAGCCCTGGACGATCACCTCGTACCGCTGTCGCTCGACGCTGCCGAACGCGCCATAGGTGTTGACGACGTGGAGGGGGTCGAAGGAGCGGTTCATCGACTGGGACGAGCTCACGAGGTTCGATATCGGGTTGATGCTGAGGATGCCCACGACCATCGCGTAGCCGCCCGCGACCCAGAGGGCTGGCTTGGTCGGCCCCGCGCGCGTGGTGCGCGCCCGCGCGTACTCGACGAGCGGCCGCGGCAAGACCCGCGCGAGGTCCTCGTCGTCGAAGCAGGCAATGGCAGGGACGATCGTCAGCCAATTCAGGAACGAGAGGTTCCCGCTGACGATGAGGACGAGCTGAAACGCGACAAAGGCGCAGCCGGCGACTCGCCGCGGCCATTTGGGCCCGAAGGCGCCGAACGGGGCGAGCACCTCGACGAGGTGATTGACGAGGACGCCGCCGGTGTGGACCCAGTTGGGCAATCGATGGAAATAGGGAGACAGCGGCCCGGGGATGGGCTGCGTCTCATAGTGGTATCGAAGGCACGTCAGATCGCGCCAGCACGCGTCCCCGCGGAGCTTGATGAGGCCGGCCCCGAGCATGACGCGTACGATCAACCATCGAAACAGCCAGACGGGGATCGCGGGCGGGGGCGACGCGGGGAACGGGCGGACGTCGCGCACCGGACAGAGGAACGCGGCGAGGAGGCCCGTTTCGAGGAGCTGGATCTCCCATCCATATCCATAGAAGACGCTCCCGACATTGACGATGGATAGATAGAGCAGCCAGAGGATCACGAGCACGACCGCGTTCGTGACGCCGGCGAAGACGAGGAGCGAGAGCGCGACCCCGGTCCACGCCACCGCGCCGATGGCCGCGTCGGAGGCGCCCGTCCAGAGGAACAGCGAGGGCGCCTCGCGCGCCGCCCCGACAGCGCTGCCGGAGTGCTCGCCGAGCAGTGTGTCGACGACCATCTTCGCCGGCAACAGCCCGCGCGGCCCGATCAGGGCGCGATACTGGAGCGCGGTAGAAAGGAACGCCGCCGAATAGACGAGCCCGAGCCAGCGCAAGAGCACGAAGCGGGTCAGGACATACGAGGAGCGGGGAGAGAGGAACCGCTGGAAACCGCCGCCTTCGAGGCCGAGCTCCTTCGGATCGATCGCTTCGTCCTCGCGCGCCGACACGCCCGCGAGCCTACTGTATTCAGCGGACGACGCCCCGAGCGCGGAGGGCGTCGATGACGCCCGGCTCGAGGCCGAGCTCCGAGAGCACTTCTTGCGTGTGGGCGCCGATCGCCGGCCCCGCCCACCCCGTTCGGCCCGGCGACTCCGCGAGCCGGGGCGCGAGGGCAGGGAGCGTGTAGACCTTTCCCTCGGCCTCCGCTCGCTCCCAATAGTCGCGCGCCGCGAGCTGGGGGCTCGCGGCGATGTGGGCCGCGTCCGCGACGGGGCCGGCCGGGATCCCCGCCGCGCCGAGCGCGGTCAGGACCGCGTCGATCGGCCAACGCGACGTGAACGCCTCGATCGCCTCGTCGATTTCACGCGCGTGCTCTACGCGCCCGCGGTTGTTCTCGAGATCCGGCCGGCTCGCGAGATCTTCGCGCCCGACCGTCGACATGAGCTTCGTGAACAGGCCGTCCGTGTTGGCGCCCACGACCACGAGACGCCCATCGGCGCATCGATAGGCGTTGGACGGAACGACCCCAGTGATGGTCGGCCCGGAAGGGGGCCGGACGATCCCGAGCGCATGATATTCTGGTAGCACCGACTCCAATACGTTGAGCACGGACTCGGTGAGGGCGACGTCGACGACCTGCCCCCGCCCCGTGCGGTCGCGATGCATTAAGGCGAGGAGGATCCCCATCATCGCGTGGATCCCGCCGAGTGAGTCCCCGAGCGACACGTTGCTCCGGACGGGAGGCTCTCCGGGCACACCGGTGATGTGGCGGAGGCCGGCCTCCGCCTCGCAGACGGACGCGAAGCCGGCACGCCGCCGGTCGGGACCGGTTTGTCCAAAGCCGGAGACGCGCGCGTAGACGAGCTTGGGGTTCGCTTCGCGAAGCGCCTCCGGCCCGAGCCCCCAATCCTCCATCGTGCCGGGCCGAAAATTCTCCACGAGGACGTCGCTCGCCGCGATCAGATCACGGACGAGGGCGCGCCCCTCGTCGCGGTGGAGATCGATCGCGACACACCGCTTGTTGCGCGCGAGGCTCCGCCACCAGACGCTCGTGTCGCCATCCATCCCACGCCAAGAGCGAAGCGCGTCGCCCCCGAGCGGCTCGACCTTGATGACGTCGGCGCCGAAATAAGCGAGCAGCGTCCCCGCGAACGGGCCCGCCAAGAGCTGGCCCACCTCGACGACGCGAACGCCGTCGAGGGGCCGCGCGGATTCGCTCATTCCTGATCCGGGCCGTGCACGACCGCTTCGAGATCGTGCCCGTCCGGATCGAGGACGAACGCAGCGTAGTAGCCGGGATGATACTGGGGGCGCAGGCCCGGGGCGCCAAAGTCCCGGCCTCCCGCGTCGAGGGCGGCGCGGTGGAACGCCTCGACGTCCGCGCGCTTCTTCGCCGCGACGCAGACGTGGACGGGCGTCGGTGCCTTCGCTTGAGCCTCCGTCTGGAAGCTCGCCTTCCCCTCGCCAATCCAGAGCTCTGGCTTCGTCCTGCCGAAGCCGCCCGCCTTCCCGAACTCCATCAGGAGCTTGATGCCGAGAGGGGCGAGGGCGGCTTCGTAGAACTTCTTCGAGCGCTCGTAGTCGGTGACGTGCACCGAGACGTGATCGAGCGTGTGCTCCATCGCCTGCTCAACGAAGGCCGGGGCAGTCCATCGGAACGTAGCCGGTGCCCGCGGCGTCGCAGCGCAGGGCGCGGTACGCCGACGAGCAGGTGGCGAACTGGTCCGCCGTCATCCCCGTCCCCATCGTGCCGGGGCGGCCGTTGTAACACCAGGCCAGCGACTGATCGACGCACGACTTCATGTTGCCGGAGTCGCACTTGTTGCAATGCTGCTCCATGAGGGGGCCACACGCCTTTGCGACCGAAATGCCGCCGGGGTCCTTCTGCTGCGTCGGCTGGCTCGAGGTCTCCTGGGCGGCGGGGGCGGTCTGGCCGCAAGCGGCCGGGAGCACGCCCGCCGCGAGGACGGCGCAATCCGCCTTCGCCACGTCGGCCGAGCACTTCTGGGTTTGTCCCCAGTTGATCGACGCGGTCGCGGAGGGAGCCTGGCTGCCGAGGCACCACAGGTAGACCTTCGCCGCCTTGCCGCCGCAGTGCTTCGAGTGGGACTCCGCGATGGCTTGGCAGACCGTCTCGATGTTCACGGTGCGCTCGAGCTCGGCCCGCTTCGCGTTCTCGGCAGCCGCCTGGCGGTCGCGCTCGTCGCGCGCGGCGCGGTCACGCGCCTCCTGCTCAGCCTCCTGCTCGGCGCGCTCCTTCTTGGCGGCGGCGCGCTCGGCGCGCTTCGCCTCGCGCTCGGCGCGGCGTGCCGCGCGCTCTTCGGGCGTAAGACAGCCGGCGAGCGTCAACAGAATGAAACCTGCAGCGATCGAACGATTCATGTGGGGCCGTGTAGTCTCAAAAATGAGCCGGCGTAAACGTGAAAAGTAGTGTCCCGATCCGAGCCCTCGGGCGGAATCGTGCTCGCGTCGCGGACCCTCGTCCCGGCTCATCGGCTCGGCCACGCGTCGCAGCAGCGCCCGCTCAACGTCCGTCCGGCACATTTCCATTCCGACCGGACGCGCCTGAGCCGGCGGGGGCTGATAGAGATCGCGGACATGCCGCGACGGAAGACCCAAGACGCCGCTCTGCGGGAGCTCAAGGCCTTCGGGCTCGCGTTCCCCGGCGCCCACACCAAGAGCCCGTGGCCAGGCCACGACGACCTCGCCGTGAACGACAAAACCTTCGCGTACCTGTCGGTCGAGGGCGAGCCGCTCAAGATCTCCTGCAAGCTCCCCCAGAGCAACTCGGCGGCCCTGATGCTGCCATTCACGGAGCCGACGGGTTATGGTCTCGGAAAGAGCGGGTGGGTCTCCGCGACGTTCGAGGACACGGAGCCGCCCGTCGAAATGCTCAAGGCTTGGATCGAAGAGAGCTATCGCGCCCAGGCCCCAAAGAAGCTCGTGCGCGAGCTGGACGGCGGCGCGCCTGCTCCGCCGAAGAAGGCCACGACCAAGACTCCGCGTCGAAAATGAAGCTTACGAGGGAGGGAGCCGATGGGTGACGTCACCGCCGTGATGATGGACGTGATTACGGAGCAGAGCGGCCACTCGGTCACGCCGATGGCGGTGAGCGTCTGCACGACGCCCGCCGCACCGAGCCCGCTTCCAATCCCGTATCCGGTGATGGCCTCCTCGGTCGAAGGGATCACGGACGCGGCGATGCGTACGCGCGTCGACGGGGTGCCAGTCGCCACCGTCGGCTCCGTCCTCAAGACGTGCCACGGCAACGAGCCGGGCACGCTCAAAGAGGTCGTCAGCCTCAATACGACAGGGCCCGTGTTCATCATCATGGGGGCGCCCGTCGTGCTGGTCGAGCTCGGCATGTGCGGCATTACGACGAGCGCGTGCATCTCCAACAAGGCCGTGACCGTGGGCTCGAACGGGGCCGCGAGCGGCGCCGGCGGCGCGAGCGGGGGCGGCGGCGGCGGCGGGGGCGGGGTGGCGCGCCGGGCGGGCCAGGGGGCCCGGGAGGCGCATCGAACGGCGGCGGCGGCGGGGGCGGATCGGGCTCCGGCGCGGGAGGAGGAGGCAGCGGACCGGGGGGAAGAGGCAGCGGGTCGGATGGCCCGCCGGGCAGCTCCTCCGGGCCCGCGCAACAGCACCAATGCCAGAACGGCCACCCCGTCGATGTCGTGACGGGCTACGTGGTCGATCGCGCCACCGACATCGAGCTGCCCGGGCTCCTCCCCTTCGCGTTTCGGAGGTTCTATTCGTCGGGCCGCCATCGGGATCGTCGCGCGTCGCTCGGTCGCGGCTGGTCGCATGGCCTCGACCGCCAGGTCACGGTCGGGGAGCGCTCGATCTCCCTCACCGACGAGGAGGGACGCTTCATCCATTTCGAGCCCGTGGCGGTGGGCGAGTCGACGTTCCATCGGCGCGAGCGGCTCACCCTGAAGCGCGACGGGGAGCTCGATTTCGCGGTCTTCGATCACCGCGAGCGGACGACGGCTCGCTATCGCCCCGTCGTCCCCGGCGGGGCGGCCGTCATTCGCTCCGTCGAAGACGCCTGGGGGAGGAGCCTCTCATTCGAGTACGAAGGGGGCGCGCTCTCACACGTCGTGGACTCCGCCGGCCGCCGCATCGTGGCCCGCTGGCGGGGCGGCAAGCTGATCCGCTTGGAGGTCGTCGTGGACGCGCTGGTCGAGCAGTGGGTCGACTACGAATACGACGAAGGCGGCTGCCTGGTCGCCGTCGTCGACGCCCTCGGCCACACGGACGAATACGAATACGACGCGCATGGCCGGATGACGGCCGCGACCATCAAGACGGGCCCGCGATTCACGTACGTGTACGACGGCGACTCCGGCCGATGCATCAAGACCGCCGGCCCGAAGGGCCTCTACGGCATCGAGCTCCATTACGACGACGCGGCCCGCGTCACCTACGTGGACGGGGAGGAGAGCCGAATCATCGAGTGGGACGAGGAGCCCGGCCGCGCCAGGCGCGAGCGCCTCCCCGACGGTCAGCTCCTCGAAGAGATCGCCTACGACGCCGACGGCTATCGCATCGCCCTCGCCAATGGCGCGGGGGAAGGACGCAAGTGGTGGTTCGACGCGCGCGGCAACGAGATCCGGCGCGTCGATCCTGCCGGCGCGACGACGACGATCGAGTACGACGACCGCGACCTGCCCGTACGGCGGATCGACCCCGACGGCGCCATCACCGAGCTCACCCACGACGCCCGCGGCTCGCTCACGAGCTTGAAAGAGCCGAGCGGACGGGTCCTCTTGTACTCGTACGACGACCGCGGCCGCCTCGTCGGCGTGCAGGACGAGCACGGCCCGCTGCGCATCTACGAGTGGGACGCTCGAGACGGCCTCGTCGCGGAGACGGACGGCCGCGGCGCGCGCACGACCTACACCTTCGACGCCCTCGGCCGCGTCACCGGCCGCACCGACGCGGTAGGCCGCTCCGTCCGGCTCGATCTCGATCGGCTCGGGCGGGTCACCTCGACCTCGCGCCCCGACGGCACGAGGGTCCAGCGCTCCTTCGACGCCCTCGGGAAGCCGGTGCGGGAGGTCTCCGAGGAGGGCGTGACCGAGCTCGCGTGGAGCGGCATGGGCCGTATCTCCAAGCTCGTCACGACCGACGGCCGCTCATACACGTTCGCTTACACGACGATGGAGCGGCTCGCCAAGGTGACCAATCCCGTCGGTGAGTCGTATACCTTCCAATACGACACGGCCGGACGCGTCGTCGAAGAGAAGACGTTCGATGGTCGCAAGCTGATCTACCGGCGCGGGCCCTCCGGGCGCGTGGAGAAGATCGAGTACCCGGACGGCTCGTCCCGAACGTTCTCCTACGATCGGGCCGGCCGCGTCGTCGAAGAGAGCGGCAGCGACGAGAGCAAGCTGTCCTATCGGCGCGACGGCGCGGGCCGAATCCTGGAAGCGACCATTCAATCGAACGGGGAGCGGCACACGACGCTCTTCGAGCGCGACGCGCTGGGACGCGTCGTCGTGGAGCGCCAGGGCGACCGGGTGCTGCGCTTCGCCTTCGACGAAGAATGGAATCGGGTCGAGCGCACCGGTCCCTTCGGGGAGCTGACCCGGTACGCCTACGATCGGCAGGGGGGCGTCACCGAGATCGATCACGCCGGTCGGGTCTTCTCGTTCGAACGCGACCTCGTCGGCCGCGAGCGCTCGCTGAGGGACGGCCGAGGCGCCTTCTCGATCGAGACCGCGCGCGACGCCCTCGATCGGATCGTGTCCCAACGCGCCCTCGGGGCTCCGGGCGGTGAGGTCCCCGACGTCCTCGTCGACCGCCGCTTCGGCTACGACCGGGCGGGGCGGGTCACGAGCATCGAGGACGCGACCTGGGGGCGCACCGAGATCGGCTACGACAAGCTCGGGATGGTGGCGTTCCACGCCCACCACGGCGCGGCCGGATCCGCGATCGCGAAGTGGCGCGAGACATTCGAATACGACCCGGCCGGATCCCTCGCCCAGGCGGTGCGGACGCTGGAGTCCGATCGCGCGCCCAAGACCTCCGCGCGCCGTTGGAAGCTCGGACCGGGAGGCGTCGCCGCGGAGACGGAAGCGGTCGCCTACGTCTACGACGCGCGCCGCCGCCGCACCGCGAAGCGCGACAAGAAGACAGGCGCGGTGACGAGCTACGTCTGGGATGTTCGCGATCGACTGCGAGAGGTCGTGCTGCCCGACGGGTCGCGCGTGAAGATGTCCTATGACGCCTTCGGCCGGCGAGTCCGCAAAGAGCTCCGCTCCCAGCGCGCGAACAAGCCAATCGTGACGGAGTGGGTCTGGGATCGCAGCGTAGTCTGCGCCGAGCTGTCGCCGGCGCTCGGGCCGCGCTCGTTCGTCCATCATCCCCAATCGGATGTCCCTCTCCTTCAATCCGAGAAGGGCGAGACGTTCCTCGTCATCGCGGATCAGGTGGGCGTTCCCCGCGAGCTGATCGACGGCGCGGGCCGCGTCGCGTGGCGCCGCCTCCCTCGAGCTTTCGGCGCAGCCGCCGACGAGCAATGGGACACGCTCGGGGAGCAGAACCGGGGCTATCGCGTGCGCTCGCCATTCGGCCTGCTCGGTCAGCTCGAGGATGCGGACATCGAGCTGGCCGTGACCCATTTTCGTGTCTTCGATCCCGAGACGGGCCGATTCATGTCGCCGGATCCGCTCGGCGTGGTCGCCGGCTTCCGGGCGTTCTGCTTCGACGGCGCCCCCACCGTCTCCGTCGATCCGCTCGGCCTCTCCACCCAGGGCGGCAACCACGATCACGGAGGCGACGACGCGCGACCGCAGATCGAAGAGGGCAAGCAGGGCAAGCACGTCCCCGGGCACAACAACTTCGACCCTTCGCGGAGCCCCCTCACCCATCCCGATCCGCAGGCCCTCTTGGACAGCCACGCCGGGACCGGCCAGCAGATCGGCGCCACCCCTGTCGGGCAGCCGGGGAGCAAAGAGCGCGTCGACTTCGGCACTCCGATTGGAGAGCACCGCGACGCCTCGACCGGGACATCCACCCCGACCACGGTCGGCATCATTCATTACAGCAAGAATGGCGCGCACATCGTGCCGGCGCGCCCTGCGGGCTCGGGCGGCTCGGGTGGCTCGGGAGACTCGGGAGGTTCTACATGACGATGAACATTCCTTTGCGCACCCGGGTGCTGCTCTCCGTGCAGCGCGCCCTCCTCGGAGAGATCTCGAGCGCCGTCCGCCACGTCGGCGTGACGTTCGACGAAGCGGAGATCAGGCTTCGCTGGGTGTTCGACGGACCCGTGTCGGAGGCGGACGCGGAGAGCGCTTCGTGCGTCGAGACGGAGGTGATCGCCGACATGCCCGATCACCGCGTCGTGACGGAGACGGTACGACACGATGCGCCGAAGTCGCTCGCCGAGGTGCGCCTCGGCGAATCCGTCTTTGCGCGACGCGAGTAGCCCAAAGAAGCGGGCTCTTTTGATAGACTCCGCGCCGATGAATCGCCCCTTCTTGGTGTTGCTCGGTGCGCTCTTACTTCCGATCGCCGCGTGTGCCGGCGAAGACACGACGGACGACGACGGCTCGGAGCCCACGCCCGAGCCGGTCGGGGCGGCGGGGGTGAAGATCCGCGAGGTCGCGATCTACCAGGGCCTCAAGCGAGAGCTCTTCCTCGACGGCGCTCCTCAAGGGGGCGGGGTTCCCCTCGTGCAGGGGCGCGACGCGGTCATCCGCGTCTTCTACGACACGGACGGGAGCTATGACGGGAAGAGCGTCACCGCGCGCCTCCTCATCGACGGCGCGGATCCGATCGAGGTCGAAGGCGTCCTCGGCGCGTCCTCCAAAGAGGAGGACGTCGCGAGCACCATCAACATCCCCGTTCCCGGCGCGGCCATCGGCGCGAAGCTCACCTATCGATTGGAGGTCACGCAGCTCGCGCTCGACGGCACCGACAATCCGGACGCCCACGCTCCGCTGAGCGGCAAGCACGAGGTCACCGTCGAAGGTCCGCAGAGCACCTTCCGGGTGACGTTGATGCCGTTCAAGTACAACGCCGACGGGTCGGGGCGCCTCCCCGACACTTCGGAGGCGGCGGTGGAGAAGTATCGCAATCGGCTCCTCCAGCTCTATCCGGTCTCCAATGTCGAGGTCACCGTGCACGAGCCGTTGACTTGGAACGCCGCCATTCGTGCGGACGGCACGGGATGGGACACCGTGCTGGGGCGGCTCATCGATCTCCGCTCCCAGGAGAACCTCCCGGACGACGCCTACTACTATGGCATCTTCCTCCCCGACGACACCTTCGACTCTTACTGTGGGTTTGGTTGCTTGCTCGGGCTCTCGCTCCTGAACACGGACCCGCCCGAGACGGGCAATGTCGATCTGCGAATGGCGATCGGCGTCGCCTATGACATCTACACGTTCGACACCGCCGCCCACGAGCTCGGCCACGCGCACGGGCGACTCCACGCCGACTGTGGCCCTGGCCTCGACCCACAATCGATCGATCAGAGCTACCCCTACCCGGGTGGACAGATCGGCGTCTGGGGGATGGACTCGAAGACGCTGGAGCTCAAGGCCCCGACCACGACGTTCGACGTCATGGGGTATTGCGACAACAACTGGATCAGCGACTACAACTTCAAAGGCCTGCTCAACCGCGCGAAGAACGTGAACCTCCCGCGCTGGCACGAGCCGACCGATCGGCGACGGATGGGCGTCGTCATGATGAACGGCAAAGGCACCGCCTCGTTCGGCGGGGTGCAGACGGTCCCCGTCGGGTCGGGCGGCAAGCACCTCCCCGCGACCGTCGTCGGCTCGAGCGGGGCTCCGCGCGCGACGGAGGCGCTGTTCTACGCTTACGATCACCTGCCCGGCGGCATCGCCCTCGTGCCGATGGACGACGACGCCCCGCAGCACGTCGAGGTCGAGCTCGACGGCGTCGTCCACAGCATCGATCGTTGAGGTGCGCGCCTCTTTCGGCCGCGGGGCGCATGATCTAGATAGGTAGGATGCAGCGTCACCATTTGTCTTTGGCTCTGGTCGGCTGGGTCGCGCTCGGAGTGGCCGGCTGCTTCGAGGAATCGATCGACCCGGGCCCGACGGCGGATGGTGGTGGCGGCGGCGGTCAAGCCCCCTCGCTGGGAGGCTCCGGGCCGAGCGGCGACGGGGGTGAGGGGGGTGCTCCCGCCCCTTCCCCGCGCCTGCGAACCATCTCCGGCGATGTGACCTGGCACGTCTCCTTCGACGACACGGCGGTCGCGGCCGGCGCCATCGATTGCCAGTACACGCGCCACTACGAGGGCCAAGAAGACGCCTCTGCGCGTTGGCTGTGTCCATCTTGCGAGGTGATGTTCCGCGCGACGGTCGAGATGGCCGAAGGCCTCGACGACTGCTACTCGCAGGTGTCCGACGCGGCTCCGGCGGCCGCGGAGTGGATCGGGTATGGGGGCGGCCGGTGGCATCGAAGCGTGGAGGGCCCGACGACCGACCAGGGCTCGGTAGACATCCAGTCTCGCGCGATCACGACGAAGAACGTGGTGAAGAGCCTCGACGCGCTGGCGGGCGGCAAGATGTCATTCCACATCGAGGGCGGCCTCGCCCTCTCCGAAGGCGAGGGGGACAAGCTGCACGGGTTCGTTCCCCCCGCCAGCTATGCCTGCGGCTGGCCCAAGAGCGATGCCCCCCCGTACGAGGGCGATTGGACGCTGAGCGACGGCGCGACCGTCCCCGACGGGCTCTTCTACGACGCCTGTGAGGAGGTGGTCCGCCTTCAAGATTTCGCGGGCAGCTACTTGATCATCGACATGGCCGCGCGCGACTGCCCGCCGTGTCGGGCGATGGCCGGCGACGAGGAGGCCTTCGTCGCGGACATGGCCGCGGAGGGCATCGATGTCCGGGTCATCACCCTCCTCGCCCCTTCGCTCGCCGACACCCTCGGGACCACCACGACCGAGATGCTCCAGGGTTGGATCGACAACTACGAGCTGACGTCCCCCGTCCTCGCCGACCGGGGCTGGGGCCTCGCGATGTTCGGCCCTCTCTTCGGCGATCCGGCGAGCTACCCCTCGTGGGTGATCGTTCGGCCCGACCTCACCGTGCTCGGCAGCGGACAAGGCTTCGCCGATTTCGAGGAGCACAAGACGGCGATCGAGGCCGATCAGTGACGAAGCGCCCCGACCCTCGAAGGCAACGCTTGACAGCGTGACGCCGTCCTAGCATGGTCCCGCCCGTCGCCGCGACTGCAGGCTCCTCGGAGCCGTGCATGCGAGGCTCCGGGGCGTAGCGCAGCCTGGTAGCGCACCTGGTTCGGGACCAGGGAGTCGGAGGTTCAAAGCCTCTCGCCCCGACTACTTTGCCGGGGGGCAGGGGTGGGGGATTGTCCTGGGGGGCCGCTGCGGAGCTCGCCCGGCTCGGCTCGCTGCGCGAGCCTCACCGAGCTCAGACAGGTCCTCGCGGCCCCCCAGGACAATCCCCCACCCCTGCCCGATCCTTGCTGCGCCCACCCCGGGGGTAGCGCATCGCTTCGCTCGCGGCGTGACGGGGGCGCATCGCTTCGCTCGCGGCGTGACGGGGCGCTTCGCTTCCCGCTCGCGGCGTGACGGGGAGCGCTTCCTTCGCTCGCGGCGTGAGGTGGGGCGCTTCGCTTCGCTCGCGGCGTGACGGGAGCGCTTCGCTTCGCTCGCGGCGTGAGGTGGGGCGCTTCGCTTCGCTCGCGGCGTGAGGTGGGGCGCTTCGCTTCGCTCGCGGCGTGGGGTGGGTCTTCGCTTCGCTCGCGGCGTGACGGGGGCGCTTCGCACGGGCGGTGCTTATTGGGGGGGGTTCGGCGATTCTTCGGCAGGCTTGAAGCGCTGCGGCGACAGGCTTCGGCGCGTGCGGGGCCATTTCATGATTGTCGAGCTCTCCGCAAACACGGGCGCAGAGGCGAGCAGACAGGCACGAGCGCCGCGGTCGCGACACATCGAGATGTTCCGTCTCCATGAATCCTCCGGAGGTGTCGGGCGCTGCAACGAGCGAGGCTCTCGGGATCGCCAGGGATCGCCAGGGGCAACTGGCTGGTTCGCGGGGGGTCGTCTCACTCGAGTGCGCGCGGGCGGGGAGGCCATCGCGGCTTCGCCTTTACTCACTGCGCGACAACAGCTCGCGAATCTTCGATTGGAGGGCGTTTGGCAAGTAGGGTTTCTGCAGGAAGGCGCTCCCCTTCAATGAGCCGCTCTCGAGGGGGGGGTTGCCGGACACGACGAGGGCGCGGAGGGCGGGCTGGCGCTCGCGCAGGAGGGCGACGAGCTCCGCGCCGGTCATGCCAGGCATGCTCATGTCAGTGATCAGGAGATCGAAAGGGGTCGCGGCGGCTTCGACGACGGCGAGGGCGGCGCCGCCGTCGGCGGCGACGGTGACGCGGTAGCCGAACCGCTCGAGGACGCGCTTTGTCACCTTGCGAACGAGGGGGTCGTCCTCCACGACGAGGATCTGCTCGCCGTGGCTGGTGGACGAGACCGGGGGCAGCGCGGAGTCCATGGGGGCGGTCGGGGGGCCCTCGGCGCGCGGCAGATAGACGGTGAACGTCGAGCCTCGCCCCGGCTCGCTGGCCACCGAGATCGCCCCTCGGAGCTGGCGCACGATGCCGTAAGCGCTCGCGAGACCGAGCCCGGTGCCCGTCTTCTTGGTCGTGAAGAACGGCTCGAAGAGCTTCTCGCGCAGGGCCGGCTCGATGCCCACGCCCTCGTCGCGCACCTCGAGAAGCACGTACTCCCCAGGCGAGATCGAGAGCGCGCCGACTTCATCCGCGGGGACGTGAGTCGTGCGGGTCGTGACGTGGATGGTTCCCCCGCGCGGCATCGCGTCGCGCGCGTTCACCACCAAGTTCACGAGGACCTGGTCCAGCTGGGCGGCGTCGACTCGCACCAGCGCGCCCGCGCTGGCGAGCTCCGTCTCGAGCACGATGTCGTCGCCGACGACCCTTCGCAGCATCTGCTCGGTGCGGCGGACGAGCGCGTCGAGCTGGACATTGGCGACCTCGACCACTTGCCGGCGCGCGAACGCAAGCAACTGCCAAGTGAGCTCACGCGCGCGGTCCGCGGCGTATCGGGCGGTGGCGAGCTCTTCCCGGAGGGGAGCGGGGGCGTCGGCGTCGGCGAGGGCGAGCGAAGACAGAATGACGGTGAGCAGATTGTTGAAATCGTGGGCGATGCCCCCTGCCAGCCGCCCGAGGCTCTCCAATCGCTCGGAGCGAGTCAGCGCCTCCTGGATACGATAGCGCTCGGAGACATCGGCGATCACGCCGAGCAGGCGACGCTGATTGTCTTGTTCGACGTGACGCCCGGTGGTGCGCACCCAGCGGCACTCGCCATCGGGGCGGACGATGCGATACTGCACGTCGAACGTCGCGCCCAGGCGGCCGAGGGTCTCATGGGCGAGACGGGTGATGCGCGACCGATCGTCAGGGTGGACGCGCTCGAGGTAGCCAGCGAGTCCAAAGCCGTTCGGGATCCCGAAGAGCTCGTCGAGGTGGGGTGACCACGCCCCGCCCCCCTCTTCCACGTTCCACTCGAAGACGCCGAGCTGGCCGGCGCGGAGGGCGGCGTCGAGCCAGCGCTCGCTGCGCAGGTATGCTCGCTCGCTCTCGCGCAGGGCGGCCGCGCTCTCTTCCAAGGCGGTGACGTCGGTCAACGTGCAGCCGACGGACGTGATCTCACCGGCTACCCGGATGGGCCGGGCGGAGGCGACCAGCCAACGCGACCTCTCCCCCGCATGCAGGGCGAGCTTCATCCCGCTGACGCGCTCGCCCGACGCGAGCGCGAGCTGCCACGGCAACTCGCTCGGCAGCGCCGGCCTATCGCCAATCAACCACGTGCCGAGGTCCTCGGGCCGGCGTCGGAGCAGCTCCGCCTCCTCGAGACCGAACAGCGTCGCCGACGCGGCGTTGCCGACGAGGATCATCCCGCCCGTGTCGAGCAACAACACTCCCTCCATCATGGAGGTGATCAGGGTAGCGTTGCGGGCCTCCACGTCGGCGAGGACGCGCTCGACCTCGGCCGGCTCGGAGAGGTCTTCGCTGAACACCACGAGATGGTCGTGAGGCAGCGGCACGAACGTGAGGCGGAGCGTCCGGCGACCGACCGGTTGGTCGGCGCGGCGAAGCTTCAGCTCGCGAACCACCGAGCGCTGCTCTCGGAAGGCGCGCTCCGCGGCTTCCATCGCCAATGGCTGATCGGCGTACAGCGGATCGAGCGGCCTGCCGATCATGGAAGGCGGCAGCTTGGTGACGGAAGCGGCCTTGTGGTTGATTGCCACGAGCACGAAGTGTCCCCCCTCGCGGCGGGTGAGGTACCCCGGCGTCGGCGTGTCCATGAAGAGGGCGAGCGTCGCGGGCGCAAGGGCTTCCACGATGCCAATATAGGGGATCGCCGTCGTCGCGGCCGTCCGTCAGTGCTCCGGCGTAGTCACGGCGAGGACTCTCCGGTTGGAGGCCCCGGTCTTGTTCAACAAGGAGGCCACCTGGTTGGCGATCGTGCGCACCGAACGGCACCGAATTCTCGCGATTTCGTCGTTGGTCAATCCCCTTCGCAAGAGATCGAGCACGTCGCGCTCCGCCGTCGTCAGCGCGGTCTCGACGAACCGAGCCCGAGGATCGCGCGTCAGCATCGCCGCGACGCGGACGAGCTCGAGCCTGCTCGACAGGCCAATCTTCTTCGCCGCACGCTCGAGGCTCACCGAGACCGTCGACTCCGCGACCCCTAGCGCGTACGCGGTGGCCTTCGACGAGTGGCCCTGGCAAACCAGCGATAGGACGTCGTGCTCCCGCGCAGAGAGAGCTTGGAGCGGCTGCCGCTGGGGCGGGTTCTCGAGGAAATAGATCACCCGCCGTGAGCCGATCTTTCGCTCCACCGCGCTGAGCCTCCCCGAGATCAACCCAGGAAAGAGCAACAGGGACCGGACCCCCATGTCCCGCCCGAGGGCCGCCGAGCTTCGGAATCGGGCTGCGACTTCCTTGTAGCGTGAGCGATCGGTCGCCGGATCACGCATGTAGTCGATCTTCCCTTCGAGCCCGACCACGGCGACGAGGCTCTCCGGACGTCGATGCAGTCGGACGCTCGACTCGAGGTGAAATGCGAGCCTCGTGAGGATGGCTCTATCCATCGGGCCGAGGCGCATCTCATCGGGGCCCATCATGAAGACGGCGACGACGCTCCCCGCCTCGGGGTGAGCGATGACCGCGCACCCGTCCATCGTTTCGAGCCCGGGAAGGGCGCTGACCATCGCGGACTGCCCACTCGGAGACGCTCCTCCAAACGCGCTCCGAGACGGATTGATGCTCCCGCGGGGAAAGAAGTACGACCGCACTGTCTGGACATCGAACCCGGCGAGCACGGGCTGGAACGTCGACTTCATCTCCCGAAGCGACCCTGAGACGTCGAAGAGCTCCACCGACCCGATCTGACCTTGGGGGGTGAGGCGGAGCAGCTGGATCCCCAGCACCGGCGCTCTGATGATGCGGGAGAGACGATCGATCAGCCCTTCCCCCCACGCCTCCCAGCTGAGTGGGCGCTCATAGATGGAGGATATTAGACCGTGCCAGTCTCCGCCTGCTTCGAGCTCCACCGCGGGCCCTCATGTTGGCTCGAACGACGCTCGTTCGCGGGGGAATGGTCGCTCCGGCCTCGGCCCTCGGCCATAGTCATTTCTTCGATCCTCGGGTCCCTCCCGCGCCGCTCGCGGTGGCGTGCGGGTCAGTTGACCGTGATCGCTCCGAGCTTCGTCGGCTCGAACGTGAGACCGGGATTGCTGCCGCTCCCGCCGTCCCCGGGGCGTCCGGGCCTCGGCTTGGTCATCGGCGGATGGTGTCGAAGACGGGCGCGCGCTTCACGTGAGGTTCCCTTGGGGTGGGTTGCATCCCATCGAATTGCCGCCGCTCCCGCACGTCTCGTACTCGATCGATTGAATGGAGCGAAGCTCGAGCGACCCGTGGAGCCTCTTGCCCTCTGCCTCGGGCACGTAGATGAGAATGGCCAGTTGTTCGGCGCAAATGGTCGGAGCGCCGTCTTCGCACTCCAGCTCGTTCTCGTCGACCACCAGGGTGCCGTGCAAAGGCTCGCACTCGGCGGGGCCGCTCGGCGCCCCTCCCAACGGCACACAGCGCCCATTCGAGTCGGGGGACGCGTACGCACGGCAAGCGCACAGGGCTCCGACGAGCGAGGACTCGCCAATCGGGACATGCTTCATCGATATATCGAGACGGAAGGTGATGACGTCGGCCGCGGTCCCGGGCGACGCCGGCACCGTGGTCGTCCACGTCCATTTCAGTCGACCGTCCTCGACGGCGGGTCCCCGGCCTTGGGCAGGGGTCTCGGGCGGGAGGTCCCAGCCGAGCGCGCCGGCGGCCATCACGAGATTGACCTGTTCGTCGGCGTAGACGAGCTGTCCCTCCGCCGCTCGCTCGTCATACGTCGGTTGCGGACAGCGCTGACCACACGCGGTCACCGACCGAGCCATGGCGAGAGCGCCCGCGGCGAGGAGGAGAGCCCTGCGACACCTGCTCGAGGAAGCCATGGGACGGTGCGTTGCGAGGCGCATGCCCGCTCCGAGCGGCCGCGATGACGTCGCTCGCGTGTCGAGATGTGCAGGGAGGTGCACGCTCCTGGGCAGCGGCGGTGGCGGAGTGCACGCCCGAAGATGCCTCCTTCGGCGCGCCGCCGTCGCTCGCGGGGGCGCGTGTCTCGAGCACGCTTTCGGTCTTTTGGGGCGCTCGCTCGTGCGCTAACGAGGCGCGTGCTCCGAAGGCTACTCCCCTTGCTCCTCGCGCCCCTCGGCATCGTCGGTTGTGGAGATTCGAGCAGCCCGCCCGGCGGCGCCTCCGAGGGGGGCGCCTCGGAAGGGGGAGCGCCGGCGGGCGGGGCGGGCGGTGGCGCCCCTGTCACGTGCGCTCCGGGCGAGGTCGTCGAGTGCTTCTCCGGCTCCCCCGAGCAGGCCCACGTCGGCCTCTGCGCCCCAGGAGAGAAGACGTGCGCGGCGGATGGGCTCTCCTTCGGTCCGTGTGAGGGGGAGACCTTGCCGACCACCGAGACCTGTGGCGACCCCGGGGACGAAGACTGCGACGGTGAGGTCAACGAGGATGGGCCCGATTGCTCGTGCGAGCCCGGCACGACCCAATCCTGTTACTCCGCGCCCCCCTCGACGAACGGCGTGGGACCGTGTCATGGCGGGACGCAGACGTGCAAGCCCGGAGGGAACGGATACGGACCGTGCGCCGGCGAGGTCACTCCGAAGAGCGAGACCTGCAATACGCCCGTCGACGACGACTGCGACGGGAACGTCAACGAGAGCGGCGCCGGCTGCGTATGCCCGCCCAATCAAATGGTGGATTGCTACTCCGGCCCCGCCAATACGGTCGACGTGGGGACTTGTCACGGCGGGGTCGCCCTCTGCAACGATCAGGGCACCGCCACCGGTCCCTGCAACGGTGAGGTCGTCCCCGGCGTCGAGCTCTGTCTGTCGAACATCGACGCGGACTGCGATGGGGACGTCCAGGAGACGACGGCGTGCGACTGCAGCGCCAATCCAACCCGGGTCTGCTATTCCGGCCCGACGGGGACGCAGAACGTCGGGCTCTGTCACGGCGGCACGCAGAGCTGTCTCGGGGGGTCGATGGGCTATGGGCCATGCCAGGGGGAGGTCGTGCCCGCCGCGGAGAACTGCGCCACTCCCGGGGACGAGAGCTGCGACGGAAATCCGCTGGATGGCTGCGCGTGCAGCCCCGGGCAAACGAGCGCCTGCTACACGGGGCCGGCCAACACCGAGAACGTCGGCAATTGCCACGCCGGGACGCACACGTGCAATGTCGATGGACAGAGCTACGGCGCGTGCACCGGTCAGGTCGTCCCCCAAACGGAGACGTGCGGGAATGGCACCGACGAAGACTGCGATGGCACGTCCGACGAGACGGTGTGGAGCAAGACCGTCGTCGAGTCGCACACGCCGGGCCCGAGCTCCGTCATGGTCGTGAGCGCGACCGGCAAGGTCTACGCGCTCTACCACGACATGGTGTTCGACGACTTGGTGCTCGCGGAGAAGGCGCCGGGGGCGGCGTTCGCGACGACGACGATCGAGGTCCATGCGCCGGGAGAAGAGCCAGCGCTCGTCGTCGATGGAGCGGGCGGCGTCCACGTGCTCTATCACGACACCCAATTCGACGATCTCGTCTATGCATATCGCGCCCCTGCCGGCTCGTTCGTGAAGACGACGGTGGAGGTGCATGCCCCCGGCGTCGGATCACGCCTCGCCGTGGACAACGCGGGCGGCGTCCACGTGCTCTATCACGACACCCAATTCGACGATCTCGTCTATGCGTACAAGGCGCCCGCCGGATCGTTCGTGAAGTCGACCGTCGACGTCCACACGCCGGGCGAGCACCCGGCCATGGTGGTAGACGCGGCGGGTGGGGTCCACCTGCTCTATCACGACGTGACCTTCGGCGACCTCGACTACGCTTACAAGCCCTCTGGGGGCGCCTTCACCGAGACGACCGTCGACGTGAACGCGCCCGGCACCCACCCGAAGCTCGCCGTGGACGGCGCGGGCGGCGTCCACGCGCTCTATCACGACACCTTCTTCAACGACCTCGACTACGCCTACAAGCCCGCCGGGGGGAGCTTCTCGTTCGTGACCGTCGACAGCAACACACCGGGTGGAGATCCCGCGCTGCTCGTCGACACCGCGGGCGGGGTGCACGCCCTCTATCACGACACGTTCTTCAACGACCTCGACTACGCCTACAAGCCCGCGGGAGGCTCGTTCACCTCGACCACGGTCGACAACGACGCTCCCGGCAGCTCGCCCAAGCTCGCGGTGGATGAAGCGCTCGGCGTACACGTCCTCTATCTGGATACCTTCTTTGGCGATCTGGACTACGCCTACAAGCCGGCGGGGGGGACGTTCTCCAGCCAGACCGTCGACTCGTCCCCGCCGGGACCGGCGCCGTGGCTCGTCGTCGACGCGAGCGGGATCCATGGTCTCGCTCACGACACGTTCTTCGACGACCTGGCTTATTACACGCGCTGCCGGTAGACGTGGCGCGATCAGGCGCCCCAGCGGAGGAAGCATCGACGAGCTTCGCCGCGAGCGCGTCTTCCTCGGGAGTCGGTTCTTGATTCATAGGGTTGTTCAGATTCGAGTCCACTGGGGGCTGTCTCATCCGGGACATTGGAGTGGGCAGTCTCCGCGCAAGCGCGCCTTCATGAGTCGTCCGACATGGTCTCGGCCGTTCTGGCGGCTCGAGTCCCCCCCGTCGCCGCGGACGCATCCCGGCTCGCGCTCCTCAGGTTCTATTCGAAGACGGACGCCTCTGGGGCCGATAGACCGATCGTGATTCTGACCTTGGCGAACTCGCCGGGGGCGAACGTGCGCGTCCGCTCCCGTTCCGCGAGAAACTCGCGCAAGGTCTCCACCGGGTCCGGCAGCCCCGTGGAAAGCTCCTTCGGATCACGCGTGGTCCGTCGATGGTCGGATCTCTTCGTAGCGATGCTCAGCATGCTGTCCCAAACCAGCTCCGTCGCGAAGAAATTCCGACCGACCGTCCGTCACGATGGGATCTGCACCCAGCCGGCTTGCGGGCGCCGCCGTGCTCGCGAGAGCGGCTCTGAGAGCACCCCGCCCACCCCGCGGTTTCTCCGAAGGATCTGCTCTCAGAGCACTCCGAGCGGCTCTGAGAGCAGATCCCTGGGCTGCCGGGGGAGAGAGACGCGTCGTCTTGGCCCGACCGGGCAACCGTCGCTTTTCCGCGGTTTTCCGCTCTCAGAGCACTCGGTCATCGAGAGCGGGGGCCCGTTCGACTCTCAGATACCGGCGGAGGTCGCGCCACAGGCTCCGCGCGCCTTTGAGAGTCGAACGGCGGTCGATCGATAACCTCCGGATGGATCTGGTAGTCGAAGGAGGTTAGTCGATGACCTCCGCGCGGCACTCAGAGTCGAACGGAGGTCGATCGACAGCCTCCGGGAGCTCCGAGATCCTCGCAGAGGTTACTTGATAGATGCCTTTGGGCTCTGAGATCCCTCCGGAGGTCATCGGATAGGTGTCCTTCGGCTCCGCGAGCCCTCCGAAGGTCATCGGATAGGTGTCCTTCGGCTCCGCGAGCCCTCCGGAGGTTATCCAGTAGGTGTCTTTCGACTCTGGGATCCCGCCGGAGGTCACTCACCAACCTCCGCGGCACTCTCAGAGCAAAAACACCCGGACGATCGAGCGCTCTCGAGCGCGGGATTGTTGGTGCCTGCGCCGGCTGCAGACGGACGCGCACCGGGCGCGAGTGTTGGATGGATTGGTCGGATCGGGGGCAGGCGAGGCCGAAGAGCTAGCGCGCTTGCTGAAGCAGATGAAGCCGCGGTGGTTCCTGATGCGCGATGTTCACGACGCGCGGGGGGACCATATTCTTGCAGCCGCGGTGGGCGATGTCGTTCCTGAGGGGCCATGACGCGGGCGGAGGTCAAGCGGGCGCGGAGCCTATGAACTCGGAAGAAGGCCTCCGCGCACTGCGCCGTCGCATCAAGCTCTCCGGAGCTCCCAAGCGCGAACGCTGCGACCTCGTCACCATCGCGACCTGGAACAGCGGCGACCTCGGGAGGAGGCGGCGAGGCCCCTAGTCGCTCCGAACCATCGCCGAGATCATCCGCACGTTCGACCTCGTCGCCATCGTCGAGCTCCGCTATGACGTCCTTGATTTCTCCACCGTGCTCGAGCACCTCCGCGCATCCCCCCCAGCCTTCCGCCGATGACCTTCTGCGGCCTCATCGAAGCGACGAGAGGGTCAACGGCGCTCGGAAGCGTCGAGCAAGACAATCAGCGCCGCGACGTGAAAGACGATCATCGCTGGTACCGCGAACGCCACAACGTACCACTGAGGACCCAGGTGCGGCGCGATCTGGTGGATGCGCGCGAGCACCAGGTTGTGAGCCAGGTCCAAGGCGCCGACCACCGTCGTGGCCCAAGCGAGAGGAGCTCCGATCCAAGATCGCAGATGCAGGGCGCCGATCGCGGCCCAGACCAGCACCACCGTGACCGCGTCGCCGATCGCGACGGCGTGGGTGAGCTCGGTCGGGAGCCCTTCATTGGCAACGGACGGCGCGAGCATGGTCAACCCGAGGTGTCTCAGGGACTGCGGCCAAAGGACGACGATCAGCTGGAGCTCGCGAGGCTTGGTCCGAATCGACGGCCAAATGATGCAGCGAACGAGCAGCGCGAAGGCGACGACGCTCGAGAACATCTGGATGGGCAGCAGGACGAAAGGCGACATGCACTCTCCTTCATCTCCCTCACGGCAAAGCGCGGTGAGTGGCCCCTCGCAGGTGAGCTCGCCCAGCGAGCGCGACACCGGCGGCGGTACCAAACGTCAGCGGCGACGGCAAGGATTCGTCGACAGGCGTGCCTGCAGCTGTCGCGTAAGCCGAAGGAGCGCACCGCACGGGTATCGTGGACCTTGGTCATGGCATGCCACGGCGACACGAAATTCGAGGTGCACATCGACGTCCGCGAGAAGCTGCTCTTGGAGCAGAACGGCCATTCACGGAACGAGCAGCAGCCACGGACCCGCCGCCGCGCTGGCGCCGACGACCAGCCAGGGCGGCGCTTTCCACTGATCGAGGAGCCCGAAAGCGACGAGCGCTGCGACGACGTCACGCGGACCGCGCACGCTCTCCGCGAAGACCGGATTGTAGAGCGCCGCCAGGAGCACGCCGACGACCGCCGCGTTCGCTCCGGCGAGCGCCGCTTGTGCCCCGCGCTTCGCGCGCAGCGAGTGCCAGAATGGGAGCGCCCCGCCGATGAGCAGCCATGCGGGCAGAAAGATCCCCAGCAAGCACCAGAGCCCGTTGATCCACCTCGTGGGGCGGGGGCTCATCGCTGCGCCGAGGTATGCAGAGAACGCGAACATCGGTCCCGGCAGCGCCTGGGCGGCGCCGTAGCCTGCGAGGAACTGGTCATCGGTGAGCCAGGCGCGGGGAACGATCTCAGCGCGGAGGAGCGGGAGCACGACATGGCCGCCGCCGAAGACGAGCGAGCCCGAGCGGTAGAAGCTGTCGAACACGGCGAGCTGGGGGGAGCCCGTCGCGGAGGCGAGCGCCGGAAGCACGAGGAGCAACGCGACGAACGCGACGAGCGCCGCCGCGGCAGCGACGTGCCCGCGCGCTCCCGCCAGCCTGTCCGGCGCTGCGCCGACCGCGATCGTGTCACGATACAGTCGCCAGCCCACGAGACCGCCGAAGGCGATGACGCCGAGCTGAGCGATGGCCCCAGGCACTGCAAGCAGCACGGCCGCGGAGGCGAGGCAGAGCGAGACTCGCGCGCGGTCGGTGCAGAGCTTCTTTCCCATGCCCCACACGGCCTGCGCGACGACCGCGATGGCCGCGAGCCTCAGACCGTGCAGCCAGCCCGCGCCGTTCAGGTCGGATGCGCGCGCGACACCGTACGCGAACCCGATCATGAGCAGCGCCGACGGCAACGTGAAGCAGGCGGAGGCGACGAGCGCGCCGAGAAATCCCGCCCGCTGCATGCCAAGCCCGAACACGACCTGACTGCTCGCCGGGCCCGGGAGGAACTGACACAGCGCAACCAGGTCGCCGTAATGCGCGTCGTCGAGCCACTTCCGCTTCTCGACGAGCTCGGCGCGGAGGTACCCGAGGTGCGCGATGGGGCCCCCGAACGAGAGGCAGCCGAGGCGGAGGAACGCGCCCGCTACCTCGAGGAGGCTGCCCGCAGTCGGCCGGTGCGTCTCGATCGGGGCCTCGTCCTCTCGACCAGGGCCGGACGCCGCGTCACTCATCGTGGCGCTCCAGCGAGGCGCCGAAGGCGAAGCCCCACGAAGACCAGCAGTGGCACCGCCGCGAGCTGCGTGACGACGGAGAAGACGACCAGCATCATCATGGACCTCTCGTACAGCCAGCCCATCGTCGCGCTCCCGATCCACCACGCGAGCCCGAAGAGTGCGAAGAAGATGCCATAGGCGCGGCCGCGCTGCTCCTTCGGGACGAGCTTCGCGACGGCGGCCTTGAAGATCGAGTCCTGGGCTCCCATGCCCACGGCCCAGCAAGCGGCACCGACGAACATCAGCCACGTCGACGGCACGAGGAAGGCCAGCGGCGCAAAGAGAGCGGACACGACCGTCGTACCCGCGAGCACCAGGAGGCCACGCTTATCGAAAAGTGTGCCGAAGACCAGCGCACCGAGCGCGTCGATGGCCATCGCTCCGGCGTAGAGGAGCGGCAGGGTGCCAGTATCGAGCATTCCCGTACGGCTTGCGTGATAGGCGACGAGCGCCCAGTCCGCGCCATCAGCATCGCGCCGGCCACGTACCACCTGAATAGCCCACCGACCTGAGGATGTTCGTGTCGCACCGCGCTCTCGAGCGCCTCCGGCCGTGGGAATTTCGCTCGCGCACCGAGGACGAGCGCGAGGTTCAGAACCACCGGTACCAGCAAGACCGCGAACGCGACACGGTACTGCGCCACGACGGGCTCGCGGCGGGCGACCCAGATCGCGAGCGCCGTGAGCAGAGGGCCGCTGACGGCGCCGATCTGGTCGAGCGCCTCCTCCAGGCCGAAGCCCTTCCCCACGCCGGACGCACTGGCGGCGTAGGAGACGAGCGTGGAGCGCGCTGGGCTCCGAACCGCCTTGCCGATCCGCTCGAGCAGGAGCAGGGCGACGGCCAACTTCCGACGAGGGCGAGGCCTGGGACGGCAACGAGGTTGATGCGGTAGCCCGCAATCACGAGCGGCCAATGCGCGCGCGTCCGATCGCTGAGCCAACCGGTTGCGAGGCGCAGGCCATAGCCGAGGAGCTCACCGAAGCCGGCGGCGAACCCCACGGCCGTCGCGCTCGCCCCAAGGAGCGCGAGATAGGGCCCGACGAGGCCTCGCGCGCCCTCGTAGGTCATGTCCCCAAAGAGCGCGACCATCCCCATGAGCACGACGAATCTGCGCGCCAAGCGCGACGAGGAGGCGTCAGTTGAGACATGAGGCGTCGCATCGCTCATGGGAGGGCCGTAGACGCCAGGTCGGTGCTTGGAGTGTTCCGTCCCGGCGTGGTCCACACCCCGATGACCACGTGGGCCGAGGCCTGATTCGAGCCGTTCCACGCCGTCGCCGTGCGCTCCAATGCCGCGCTGAGCTGGGTCCGATCACGCGCGGGCGAGGCCACGCCGCAGGCCCGCGACGGTGGTCTCAGCTTCTGCTGGAAGGAGTCGCGCGATGGTCAGATCCCTCCCTTCCGATCCTTCGTTGCGTCGAGGACGACCTCCCCGTAGAGCTCGGTCACCTCGCGCCGCAGCTGCTTGAGCAGCCGCTTGCCGGCGGGCGTGATGCGGAACGTCTGGCGCGCCCGCGCACGCGGCGCGGCCCCGCTTCGACGCAGCCAGCCGCTGCGCTCCATGCGGAGTCAAGGCCGGGTAGAGCGTGCCAGGGCTCAGCCGGTGCCCGTGCTCCGCAAGCTCCTCGAGGAGCCATGTGCCCCAGACATCACGCGAGTCGGCGTGATGGAGGATGTGGATCCTCCAAATGCCAAGTCGAATTTCGCGGTCGGCCGCGGAGAGCATTTACGCTTGTCGTATACGTCAGGCGTCACCGCATCGCGAGCCACTCACGGTGAGCAGGAAGACCTGGCGATCTCCGGGCTGGCCCACGCTGCAACGGGCTGGCCGCTCGAACGTTCCCACGGTCCTCTGGCGAATCGCGGTGGCTCGTCTCACTCGAGTGCGCTTCGAGCGCGTAGTCCGAAGGGCTGATGCAGCCCTCCCCCGCCTCCATATTCAAGCGCTCGCCGCGCCGGGCCGAGAAGTCGGTTTCGCGTTCCTCGAACCTCGCCCGCCAAACCCGGGCGCGCCCCCATCGCCTGCGGCGACGGGGCCCCATCCATTCTCGATCGGTGATTTAGAACGAAGCGACGCTTGCGATCGCCGCGACCCCGACCGAAGAATGGACGAACCTGATGCCCTCGCCGAGAGAACGAACCGTCCCCATCACCGGGCTGCGGCTCGCGGCGGGGTTCCTTTGCCTCCTGCTGCTCTTCGTCGCCGCCCTCGTCGTCTGCCTGACCTCGCTCGCCAACATCGCCGCCGCGGACCGGCAGGTCGAGACCTTGGAGCGGACGCGCCGCGCGGCGGACCGGGCCGCCGTCCTCATGCGGGAGCAGTATATTCACCAGGCTCACACGCTGATCTATTTCGACGACTCACACCTCGGCCACTATCGAGAGGTCGAAGCAGAGGCTCGGAAGGCCGTCGCAGATCTAAGCGCATCGCTGACCTCGGAGGAGGACGCTCCCCTCGCCGAGAGGCTCGAACAGCTCCGGCTCGAGAGCGACTCGATCTTCATTCGCCAGACAGTGCCAGCCGTGCTGCGGGGTGATCGTGTCGAGGCGCAGCGCCTGCACGAGCAGGCCGCTGCGAGCGTGGAAGAATTCTCCGAGGTGGTCGGGCAAGTGCACGGGCAGAACGAGGCGCGCTCCGCGACCGCCCGTGCGCTCCAGCAACGCGCTTGGACGCAGGCGCGATGGCTCTCGATAACTTGCTTCGGCATCGCGGTCGCGGTGGCCATCATCGTGGCGGTCGCGATGACGACGACGCTGACGCGGCGAATCGCGATCCTCCTCGCCGGGACGAGCAAGCTCGGAGAAGGCAACCTGACGGCACGCGTAGCGCTAAACACGAAGGACGAGCTCGGCGACCTCGCGCGTGCCGTCAACCAGATGGCCGAGGATCTCGAGCGGCACCAGCGGGAGCTCGTGCGGTCGCAGCGGCTGGCCTCGATCGGACACGTGGCGACGACGGTGGCCCACGAGCTCAACAACCCGCTCGGCGTCATTCTGGGCTACGCAAAGGTGCTGCGGCGCAGGCAGGAGCACGACCCCGACTCGCTCCGCGTGATCGAAGAGGAGGCGACGCTGGCGTCCGGAATCGTCGCGACGCTCCTCGATCTCGCGCGGCCGCAGTCGCTCCGACTCGGAGACGTCGACGTGGCCGCTCTAGCGATCGACAGCATGAGGCGACTTGAGCACATCGACGCCTTCCGGGGCATCGCCTGGAACAATCGATCCGAGGTCCGCGCCGCTCTCGTTCGCGGAGACGAGGCGCGCTTGCGTCAGGTGATGACGAACCTGCTCACAAACGCAGCGCAGGCCGCCGCGCCCACCGGCCGGGTCGAGCTCCGCATTGAAGAATATTCGACCGTCGTTCGCCTAACCGTCGACGATAGCGGTCCAGGAATCTCCGAGGAGGCGCGGACCAAGCTCACGGAGCCGTTCTACACGACCAAAGCGGAGGGCATCGGCCTCGGCCTCTCGATCGTGCAAGCGGTGGTCGAAGCCCATCACGGCACCGTCCACTTCGAGCGCTCGGCGCTCGGGGGCGCACTGGTGAGGGTCGAGCTCCCGGCGATGGCGAGAGGAGGAGCAACGTGAGCAGACCCCGCCTCCTCGTCGTCGACGACAAACCCACGTTCCTCTCGCTGTTCGAGAAAATCATCGACGGACGAATGGATCTGTTTGCCGCGCAGTCGGCGGCCAAGGCCCTCGCGCTCTTGGAGATCGAGCGGTTCGACGTCGTCGTCACGGATGTCAGGATGCCGGGAATGGACGGCGTCGATCTCCTACGACAGATCAAGGCCCGAACGCCAGACGTCGAGGTGATCCTCGTGACTGCATACGGTGAGATCCCGAGCGCGGTCCGAGCGATGAAGGAGGGCGCGTTCGATTATCTGACGAAGCCGTTCGATCCTGACGAGGTCCTCGCGGTCATCGAACAGGCGCTCGAGGCTCGGCGGGCGCGCCCCCCCGAGGTCGCGCCGGCGCCGGCCGCTTCGGGGGCCGAGAGCTCACACCTCGTCGAGCTCTCCTATCGGGAAGCGATTGACGTTGCGCGAGATCGATTCTCTCGTGATTATCTGGTGGAGCTCCTGAGGGCTTGCCAGGGCAACGTCACCCGCGCCGCTCAGCGGGCGCGGGTCGAGAGGGAGAGCTTTCACCGGTTGATGCGGCGATTTCATCTGCGGGCCGAAGACTTCCGCGACAAGACCTGAGCGGCCTATTTCTTCGTCGCGCTCGAGGCGCTGGCCGAGCCCGCCGGCGGCTTCGCAGACTGTCCCATCTGCATCTTGCCGTTGCAGCCCATCTCGGCATTGCATCCGTGCTTCTCCGCCAGCGTCGGCTCCGAAGAGTCCGCCGGTCCGCTCGCGGCGGTGGCGCTCGCGCTTCCGGTGTGGGCATCGGTCGCCGGGGTGCTCGCCCCGCAGGCCGTCAGGCTCGCAATTGCTGCGCTCATGATCGAAAATGCTGCGCTCTTCTTCATCGGCTTGGATTGTCCTCCACAACCACCTTAGCGCGGCGGGATGATCGCGGAAGAGTGGCTGGTTCGGTCACGGTGGCGCGCAACTGTGACAATCACGGTCACAGCCGGGAGAACGCCGGCCGGCTAACCTCCATCGCCGATGAAGAACCTCGCTTGGATTGGCACCGTGATCGGTATGTGCTGCGTCGCCTGCGGCGACAGCTCGGGCTCCGGTGGCGCGGGCGGAACGGCGGGCATGGACATGGGCGGCGCCGCCTCCGGTGGCGAGAGCGCAGGCGGGGTCTCGGCGGCTGGGGGCGGCGGCGCGGGCGGAGGAGGCGGCGCCAGCGCGGAACCGCAGGCCCCAGTCATGCAGAGCGTCGAGCCACTGGAAGGCGCGCTCCACGTCATGTGGATGAACGTGACGCTGGACTGCGACGCCATCGAGCTGGATCGGAACAAAGACGGCGGGGCGTTCACGACGGCGTACACGCTCGCCGGCCAGGCGGACTCTCAGCACGATTCGATGGCGACAGCGCCGGGGACCTACTGCTACAAAGCCCGATGCATCAAAGGCGACCTCACCTCCCCCGACTCGAACGAAGTATGCGGAACGCCCTGATCGCGTTTGCCCTGTTGGTCCCCCTCGCTCCCGGTTGCACGGAAGAGGAGACCGTCGACGAGGTATACTCTCGAGATCCCGCCGATCCATACCCGGCCACCGGCGTCACTCGCGAGTTCGACTTTACGGTCGAGAACTTGGAATGGGAGGTAGGCCCCGGCGCGATCTACGAGGCGATCGCCTACAACGGACAGGTGCCGGGGCCGCTCATCGACGTGGACGCGGGTGATCATGTCGTCATTCATTTGACGAACAACACGTCCGAGGCGCACTCCGTCCACACTCACGTCGTCGAGTTCACGAACGAAAACGATGGTACCGCGCCGGCGCTCGTCGCTCCCGGCGAGACGCGCACGTACGAGTGGGACGCCGTCTACGCGGGCGCCTTCCCCTACCACGACCATGGCAGTGAGGTGGATGGCATCGGTCGGGGGCTGTTTGGGATGCTGGTCGTGCACGCCCCTGACGAAGCGCCCGCCAATGAGCACCATGTGCTCCTCGCCGACTTCGACCAATCGAAGTACAAGTCGCTCCCGGGGGTCGCGGATCCAGAGACGGGTGAGTTTCCGGATGAAGGCACGTATCGCGGCGGGCACCAGTACATGCACACCATCAACGGCAAGGGATATGAGGACGCCATCGAGCCCTTCACCGGAAAGGTGGGCGAGCTCGAGCGGTGGCGGGTCGTGAGCCTCGGGCCCGAGTTCCACACGTGGCACATCCACGGCCATCGATGGGTCGCGCCGGACGGGACCCTCACCGACAACGTCCAGCTCGGCCCGGGGATGTACACCACGTTCGAGTTCGAGGAGGACAATCCCGGAGATTGGCTCGTGCACTGCCACGTCGCCAATCACATGGAGGGCGGGATGATGGCGACCTACTCGGTCTCCCCTTGAGGCCCCCCCTCCCCGATCGTCACCACGACACCGGTCAACGACCAGCCAGCAGCCCCTTCGAGCGAGTGAGGATTTCGTTGGCCGTCTCCGCGTCCTTGGCGGAAATCGTCACCGCGAAGCCGTCGCGAGTCTCGGTGACGGTGGCCGAGACACCCTTCGGGACGAGGGGACAATAGGGCATTTCCGGCACCGCATGGCCGAGGGCGGCGTTGCGGGCGAGGTGACAATCGACCACGCGCTGGAGCCAGGGCGCCGTCAAACCGGGCAGCGCGCGGAACACCACAGTCGCGCCGTGGAGCTCCCGCGTTTCGGTCTTGCCCGACCGAACCGTTTGATAGGATGGTTCGACGCTGGCGATATCCTCTCGGTGCATGAACGGGCTCGCGTCTCGGTCCGTGTCCGAGAGACCGGCGCACGCCCTCGTCTCTGCGTCGCGGAGCGCCTGCGATGCAGCGCGATGATCCGCCGCCATCTTCTCATGGCGACGTGATTCTTCGGAGTGTTGAGCGGTCGGGTTCTTCGAGGAGGTCCAGCAGGCGCCCATTCCGGCGCGGACCGGCCCGCCACCGCCTTCCGTGCAGCGCTCCGTGCGCTCCCGCGCCGCGGGGGAGAACTGATCTGCATGAGCGGAGGCTTGTCTGTCCTGCTCCGCAGCGGCGGCTTCGTGTTGAGCGACGCTCATGTCGTGAGGCTGGGCACCTGGTGTCGAGGAGCACCCCGTACCGAGGCTGGCGACGAGCACCAGGGGGGCGATTGACGAGTTGACGAGTTTGCACGGGCGCATGGCCAATGGCCGTGCAGCACACGTGCCGAGCATCCCATCGCGCCATCGCGGCTTGACCCTCATTGGCGGGCGCAGTGATTGCGCCGCTGCGCAAGGAGCGTTGTCCAGGCCCGCCGCTCAATCGCCCGTCCGCGCCATCAGGAGCACGATGGACGACAACATATCCAGACATGTGGACGCAAATCGCGACCGACCATTGCTCGACGGGTCGCGTAGCGTTACATGAGGAGCATGGACCGGTTGCTCCAACGTGCGGCGGCGTGGATCGCCCTCGTCGCCGTCGCGCTCGCGGTCCTCTTTGGGGGAAGGGTCTACGCGTTCTGCATTCCGATGCAGGCGGTCATGTCCGAGTGCTGCTGTCAGCACCGCGCCGATGATGACGACAAGAGCTCCCCCAAGGTCGCTCGCCAATGTTGCGAGACCCGCTCGATCGACACGCTGCCCGGCTCGACGGCGCACACCGATCCCCCGACGCTGGACGATTTCGCGGCCATCCTGCCAGACGAGCTCATGGCGCCGCGCGTGGTCGAGGACGCCGGCGCCACGTGGTCGAGGGAGCGGCGCATCTACCCGAAGCGCCTCGTCGACGCCCGGGCCGGCCCGCATCCGCCGCTCTACCTCGTGAATCGCGCCTTCCTCATTTGATGGTCCGTCGTCGCTGACGAGATCGGTGCCTGGGTCTGCCCGGAGCGCCGTTCGTTGTTGTTTCCGCCTAAGGGCGGACCGAAATGCTTTGTCGATCTTGTGCGCTCGCCCTCGTCTTGGCGAGCGCGGGCTGCGCTTCCGCGCCCACGGAGCGAGCGCGGTCAGCCGCGGATCGGACGATCGCCGCGAGACCAGCGATCGACGTCGAGAGGCCCGGCCGGGCCTCGAATACCACTCTAGCGCAAGGATGCGCGAGCCTCGCCGCGGCGGGGGCGACGAAGAGACCAGGACCGCGCGCGATTCGAGAGCGCGCCCGTTCGACGCTCGCCTCTTCGGAGGCGGAGGCGGCGCTCCCGCCGGCCGAGCTCGGATTCGAGGTCTGGGATTTTCCAATCGGGGCTCCCGACCGCGCGGATCGAGAGGGCATGTACATGGTCCGTCTCGGGCAGTCGTTCACGCCGCTCGGGGCGCGCGACGCTCGCGCCCGCGCGATGGCGCGCGAGGCGGCGAGCATGGCGGGAGAGGCCTCCGAGGCCGAGCTCGGGGCGTGGGCGCAGATCGCCAACACCTGCGTGGAGTGGTCGCTGGCGGCGTGGGTGGAGGACGTGCTCGGTCGCCATCGAGCGCTGCTCGAAGAGGGCCGGGACGCCGCCGTCGCGCAGCTCCGAGGCGGGGGGACGCTCGACAACGTGGCCCGCGCCGACGCTGAGCTCGCGAGCTTCGAGCGGCTCGAGCACGAGGCGCTGTCCAATCGGGAGGCGCAGCGGGCCGAGCTCGTCGCCCTGATCGGCGACGCGGCGGAGGTACCCGCGGATCCTCCGCCCTGGGTCGAGCCGCCGCCGAGCAGCGGGCTCGATCCGAAGAAGCTCGCAGAGACGGCGGTGGCGCGGCGAGGGATGGTGCTCGCCTCCGCAGAGCGCACCCAGGCCGCGCGCGCGCGCAGAGAGGCGAGCGAAGCAGACGACACGGAGCCGGTGGTCGGAGTGGAGGGAACGTACATGCAGACGCCCGGCGCCCGGCCCGGCGTGGGTGTGGCGCTGACGACGACCCTCCCGTGGATCTGGGGTGGCGGAGGCGCTCGCGTTCGCGCCGCTTCGATGAGCGAACGGGCGGCCCGGAGCGACGAGGACGAGACGAAGGTCGTGGTTCGGGTGGAGCTTTCGAGGGCGCTCTCGCGCATTCGAACCGCGGAGCGGTCGCTGAAAGACATTCGGGAGCGAGTGCTGCCGGCCAATGAGCGCGCGGTGCAGGCCCTCCATGGAACGGTCTCCACTGGCGCCTTCGATTTGAAGGCGTGGCTCGACGCGGGACACATGCTCCTGGATGCCCACCTGGACGAGGCGAGGACGAAGGGCGCGCTCGCCCACGCGTGGGTGGACCTCGTCGCGAGCGTCGGAGGGCAAGTGCCCATCGAAGCGCCAAAAGGGGGTGCCCAATGACGACCGCGGTGCGAGGCCTCCGCGCGATGGCGGTGGTCCGATGGATGATGCTCTTGGTGGTAGCCGCGGTCGCGGCCGGCACCTGGTGGACCCTGGTGCTCCACGAGCGGGCGGCGACCGGGGCGCTCGCGCCGAGCGCGTCGAGCGAGGCCGAGGTCGACCGGTTCTACTGCCCGATGCATCCGCAGGTTCGGTCGCCCCATCCGGGCAACTGTCCAATCTGCGGGATGACGCTCCTGCCGATCGCCGAGCGCGGCCCTGGGGGAGCGCCTTCGGGGATGGCGCCCGCGGCCGACATCGCCGGCGACAAAGGCCCCGAGGGGCTCGCGACCGTGACCTTGACGACGGAGCGCAGACAGCTGGCAGGCGTCGCGACGAAGGCGGCGGTGCGAAGGAGCGTGTCGATTAGCTCACGCCTCCCCGCCGTCGTGGACGTTCCGGACAGCGCGCGGAGCGATGTTCGCACGCGCGTCCCTGGCTTCGTCGAAGGTGTCGCGAAGGTCGAGGTGGGCGACCGCGTGAAGGCCGGGCAAGCCCTCGTGTGGCTGACGGTCCCCGAGGTCGCGCGCGCCCTGGAGGAGCTCCGCACGGTGCGCGGCTGGAAAGAAGCGCCCGAGCTCGGGGCGCACGGCCTCACGACCGGTGACGTCGAGGTGGCGACGAAGCGGAAGCTCGCGCTCCTCGGGGTCTCGTCCAAACAAGCAGACAAGATGGCGGGAGGAGACAATCACGCGGGAGCGATCACGCTCGTCGCCCCGCGCGACGGAGTCGTGACGGCCCGGACGGCGGTGAGCGGTGGATACGCGGCCCCGGAGATGGCGCTCTTCACGGTGAGCGACCTCTCGAAGCTCTGGGTGCGCGCGAGCGTGGCAACATCGGCGCTCGACCTCGACGCATTGAAGCGCGCAGACAAGAGCGCGTTTACGAGCGCTAGGGCGAGCTACCCGGTCACGTTCGACATCGTCGAGCCGACCGCCGCCGCGAGCACGCGCACGGTGACGTTGCGCTTCCTGCTCGACAATCCCGACGGCGTGCTTCGGCCGGGCCAGGTGGGTGAGGTCGCGCTCGCCGGCGTCGCCAGGGACGAGCTGCTCGTCCCCCGCGACGCCGTCATCGATACGGGAAAGTCGCGGTATGTCTTCGTCGAGCACGAGCCGGGCGTCTTCGAGCCCCGCGTGGTCGAGCTGGGCGGGCTCTATGGCGAGGAGCGAGCCATCCGGACCGGCCTCTCGGAAGGGGAGATTGTCGTCGTTCGGGGAGGATTCATCCTAGATTCGGAGAGCCGACTCCAATCGGCCCTCGCCCCCGCGAAGCGGGAGAAGGGGGCGCCGTGATTGCGCGCATCATCGAGCTCTGCGCGAAGTATCGAGGCATCGTCCTCCTGTTCGGAGTGGCGCTGGCGATCGCCGGGGTCGTCTCGATGAAGAGCGCGAAGCTCGACGCCATCCCCGATCTCTCCGAGCCGCAAGTCATCGTCTTCACGGAGTGGCCGGGCCGGTCACCGACGCTGGTCGAAGATCAAGTGACCTACCCTCTCGTGACCGCGCTCCTCGCCGCTCCCGGCGTCGAGGAGGTGCGCGGGCAAAGCATGTTCGGGATGAGCTTCGTGTACGTGGTCTTCAGCGAAGGAACGGATGTGTATTGGGGTCGCTCGCGCGTGCTCGAGTACCTGAGCTCGGCGCGCGGTCGCCTCCCCCCCGACGCGGAGCCGCGCGTCGGGCCCGACGCGAGTGGCGTCGGTTGGGTCTATCAATACGTGGTCGTCGACACCTCCGGGAAACACGACCTCGGCGAGCTCCGCGCGCTTCATGACTATTCCATCCGCTATTCCCTCGCGAGCGTCGCCGGGGTCGCCGAGGTCGCGCCGGTAGGCGGGTTCGAGCCTCAATATCAGGTGACGGTGAACCCCACCGAGCTCCGCGCGCGCGGGATCACCATCAACGAGGTGGCGGACGCCCTCCGGCGCGGCAACGGTGAATCGGGGGGGCGGCTCATCGAGATGTCCCAGCGTGAGTACTTCGTCCGCGGGCGCGGCTACGCGACGAGCGAGCGCGATATCGAAGCCATCGTCGTGAAGACGAGCCCACAGGGCGCTCCCGTCCTCGTCAAAGACGTCGGTAGCGTGCGAATGGGCGGAGACCTCCGCCGAGGCGCCGCCGACTACGACGGCGTAGGCGACACCGTGTCCGGCATTGTCGTCGTGCGGTACGGCGAGAACGCGCTCGACGTGATCCGCCGCGTCGAGACGCGCATGGACGACATCAAGAGGTCGCTCCCGGACGGGGTCGAGATCCGGCCCGTGTATAGCCGCGCCGGCCTCATCGAGCGGGCCGTCCAAACCCTCCAACACACCCTGCTGGAGGAGATGATCGTCGTCGCCCTCGTGATTGTGCTGTTTCTCCTACACATTCGCTCGGCGCTGCTGCCCATCGTCTCCTTGCCCCTCGCGGTCGCCACTGCGTTCATTCCGATGGTCGTGTTCGGCGTGCCCGCGACCATCATGTCGCTGGGTGGGATCGCCATCGCCATCGGGGCGACCGTCGACGCCGAGATCGTCATGGTCGAAGCCGCCCACAAGAAGCTCGAGCACGCGCCGGCCGACCTCGACCCCGAGTCTCGGCGCAAGCTGCTTGCCCAGGCCGCGAGCGAGGTGACCCCCGCCATCTTCTTCTCCCTCCTCATCGTGGCCGTGTCGTTCCTGCCCGTGTTCGGCCTCACCGGACAAGCGGGTCGGCTGTTCCGTCCCCTCGCCTTCACGAAGACGTGCGTGATGCTGTCGGCGGCGCTGCTCTCGATCACGGTCGCCCCCGCCCTGCGCGACGTGCTGCTTCGAGGCAAGATTCGGAGCGAGGCGAACCACCCAATCTCGCGCCTCATCCGGAGGTTCTATGAGCCGTTCGTCCACGTCGCGCTCAAGAACCCAAAGACCACCGTCCTGATTGGCCTGTTCGCGGTGCTCTCCGCGGTGCCCCTCGCCCCCCGCCTGGGCTCGGAGTTCATGCCATCCCTCGATGAGGGCGACGTCCTCTATATGCCGACCTCGTTCCCCGGCATCTCGATCGAAGAGGCGCGCAAGCAGCTTCAGCTCCAAGACGCCGCTCTGATGGAGCTCCCGGAGGTCGAGAGCGTGCTCGGGAAGGTGGGGCGCGCCGACTCCCCGACGGACCCGGCGCCGCTCTCGATGGTGGAGACGGTCGTGAAGCTGAAGCCCAAAGCCCAATGGCGCACCCGGGAGGCGAAGCGGTGGTACTCCAGCTGGGCCCCCGCCTTCCTGCGCCCGGCCCTCTCGCGTGTGTGGCCGGAGAAGCGGCCGATGACCCGCGAGGAGCTCGTCGCCGAGATGAATGACAAGCTCCAATTCGCGGGGTTCACGAACGCCTTCACCCAGCCGATCAAGAATCGAATCGACATGCTTACGACCGGGATCCGCACCCCCGTCGGGGTGAAGATTTATGGCCGGGACGCTGCGGAGATCGAGCGCGCGGGCGTCGCGGTCGAGCGGATCCTGCGCGGCGTACCCGGAACCCGGAGCGCGATCTTCGAGCGCCTCGAAGGGGGCACGTACGTAGACGTAGTCCCCCGCCGCGAGGATCTCGCGAGGCACGGGATGAGCATCGAAGACGTGAACGCCTTCATCGAGACGGCGCTCGGTGCGGCCCCGGTGACGACCACGGTGGATGGTCGCTACCGATTCACGGTGTCGATGCGCTACGCAGAGGATTTCCGTTCGAGCCCGGAAGCGCTCTCGGAAGCCTACGTGGCTGCCGCGTCGAGCGGAGGCGGCGAGACCCCTCAGGTGCGCCTCGGCGACGTCGCGGACGTGATGGTGCGCGCGGGGCCGGCGATGGTCCGAGACGAGTCCGGGCTGCTCACCGGGTACGTGTACGTAGACGTGACCGACGACCGAGACCTCGGCACGTTCGTGGAGGCGGCGCGCGCCGCGGTGGACGGGGCCATCGAACGCGGAGAAGTGCGACTGCCGGAGGGAGGCCGCCTGCGCTGGACAGGGCAGTACGAGCTGCTGAAGCAGACGGAGGAGCGGATGAAGATCCTGATCCCCCTCGCCCTGCTCGCGGTCGTGGTCCTCCTCTATTTGCAGTTCCGGAATTTCACGGAGGTGCTCATCGTCCTGCTCTCCGTGCCATTCGCCCTCGTCGGCAGCGTCTGGGCTCTCTACCTGCTCGGCTTCCACCTCTCCACCGCGGTCTGGGTCGGGGTCATCGCCCTCGTCGGGCTCGCCGCTCAAACGGGGGTGGTGATGATCGTCTACATCGACCAGGCGTACGAGCGCCGGCGGGCCGAGGGTCGCATTCGCTCGTTGGAGGACATCATCGAGGCCCACGCGGAGGGGACGATCCAGCGGGTGCGGCCGAAGCTCATGACGGTGGGGACGATGCTCTGCGGGCTGGTGCCGATCTTGTGGTCGGATGGCTCCGGCGCGGACGTGATGAAGCGAATCGCGGCGCCGATGGTGGGCGGCCTCGCCACGAGCATGTTCCTCACCCTCGAGATCATCCCCGTCATCTACACCTACTGGCGCTTCGAAGAGCTGATCGAGCGCAGCGCCGCGACGCTCACCCCCCTCCTTCACCGCGAGCTCGAGCGCTTCGGCCGCATCGCGAAGGGGGGCGCGCTCGGGGTGATCGCGGCGGCGGCGGCGCGGCTCTGGACCGGCGCGTGGGCAGCGTGGTCGACGGCGCTGCTCTTCGCTTCGATCGCCGGGCTGGCCTTGGGGGCGGCCGGATATGTCTGGGTCCGGCGCGGGGTGAAGGACGCGCTCACTCGTCGCGAATCCGAACTGCACAGCTCGGATCGATTCGATACCCCTCGTCCGTCGTCTGGATGACGTCTCCGCCCCCCTCCGACGGATCTCCCCCCTCGCACAGCGAGGGGGGCCGGGGGGGTGAATTGGCAGCCACTCCGGTGCCGAGAGGCATGACGCCGACTTGTTCAGGATCCTGGCGCGGACCACCTGCCCGCCGCTCACATGGCGCTCACATTTCGACCGCCCCCGCCCCGCCCTTTGGACCCACGGTCTGCGGTGCGCGCGGGTCCAAGGGCCATGTTCGCCCGTGCGCGCCGCCGGCTCGCCGCCTCCGTCCTCCCCATGGCGGTCGCGGCGCTCTGGACGGCCTGCGCCGCGCGCGCTCCGGAGCCGCCGTCCGGCGGTGCGGAGCGGGCGTCCTCGGCCGCTACCGATCCCGCTCGCTGGTATCGGCGAGGGCATTCCAACGAGGGCGTGCTCCTGCCGACCGGGCGGCTCGTGCTGATGCTCGGCGACCGCGCCCTCGTCGACGCCGACGGGCACGTCCGCACCGCCACTGCCCCCAATCCGGAGCCGCTCGTCGAGCTCCGACTCGTGCCCACCGCCCATGGAAACGTCGTCGTCGGCCGCGGGTCGCGAGGGCTCTATCGCTTCGACGATCCCCTGGGAGCGGGCGCGCTCATCGCAGCCGGCTTCATCGAAGACATGGGGACGGGTCCCGGCTTGGTCGGGATCCGGGAGAGAGAGGGCTTTCGGTGGATCGATCTCGACGGACATGCCGCCACGTTCGGACCAGCGCCGGAGGCGCAGTGGGGTGAGTTCATCGACATGAGGCGGGGCGTTCTCTGGATGCCGTCCATCGGGCTCGCCGCGACGACGGACGGCGGCGTCTCGTGGCATCTCCTGCGGCCGTCGATCGAGGCGCCGTGGTGGACCAGCCCCGGCCTCCATTCGACGAACGACGGGCGACTGGTCGTCGGCGACGAAGCCGTCGATTTGGACACCGACCATTTCGCGCGCTTCACCCCGCTCAAGGAAGAACCGCTCATTCAATGGTTGCGGCGGACCAAGACCGCGCCGCTCGAGGCGGTGGCGATGGGAGGCGTGTCGGCCGGCCCCGGCCGCGCCGGCGTGCTCGGCCCCGGGCTCTTTATGGTCGTCGACACCGTGTCGGGGGCCCCGCTGTCCTTCGCGGAGGTCTCGTTTCCTTGGGACTCGAGGGGCCGGCTGCCGGTGTGGCGAGCCGTCGCTCGGGAAGGCGAGGTGCTCTTCTTCAATGGAGACGAAGAGCCGGAAAGAAGCGCGGGAAAGCGCATTGGAGGACGACGCTATCGAGACCGAATCGTGTACCGGATGGCGCGGCCCGTCGGCGCGACCCCGCCCGTGCTCGAGGGCTTCGTCGACGCTGGTCCAGAGCCGACCGTGACCGCTTCGGGGAGGCTCGTCTTCTCCCAGCCCATACAAAGGCCCGGCGAGGAGAGGACGGTCGTCCTCGCCGAAGACGAGGCGAGCGGCGAGCCTCCCTCGAGATTGGTCGAAACGGTCGACGGCTGGGTCGCGGTTCGCACGTTGGCGGGAGCGCGACCATCCATTCGCCCGCTCGGTCCGGGGCGGGTGGGCGCCTTCCACGGTCGGGCCGCCCTCTATGGCGAGAACGCGCTCCAGCTCTCGCTGGACGGGGGGAGCACTTGGCACGCCTTCCCATCCCCCGGAGCGGACTACCCCTCCGCTCTCCGCGTGAGCGAGCTCGGGCTCGTGACCGGAGACTACTTCCGATTGGGGTGGGGGCCCCAGGCGCCCATCGATCTCCCCGTTCCGGTCTTTCCTCCCGTCGCGTTCGCGAAGAGACCGGTGCTCAAGCCCCTCCGCTGCACGACGGTCCGTCGCGACGAGCCCGAAGCTTCGACGGGCGGTGCCGTCCTCGACGAGCAGACGGCGCTCGACCGACCCACGGCGGAGGTCATGAAAGGGGCGGGCGGCCGTCGCCGAATGGCGGTCTCTTGGAGAGACAGGCTCGAGGTACCGGCGAAGACCCGCCACGCGGAGGGAGCGCTGCCCCCCGACCTCGAAACGATGCTCGATCTGGAGGTCGCCGCGGAGCGAGACCGCGCGCTGTTCCTCTTCAAAGGAGCGCGCCGCGCCTTCGTCGCCCGCGCATCGGGAGGCGCGCTCGAATGGTCTGCCTATGTCGGCACGACGGGAGATCTCCGCGCGTCGTCGATCGCGAACGACGGCTCGGCGGCCTGGGTCGCGGGGCCCGAGGTTTGGTCATGGCCGGCGGGCCGCCATCCTCGCGTCGTGGGTACGCTCGCGTTCGGCCCCGTGAGCATCGGCGTGGAGCCGGGAGGCGCGGTCGTCGTCGTCGTGCCTGGGCCGACCAGGACGGCGATGAGGAGAATCGCTCCCGACGCGGCGGACACGACGAGCCTCTCGGGCTGGGAGGCCGCGCCATGGTCGCGAGACACCGTGCTCGCGCTCCCGGCCTGTCAGAGCCGGCGGCACGCCCCCGTGTCCCTCGAGGTATCGGAGCTCACCGCCGACTGGCCGGGAGCGCGTCCCGAGACATGCCCTCGAATCGAAATGAAGTTGCGCCTCTCGACGGAAGGAGCCTGTGTCGAGTCCGTTCGTTCGGATGATCCCTCCGCGCTGCGAGCGGACCTCGTGGCCCGGCGCGCCCAAGCCGTCGTCGACGCCGCCCAAGCCCCGAGCGCGCTATCGTGCTCCTGGAGCCCGGTGCGATCGCTCACCGCGCCGCGCGCGGATTGAAGCTCGGGCGCGGTCAGATGACCTTGAGCGCCGCCTCGATGGCGTCCACGAGCTCGACTCGAATCTCTTCCTCGAATGCGTCGCTCTCGTGGGCGGCTCGCTCGACCCCGCGCTGAGTCTCGAGAGCCGCGTGGCTCGAGGGCTGCGCGAGCGTGACGAGAGACGCCACGATGACGACCTTGGGGGCGCGCGGAACGGTCGCATCGAGAAGCTCCGCCTCCAGCGGGGCGGCCGCGCGCGGGTCCCGCGTCTGGCCCAACGCCTCGTAGATCTGGATGAGGTTGCCTGGGCTCTCTCGGGCGCCGCGCCCCTTCTCCTCGGCGAGCATCGCGATGAGCCGGTCGACGGCGAGGGACCGATCCGGCTCTTCCGCGACACCGGCGAGCCTGCCGAGCGCGTCGATGATGCTCAATCCGCTCCCTGCCGCCTTTTCGAGATCGATCCCCGCGAGCGGACCGATCGCCTCCGTGGCGCGCCGCGCGACCAGCGCACGAGCGGCCTCCGAGACGACGACGGAGTCTGGGCTCGCGAGGCTCGCGATCAGCGCTTGGGTCCCCGCCGGCGTCTCGTCGTCTCGAGCCGCGAGCACCGCAAGGACGGCGGGGCTTCCATCCTCCGACGGGTCCCGGTCCCGCTCCCCCTCGGCGGGAGGAGGCCGCGGGGACGGCGCGCTCTCGGGCCCTCGGGGGCGAGGGCGCGCCGGACGCTCGGCGACGCTGTCGGGATCCGTCGCGCGCGCGCCCCGCTTCGCGCTGGGCTTCGCGCTCTGCGACCCCGCGGATGGGCTCGCCTTCGGGCCGTCGCCGAGCACGAAGTACGCAGAGAGGGCGACCGCGAGGACGGCCGCGAGGATCGCGGCGTAGCGATAGACCGCTCTCTCGGGAGACGGTCTCAGCATCCAGCCAAGCTACAATACATGGTCCGCATCTGGGACGCCGTCTTGTTGGGCTGACCATAGCGCCCGGGGGGCAAGGACGCCCACTCGTAGGAGAGCTTCGACATGGCGTTGGAGAACTCGGACGCGGTCATCGGACGCGAGCTCGGCACGTTCACGTTCCGGACGCTCTTGACCAGATATTGGGCGCCGATCTCCTGATTCTCAGGCTCGAAGCTGGGCAGACCATTCGCGCTCTTCACCGAGCTCCAGGTGTTGGTCAGGAACTGATAACGGCCAGCGGCCGTCGAACAAGAGCTGCCGAACGGGATGCACTGATTGGGGTGGTGGTCGCAGCTGCTCGTGAGCTTGAACGAGAAGAGGACGTTGTATCCGTCTTTGGAGTAGCCGCGCGTCCCCTCCGCCCAGGCGATCGAGTCGTGGAGGGCCTTCTCGTAGGTGTTCACCGCTCCCGCGGCGCGGGCGGGGTCGCACGTCTCGAACGTCCCGCCGCCGTCGTCCTCGACGACCTCGACATACTGCCGCGACACCCAACCCTGCTTCGCGCCAAACTGGACTCGAACCCAACCATTGCCGCCGCTCGTCTGCGTGCAGACGATCACGGTGCCGTTGTCGATCACGTCGAGCACCTGAGAGCTCGTGTTCGCGTTCTTTCGAAGGTTCAACGCGCTGGCGGTGACGCGCAGCGAGGTCCCCGCCTGCACCACCGAGCTGAGGGCCGAGTCGTCCTCGTCGGCGTCTTCACTCGGGTCGTCGTCGGGGGTGACGGGGGCGCACGCCGATAGGGCGAGGGTACCGACCGACAGGAGGAGCGCCGCGCGGCGGAGGAGCGTCTCGACGAGCATGCCCTTCGCTCAGCAAGCGGCGGGCCGATGGGTATCGTATTGAATTCACAGACAATCTACACCGAGCTAGGGCCATCAGCTCGACTGTAGCCAACCCCCCCGGGACACCGATTGCCCATCCTCGCGCCGCTCGACGATTTCGTAGACCGTCCGAAGCTCAGCCCTGGTCGCGCCTTGCCCAGTCCCCGGCGGGAAGCGTGGGCAACCAGCCCTGCACGCGATGACCGGCCCGCGCGTTCATCGCGCGCGGCAACGCGGACGTGCACTCGATGTAAAAGCCATAGCCACCGGTTTGCGCAATCTGTCCCCGTCAGCCGTGGTCGGCGACGTCGTCCAAGGCCCGCACGATGGGCCCGCGCTTCTCCTCTGGGGCCGCTCGACCGACGCGCTCGAGCCATCGGCGGACGTTCCGCTCGACCGATGCGCTGTCGACGGGCACCATTCGGAAGCGCCCGGTGTGGGTGTCCGGCTGCCCGGGGAGGGCCTCCGCGACCGCCGTCGCCGAGTCGAGGGCCGCCTCTTGGCTGTCGAACCACGTCGACCACCCGCCGGTGAACCAAATGGAGTGTTTGCCCTGCCAAGTCCGCAGCACCTGTCGGAGCGCGACGAACTTGCTCGTCGGATAGAGGATGTAGTGGCGGTGGGCGAGGAACTGATGAGGGCACGTAGCGCCTTGGATATCGGGCGCGGCCCACGACTTGAACACGGGCAGGAGCTGATTGTTTCCATACCGTGGCCGGAGCTTCCCGAACCAGGCAGTGAAGGTGATCTTGTTGCCGTCGACCAAGGTATTGACGGGCTCCCAGTAGTCGTTGTCCTCGGGCATCCAGCACGCCCCGTCTTTCTGCATGCTGATCGGGAGGCCGGCGTATTCCATCTTCTCGAGGGTGTCGATCAGGGCCGGGTCGGCGGTGCCGCCGGCCTTGAGGATCTTCGCGGCGGCGTGGGGATCGCAGGCGAAGATGACGTGATCCGCCTCGATCGGGCCGATCGCGGTCTGGACGAGCTTCACGTTGCCGGAGCGCTTCACGCTCGTGACCGGACAGCTCAGCCGCGTCGTCACGTTCGCCTTCTGGAGGACCTTGCGGAGGATGCCGTCGAGCCCGATGAGGCTCTGGTAGGTCTTGAAGGTGGGCGTGGACGAGAGCTGGGGCGGGTCCACGTCACCGTCGGGCACGTTCGGCTCGCCGAACACGTTGCGGACGAAATAGGTAATCGCGTAGCGCGCCGACGCCTCCCCGATGCGGGAGAGAGGGAGGGAGACGAACTGGTAGAGGAACGGCTTGATGACGTGCTCTTTGAAATCGTCCGTAATGAGAGGGAGAGAGGCGAGCCAATCTTCGACGCTCTTGATCCAGTTCCCCGAGTCGCGGTCCAAGAAGGCGGCATAGGCGAGGAACAGGCCGAACTGGGCGAGGCGGTCCCAGTCGTCCGCGTGATAGTGGATGAAGCCTTCGACCCGAGAAGGCAGCCACAGCCGGCGGGCGTGAGCCTGTTTGTCCCAGATCGTGAAGCCGGCGGGGGCGGAGATCACCTGCTTCGGATCGTCGAGGATCCCGAGCTGATCGAGGAGCGCGGTGTAGCTCGCCTGAGGGTTCTTGTAGAAGAACTGGGCGCCGCAATCGATATTGTACGGCTTGCCGCCGTATTGCAGGGTCGTGCTGTAGGTGTTCCCGCCGATGCGATCGCTCGCCTCGAGCAGCATGACGTCGTACTTCGATCCGTACATCTCGCGCAGGCGATAGGCCATGAAGACGCCCGCCGCGCCTCCGCCGACGATCACCGTCTTGTGCGTCAGAGTATTCGGCATTTCGATCTCCCCGCGGCGGATGGTAAACGGAGGCGCGCGCGCAGCGATAGCGTCGATCGCACCGTTGCGTAAGCCGTTCCGCGGGCGGTGCCGCCCGGGAATGCCGAAGCTCCGCTTCGTTGGGCTCTCGCGCGAGGGCCTTTTCGATCTATGCTCCGCTCGAGGCGTCCAAGGGGAGCACGAGCGCGGAATGGTCGGCGGGGCGGGGCGGGATCGAGCGGCGGTCGACGGGGGATTCCCGACGCTCGGCGGAGCGTTGCCGTTCGTCGGCCACATGCCCGAGATGTACAGGGGCTTCCCGGAGCTCTGCCGGCGCGGGGCGCGCGTGTGCGGCCCGCTCTTCTGGGTGCACGGCGGGCCAGGCGCGAGGCAGCTCATGTGCACGGATCCGAGCGCGCTCGGGCTGCTCAAGAGCTCGGGGGTGAACAACTCCTTCTACACCGACGGCTTCGGGGCCCTCCTCGGCAACACGCTGCTGGCCTTCGACGGCGAGGAGCATCGCCGGGTCCGCCACGTCTTGTCGCCCCCGTTCATGCCACAGCGGGTCCGCGCGTCCGACGTGATGGGGATCATCGAGGACACGATCCGCACGCACATGGATCGGTGGGCGAGCCCGGTCGGGGGTGTGTTTCAGCCATTCGACATCGTCGCGAAGACGCGCGAGGTCGGCATCGAGATCATCTTTCGCGTCATCGGCGCCCCCGTATCCGAGCTGCCCCAGTGGCGGGTCCATTACACGCGCTTCCTGCTCCTCGGTTTGCCCAACAAGAGCAAGGTGCGCGGCCCCATCTATTGGTACGCGAGCCGCTCGCGCGCCTGGATCGACGAGCGGCTGGGGAAGATCGTCGATCGGCTCCGCGAGACGGGCGAGACGAGCACCCTCGTCGGCGCGGTCGCGAACGGCCGCGACGAGGACGGGCAGCTCCTCGATCGCCAGCGCGTCCTCGACAACCTGCGAATCCTTGTCTTCGCCGGGCACGAGACCACGGCGTCGGCGGTGGCGTGGAGCACGCTCCACCTCGCCGGCTCCCGGTCGATGCAGGACCGGCTCGCGGCGGAGGCGAGCGGCGACGGTGACCTCGCGGAGCTGTCGATGCGCTCGGATCGGGTCACGTTCGGGGAGGCCCTGCTCCGAGAGGCGCTGCGGCTCTACCCGGCGGTGCATTCCATCCTGCGAACGGTCGCGGAGCCGATGCCGGTCCAAGGGGGCACCATTCCCGCGGCGACGCTGCTCAATGTCCCGCTCGTGCACCTCCTTCGAGACGGGCGTCGCTTCGAGCACCCTTACGTCTTCGATCCGGACCGGTGGCGGGAGCGGCCCAAGCCGGGCACCCTCGAGACGGCGATGTTCGGGGGGGGCCCCCACTTCTGCCTCGGCTACCATATCGCTATCGCCGAGGGCACGCTCTTCAACCTCCTCCTCGGCCGCATGATGAGCGAGCGCGGCCTCCGATTGATCCGGGAAGACGGAGCGCCGGTGCCGCAGCCGATCTACCTGCCGCTCACCCATCCTCCCCGCGGCTTGTTCCTGCGCTTCGCCAGAGAGGATGGTACGGCCTCGTCACGAGGGGGGGGCGGACGCTGACCATGTTCGCCGTAATCAAGCACTCGCCCGACCAGCAGATATTCCACTATCGCTCGCTGCTCTTGAACATCCATTGGGATGGATGGACGAGCGAGCACCTCTCGACCATTTCCGACGCGTGCGCGAAGCTCGTGAAAGAGTGGGGCCAGATGTGCTCCATCGTGATCATGCGCGGAGATATCAACGTCGATCTCTCCAGCGAGACCCGGCGCGTCGGCGCCGAGCTCACGAGCAAGTTCGAACACTACAATCGCGGTCAGGCGATCGTCGTCGAAGCGGACGGGTTCCGAGCGAGCATGGTCCGGTCCGTCATCACCGGCATCAACTTGGTCGCCCGGAGCCGGGCCAAACAGCGCGTCTTCAAGGATCCGGAAGAGGCGACGTATTGGCTCTGCACCCTCGATACGCAGCCGCCCGAGATCCGGGACACGCACGCCCAGACTTGGGCCGAGATCGAGAAGCTCCTCCGCGAAGTGCGCGCTTGAGCTCGCGTCACTTCCCGGTCGTGCAATGGGCGACCGGTGTGTCCACCGTGATCGCGTAGGTCTTCTTGATCGGTGTCCGGGTGCGGATCGACTCGCCGAGCTTGTCGCTGATGTTGTAGGCGGCGTCCTTCTCTTGGCGAACCAGGACCATCGTGGGCGTCGCGCCGGTGGCGTTGAGCTCGTTCAGCAGACCGCCCGCGCCGTCGTCCAACCAGCGCGTCCGATCCTCGGCGCCCGTAGGCACGACGCCGCACGTCTTCCAGGGTGCGTCGATGGCGAAACGTCGGTAGCAGCATCCATTCACGGTGTCCTCGGCGGAGGGGATCCCTTCGATCTCCACCTCGATGACCTGCGCCTCCCCGAGCAAGGCGCCGACGACCTCTCGCTCCCGCCGCTGCTCCACCCCCTTACGGATGGGCTCTTTGGCGAGCTCGGTGGCGTGCTGGAGCTCGTCGCGCTGGAGCGCGAGGGCCGTCGCGCGCGCGTTCGCCTGGGCCAGCTGGGCCTCGAGATCCGCCTTCGCGCTCTTTGCGGCCTCGAGCTGGGTGACGTCGATCTTCTCCCCCTCTTCGATGGTGGCGAAGATGAAGAGGACCGCGATCATGATGTCCACGAACGGGATCATGTCGAGCGGCTTCTTCCGCATGATCAGCCTGCGCGCGGGTCCTTCGGAGGTTCGTCGGGTACGCGCTCGAACGATGCGATGAGCGCCATTCGCATCCGCTGCCGCGCGCGGACGAGGAGCTGCTCGGCGCTGCCGGTGATCACCGAAATGAGGAGCGCGCCGACGAGCCCATAGAGCGTCGACCCGAGCCCGAGCGTCAGCTTCTTTCGGAAGAGGATGAGGTTGGCCGGATCGGACATCACGAGGCCGAGGACGGTGCCGAGGATGCCGAGGTAGGTGCTGAGCTGGGCGAAGCGCTCCATCCAGTTCAAGCGGTGCTCGAGGGCGAGCAGCCCGTTGGCGGCGGCGTCGCCCTCTTTTCCCACGAGCAGTTGAGAGAGCTCCTCGAGCGAGAGCTCCGTCACCGGGCCGGACTCGAGCCGCTTGCGAATGGGGTGCTCGGGGCCCAGGGCGCCGCCCACCCTTCTCAGGACTTTGAGGCCTCCCGCGAGCTCGGAGTCGTCCCGGGAGCCGCGCGCGAGCCAACGCGCGGAGGCGACCACCATGAACGCGACGACGAGGAGGATCGCGATGCTGAAGGGCTGGAGGAGGGCGTCGACGATCATCGTCAGTCGTCGACCTCGAGCGTGACGAGGCCCCGATCGGAGAGGCACTTCTTCAGCTTCTCGACGACCTCCTGCGAGCCCTTGGAGGGATGGAAGCGGACCTCACGTTTCTCGCGACCCTTGAGATCGGCCTCGGCCCGCTCACACGCCTTCTCGCACTCGAGCGCCTCCTCCGCCTTGCCGTACTTGCAGCTCGTCCCCGCGACACGCAGGAGCACGGGCTCGTTGCCGGCCGCCGCCGACGCGGACGACGGAGCGCGGGGGGCCGAGGAGCTCGGCGTCGCCGACGCGGTGCCGCTCGTTCCCGTGCCTGGTCCTTCGCCCTTGCCCAGGCCGAAGCCACCCATTCCGCATCGATTGAGGAAATAGGCGGCCGCGATGATGGCGGCGATGAGGAGCAGGATGAACAGCCACTTCCCTGATCCGCCTCTTCTGGTCTCGGTTCGCTTTGCCACGCGGCGCCGAGCTTACCAAAAGCGGCTTTAGCGGTCCGAACCGAGTGCCGTTCTCGAAGACGGAGCCCCTCCCGGCGGTGTGGCGCAAAGGCGCCTCCCCAATCCGTCGTTCGCGTAGGGGCCGCCCGGAGGTCTCCTTCCATGCTCGCTCGCCCGAGAATGCGTGTGCTCTCGATCGTCGCCGCCGTCGCCACCACCGCGTTTTCGGCCTCGGAGGCCTGTGCACAAGAGGCGATCGGCCCGCTCTCGCCACCGGAGCCCTCCGCGGGGATGAGCAGCCCGGGCGCGTTCGGGTTCGGCATCGTGCTGAGCTTGTTCGGGGCCGGCGGGCTCGGGGCGGGCGGCTATTTCTTCAACGCGGGCGGCGGCGCGTGCGACGGCATCGATGGATCGAGCGTCCCCACCCAGTCTCAGATCGACGCGTGCACGACGGGGACGATCGAGCAGGTCGGAGGGGTCGTGGGCCTCGTCGCGGGTGGCGCCTTCTCCATCGCCGGCATCTCCTTGGTGATCGCGGGGGCCATCCCCGGCGATCCGGTTCGGTCCCGACTCTCCTTCGACGTCGGCCCCGACCGCGCCGGCGTCCGCATCTCGTTCTGAACCGCGGATGAGGCCTCGAGCTCGCGGCTTTTGCGCGACTCGAAGGCCGCGCGCGCCCGGCGTTCAAATCATTGACGCTTGAGGCGACGTGTCGACGCGCCGTTGACGGTCTTCGAACGCCCGAAGTCTCGCCCTGAGATTCCCCGAACGGTCACGCGTCTCGGGTTGAAACAGGAAAGATGCTCTGAGGCGCGAATTTCCCCCTCGAGCCGAAGAGAAACGGCGGGATTCGGGGCCCAGAGCTTCCTGGCACGCAGGTCGCAATACCCGGTGCCGAGCGCCGGTCCGGAACTCCGAAGAGAGCCGGCGCACGCACGCGAGCGCCCCGCGCTCGCCCATCGTCTCGGGACGAGCTCGCCTCCGCGCGCGCTCGCGCGCCCCGAATCTCTCGAAAGGACCCCCGTCATGCTCGAACCGCGAAGCTTTCCCCGTGCTGACGTCGATATGGCCGCGACGGTGGCGTTCGACGATGACCGGATCGCGGGACGGGTGGTGAACATCTCGGAGGTCGGCGCCCTCGTCGTGGTGCCGAGCCCGTTCGAGCCGGGCGTCGAGCTCTCTCTCGCCGTCACGCTCCTGCCGGGCCATGCGCCCACGACGGTTCGAGCGAAGGTGGTCCGCTCGACCGAGGCGGGGCTCCGCCGTCACGCGATCGCCGTCTCCTTCCGCGTCTCGGAGAGCGCGGCCGAGACCATTCGCGAGATCGTCGAGCAGACCAATCGGATGGCTTGGGACGGCTCGCCGGGTCGGATCCCGCGCGAGGTCGCGGTACGTCTCGTGCCGATGATCCGCCGGGTGGCGCGCGGGATCGCCCATCGGCTGCCGCCTCAGGTCTCGATCGACGACCTGGTGGGCGCGGGCTTCGTCGCGCTCGTCGAGCTCTATGCCGCCAATCCGAGCGCCTCCGTCGCGGACCTCGAGCGAATCGCGATGCCCCGCATTCGGTGGGCGATGCTGGACGAGCTGCGGAACTCGGATCCCCTCTCGCGCCGGATGCGGCAGCGCGCGCGGCGCATCGCGAAGGCGACGCGGGACCTCCACCACAAGCTCGGCCGCAAGCCGACCGACGTCGAGGTCGCCCAGAGCCTGAAGCTCTCGATGAAGGCGTACGAGGCGGCCCTCAAGCTCGCCCAGACGGGAGAGGCGACGAGCATCGACGCGAGCGACGACTTCGAGCTCGCCGACCAGCGCTCCGTCGGACCCGAGGATCAGGTGAGCCGCACCGAGACCCTGAACCAGCTCAAGGTGGCGATGAATGCGTTGCCGCCTCGCCTGCGAAAGATCCTCGAGCTCTACTATGGTGATGAGCACACCCTCCGGCAGATTGGGAACATCCTGGGGGTGACGGAGGCGCGGATCTCCCAGCTGCTCTCGGACGCGGTCAAGCGCCTGCGCGTCTCGTGCGTCGAGAAGCCCGCCGAATCCACCCGCCGAAAGAGCGCGCGCCCGAGCCCGATCGCTTGCGCCGCCTGACCTCGCCCATTTCGAGAAAAGGCCGTTCGACGGCCGCCGTCTTCAATCGCGCGCTATCGCCCACTCGACAGCGTGCGCGCCTCTCCACCCTGCTAACAGGCTGCTGAAAAAGCGCCCGACTGCCATTTCGAAGGCACTTGGCCGCCATTTCACCCCCCCTATCGTGAGGGGGGAGCCTTCGGCTTCTGGAGCCTCTTTACCGCTGTCTTCTCCACTGCTCCCCCCTCGCGCAGGGAAGGGGGCAGGGGGGTGAAAGAGCAGCACCTCCCTCATCGAGCACAACGACGGTGCCCTTTTCTCCACCCTGCTAAGCTCGCCGGCTCCGGATGGCCGAGCCCGAGCCCCTCGTCGACCCGAGCTCTCGAGAGAGCCCTACGAGCACCGACGAGATGCTCCGTGGTTTCCGGAGCGTCATGGCCGCGCTCATGCGCTCCGACGCGGCCGAGCGCGGCGACGCGGAGACGGCCCTGCGCCACCTGACCGAGGTGGCCACTCAGATCCTCCGCGTGGAGCGCTCGAGCTTCTGGCGCTTTCAAAGCGGGGACGAAGAGCTGGCGTGCTTCGATCTCTACGAGCGATTTACGGATCGCCACATGTCGGGAGCGATCTTGCGTCGCGAGGAGAAGCCCGCCTACTTCGAGGCGCTCCGAACGGAGCGAAGCATCGCCGCCCACGACGCGGTGAAGGACCCTCGCACCGCAGAGTTCGCGGAGACGTACCTCCTGCCCCTCGGCATCACGTCGATGCTCGACGCGCCCGTCGTCTTGCAGGGCACGCTGATCGGCGTCGTGTGTCACGAGCATGTCGGGCCCCCGCGAGCCTGGCAGCCGTGGGAGGAGCTGGCAGCGGAGTCCTTCGCCGACTTCGTGGCGATGGTGCTCGGAGCGGCGGAGCGGCGGATCCAGGCCTACGAGCTCGATCTCTCGCGGCGAGAGCTCGAAGACCGCGTGGAGGAGCGCACGCGGCGGCTCCGCGACAGCGAGGCGAGCGTGCGCCGGCTCTTCGCCGCCGCCCCCGTCGCGATGGTGCTGACGAAGCGAACGGAGGGGTCGATCTTGGCCGCGAATCGACGCGCGAGCGCCCTGTTCGGGTTGGGCATGGACGACACTCAAACGAGCGACGCCCTCGATCTCTTCTGTGATTTGTCGGAGCGCGCGCGCCTCCTCGACCTCGTCTCCCGCACCGGCTCGGTAGAGCGCTTCGAGGCCCGCCTGCGCCGCGCCGATGGCGCCCCCTTCTGGGCCGACGTCGCCGCCCAAGCGCTCGTCTTCGACGGCGAGGACGTGATCCTCCTCGGCGTGCACGACATCAGCGAGCAGAAGGGAATCGAGGAGAAGCTGAGGCTGCTCGCGACCACCGATTCGCTCACGGGCGCGCTCACGCGCCGGCGCTTCTTCGAAGTTGCAGAGGACGAGCGCGCGCGCGCCGCGCGCTATGCGAGGCCGCTCTCCATTGCAATGATCGACGCCGACTACTTCAAGCGCATCAACGACGAGTTCGGCCACATCGCGGGCGACGAAGCGCTGCGACACCTCGTGGAGGTGATCCGCGCCGAGCTCCGTAAGGTGGACGCGGTCGCGCGCTGCGGAGGCGAGGAGTTCATGGTGCTCCTGCCGGAGACGACCCTCGACGCGGCCGAGCTCACGATGGAGCGCGTGCGTCGCGCGGTCGCGGAGAGCCCGGCCGAATACGAGGGCCGCTCCATCTCCATCCAGATCAGCGTCGGCGTCGTCGAGCTCCACCTCGAAGAGACGCTCGTCGCGCTCTTGAAGCGGGTCGACGACGCCCTCTACACCGCCAAAGGCGCGGGTCGAAATCGCGTCGTCGCCCTGCCTTGAGCGCGCCGGTCAGTGGCGGGCTCTCGTCACCACCGTGGAGTGCTCCTGCCCGCGCTCGCCCGCGCACAAAAGGAGCGTCAGGCTCGACGCGAGGCGCTTGCGATGCTCGGCGGAGAGCTGGACGCCGGCCCGGGCCAGCCGATCCAACCCGTCCTTGACCGTCGCGACCGCGCCCTCGACGACGGTCCTTCGCGCGTCGACCATCGCCTGCGCCTGCTGCCGGAGCAGCATGGACTGGGCGATCTCGGGGGCGTAGGTGAGATCGTTCAGGCGGACGAGCACGACCTCGATCCCGCCATTGGCGACCTGAGCTTGCAGCTGTCTCGTGAGCGCCTGCAGGATGACGTCGCTCTCCTTCTTCAAGCACGGCTCCTGAGTCCGCGACTCGTAGGGGAACTGCGAGCACACCGCCTTCAGCACAGTGGAGGCCTGGGTCGCGACGAAGTGCGAGTAGCCCTGAACGTCGAGCAGCGCGCGGGCGGCGTCGGCGACGCGATAGACGCACACCGCCGAGACCTGGATGGGGTTGCCGTGGGCCTCGACCACGGTCGTGACGGGGGTCGCGAACGTGGTCAGCTTCGTCGAGACGATCCGTCGCGACAGCCCCCAGGGCATCGCGAAATTGAAGCCGGGGCTCGAGACGGTGCGGGAGACCTTTCCCCAATAGACGAGGACGTGGGCCTCGTTCGGGTTCACGATGAACATGCATTTGGAGATCATCGAGAGCAGGAACAGGCCCGCGATGATGCCGATGCCGATGATCACGGGATTAGGCACGGCGAGCCTCCGTATCGAGGGTGATGGGCATCACCGTTTGAATGCGCTCTCCGCTGCAGAGCACGAGCATGAGGTTCGACGCGAGGCTCTCGCTCGTGGCCGCGTCGGGGGACATCCCCAACTGCTGCATCCGCGCGATGGCTCCCGTCACCGTCTCCACCGCGCCCTCCACGATCGTCCGGCGCGCGTCGACCATCGCCACCGCCTGCTGCCGGAGCAGCATGGATTGGGCGATCTCGGGGGCGTACGTGAGATCGTTGATCCGCATCTGGAGGATCTGCACCCCGGCCGAGCCGGTGAGCTCCTGGAGCTCGGAGATCAAGTGACGCGAGATGACGTCCGTCTCCTTTCGCAAGCAGGGCTTGTGGGGATCCGGGCTCTCGTAGGGATATTGGGAGCAGACGTGCTTGAGCACCGCCGTCGCGAGCAGGCCGACATGCTGATTGAAATCGGAGTAGCCGAGGACGGCCTTGTGGGCCTCCGCAACGCGATAAGAGCATATGCCGCTCACTTCGATCGGGCTGCCGTTGGCCTCCAGGACCATCATCTTCGGGAGGTCGATCGACACGACCGAGCTCGTCACTCGATAGAGCGTCCGTCCCATGGGGAAGACGTAGCCGATGCCCTCGTCGGTGATGGTCCTCACGTAGCGCCCCCACCGCATCACCACCACTTGGGTGCGCGGTTGGACGATGAGGAAACCGCCCACCAGATAGAAGAACATCGGCAGCCCAATGAGGACGGCCACGGCGATCCCGGCGATGCTGGCGACATCGATGTCCGGCGGTCCATTTTGGGAGTGAGGAGCCACATCGTTCCTTTCTGTGATCAGCGATACGGCGGACGGCGGGTGAAGGAGCCCTCGATGGCGGCGACGAAACCGTGTGCTTCGTCGATGACCCCCACCCAATCAAGCGGCTCGTGCTCGACCGGGATTGCCCAATGCACCCCCCGTTCCGTCAGGACGGGAGCCCGCTCTGCGAGCATAGCCGGTGCCGCCGCGGGGGTGCGGATGCCCTCGAGCGAGGGCGGCAGCGACCAGCCGAAGGTCATGACGAAGACGTATCGAAGCACGGAAACGCGCGCCGTTCCGAGATCTACGGGGTGCCCGCGCAAGGTGCCCCGCACGAGGAGCGAGCCCTCCGGACGAGGAGCACCCAGCCAGTCGGCGAGCTCGGCGAACGAGCTCGCGTGCGGCTCGAGTGGAGCGGCGAGCGGGAGCGATGCCCTCGCGCTCGCGACCCTCGCGACGACGGCGGCGGCCGCGCGCACGTCCCCTTCGATCTCGTCTGCCGACTCCTCCAGCACGCTCGGGACCGATCTCTCGATTCGAAGCCCTGCGTCGTCGAGCACGAATCGAGCGCCCGCGCGGTGGAGCGCGCGCAGGGGCTCTCGCAGCGCCTCGACGAGCGTCCGGGCCCGGGCCGGCTCGTCCCCGTGAACCGCGAACGCCCCCTCGAGCTCCGCGTCGCGCGTGTGGAGATCGGCGGGGCCGAACAGACGCCCCACCCATCGGAGGTCACGCGCGCCCGCGGGTGGGGCGGGCGATGCCGGGGTGACGGAGAGCCCGAGATCGAGGCTCGGGTGGAGCAGCGCCATCACCTCTCGCGTCGCCGTCCCCACGAGGCGCCTCACCCGAACGGGAGCGCCGTGCACGAGGCCGCCCATTTCGATGATCGGCGTCCCGACATCGAGCGACGCCGGGGAGAAGGCGAGGGAGAGACGCCGCGCCGCTTCTCGATAAGGGGCGAACATGGCGCCGACGTCTACGCCGTCGCCTCGCGGCGCGCCCGCTCGTACGCCTCCACTCGCCGGAACTGGGCGAGGGTGCGGGCGGCGAGATCCCGCATGGTCACGGACTCGAAGCCGATCATCGCCGGCTTGATGGTGTCGTTCAATCGACCGGCGAGGGTGCTCTCGAGGCGGCGGTGGCCGCGCGCCGCCCCCGCGATCGATCCCACCGTCGCCCCGTTGCAATCGGTGTCGTGGCCGCAGGCGACGGCCCCGCAGACGGTCGCGTCGGCGGCCATCGCGTAAGAGAGGAGAGCGAGCACACACACGAGGGCGTTGTTGATGGTGTGGACGGAGCTCATCCCCGCGCAAGAGGCCTCGATCCTCTCCATGCACCGCTCGACGCTCGGGTCCTCGTCGCGCCATCGGAGGAGCTGCTCGACGGCGAGGGCGAGACGACAGCGCGACGGGATCTCGGAGAGGCCGATGCGAACCAGCGCCATCGGATCGTGCTCCACGAACGCGGCCGCCTGCATCGCCGCGAACATCATCGCCCCGTAGATGCCATTGCGCTCGTGGGTCCAGGAAGCGTCTCGATAGGCGAGCTCCGCCGCGAGCTCGGGCTTTCCGGCCGCCATCCACGCCCAGCCATCGGAGCGGATCTGCGCGCCGATCCACTCTCGATACGGGTTTCGATGGCGGCGCGTGATCTCGGGGGTGACGGCGCAGGTGAAATAGCCGGGGCGGGTGCTCCGCGTCTGGAATGTCTCGATCGCCTGAGCCTCCGCGGTGCAGATCGAATAGATGGGCAGCGACCATAGCCACTTCTGAGCGATGTCGCGAAAGTCGAAGCCCGGACCGTGCTGCTCGACGACGGCGAGCGCGACGAGCGTGTAGTGAATGTCGTCGTCTGGCTCCATGCACGCGATCTGCTCGCGCTGTGATCGCGGGCACCACAGGTGGAGCCCGTCGCCCGCGTCGCGGCCGGTGAAATAGTCTCGGAGGGGATAGTCGCCGCGGTTCTTCAAATAGCGCGTCACCAGCTCGCGCCCGATCACGCGTCCCCCTTCCTCCGCGAGGCCGATGAGCTCGGCCGGCTTCCCGAGCGCGCACCCCATCGCCCGCCCCGTCCACGCCCCATGGAAGCGATCGAGGGCCTCCTCGTCGCTCGGCGAATAGCGGAGATCTCGGGGCCCGTCCCGCCTCAGCGCGCGAATGGCGGTGAGGTCATTGGGCTCTCGGGCCGCGAGCTCGGCGTCCTCGGGGAGCGCCATGAGCTCTTCGTAGAGGGGCCCAACCCGCGACTCGTCGTATCCGTCCCGCTCCGGGTCGAGGGCCTCGATGCGGGCGACGAGGCTCTCCGGCACCTCGCACCCCTCGTCCCGGCGCTGGGTGATCTCACGACGGAGCAGCATGAGGGGCGTGTCCCAGGACATGGCGGAAACGTAGCGTGGCGTCCGAGGGCGCGCTTCAGGTATCCCTTCGGTGGAGATGAAGGACGAACGGCCGCTGGGGATGCGCCACGTCGCCGCCGTCGTCGTCGGCGCGATCATCGGCGTCGGCATCTTCTTCACGCCCTCCGCCCTCGCCATCGCCCTGCCCTCGACTCGCTGGGTGCTCGGGATGTGGGTCCTCGGCGGGGTCGCCTCCGTCGCGAGCGCGCTCGTCTACGCCGAGCTCGGAGGGAGATTCCCCGCGTCGGGCGGGATCTATGTCTTCCTGAGAGAGGGCTTCGGAAAGAAGGTCGGCCCGCTGCTCGCCTTTCAATATGGCTTCTTGCAGCTATCGGTCGTGCAGCCGGGAGCGATGGCCGCAATCGCGCTCGTGCTGGTGGATCACGTCCTCTTTCTGACCGGGAGCGTCCCACCCCTCGTCCGAACGGGCGCCGCGGTCCTCGCCATCGCCATGTTCACGGGCGCGAACCTCATGGGCCTCAAGACGGGAGGCAAGATCCAGCTCGGGGTCGCGGCCATGAAGATCGCGGCCCTGCTCGCCCTCGTCGTCGTCGGCGTCGGATGGGGTCGCCTCAGCCAGCTCGGCTCGGCGCCCGCGGTTCCTCGTGAGGGCAGCGTCCCGAGCTGGCTCCTCGCCGGGATCATCCCCGTCATCTTTTCGTTCGGGGGCGCGTACCACGGCACCTTCATCGCCGGCTCCGTCCGCGAGCCCCACAAGGCGGTCCCGCGGGGGATCCTGCTCGGGGTCTTCATCGTGCTCCTCGGGTACCTCGCGGTGAACGTCGCGTACCTGAGCCTCCTCTCCATCGACGGGCTCGCCGCGAGCAAGAGCCCCGCCGCGGACGCGACCGCGAAGGCGCTCGGTCCCGCCGCGGCGAAGGCGCTCGACGTCACCATCGTCCTCTCCGCGGCCGGCATCCTCAACACCGTCTGCCTGGGATTCCCGTTCGTCCTCTATGCGATGGCGCAGGACGGGCTGTTCATCGAGCGCGCGGCGCGGCTGAATCCGCGCACGGGACGGCCGAGCGTGGCGGTCGCGCTGCAAGGGCTGTTCGCGTGCGTCGCGGTCGTCGTCGGGGCGTCGCGGGTCGAGATCCTGATCGTCGGGATCGCGTTCGCAGACGCGCTCTTTCAGCTGCTGGTGGCGGTCGCGTTGATTCGCGCCCGCTCCACGCCTCCCCCCGAGGGCACGCTTCGCGCGCCGCTCGTCGCGACCATCGTCACGATCCTCCTCAATGGCGGGATCGCCGTCGGCACGCTGATACACGCCCCGGAGCAGCAGGCGATCGGGCTCGCGCTGCTCGTCGTCGGGCTCGTCATCTATCGCCTGTGGAGGCGCGAGACATGATCGAGCCGCGATGGGATGCGCCCTCCTCCACGCTATGGCTCGGCCATCGCCCCCTCCGGACGCGCGCGGAAGGAGGCCTCGTTCGGTTCGACGCGCGCCGCGGGGCGCTCGTCCTCGAGGGCCGCTTCCCCGAGGCCGGCACCACGAGCGGGGTCACCCTCTCCCTCACCCATGATCTCGGGCAGCCGCGTCGCGTCCACGTGCCTCACCTGACCCCGGAGGAGGGCTTCGTCGCCGGTGACCAGATCTTTCGCGCCCCTGCGGTGGTCGTCGCGGACCGCGCGCTCGCTCTCGCCTTCGTGGTGGACGTCGACGACGTCGCCCGGGTCCGCGATTGTCGTGCATTCCTCGACTACGACGATCGCGCGCGGCGAGTGACGCTCGGGGCGGGCGACTATCGCGAGGTCGACCACGTCCTCTACCGGAGGGAGCCGGCGGAGGGACGCGGTCAGTCGGTCGCGCTCTCCCTGTTCGTGCTCGCGAGCGCGCGCCCGGCCGACATCCGCGACCCATTCGCGATGGCGAGCCGGTTTCTCTGGAGGCGATATGGCGCGCCGTTGCACCGCCGCGGGGGCAGTCAGCGCGCCCCCCTCGAGCGGTCGATGGAGCTCGTCACGCGCTGGGCCTTCACGAAGGAAGGCTGGGGCGACGAGGTCTGGCAGAGCCTCTCCCTCGATGGCCGGGAAGCGGGGGCGCCCGTCTTCATCATCGACGTTTCGCGCCACCCTTCGGTGCCGGTGGAAGAGCGGCGCTGGCGCGAGCCGCGCGCGATCTGGAATCAGGCGTGGTTCTCGACCCAGCGCTGCGCGAACGGCCTGCTGCGACACGCGCGAAGGCGCGCGTCGAAGGACCTCGAGCGGCGCGCGCGGCTGATGACGGAGATCGCCCTCGCCGCTCCCGAACGAGGCGGGCTGTTCCCTTCGATCGTGGCCCCCGCGAGCGAGGACGGAGGATGGGAAAGGGTCGTGTGGCGCAGCTCCGATCGGAGACCCTCCGGCGTGAGCGAGCACGCCACGCACCTCCTCGACGCCGCGTTCACGTCGCGCCGCCTGCTCGAATGGCACGAGCTCACGGGCGAGCCGCGGGCGCTCGCCAAGGCCCGAAGATACGCGCTCGGGGCGATGGAGCGGCAGCGCAAAGACGGCTCGTTCCCGGGGTGGATCGAGCCCGACGGCGCCGTCCCGCGGGAGCTCGCGGCCGGTCCGGAGTCGGCGATGACGGTGACGCTGCTGCTCGAGCTCGCGGCCCGAGGCGACGCCGAACGCCCCCGCCTCCTCACCGCGGCGATGCGCGGGCTCTCGTATCTGGAGGGCGTCGTCGCCGCCGGGCGGTGGGAGGACTTCGAGACATATTATTCGTGCGCGCCGTGGGGCCGCGAGCGCTATCTCGGCCGGCGGATCCCCCGCAATGGAGTCTTCAAGGCGAACACCCTCGCCATGCACGATTGCGCGGAGGCGTTCCTCTACGCGTCTCGCGTGACCGCGGACCCTCGGCTCCTCCGCCTCGCGCGGCGATGCGCGAGCGAGCTGTCGCTCTACCAAGCGGTGTGGGACCCGCCGTTTCTCCCCGCGCCCGCCCACGGAGGCTTCGGAGTGATGAACGCGGACTGCGAGTGGAACGACGCCCGCCAGAGCCTGTTCGTGCCGCTCTACTTCCGGCTCTACGAGGCCACCGGAGATCCCGAGATGCTCGAGCGAGGCGTGGCCGCGGTTCGCGCTTCCTTCACGATGCTTTATGGCCCCGACGATCCGATCATTCGCGCCGCTTACGAGCGAAAGTTCCCGTTCTTCGGCCCGGAGAGCTTCGGCTTCATGATGGAGAACCAAGGGCACAGCGGCGCCGATCCCATCGGCACGTTCACCATCTTCACGTGGGGGAACGGCTCGGCGCTCGCGACCGCGGCGTGGACGCTCGACCGCTACGGGCAGGTATTCGTCGACCTCGCGCGTCGGCGAGCGTTCGGGGTGGACGGCTGCGACGCGGAATGGGACGGCGCGCGCGTCCTCATCACCGACCACCATGAGCGCCCTTCGCTCGAGGTCGGATTTTCGGACGGCCGACGCGCGATGATCACCCTCGATCGTGGCCGCGCCGCGCTCGACCCGCGCTAAATTAAATCCCGTCGCGCTCGCCCGGAAGTGCGACCATCATTCGCCCATGGGACGCGTCGCCGTCGTCGGGAGCCTCAACTGCGATCTCGTGATGCGGGTGGGGCGGCGCCCCGCGCGCGGTGAGACGGTCCTCGCGCAGAGCTTCCACACCTTCGTCGGAGGCAAGGGCGGCAACCAAGCCATCGCCTGCGCCCGGGCGGGGGCGGAGGTCGCGATGATCGGGCGGGTCGGGGACGACCCGTTCGGAGTGGCGGTGGTGCAGAAGCTCACGGCGTGCGGCGTCGACTGCCGACACATCGGCAAGGACGCGGAGCGCGGCACCGGGATCGCCGACATCGTCGTCGACGACGCCGGCGACAACGCGATTTGCGTCGCTCCCCGCGCCAACGAAGGGCTCGCGCCCGAGCACGTCGAAGCGGCGCGCGAGCCCATCACCCACGCGGACGTCGTCCTCATCCAGCTCGAGATCCCGCTCGAAGCAGCCCTGGTCGCGGCGGAGCTGGGCCGGGCCGCCGGCGCCGTCGTCATCCTGAACCCGGCCCCCGCCCCCGCGCCGAGCGCGCTCTGGTCGGAGCTCGCCGCCACCGTGGACCTCGTGGTCCCCAATCAATCGGAGGTCGAGACGATCACCGGGATCGCCGCCCAGAGCCGCGACCGCACCGTCCAGGCGCTTCGGGCGCTGCGCGGGCTCGGCGTCCCGACCCCCATCGTGACGATGGGCGAGCGCGGGGTCATGTGGCTCGACGAGCGGGACGAGCCGCGGCTCGCGACGAGCTTCCCCGTCAGCGTGGTCGACACCACCGCCGCCGGAGACGCGTTCTGCGGCGCCCTCGCCGCCGCCCTCTCCGAGAAGGCACCTATCGATCATGCCATCGTCTCCGGCTGCGCCGCGGGCGCCCTCGCCTGCACCAAGCTCGGCGCCGAGCCGTCGCTGCCGTCGCGGGAGGCGATCGAGTGCCTCGTCGCCTCGCGACGATCGTAGGGCCGTCAGGCTTCCCAGCGGAGATCGACGAGGGTGTGGGAGGCTCCCTCCCAGCCTTTCTCCAGGAAGCGGCAATGGACGTTCCGCGCCCCCGCCGACTCCATCAACCCGAGGAAGAAGCCAACCGTCTGGTGGCAGGCGGTGGCCTCCGCCTCCTGCCCCATCTTGAATTGAATGGCGATGAGGGCGTCGCTCTCCTCCATCGACACGACCTCGATCGCCGCATAGTCGAAGAAGCTTTGCGCCAGCACCCGGAAGCGCACCAGCGTCTCGGTGGGGTCGCCGTCGACGACCAAGTCGCGGAAGTGCTTCCGCACCGAGAGCACCTGGAACCGGCCCCACATCTGGACCCCATCCAGCTGCTCTTTGGCGATCTCGTGCAAGATCGCGATGCCGAAGTGCTCGAAGCTCTCCATCGGGTACCACCCGTCGGGGTCGATGCGCGCGTCGAGCCAGCGCTGGTCGTCGGCCGAGAGGTACCGGCTCCAATCGACCTGCTTGTTGCTCCGGATCATCCGCACGTAGTCGACGAAGAGCACGCCGCGAACGCGTCTATCGGGGGTGGTAGCCAAATCAGGCATTCATACCACGACCGACGGGTCCTCGATGGGCGTGCTTCGAAACGCGCCGCGCTGAGGCCGTCCCGCATGATGCGAGGAGGCCTCACGCCGCCGCTCTCGACCGCCTACGCGATCGCGAGCGCGCGGAGGAGAGAGCCCGTCACGCCAGCTGCTTGGCGGCGGCGCGGCTCATCGGAATCGCGATGAGCCCGGCGATGACGGCGGCGCCGATGATCGCCTTGCCGAGCGCGTTCTGGAACGCGGGGACGTTCAACACGACGACGATGAGCGCTCCGCTGAGCACCGTGAAGAGCAAGCTCCACACGAGAAACGCAGGCTTGGACATGACCGGCTCCTTTTTGAAACCGATCCGAAGCTAACGCCGGGCGAATGACATCGAAAGCCCCCGCGCAATCGTCCCTGACCATTTCGGAGGGTCGATTCACGGAAGGCGTCAATCCTGCGCGCAATGATTTCGAGGGACCTCGCAGGGCGAAACGATTGCGATCCTCGGCGCTCAGGTGCCCGCCCCGACATGCCAGGAGCCATCGTCCGGGGTCGTCTCGGGAATGGCGTCTTCGCTGTCGGGCTCTTCCATCTGAGGCTGGTCCGACTCCTCGGCATTGACGGGGGTCGCGGGCGGCTCCGGGAAGGACGGCTCGACGGCGGCGCCGCCGACGGCGAACGCGGAGACCCCCTTCGCGAGGGAGACGGTACCGAGGTCACGGGGCTCACCGCTGCCGAGCTGCACGCCGTGGACGAGGAGGCGGGCGTTCATCAGATCTGCGCCGCGAGGAGCGATGAAGCTGACGTTCACCCGCTTGGCCCCGCCCGGCACGATGACGATGGGCGCTTCGTCCCGCGAGCGCCTCGGGGTCGCCTCCGTACCGTCGCCGAGGACCAAGCCCCAATCACCGCGATGGACAATCAACGGCTGATTGGACTGGTTCGTCATCACGGTGCTGAGCCGGACGTGCGCCCCCCGAACGCGGGCCTCGCGGACCTTCACGAAGACCTTGCCCTCCGTCGGTCCGGGGCTGGCGTAGGCCACCTCTCGGTACTCGACATATCGGGTCCGGCAGCCGCCGAGCAGGGCGGCCGAGCCGAGGAGCAAGGTCATCGGGACGAGGAGGCGGGCAGCGCGAACGACCATACGAGAACGGATAACATCCGCAATCGAGGCGCGAGACGCGCGAGCACGGTTCGGACCGAGCCGCGCAGGGATCCCACCTCACGCGAGGGTGGCGGCGATGTCCCGGAGGACCCGCGGGGCATCTTGGGCGATGGTCTCGTGGTGGGAGACGACGATCCTCTTCAAATCGGGGAGCCCGGCCAGCCGTTCGAGGTGCGCGGCGAAGGCGCGCTTGTCCGCGATGACGGCGAGGCGAGCGATGCGCGAGACCTTGGGTCCGCCCGTCGAAGCGGTGAGGTGCCGGAAGATGAAGCCGGTGAAACCGGGCACGTGAGGCATGTTGAAGATGGCGTCGTTGAAGACGAGGCTGACGTCGCCAGAGGCGCTCACCGTCATCACGCCTTCGCGTCCCTTCGTTCCCTCGAGGACCTCGAGGGTGACGGCAGCGTCGGATTCGAACCCGTCGTAGGTGAGGTCGACGGGAACGACCTCCTCGACCTTGGATCGAGCCGCCGGCGGACACACGACCTTCGCGGCCGGATAGCGCGACTTGAAGACGGGCGCGTCGAGGCGGTGATAACCGTTCGGCACGACGATGAACGCGACCGGCCCGAGGGCGTCGAGCTTCTTCATCCCCTCCTCGTCCAACGCCATCGCGTTGTGGACGACCAAGCCGCCGTCGGTCCGCACCGCGACCGACATGACCCTCTTGAGCGGCATGCCTTCGAGCGCACCCTCGACGCGATAGAGGCGCTGCGAGAGCCTCTCGAGCGGTCCGTGCGGGAGCACCGTCCAGGTGGTGTGAGCTTTGGCCATGCTCCGAGCCTTGCGCGCCGCGCGAGGCGCGACAAGAGTCCGTCCTCTCGTGCTCATCCATCGCCTCCTGGATCGTGGCTTCGCAAGGTACGCGGCGCGCCGCCCCATGTTCGTCTCGGGTTGGGGCGATCGGGCGCTGCTCGCTCGTTTTGATCCAGCGTGGATCGCCGACAGAGACCATCGGAGCTGTGCGCTGCAATGGTCGTCGCGCTCGACCGGCCCCTTTGGTGACGTGCAGGACGGCTTCTTCGAATCGCCCTGCGACGACCTCCCGCGCGCCGCTCGGCTCGCGTGGGTCCGGGCCGTGACCGCGCCGGGCAACCGCGCCGCGTGCGTGGTGCTCGCGGGCTCGCGCGACGAAGGCCCCGCGATGCGCGAGGACGTCTTCGGGCCCTTGGTGGCGCGCGGGATCGATCTCCTGATCTTGGAGAACCCCTATTACGGCCTCCGTCGTCCGGAGGGCGCCTCGAGCGCGAGCGTCCCCACCGTCGCGGATCAAATCCAAATGAACGTCGCCAGCCTCCTCGAGGCCCTCGCCCTCCTGGAGTGGGCGCGCGCCCGATATGAGCGGATCGGCGTCGCGGGCTACAGCATGGGAGGCCACATGGCCGCCCTCGGCGGGGTGCTCTTCGGGCGGCCCCTCGCGATCGGCGCCTTCGCCGCGGGCGCCTGCCCCGCGCCGATCTACACGAGCGGGCTCCTCTCGCGATCGGTCGCCTTCGAGAGGCTCGGTCCGGACGCCGAGGGTGAGCGGACCAAGCTTCGCGAGCTCTTCGAGCGCGCGGATCTCACAAGGCTCCCGCCGCCGGCGGCGCCTCGCGCGGCCGCCATCGTCGCGATGGAGTTCGACGGGTATGTCGCGCGACACCAGACGGAGCGGCTCGGCGCGCATTGGCGAGGAGCGCGGGTCCGCTTCGAGCCGGCGGGGCACATCTCCGGGATCCTCCTCAGGAGGTCCATCCTGCGCGACGAGCTCGAGCTCGCATTCGCTGCGCTTGACGGCCTCGCGTGAAAGCGGTGTCGTCGGTCCATGCATCGACTTTGCCCTCTCGCTCTCACCACCCTGATGGCCTTGCTCGCGTCGGCCTGCTCCGACGACACCGCCGGGACCGGCGGTAGCGGCGCCGCCGGCGGAGGCGCGGAGGGAGGCACCTCGCATGGCGGGTCGGGCACCGGTGGCGCGGGCGCCTCGTCGAGCGGAGGAGGGGGCGAGGGAGGGGCGCCCGTCGAGACCGAGCTCGTTCACGCCGTCGGCCGCTTCGATCTCACCGATCCGAACGCGCCGGTGTCGTCCTGGTCGGGCACCTCGTTTCGAGTCCATATCGAAGGCACGGGCCTGAGCGTGCACCTCGACGGCGCCCAGAATGTCTGGTTTCAAATCGTCGTCGATGGAGCGCCGACCGGCACCCTCGTCACGGAAGGGGGGGACGCCACCTATGTCGTGGCGGAGGGGCTCTCCGCGGGGGAGCACGACGTCGAGATCTTCCGCCGCAACGAGGGCTTCTTCGGCAATGTCACGTTCAAAGGCTTCGAGCCGGGCGACGCCACGACCCTCGTGCCGAGCCCCTCACCCTATGCCCACAAGCTCGAGTTCGTGGGGGACAGCATCACCTGCGGCTATGGCGCGGAGGGGGCTCCCGGCTGCAGCTTCTCTGCCGACACCGAGTCGGCCTTCGCGACCTACGCCGCGATCGCGGCTCGGAACGTCGGCGCCGCCGCCCATTACATCGCGTACAGCGGCAAAGGCATGCACGAGAACTGCTGCGGTGACACGAGCGAGACCATGCCGGAGCTCTACCTGCGAACGCTGACCGGCGACAGCGGACCGACGTGGGACTTCTCTCGTTTCGTCCCCGACGTGGTGGTGGTGAACTTGGGCACGAACGATTTCAATTCGAACGTCGACGAGGCCGGCTTCGTCGCCGACTACGTGACGTTCCTCGGGCTCCTGAAAGAGAAATACCCGGCCGCGAAGATCGTGTGCGTAAAGTGGGCGATCTGGGGCCAGGGCAATGAGCAGCTCGTGGAGGACGCCGTCTCCGAGTTCGGGAGCGCGGACGTCCGAACCGTCGAGTTCCAGTGGGACACCGCGGGGGACGGCGTCGGGTGCGATTATCACCCCAACACCGTCACCCACGCGAAGCTCGGGGACGTGCTCACGGACGTGCTCACGGACGTGCTCGGCAGCTGATCGGGGCCGGTGATAAGCTCGTAACCATGTCGCGTCACGAGCCCCTCCGAACCGCGGGCTTCGAAGAGCCCTCGCCTGCCGACGAAGAGGCGAACGACGGGCTCCCCGCCCCCCTCGCCGAGCTCGGGGTGTCGCCGCAGCGCGACCCCATCCCCACCCCCGCCCCGAGCCTCGCCCCGCTCGGCCTGGCCCGCCTCGCGTCCGTCGACGCCGATGGCAAGATCGAGATTCGAGTCTCCGACCGCATCGTCCCCGCCACCCTCGATCCGACCGTCCACATCGCGGTGATTCGCACCGCGGAGGAGCGGGGCGAGCCCGTCCTCGTGGAGCAGCGCGACGGCTCGTTCTTCGTGGTCGGCGCGCTCCGAACCCAGCCGACCCCTGGCGTCGACAAGACGACCCACGTCGTCATCGAAGCGGAGACGATCGAGCTCAAAGCCAAGGAGGAGGTGCTCGTCACGAACGGCGTCGCCGCCATTGCATTGCGCGCCCTCGGCGAGGTCGAGACCTATGCCGATCGCATCGTCAGCCGCGCCGAGACCGTCCACAAGATCATCGGGCGGATGTTGCGATTGAATTGACCATCATGAATCGAGCCCCCTCTGTCATTGTTGCGTGCTTCGCCGCGCTCGCGGGATGCGCACCCGGACCCGCGCCCTCCTCGGCGACGCCGCCGAGAGAGCGAGGGCTCGCCGACGTCGCGCGCATCCACGGCCGGGCCGGCCCGTGGGCGGTCGCGGGGTATCGCATGGGCGAGCGCGCCCTGCGCGCGCTGGGATTGGAGCGCGGCAGCTTCGATCTCGAGGTCGTCCACCGCAGCCCGCGCGAGGTGCAGTACGCGTGCATCGCCGACGGCGCATCCGCGGCGACAGGGGCGAGCCTCGGGAAGCTCAACCTCGCCCTCGAGCCAGCCTCCCCGAGCGATACGCGCACCACCTACCGCCGCAAGTCGACGGGAATGGCCATCACCTTGCGGCTCACCGCGTCCTTCATCGAGCGCTTCAAGGATGTCCCTGTCTCGAAGCTCGAAGAGGCTGGTCGGCAGGTGATGTCCCTCACCGACGAAGCCATCTTCGAGGTCACCGAAGAGCCCCCCGCGACCTGATCGATTCGGAGGCGGAGGCTCGTGTAGACTCGGGCGATGAGGCGCCTGCGGGTGTGGGCCACAGGCCTTCGCTGCATGCCTGAGGCAATGGGGGCCGGACTTCCTCCTCGGACTGCCGGCCCTCCGCGCCACCCTCCCCAAGTAGCTCCCCCCCCTTGGAAGCCGACTACTTGCGCGTCCGACGCCGCGTGCGGATCGCCACCGCCGCGAGGGCAGCGAGGGCGATGGCGGTCGGGCCGTGGTCGGCCGCGCCCGCTCCGCCCACGACCTTGCAACCGCACCCGTCGTCGGTGTCGTCGGTGGGCTCACCGCCGCCGCCTTGTCCGCCCTCTCCAGTCGCGCCGCCGCCGCCATTGGCGGGTTGCCCGCCCGCGCCCGCACCTCCGCCGCCTTCGCCCGGATCGACGGGCACGTGGGGGTTGGCGGTGAGGACCATCTGGAGATCGGGGCAGCTCCGATTGACCACCACGATGTCGTAGGTCGCGCTGGGATCGAACGGGGGTGTGCTGGAGGCGTCGATGATCAGCTCTCCCTGCTCGGTCGTCGCGACGACGGAGTAGTCGGAGAGATCCACGGTGGGGATGAACCCGCCCCCGGTGTTGAAGTGCACCGGCTCATTGGCGCGGGCGTAGATGGTGTAGTCGAGATCGCCGTTGGAGTCGGGGGTCATGTCGGTCGCGATCTTCACCGCGACGTCGGAAGCTCCCGGCTTGTACGCATAGTGGAAGAGCGTCGGCAGCTCGACCCCGAACTGCTGGGCTTGAGCGCATCCGCCCCCCACGAACTGGCCAATGATATCGAGCCCGATCATGAAGCCGCGCCGCTCCTGCCCAGCCGCGATCCCCACGATGCGCCCGCAGTCGTCGAGGCCGCGCTCGGCGAGGATCCCCTCCACGGCGGTGCGCTGCTCGGCGGTGAGATCTCCGGCGGTGACCAAATCGTCGGCGGTCGCGAGGATACCCTTGGCGAAGTCGTCGAAGTTCGCGCCCGGGTCGAGCGTCAGCATCGCGCCATATATCAGCTTGTCGCCGATGGCCTTGCCGACCTCGCCGCGAACGCTCCACGAGACGCTGCCGATGATCTCGCCATCCGCGTGGACCTCGCCGACCATGTCGTCGGGACACGACTTGGTCGTAACGGTGAGGTCGCGCCCGGCGCCGAGCGGGAACAGGGTGGCCTCACCGAGCTCGGCGTCGTCGTTGTCGCTGCAGGCGAAATAGTCGGCCAGGCCCTCGTCGATCGCCCCCGAGAACGGTGAGATGCCAAGCTCGTCGAAATTGCCCTGACCCAGATTGTAGTTGACCGTGTTGTAGGCGACGTAGTGACCGAACTCGTGCTTGAAGACGTCCGAGTCGTAGGCGAAGTCGATCTGGGAACCTTGCCCGATCAGGATGACATTCGGAGCAGAAAAGTCACCATTCACGCCCATTGGCGAAAAGGACGCGTTGTCGAGGAGCATACTCCCCTCGCGCGCGTTGGCCACGGCGGTCAGTCTCCAAGAGGGCGTGTTCACGGGCGCGCCGAGAGCCTGATAGAACTGTCGAATCTGGGTAAGGTGATAGAATAGATTGACCTGCGCGAAGCCGTCCGTGACGTCGAGAGGGTCGGCCGGCTGGTCATAGAGGAAGTCTTGCCCACTGTTCGGCACCAGCGTCTGCTCGACAGTGTAGCCGTTTTGGCTGTTGCCGGAGACCGAGTTCGTGACGGTAAGGAGGCCGCCCCACCCGTTGAGATGGGCGGGGTCCGTCTGGGGATCGAACAGCTGGAGCTCCACGTCCTCGGGGGTCGGAGACTCGATCTCGTTCTTCGTGTAGACCCGCCCGAGCACGTCCATCGCGAGGTCCTGCTTCATGACCGGCAACCCGTCGTGGGCATCGACCCAATAGCGGGTACCGCCCAGCGAATCCCGGACGTCGAGCTCCCAGAGCAGCCGCCCCTCGCCCATCCTTCCGATCACGAGTCGCGACTTCTCCGCGGCAGGCAAGGTCCTTCCGAGCGAAGCCTCCAGGCTCGCGAGGGCGTCCTCCGCGTCGAGGTCCGGGTGGGTGTCGACCGCGAGGTGGGCGGCGACGTCCACCCCGACTCGCCGGACGACGCCGTCCTCGCGGACCATGACCACCGCACCACCGCCGAGGACGGGGACGCCGTCGATCGATTGGCGGAGCTTCACGACCTTCGCTCCCGTGCGAGACGGGATCACGCGATCGACGACGAAGTCCATGCTCGCGACGCCCATTTCGGGGCCGCGCGCTCGGACGTGATTCAATGCCGCGCGACCGAGGGCCGAGTCGCGCGATACATCGGTCTTTGCGGCGATGGGGCTCGAGCTCCCCGGAAACCATGTGGTCGCCGAAGCTGAGCTCGCCGCGAGCATGACGGCGAGGCACGTGAGCGGTGCAATGGAGCGCATGATCACCTTCTTGCGGGAGGGCGGCGGCACTCTACCAGCGCACGTTCGAAAGGTGGCGCTCCGTCACACCCTCTCGATTCGGCGGCGATCACGCCGGCCGAGATCAAAAGAGATCACGAGCGAGCTCTTCTCGCAGCGCGTTGTCGCACCCTGTCGCACCCGGTCATTCGGGGACGGGCGGGACCACGACGCTATTGATGGGAGCGACGCTCATACCGGCGGGATAAGCATAGCTCGCATAGTAGTCGTAGCCCCACACCGTGAGGCCGAACGGAGCTTCGCTGGAGGCGGCTCGCACCCCGTTCTGGCAATTGCCGACGTTGCTCCCTCCGTCCACCGTCATCACCCGCGCGACCTCTGTCTCTCCCCCCGCGTCGACTGGCACCCAGCCGGTGACGACGCCGAGGCAGTCGAGGGTGACGTCGTGGAATTGTCCCGCCTTGTCCTTCTTCCTCGTCATCACGAGCGCGGTGTGGCCATAGGTCGGATCGGTCACGAACAAATAATGGGCGAGGTATTGCTCGGGGGGAACGACGTTGACGTATTCGGGATCGCCGAGGCCGTCGGCGTTGGTAGCGCCCCCCGTCATGTGGGCCGCGAGATAGAAGGGAAAGTCGCCGCTCTGGCTCTTCACCGTGAATGGCGACGTCGTTTGGAACACGACCATCTGCCCCTTCGCGAGGGTGGCGGGCGCGCCCCCGATCGGAGGGTCGAACGTGAGCTCCGTCCCGTCCACGACCCCCACCAACGTGAACGGGGCATTGTCGTCTCCCCCTCGCGCCGGGTAGCGCGCGGCGATGTACTCGTGGCCGAGCGATTGAATGGGGAGGAGCTCTTGGTGAGCGGCGTCGCAGGCGTCGATCGAAGACGGGATATTCATACAATTCGATCCGCCCCAGACGCTTATCGGCTTGTCCGACTGGAGGAGCGAGCCGGCCAGGCGCGAGGTCTCCATCAATTGGACGATCTCGCCTCGGTTCATCGTGAAGGTGGTGGCGGTGTTGGCGGGCATCGCGGGGACGTTCCCGGAGGCCGCGACGGAGGAGGGCGGGACGATGGTCACGCTCGTCCCGTCGTCCTTCGCGACGATCTGGGTGAATGGATTCCCGCTGGTCGTCTCCCACGCGTCGTCGGTGACGAAGTTCGTCCCCCACGACGGCGTGGGGAGAAGGAGCGTCGCGCTCGTCGCGTAGCTCGTGGCCCCGCCCCAGGGATAGACGTCATAGGCGACGGCAGGGGCGGTCGTCGTGATATGGAACGCAGTCCCTCTCCCGGTGGCGGCGATCTGCGTCGACTGCTCGAGGGCGGGGGCTTCGGGGCAATCGATCTGAAAAGGATCCCCCGATTGGTACTCCGAGAGAAAGACGATCCCGAGCTGACCCGGCTGCAGCTCCCCGTCTTGGAGAGGCTGATAGGTGAGGCCGGCCCCCTGTCCGACGGGGACGAAGGTGAAGGCGCTCGCGTCGAGGGTCTCCCCGCCGTACTCGACACCGATCGAGATGGGCGTGGGCCAGGTGTTGGCGACCATCGCCGCGAAGCAACCTCCCCGCGCGCCGAAGTACACCGGCGTTGTCGCGCTGAAGAAGTCGCACCCGAGCGTGCTCTGGTTCGCCTCCGCGGCGTCGCAGGGCGCGATGCACGTCCCGTCGGGGCTGCACCCCTGGTCATCGGGGCACGCGACGATCACGCTGCCGTCGCAGTCGACGAACGAGCGAAGATCGGCGGAGCAATGCGGGACACACGCGGAGCCCCCGCCCGTCCCTTCGAATCCCGCGCCCGACCCTTCGGCGCCGAAGCCGGACCCGGCCCCCTGGCCGCGCCCGCCGACCCCTCCATCGGGATCGTCTTGAACGCCGGCCTGGCACGCGACGAGCGACCCGCACAGGGCGAGGGCAGAGCCCAAGGACACAGAGATTCGAGGAGAATTTCGGGGGGACATCTGCGCGCGGCCGAGTTCAAGGCCCGTGCCGGTCCCGCCCCCGGTCTTTCCCGCGGTTTGACGTAGTCACGAACGCGAACGACGCCTCTTTCGAGCACTCGGTGTCACCATCCTGCACACGGAGAGAGCACAAGGCACGGTTCGTGTAAGGGCCGAGGCCGTGTACGCTATCGCCCGACCCGGAACGATGCGATCGCCGGAAGACGAGACCCTGAAGGTCACGCTCGATCGGACCACCCGTCCGACGCTGACCGCGCTTTGGGACGGCGGGGGATTCACGATCCCTCTCCCCGAGCGCAGCGAGATCGTGATCGGCCGAGGAACCCAGGCCGATCTCGTCATCGACCACCCCTCCATCTCGCGCCGGCACGCGACGATTCACCTTGGGAACGATCTCGCGATCGAGGACCTCGGGAGCTCCAACGGGACGAAGGTTCGCGCCGTTCCCCTTCGGCCGTTCGAGCGCGCGAGCCTCCGCTGGGGCGAGCCCTTCGAGCTCGGCAAGACCCTCGTCACCATTCAGGCGCCCGCGACGGGACAGGAGGACACCGCCGACATCGACCCGCGGAGCGCGTCGATGGACGAGGCGCTCCGGCTCATCGATCTCGTCGCACCGACGCACATCTCCGTGTTGCTGCTCGGCGAGACGGGCGTCGGGAAGGGCTATCTCGCCCATCGAATCCACGCCAAGTCGAACCGCGCCACTGGTCCATGGCTCCACCTCAACTGCGCCGCGTTGCCCGAGCACCTCCTCGAGAGCGAGCTCTTCGGGCACGAGCGGGGAGCCTTCACGGGCGCGGGACAGACGAAGCCCGGGCTGCTCGAGACCGCCTCCGGGGGCACGGTGTTCCTCGACGAGGTCGCGGATCTCCCTCCGAGCGTACAGGCGAAGCTCCTCATCGCCCTCGAGCGAGGAGAGGTCATGCGCATCGGCGGCCTCCGCCCTCAACGCTTCGACGTCCGCTTCATCTCCGCGACGAACCGGCTCCTCGACGTCGAGAAGAGCCCTGCCTTTCGCCCGGATCTCTATTATCGGCTCGCCGGGCTGCCGATCACCATCCCGCCGCTGCGCGAGCGGCGCTCCGAGATCCCCGGCCTCGCCGCGGGGCTGATCGAGGAGGGGTGCAAGCGCTTGAACCGCCCGCTGCCACGCATCGCGCCGGCGACCCTCGACGCCCTCGCCGCCTACGATTTCCCGGGCAACATCCGCGAGCTCGCGAGCTGCCTCGAGCGCGCGCTCCTGCTCTGCGGGGCCGACCTCCTTCCCCAGCACCTCGGGCTCGCCTCGCAGACCGGGCTTCGGAATCGCGTGAGCTCGCTGCCGCCCGCCTCCCAACGCCTGACGGAGGCGCGCCCCGGCAACGACACCTCGAGCTTCCCTCCCGCGGCCGCCCCCGCGTCGTCGCCCCCGCGCACGCTCGCCGAAGAGGTCACGAGCATCGAACGTCGCCGGATCATCGAGGCCCTCGAGCAGTGCGGGGGCAACCAGGTCCGCGCCGCCGAGCTGCTCGGCATCTCGCGCCGCACCCTGATCAGCCGGATGATCACGTTCGGCATCAAGCGGCCGCGGAAGGGCTGATGCTCAATCCGCGCAGCCTGGTTGCGCAAGTTGTGAGAGCAATCTGTTCCAGTCGCGGGCGCGCCGACTGCGCCCGCCTTCAGCCGGGGCCCGCGCCTCGCGGGTCGTGGTAGCCTCGGCGTCATGGCCCGACTGACCGTCCGCGTCGAAGCGTGCACCGAGATCCTGGCCTTGCTCATCGCGATCGCGTGGGCCGACGGAAAGCTCGAGGCGCGCGAAAAAGCGAGCATCAAGAGCGCCGCGACGGTGCTCAACCTCAACAAGGAGCACCGGACTCGCCTCGACAAGATGCTGGAGTCGCCGCTTCCTCTCGACCAAATCTTGGTCGCGAACCTCACCGCCCACGATCGATCCTTCGCGTATGTCGCGGCGGTGTGGATGGCGGGCGTCGACCAAGACGTCGACCCGCGAGAGACCTCCCTGCTCGCCCAGATCAAGGACATGCTCGGCGTCGATGACGAGCGCGCTCGCGAGCTGGACGACATCGCCCGCGAGCTCGGACGACCGCACGAGAAGTCGGGGTGGGCCGACGATCTCGCCGCGCTGTTCAAGGCCATTCCGGTCCGGCTCGACGCGAGCGCGGAGCGAGAGGTCGAGGTCGCCTTCGAGTAGCCGCTCGAAGACGCGCTCGATCGATTGGGGCATCTTTGCCTCTCGGCGCTTCGCATGCGCGAGCGATCGCGTCCGTGCTAGCGTCCCGGGCCGGTGTCCCTCGCGAAGAAAGCCGCGGCCGGCTTCCTCTGGACGACCGGGGCGAACATCGGCTCCCGGGTCGTCACGATCGTCAGCACCTTCATCCTGACCCGGTTCCTCGTTCCGGAGATTCAGGGCGAGGTGAACGCGGCGATCGTGTTCATTCAGACCTTCGCGATGCTCAGCCACTTCGGGGTGGCTCAGTACATCGCCGCGAACCCGAAGGACGGACGCGACGTCGCCTTCCACGGAAGCGTGCTCATGCTCGCGGGCGGCGCGGTGACGTCGCTCATCTGCTACTTCGGCCGCTTCGCCGCCGCCGACTTCCTCAAAGCGCCCGGGATGGCGGCCTACGTCCCCGGGCTGGTCCTTTCGAACTTCATCGACCGCCTCGGGTGGCTCCCCCGAAACATCCTCGTGCGGGACATGCGGTTTCGCGTCGTCGGCATCCGAATGGCGGTCGGGGAGCTGACGTACGCCGGCTCGACGGTGGCGTTCGCGACGAGGGGCTGGGAGGGCTGGTCCATCGTCGGGGGCAACCTCTGTCGCGGGGTCGTCGCCCTCGTCTTCCTCGTCGTCGTCACCAACTGGCGTGACTACCTCCAGCCCTGCAAGCTCGCGTGGTCGACCATTGCGAAGATCTTGAGGTTCGGGATCCCCGTCACGGTGGCGGGCTTCTTCCACCTCGCCGCTTCGCAATGGGACAACGGCTTCATGGTGAGGCGCTTCGGGGAGGCTCAGCTCGGACTCTACAATCAGGCCTACCGCCTCGCCGATCTCCCCGCGACGAACGTCGGTGAGCAGATCAACGACGTCCTCGTGCCGACCTTCGCTCGGCTGCCCGACGCGGAGGCCCGCCGTCGCGGGCTCCTGCGCGCCGCTTCATTGATGGCGCTCCTCGTCTTCCCGATGGCGATCGGGCTCGGGGCGATCGCGAAGACGATGGTCGCCGCTCTCTATGCCCCGAGCTACGCGGGCGTCGCCCCGTTCTTGAGCGCCCTCGCGACCTTGAGCATATGCCGGTCCATCGGCGTGCTCTCCGCCGGCTATCTCCAGGTGATCGGGCGCACCCAGATCCAAGCCCTCCTCGATTTCATCCTGGTCGTGATGGTGCTCGGCTTCATGTGGCTCCTGTCCCACTGGGGCCCCGTCCCGGCGGCGATCGGCGTCGGCATCGCGTTCACGATCGACGTCCTCATCATCCTGAGGAACCTCAAGCGAGAGGGCATCACCATCGGGAGCGTGCTCGCCGCCGTCGCGCGCCCGCTCGCGGCGTGCATTCCCATGGCGGCGGCGGTGCTCGGCGTGCGCTTCGCGCTCTCGCGGTTCGGATTGCCGGCGGTCGTCCTGCTCGTCATCGAGCTGACGGTGGGCGCGGCCGTCTACGTCGGGGCCGCGTTCGTCATCGCGCCGAAGATCGCTCGAGATTTCCTCGATCTCGGGCTGGGAGCGATTCGCCGTCGCAAATCGAAGGCGGGGGGCGCCTCCCAAGACGAGTCGCCGAACAGCGAAGCGGATCGCGGATAGAGACCGCGATTGTTTGATACCCTCGACTGGCGATGTTCGTCATCGTTCCCATTGCTCACGAGCAGCACACCGGTCGCAGATGGCCGATTGTCAGCATCGTCATCGTGGCCGTGTGCGTGCTCGCCTTCATTGGGCAGCTCGCCTCCGTCGAGACGAGGACGCGAGCGGACGAGGCGGTCGCGCGGGCGCACCAGCAAGCAGAGCGCCACCCGTGGCTGGCGGTGAAATGCAACATCCCCGGCGTACCGGCGAGCCGCACCGCGAAAGCACCCGAGACGTTCAGCGCAGAAGACATCGACGATCAGCAGAGGATCCTCGACGAGCTCTGCAGCTCCGCGGAGCGGGCTCTGGCCGCCGTTCCGGAGTTTCGGTTCGGCGATATCCCGGCGCATCCACGGCTGTTCACTCTGGTCTCCTATCAGTTCCTCCACGGCGGCTTCCTCCACATCTTCTTCAACATGTGGTTCTTGTGGCTCGCCTCGTGCAACCTCGAGGATCGCTGGGGACGGCCGCTGTTCCTCGCGTTCTATCTCCTCTCGGGGATCGCGAGCGCGCTGTTGCACCGAGCCATGAACGCGGGCGCGCCGATCCCGCTGATCGGGGCCTCGGGGGCCATCGCCGGCGCCATGGGCGCCTTCATGGTGATCCTCGCCACGACCCAGATCCGATTCGGGTACATCATCTTCCTGTTCTTTCGATTCCGCGCGGGGACATTCGATGCTCCCGCCTATGTCATGCTCCCGCTCTGGTTCGCGACGGAGCTCTTGGACGCGTTCGTCGGATCGCAGGACGGAACCGCCCATTGGGCGCACGTCGGGGGCTTCGCCTTCGGCGCGGCGGTGGGCCTCGTCATGAAGCTCTCCAAGTTGGATCAGAAGCTCGACGCCGCGATCGACAAGAAGGCCTCCGTGCTGCAGGACCCGAGGATCATGGAGGCGAGCGGCCTCCTCGACGCGGGGCGGGTGCGGGAGGGGATCGCCGCCCTCCAGAGGCTCGCCTTCGCGGAGCCGCGGAACATCGACGTCCAGCTCGAGCTGCTGCGGGCGAGCGACATCGCCCGCGATCCCGACCTGCGCGCCCGCGCCACCCTCGAGCTCGCCCACCTCTACTTCGAGAGCGACATGGGCCCCTCGGCCACGAGCATGCTGACGGAGCTGAACCAGCTCGATCTGTATGATCGCTGCCCCCCCGCCCGCCTGTTCGCGCTCGCCGATCGGCTGGCCCAGCGTGGGCAGACCGCCTCCGCCATTCACCTCTATCGGACCTTCTTTCGGCACGGCTTCAAGGACGACTTCTCGATCCGCGCCGCTCTCGCCTACGCGGCCTTGCTGGTGCGCGGCGATCAGGTGGAGGAGGCTTACCGCACCCTGGAGGCGGCTCGCCGCGCTCCGGTATCGAGCCCCGAGCTCGCAAGCACGGTCGAGGCGCGCCTCTCGCAGCTCGGCCAGCGGCTCGCCCATCGATCGGCATGAAGACGTCGCGCGGCCTCGCCATTGCAACCACGGCAATCGTCACGCTGCTGCTCCTGCCGGCGTGCAAGAGCCGGCAGTGTCGGCCCCGTCAGCAGATCCCGTGCGCGTGCAACGGGGAGCAGCTCGGGATCCAAGAGTGCGACGAACGAGGGCAGCGATACGGGGCGTGCGTGTGCCCGGAGGCACCGCCGCCGCCGTCCGCGATCCTCGCCCCCGAGCTGATGCCCCGGTCCACGAACAGCTCCTTCGATCCGCCGCCCATCCCGCCCTCGGCGGGGCCGCGCTGATCGATCAAGACACCGCCCGTGACGCCTTCTTCTTCACGGGAGCGCCGTGCAGGACACCCACCTCGACCGCGTCCGGATCGGCGGTGAGCGTATCGAGCCGCCCGATTCGATCGCCGAGTATCTTCGCCAGGACACTCGAGGCGTCGTGGTGGGTGCGCTGGGAGAGGAGGGTGATGTCCAGCGCGACCTGGCTCACCGCGATCTCGGCGATGGCGGCGGTGTCGCTGACGACGGCGCGGTCGTCGGCGCGCCGCTCGGTGGCGCCGAGCAAGCATTTGTGATCGTCGGCGACGACCACGAGGCGATGCTGCCAGAACGCCTCCAGCCCCTCTTCCCCGAGGCCGTAGCTGAAATGGACCCCGCACAGACTGGCGGGCAAGGCGGCGTGGGAGAACATGACGATGTAGACGCCGCGGGCGCTGGCGCGGCCGAGCTCTGCTTCGAGGATGGAGAGCTCGCGGGGCCAGCCGCTCAGCACGAGCATCCTCTCCGCGCCGTGCACGAGGCTCGTCGCCTCCTCGAGGATGCGCTCGTAGCCCTGGACGCTGTGGGCGTCGGGCGTGGTCACGGCCACGTCGAGCCGCTCTACCGCGTCCCGGAGCGTCTGCGACGAGGTGTCGAATCGCTTCTTGAGCTGGGCGATGAGCGCGTCGGTCGGGGTGGCGGAGAAGCGCTCCGGCGGGCCGGGGGACCGGCGAGCGGCCCCCTCCGCGACGAGTCGGCGGAGCACGGTGTACACCGCGGACCGAGGGATGCCCGCGTGCTGGCTGACCTCGTAGCCGGTCGAAGGTCCTCGCGCGAGGAGGGAGGCATAGCCCCGCCCCTCGTTCTTGTTGAATCCAAGCGCCTCGAGCGCGCGGACGATATCCGGCTCCGACATGCCGCTGCGGCATACCGCGACGCGCCCGGCGCTGAAATGGGAGGTTTTCGCGGAGCGGCCTTCGCTCGGGTCCGGGGTCGAGCTCGGGCGCGCGGCCCGAGCCCCTACGAGATCATGGTCAGTCATGGGTCATTCGGGGTCGAAATGACCGGCGCGCACGCGGAGCCGGCCGGCACGAAGACACGAAACGCGATCGGCTCGATCGCGATATCGGACAGATCGACGGGGTCGCCCGTGGCCGCGTCCACGAAGTCGACAGACGGGAACGAGGCGGCCACGTCGGCGAGCTCGATGGTGGTCGGGGCGGACGCGGTGCTCATGACCACGATCGCGGGCGCCTCGCTGGAGCCGCCTCGCACGAAGGCCCACGTCGTCCGATCCGCGATCGTGGTCTGCCGCTCGTCGCCTCGAAGCGCCGCGGAGCAGCGACGGAGCGCGGCGAGCCGGGCGACCTCGGCGCGCAACCAGCGCTGCTGCCCGTCGAGATCGGCCTCCGCCGGCATCACCCGGCGAGAGTCGGGATCGCTCGCCCCCGCGAGGCCGACCTCGTCACCATAGTAGATGGTCGGAACGCCAGGGAGGGTGAAGAGGGCGGCCATCCCGAGGGCTTGACGGCGATAGACATCCGGGTCCGTCGATTGAATGGGCGGGCTCACCCACGGGTCGCTCCCGTCGTCGCCCGCCGCGACCGACGCGAACCGCGAGACGTCGTGGTTGTCGATCATGTGGGCGATGGCGCCCCCCGCTCCTTCGAATGCCTCGTCCGACGCGTCGAGCGTCGCGTCGACGTCGTCGAAGCCGCCCCCGCCGCTCGCGATCGCGTGCCGCAGCGACCACATCAAAGGGAAGTCGAACGCGGAGTCGAGGGTGGCGGGGCCGAGGTAGGCGCGGATCTGTCCGAGGCCGCCCACGCCCGGCCCCGTGAAGACCTCACCGACGAGAAAGGGGGAGCTCGCGGGCTCGAAGCCTTGCCGAAGCCGGGCCGCGATCCGCCGCGTCGCCGCCCGCGGCATCATCGGTACCGCGTCGATGCGAAACCCGTCGACGTCGAAGGTGTCGAGCCAATAGCGCGCTTCTTCCGCGGCGTAGTCGATCGCGGCGTCGTGCTGGAAGTGGACGTCGGGCAGATAGGAAGCGAACCAACACGATTGAATGAACTCGCCCCACGGGCAGTCTTCGTCGCCGCAGACGCAGCCGGTCGGATTGAACCACCCGTCTTTGCCGTGCTCCGCGTACAGCGGATTCGTCTCGTCGACGTGATTGGGGACGAGATCGAGGATCACCCGCATCCCATGGGCGTGGGCGACCTCGACCACGCGTCGAAGCGCGGCATCTCCCCCGATGCGGTCGTCGACGGCGCGCCCGTCGGCCGGCCAATACCCGTGATAGGACTCGTACTCGTGGCCGTCGCGCCCGGGGCGCATCCCGGTGGGGTTGCGATACACCGGCGACAGCCACACGGTCGTGACCCCGATCCGATCGAGCGATCCGTCTTCGATCGAAGCGCGCACCCCGTCGAGGGTGCCTCCCGCTCGCGAGCCCAGCGTGGCCGGCGGCGCGAGGGCGGCCCCCTCGTCCCCCCGGTAGCGATCGATCATGATCTGGTAGATCACCTGATCGGTCCTTTCGCGGGCGCGCTCTCCCACGAGGGCGACGACACGCTGGGGCTCCGCGTCGTTGCCGTCTCCATCGCGGGCGGAGACGGTGAAGGTGTGCTTGCCCTCGGAGAGTCCTTCGGCGTGCGCCCGCCACGTCCCTCCCTCGGGATCGGCGCGATCGATCACCAAGCTCGTACCCTCTTCGGTAGCGATGGAGAGCGAGGCCGGATCGAGCTTGGCCGCGTCGTCGGCGGAGAGGAAGCGCCCCCCGACCGTGAGGGTGGTCCCGTCGAGGCGGGATCGGTCGGCGGCGACGAGGGGGACGCCGCAGTCCGGCACCTCGACCAGAGAGACCTCCGTCTCGTCGCTCTCGCGGAACGCGCTGAGGGGGACGTTGGGATCGAGGTAGGGCTCGCCGTCGTCCCCGACGATCAGATACTGGAAGCGGCCCGGCGCCGGCTCGAGGCGGAGCAGCCAATGGTCATCGTCGTATCGCTCGAAGTCGCTTCGGGGCGACGACCACCCGTCCGCCGTCCCCACGATGGATGGGGAGCGCACGCTCGTGTCGACCCACACCGCCACCGAGCAATCGCGCCGCCGCTTCGCGCCGTCACAGCCCGTGGCGGCGACGCCGATCGCGACGAGCGCGAGGCCGGCGATCGCGGCCCCGCGGACGAGCAGGCTCACGGCGCGGCGAGGATCCGCGTCGAGCGGGCGGGCACGTCGACGGAGCTGCCCGTGTGGCTCGAGCCATCCATCTCGTCGACGTACGAGCCGTTGGGGAAGCCGCCCAGGTTGCGGGATGAGTCGCCGCGGTTGATGCATACGTAGACCACGTCGGAGCCATCCGTCATGGCGTACACCAGCGTATCGGCATCCGCGGAGATCGACGACCTCGATCCGCGGCGAAGGGCGGAGTGGGCGGCCCGCGCCTTCGCCATCGCCTTGATCCGATTCTTGAGGAGCGTCTGACCGGCCGAGTAACCGGACCATTGCATGAAGCGGCGATTGTCGGGATCGCCCGCGCCCGCCATCCCGACCTCGTCGCCGTAGTAGATCAGGGGGACGCCAGGATTGGTGAACAGCACGGCGAAGGCGTTCGAGAGCCGCTCGAAGGCGCTGGTCCCGGAGGGGAGGCCAGGTTGATTGCTCCAGGCGCGCTCCTTCCCCCCCGCCCACGGATCCGACCAAGCGGGATTGTCCTGCGCGAAGTGGATGGACCGCGGGACGTCGTGGTTGCCGACGAACGTGCTCATGATGCCGGAGCCGTAGTAGCCCTCGTTGCCCTGGAGGAACCCGTCGAGATCGCTCATCGGGCTCGTGCGGGTGAGGACGCTCGACACGAGCGAGGCACGAAGCGGGAAGTCGAACTGACCGTCGAGCATGGTCGAGGGGTTCACGTAATAGGCGATGGTGCCCTTATCCCCGGTGAACGTCTCCCCGACCATGTAGAAGTGTTGCATGCTCGTGGGCTCGATCTCCGCCTTGACCCGGGCGCGCAGGTCCGTCACCCACGCGTCCTCGATGTGCTTGACGGCGTCGAGCCGGAAGCCGTCGATCCCCGTCGACTCGATCCAGGAGATCGCGTTCGAGACGGAGAAGTCACGGGCGTCCGCGTTCGTGAAGTTGAAATCGGGCAGGTAATCGCGGAACCAGCAGCGCTTCGCCTCCGCTCCGTCCCACGAGCAGCCGCCCCCGCAGACGCAGGTGTTCCCGTTGTATTGCAGCGGCCAGAACCAATCCTGGTGCTGCTGATAGACGGGCGAGGTGATGTGGACGTGGTTCATCGCGTAGTCGAAGATCACCTTGAGCCCGTGCTCGTGGGCGGCGTCGACGAGCGCGGTGAGCTCCTCCATCGTCCCTTGCCGCCCTTCGGTGGCGCTCAGGTCCTTCGGCCAATAGCCGTGATAGGCGCTGTACTGGTGCCCGTCGTCGCCCACGCCCGCGACGTCAGCGTTGTCGATCGGGACGCTCAGCCACAGCGTGTTGACGCCGAGATCCTCGAAGTAGCCCTCTTCGATCTTCTGAGTGACGCCCGCGAAATCACCACCCTGATAGGCGGCCGGCTGCTGCACGCCCCCGATGGAGGGGCCGTCGTTGGCGGGGTTCCCGTTCTGGAAGCGATCGACGAGCACGAAGTACAGGACGGCGTCTCGCCAGTCGTAGCCGAGGATGGGCGGGGCGCAGGTGAAGTCCTCGCACGTGAAGCCGGCGAGCAGGCTGTTGAACCCGCCGAAGCCGTCGTCGATCTGATTGGGATTGCCGGGGTCGGTGATCCAATTGGTGCCGTCGATCACGAACTTGTATTGGATGTCGGTGTCCCAGGGGATGTCGATATCCGCCGTCCAAGACGCCCCTTCATGGGACATGGGGACGCCGGTGACCCAGCCATCCGGCGCGAAGCTCCCCCTCACCTCCACGGTCGACTGGTCGGAGAACGGGAGCGTGAACGTGTGCTTGCAGCGCTTGAGCTCGTCCTCGCACATCGGCGGGGGCGGCGGCGCCTCGCCTCCGCTGCCCCCGGTGCCGTAGCTCGCCCCATAGCCGTTGCTCGGCGGCTCGGGCCCCGGATCGTAGCCGCCATTCGAGGGCGGCCCGTCTTCGTAGACGGGGGCGTCTTCGCACGCCACGAGGCCCAAGATGGAAAGACCGACCACGAAGGCGAAGCGCGGCGTGTACATCGAGCGCGACCGTAACTCAGATAAGAGTCACGGTCTAGCCCAAACCTCCGCCATCCCCTCCCCACCATCGAACCGCGGGAGAGGAGGGGCGACAAGGCTCAGTGGCGCGCGGAGCTCGGGGATTCTGCCCCCCGCCGCGACCTCGCGCCGGTGTGCCTTCCCTCCGCGAACTCCTCGATCATCTTCTCGTTGAAGGCCGGGAGATCGTCGGGCTTTCGGCTCGTAACGAGGCCGTGGTCGACCACCACCTCGCGGTCAACCCATCGCGCGCCTGCGTTCTCCAGGTCGGTCCGGAGGCTGGGCCACGACGTCATCGTCTTCCCCTCCGCTGCGCCGGCGTCGATGAGCGTCCAGGGCCCGTGGCAGATGGCGGCGATTGGCTTGCCGACGGACGCGAAGCCTCGGACGAAGTCGACCGCCTCTCGGGTGGCGCGGAGCTGGTCGGGGTTCAGCGCGCCGCCCGGGAGGACGAGGGCGTCGAACTCCGTGGGCTTGGCCTTCGAAAGCGGCACGTCGACGTGCACCGTGTCCGCCTTGTCGTGATGCACGTACCCCTGGATGTCCCCCTCTTTGGGAGAGACGACGACCGCGGTCGCCCCCTCTCGCTCGAGCGCCTTCTTGGGCTCGACGAGCTCCGAGAGCTCGAAGCCGTCGGTGGCGAGGATTGCCACCTTCCGACCACGCAGGCGCCCCATTGTCTCGTCTCGACTCGCTTCCCGATTCATTGCCATTCCTCCTTCGGGATTGATTGCAATGGTCGAGCCGCCGAGCGGTCGCGCCGCGGCGGGGGGGCCAAGACGGCTCAATCCCTTCTTCGGACGATCGCGCCTTCGAGCCACTCGAGCGTCGCCGACCACAGCGACCGCTCCGAGGCGGGACGAAAGAAGCCGAAGTGACCAATGGGGGCTCCCATCTCCTCCGGGGTCACCCGAACGTGGTGGAGGGCCTTGTGCGGCATGGTCGCGAGGAGCGCATCGACAGCCCGTCCCGGGGCGTATGCGTCGTCCGAAAAGGAGAAGAACAGCGTGGGCGCGTCGAATCGCGAGAAGCGCTCGCGCGCGCGCGGTTCGTAGCCGAGGAGATAGCTCGGGTGTCGGCACCATTTCGCCCACTCGCGAGCGACCCCCTTCGGGAGGTCCGCGCCAAGCCCCAGGAAGCCCGGGAGATACCCGAACGCGGCCGTGACGGCGGGGATCGTCACATACCAGGTGATGGCGTGCCGATACCGATCGGGGGCGGGGAAGTGTCCGTAATATCCAAGCTGGGACGCGACGATGACGGCCGCGTCGACCCCTCGCCACGCGTCGCAGAGACCGATCGTCTGACCGCCGAAGCTGTGTCCGATCGCGACGACCGGGGCACCCTTCGACATCGCGCGGGCGAGCCCGAACGCCGCCTCCACGTCGCGCTCTCCCCACTGTCGCATCGTCGCCCGCTCGGCGCGGGGCGAGCGGCCGCGAGAGGCGCCGATTCCTCGATAGTCGTACGTGAGGACGCGATGACCTCGCCGCGAGAGGAACAGCGCGAATCGCCGGTAATACCGCTGCGGCACCGCGGTCGCGCCGTGGATGACGACCGTCGCTCTCGCCTCGTCGCTCTGCGCCGGTTGGAACAGGGTTGCTCCGAGGCTCGCCCCGTCGAGGGTCGGAATCCGCAGCGGTACCCCGGCGTCGTCCCCGACCGTCGTCGACTCGGTCGATGCGTTCGTTTGCATCCTCGTCCTCCTGCGGAGGAATGTGGGGCGGGCGCGACCGCCGTGCATGCTGCGAGGGTGCAGCATGGAGCTGCTAGGATGCAGGTCCCGATGGCACGCGCTTCGTCGTCTCCTCGAGCCTCGATCGTGAAGCCGGCCCCTCCCCGCGTTCGATGGGACGATCTCCGCTTCGTCCTCGCCGTGCATCGAACGGGGACGCTCGCGGCCGCGGCCAAACAGCTCCGCATCGACGCGACGACGGTGGGCCGCCGCATCACCAGCCTCGAGGCGGTGGTGGGGGCGCGCCTGGTCGAGCGCACCCAAGAAGGGCTGCGCCTCACGGAGGCGGGTGCCCAGCTCCTCCCCCATGCGGAGCGAATGGAAGCGGAGGCGCTCACCCTCGAGCGAAAGGTGGCCTTCGCCGATCAGCGATTGTCGGGGACGGTCCGGGTGGCGACGACGGAGTTCATCGCCGCGCGCTTCCTCGCCCCGCAGCTGCCTCGGTTCTCCGTGCGCTATCCGAACGTCTCCCTCGTGTTGATCTGCTCACCGCGCACGGCGGACCTCGCGCGGCGCGAGGCCGACGTCGCCATTCGGCTCGCGCGGCCTCGAGAGCCGGACGTCGTCACGCGCCGGTTCTGGCATGTCGAGCTCGCGCTGTTCGCCTCGAAGACGTATGTAGCCGAGCGCGGAAGGCCCAGGCTCGGGAGCGCCGACCTCCGCCGCCACGACATCCTCGGGTTCGCGACTACGCGAGCCTTCGCCTCCGAGAATGGCTGGCTCGACGAGCGCCTCGCGGGAGCGAGGGTCGCGCTGCGATCGGACAGCGTGTCGACGATTTACAATGCGTGCGCGGCGGGGGCCGGCCTCGGCCTGTTGCCGCACGTTGTCGCGGCCCGGGATCCCGCCCTCGTTCACGTCGCCGACGCGGAGGGGCTCGAGCCGCGCGGGTTGTGGCAGGCGGTGCATCAAGACGTCGTCAAGGCGCCGCGAATCCGGGCCGTGCTCGACTTCATGCACGAGATCCTCCGGACCGAGCCTTCGCTCGGCTGAATCTGTGGCGTCGTGCGTGTCAGGATCACGATCGCTGATTTGGCTCCCGGCTCGCCTGCTACCCTCATCGGATGGGCGATCGAACACCTGAGCGTCTCCCGGACAAACCACCCGATGTCGGCTCCCCGGTGGCGGTTCGCGCCGGCTGCGGCGCCCTCTTCGGTGCGGTGATTCCGTTTGGGGGGGCGGCCCTCGTGCTCGGGTCGTCACCGCTCGTCACGGCGGTGATCGTCATCGTGAGCGCGGCGTCGTGCGCGTTCCTCGCCGTGCGCTTCGGAGAGAGATTCTGGGAGTGGATCACTTCCTGATCAACCCCTGCCGCGACCTACCGCCTGCGCGACGCCGGCCGGACGTCACGCTTCTTACGGAGAGCGAGCTCTCCCGAGCCCCCCGGCGACAGGGGTGAGTTCGTGACCCGAGGGCGCACACCACGGCGAGCCCCGGGATCCGCGTGGAGCGACGGCACCCGCCGACACGGACTGACGTGGACCGGTGACCTCCGGAGAAATTCTTCAGTATTGAATGCGGAGCGCGAACGAAGGGGGGTCGTCGGTCACGCCCGCCTCGGAGACGGTCGTCGAGGGGTTCAGCTTCTGGAACGTGGAGAGCACGGAGCCCCGCGTGACCGTGCGGTTCACCGGCGAGCCGGCGAGGGGATGGTTCCACATCTCCCAACGCACGACCCGAGGGGAGACGCGAAAGACACCTTGGCCTCCTCCGTCGAGCAGCTTCGGGTGCACGCGCGGGAACTGCTGCAGCATCCGGCTGACATCCAATCCGACGTGGGCCGACAATCGCATCAGCGTAGAGAGGACGACCCCATAGGAGCGATCAGCGATGGCGAGCCCGAGCTCGCGGAGCTCCCAGTCGTCGAGCTCGAGGCTGCGCAGCGCGGAGTCGTTCACGACGACGTGCTCGACGGCGAGCCATTCGGTGGGAGAGACCTCCAGCAGATCGCTCCTGCCGATCGCGGTGAGTCGATCCCGATACCGCTCGAAGTGACCGCGCGCGCGCAGCGCCTCTTGAAGACCCACCACCACGTGTCCGCGGATGCGTCGCACCGGCGGCGCCTCGCGATAGCTCGGGTGCGTCGCCGCCACGAGCTCACCGGGCCCAAATAGCGCTTCGGAGGATGTTGCCGGGCTCATGGTCGTTCGCCCCCACCCTTCATGCGGCACTTTCCGGGAACCGATAAGCTCGAAAGCGGGCCGGGCAGCGAATTTGGCGGCATCTTCAAGGCCGTCCAAGCTTCGCGAAGCCACCATCGATTGTAAAGCTCGGTGCGCGGGGAACCGCGCCGCACACCGGTTGTCATGCCTCCTCGATGACCACTCGAAGGGCCGCCGCCGTCGTGGCCGCGCTGGCGCTCGTCTCCGCGTGCGCTCGCGGCCCTCTCCCTCGGCCCGCGTCGGCCTCGCTCGCCGCAGCGGCGTCGTCCTCGAGCCCACCCTCGGACGATCCGGTCGCGCGCTCGCCCCTGGTCGCGCCCGCGCCGCCCCCGCCCTTTTCGCTGACCTCCACCGACGGAACCGGACTGGCGATCGCTTCGATTCGCGCTCGCACGAGCATCGAAGACCCTCTCGCCCTCACCGAGCTCGTCCTCCGGTTCAAGAACCCCGAGCCGCGCACCCTCGAAGGCCGGTTCACGCTCACCCTCCCGAGCGGAGCTGCCCTCAGCCGCTTCGCGATGCGGATCGGAGACGATCTGCAAGAGGCGGAGGTCGTGGAGAAGACGAAGGCGCGCGTGACGTACGAAGACTTCCTGCATCGAAGGCGCGACCCCGCCCTCCTCGAGCAGGGCGCCGACAACCAGATCTCGGTCCGCGTGTTTCCCATCGGTCCTCTCGAAGAGAAGGAGATCGTCGTCTCCTATTCGGAGACGCTCGACCAAAACCGCTCCTATCGATTGCCTCTCACCGGCCTCCCCGAGGTGAAGCTCCTCGACGCCCGCGTGTACCGCGGCGGCGACCTCCTGCTCGAGCGCCGCGACACCGACACGAGGCCCACCGACGTCGAGATCGCACCGGCACGCTGGCGCAGGGGTGACGGCGCGTCGGTCGGGGCGGGCACCTCCATCGTGGCCCGAGTTCACGTCCCCGAGAGCGAAGGGGAGCGCGAGCCGCTCGGGAGCGTGGTCGTCCTCTTCGATACCAGCGCGTCGCGGTTGCTCGACTTCGAGCGCCAGCTCGCGCTGCTGAAGAGCTTCGTCGCCTCTTTGGCCGAGGACGCTCCCTTGCGCGTCGCCTGCTTCGATCAATCGGTCCGCCCCCTGTTCGACGGGAAGGCGAGAGCCTTCGGGGAGCGGGAGCTCACCGCCCTACGTGCGAGGGGAGCGCTCGGCGCGAGCGACATGAGGCGCGCCCTTCGTTGGGCGGCGTCGACCACCACGAGAGCGGAGGTCGCCCATCGATTGGTGCTCTTCTCGGACGGCGTCGGAACGGTTGCCCCGATGTCCCTGCGCGCCTCGTCGGAGGCGCTGCGCAGCCTCGCCGAGCGCGGCTTCTCGCGCGCCGATGCCATCGCATTGGGGGGGATCCGGGACGACGACGCGCTCGCGGCGATCGTCAAAGGGAGCCTGCCTTCGAGAGGCGTGGTGTTGGACGCCACCGCGGACGTGGAGCGGATCGTGGCCAAGCTGACGACGAAGGTCGGCGCTCGCCGCTCGGTACGCGTCGACGGCGCCCAATGGACGTCTCCCGCCTTCGCCGACGTGCAGCCGGGGGACGACGTCATCGTCCACGCTCGCGGCGTGAACCCCAAGAGGCCGGTGCGCATCGCCGTCGGAGAGTCATCGTTCGAGCTCACCTCGAAATGGGTCGAGCCCGCGTTCGTGGAGCGCGCGAACGCGATAGCGCAGATCCACGACATCGAGGTGTCGCAGGATCCGAGCGCGGCCCGCGACAAGGCCATCGTCGCCCTCTCGCGACGTCATCGGGTCGTCACGCCCCTCACCAGCATGTTGGTGCTCGAGACGGACGAGGACTACCAGCGCTTCCATATCGACCGCCGCGCCAAAGTCGACGTGCTCACGGTCGAGGACGGCGTCGTCGCGACGCTCCACGCGAAGCGGCCCATCAAGCTCGAGGAGATCGTCGTGGCGAAGGCGGCGCCCCAGGCGGGAGAAGTCCTCTCCATCGCCCGCGACGAGCCGAGCGCGGCCGAGACCAATCCGTCCTCGGGTCGCGTCGTGACCGGCCGCGTGGTCACGCGCCCGCCTTCGGTTCGAATGGGCGCCACGAGCGTCTCGGGGAGGCTCCCGCCCGAGACGGTGCAACGCATCTTTCGAGCTAACTTCGGGCGGTTCCGAGGCTGCTACGAGAGAGCGCGACTCGGCCACCCGAGCCTCGGAGGGCGCGTGGTTCTCCAGTTCGTCATCGGACGCGACGGCGCCGTCGCGCGGGCGCGCGTCGAGAGCTCGGTCAGCGGCTCGGAGGAGCTCGATCGCTGCCTCGTTCGCGCCCTCTACGCCCTCGCATTTCCGCAGCCGGAGGGAGGAACGATCACCGTCACCTATCCGCTCGTGTTCAGCGATGACGACGGGCCGGACGCCTCCCGGACGGCCACGCCACTCACACTTCCCAGCCGACCTCGCCGCGCTTCCCTGCCGGTCGCGCTCCCCTTCACACCGCCGCGACCGCCATCGCCGTGGACGGGTCGCTTCGCGGTGGTGCGCGCGGCGATCGCAGACGGCGACGCGGACGCCGCGTTCGCCGAAGCGCGAAGGTGGCGGGAAGAAGCGCCGACCGACGTCCTCTCGTTCGTCGCCCTCGGCGACGCCGCCGTCGCGAAGGGAGACGTCGACCTCACCGCCCGCGCCTATGGCTCCGTGCTCGAGCTGTGGTCCTATCGCGCGGACATGCGCCGCTTCGCAGGCGAGCTATTGGAGCGTCTCGGCGGCCCCGGGAACGAGCTCGCCGCGGACGCCTTCGAAGGGGCGGTTCGGGACCGACCCGACCACCCCTCGAGCCACCGATTGAAGGCGATGGCCCTCCTGAAGCTCGGACGAGAGAGAGAGGCATTCGAAGCCATCGAGGCCGGCCTCGCCCGCAAATACCCCGAGGGTCGCTTTCGGGGAGCCCTCGACGTGATGCGCACCGACCTCGGGATCATCGGGGCCGCGTGGATCGCCAAAGAGCCTTCCCGTCGTGACGCCGTCGTGGAGCGGCTCTCCGCCGCCGGCGCCACCCTCGCGAAGGACCAGAGCGTACGGTTCTCGCTCATGTGGGAGACGGACTCGAGCGACGTGGACCTCCACGTCGTCGACGGCACCGGCGATCACGCGAGCTACGCCAACCCGAGGCTCGCCTCCGGGGGCTCCCTCAGCGCGGACGTCCGGGATGGATATGGCCCGGAGACGTTCACCGCCTATGGCAAGGAGGGCAAGCTGGCGTTCCCCTATGCCCTGAGCGTGAACTACTACGCCAAAGGCTCGATGGGCTTCGCCATGGGGAAGCTCGAGATCATGCGCCACGACGGTAAGGGCGGGGTTCGCTTCGAGGACCGGCCTTACGTGATCATGAACGACCGCGGCTCGATCGAGCTCGGGAGCGTCGACGCGGAGTGACGAGCCCCCCCCCGAGACCGAATCAGAGACAGTTGAAGGTCGCGGCGCCGTTGACGCTCACGCACGCGTAGCCATTGGCACACGAGTCCTGGAGCTCGGCGCAATCACAGGCGTCCCCGGTGCACGAGGCCGGGAGCTCCTCACAGGTGCCCGTGGTCGCGTCCGGGGAAGGCAGCTCGCAGTAGAGGTCGCCGCAGTCCGCGCCGCTCTCGCACTCGTCGCCCGCGCTCACGCCACAGCCCACGCCGAGGGTGGCGAAGAGCGCGAGAGAGCCGACGACACCGAACGCGAAAACGAAATGAAAGGGTTTGGGGGTCTTCATCGCGGCGCATAGGAGCATGGTTGGCGGACGCGTGGATCGTAGAAATCATGCTCCCGTTCGGGCGCGAGGTTTGCTCCAACCCTCTCGATGCAATTGGCGCGGACCTATACGAAACGCTTGCAAGAATCCGGTCATTGGCCGCTCGAAGCGACGAATGTGCACCCGCTCGAAAGGGCCCTGTGCGCCTTGATTGGCGGGGCGATGCTCGCGGCCGGCGCCCACGCTATGGGCCGCGGTCGTCGCCGATGGCAAGGTGTGGCGCTCTTGATGGGCGCGAGCGTGGCCCTCGTCCGCGCTCTCCGTGGTCAGTCGCGTGTCTATCAGGCCGCTGGGATCAACACCGCTCGTCCGGAGCTGCGGCGCGACGGCCTGCCGAGCGCCCCGACGCAACAGGACGCGAAGCTCGACGACATGATCGACGACTCGTTCCCCGCCAGTGATCCCCCCGCCTATTGAGGATGGATCCGGTGGGGTACGAGCGCCCGTCCCGCGCTATTTGGGAGGCAATCCGAGCCCCGTCGCGACTTTGCACTTTCTCTGACACGTCCCCCCGACGCACGCGCCGAAGCACTCTCGATCGGATTGGCAGGAGGCGCCCTCGGCCTCGAGCTTTGCGCAATGGTCGTCCACGCACGTGAGGCCGGCGGCGCACTCTCCGCTCGCGCAGCGAGCCCCTTCTTCCGGCAAAGGGCTGGCCGCGCAGTGGCCTTCGACGCAGCTCTTGTCGCGTCCGCACTCGGCGGAGGTGCGGCACGACGCGCCGATCGCGAGCTCGTCCTTGCACCGCATCTTGTCGCAGACGCCGGCGCACGTCGGGTGCTCGCGCTCCACCGCGCGGCCCTGGAGGGAGAACATGGCGAGGCTCTCCGTCCCGGTGTTGCATATTGCGTCCTTTTGCCGGGGAGCCACGCAATGGCCGGGAGCGGTGGCGGAGAGGCCATAGCAGGTCAGCCCTGCTTTGCACTCGAGGCTGGAGCGGCACGTCGCCCCGTCGCCCACGGCGCCCCGAAGGATGCCCGAGCAAGCGGCGGCCGGCTTCGGCGGCGCGATCCCGACCCATCCGCAGCCCTCCAAAGCGGCCCGCTGAGCCTTCTCGCACTGCGAGAGATCGCCCTCGTCGAGGGAGACGGCGTGCGCGTGGAGCGCCGCCGAGAGCGTCCGCACACACTCGCGCTCGAACGGGGCGCGAGGCCTGTCTTCGCAGCACGCGGCGCGCCGCTCCGCGGGGAGCGTGTGGACCGCGTGGCAATAGCGCTCCGCGCGCGGGTCAGGGGCGACCGGCTCCGTGCCGTAGACGGGCTTCACCTCGTCGGCGCCGCGGGCAACGTCCTCCCGCCCGGCGGGCGACCGAGCGGGGGCGCTCGCGGACGAGGCGCCCTCCGCGCTCGAGGAAGCGGCGGCCTCCGAGGAGGCGCCGCTCGCCTTCGAGCAGCCAGGGGCGCCCAGGAGAAGAAACACCAGAAGGCCTCGGCCTTTCATCGCAGCCCCTACGGACGAGCGGTCCGCGCGGATCCTCGGGGCCGGTCCGCGCGTAAGGCCCCCGTGCGCATCGCCGAGAAGACCGCGTGGGCCCTCCTTCTGTCGTCCGCTCTCGGAGCGGCGGGGTGCGATGACCGGGGCGGCGTCGCCCTCGCCGCCACCGCGACCGCCTCGCCTCGAGCCGCGACGAGCGCGCCCTCGAGCCGGGACGGAGACGCGAACGAAGCGCTCGCGATGGCGGATCCGCAAGGCACGGAGACGGTGGACGTCACCATTCGCGCCCTCCAGGCGTCGGTGAAGAAGCTCGACCGGGCCGAGGAGAAGATCCTGCTGGGCCGAGCGTGGATCCGGAAGGCGCGGGAGACGGCGGACCCCGGCTATTACCTGCACGCCAGGGCGGTCGCGGAGCAGCTCCTCGCCCGCACCCCCGACGACCCGCTCGCCCTCGGTCTGCTCGGACAAACGCAGCTGAATGGGCACCAGTTCAAAGAGGCGCTCGAGACCGCGGACGCGATCCTCGCGCGGGCGCCGGAGGACCTGACCGCCCTCGGCATTCGAAGCGACGCCGCCCTCGAGCGAGGCGATTATGAGGAGGCCCTGAGAGCGGCCGAGAAGCTCCTCGATCTAAAGCCGGGGTTGCCCTCTTATGCGCGCGCTTCGTATCTGTCGTTCCTCCACGGCGACACCCACGCCGCCAAAGAGAGCGCCCGGCTCGCGATCGAGTCCGGCAACGATCCGACCGATCCGGAGCCGCGCTGCTTCGTGCTCTCGCAGACCGCGACGATGTTCTTCCACGCCGGCGACTACCGCGGCGCAGACGCGGGCTACAAGCGCGCGCTCTCCGAGTGCCCCGACTATCACCATGCCCTCGCCGGGCGGGGCCGGGTCGCGCTCGCCCTCGGAGACGCCAAAGCCGCGGTCTCGTTCCTCGCCCGCGCGACGGCGAAGAGCCGCTCCGTAGAGATGCAATGGCGCCTCGGCGACGCCCTCTCCGCCGCGGGCGACGAGGCGGGGGCGAAGAAGGCCTATGACGAGGTGGTTTCGCGCGGCAAGCTCGAGGACCATCGCACCCTCGCCCAGTTCCTCGCGACCAAGAACCGAGACGCCGACCTCGCGGTCGATCTGGCGCGGAAGGAAATGGCCATTCGGCCAGGCATCTACACGGAGGACGCCCTCGCGTGGGCCCTCTATCGGAAGGGCGAGCTCGAGGAGGCGAAGCGACTGTCCGCCCGCGCGCTCCGATTGAAGACCCCCGACGCGACCTTGGAGCTTCACCGGGGCGCGATCCTGATCGCGAGCGGAGACCGAGAGGAGGGCGTCGCGCTCGTGAAGCGAGCGCTCGAGCGCAACCCCGAGCTCGACCCGACCAGCGCGGCAGAGGCGAAGCGCCTCGTCGAGTGAAGGCGGCCCGGTCACACTGTTCCTCGTGGCGCGATGTCCGGTGACTCGCCTACGAGAAGAAGCATGACCGACACCACGAGACGCGCGCTGCTTTCGGCCATTGCTGGGACGCCGGCCCTCGGGCTAGTACCTCGGCACAGGGGAATCGATCGTTTGCCAGCGGAATGGTCGTTCGGCGGCCAACGGCTTGCAGTCGTCACTCGAGCGGGGGGAGTAAGGTGGATGGCACCAGCAGCTCGATCGAGCGTGCCACCCCAGGAGTGCGTCGAATCAGTCCGCGTGCCTCGAGTTCGACCACCATCCGATGGACTGAAGGCGGCGTGACTTGAAAGAACCGCTGCATGTCCGCCTCCGCAGGCGCTCTGCGGTTGAGCTTCACGTAAGCGTGGATGAACGCGAGATACTGGCCCTGTTTGCTTGTGAAGGAGGCCGCCATGACGATCGACAGCTCATGAAGATCATGATCAAAGCGTGGGCGCAACCCCAGAGGTGATCATGAACGTCCGCTACGTCGTGGAACTCTCGGATCAGGAACGCGCTCAACTCGGCGACATCGTCGCCGCTCCTAACGTGGGTCCTCAGAAGCGAAAGCGCGCTCAGTTGCTCCTTGCGTGCGACCGCGGTGTGCCGGATGCCGTCATCGCCGAGACCCTGCCTTGCGGCACGTCGACGATCTACCGGACCAAGAAGCGGCTGGTTGAGCTTGGGCTCGAGGCTGCTCTGAACGAGCAACCGCGCGAGGGAGGAAAGCGGAAGCTCGACGCTCTTGACGAGGCGAAGCTGGTTGCGCTCGCGTGCTCTCAGCCCCCCGTCGGCTGCAGTCGCTGGACGTTGGAGTTGCTCGCTGACGAGCTCGTTCGCGTTACCGAGCACGAGACGATCTCCAAGGAGACCATCCGCCGTCGGCTGGCAGAAAACGAGCTGAAGCCGTGGCGTCGGAAGATGTGGTGTATAGCTGCGCTCGATGCCGAGTTCGTCCTTCGTATGGAGGACGTCCTTGATCTCTACGCCGAAAAATCGGACCCCAGGCGACCCGTGGTCTGCTTCGACGAGACACCGATCCAGCTCATCGGCGAGAGCCGCGTGCCGGTCCCTGCGAAGCCTGGGCAACTCGCGCGCATCGACTACGAGTATCGTCGAAATGGGACCGCGAACCTCTTCGTGTTTGTCGACGCGCATCGTCCGTGGCGGCACGTCAGAGTGACCGACCAACGGACGAATCTCGACTTCGCAGAGTGCATGCGCGAACTCGTCGACGTGCACTACCCACGCGCTGATCGCATCCGCGTCGTGCTCGACAACCTCTGCACGCACAACGCCAAGAATCTCTACGAGGCCTTTCAACCCGAAGAAGCACGACGAATCCTCAAGCGTCTCGAGTTCCACTACACCCCGAAGCACGCCAGCTGGCTCAATATGGTGGAAATCGAAATCTCGGTCCTGGCGTCTCAGTGCCTTGACCGCCGCATCCCCGATCGTGTGACCCTCGAACGAGAAGTGAAAGCGTGGCTGCAGCGACGCGACGCCTCCGGCGAACGAATCAAGTGGATGTTCACGGTCGACGCCGCGCGGCGAAAGCTCGGCAAGAAATACCCCCACGTGGCCGGACTCGCCCGTCGAGCGGCTTGATGTATCAATCGATTCCCCTGTGCCGAGGTACTAGTACTGCCGGCCGGAAGTCCGCTTCGAGATCGGCAGTACCAAGCCCTGAAGTCCACGGCCAGACTTCGCGCTTCGTGCCTCGGAGCTGCTCCGCCCTTCACTTGCCGCGCCGTGCGCGCCAAGGAGCGAGCAGATCCAGGCACGAACTTCGGGCCGGCAGTACTAGGTTGCACCATGAGCGCCCCCCCTGCGACGCCACCCCCGATCCGAGAGAGCGAGCCGTCTCCGGAAGGGTCGACCCGATCGCGCACGCTCGGCTCGACGGGGGCGCCTGTCGAGCTGTTCTCCCTCGGCGGAGAGGGGATCCTGCGGACCCACGGGCGCGAGCGAGAAGCGGTGCCGGTGATCCTCGAGGCGCTCGCGCTCGGGGTTCGCTATTGCGACACGGCCCCCGCCTATTCTTCGAGCCAGGACTACTATGGACAGGCATTTCGCGCCGCGGGCAAGGGCGCGCGCGAGAAGGTCTACCTCGCGTCCAAGACCCACGCGCGTGACCGAGACGGTGCCCTCGCGCTGCTCGACGACAGCCTGGCTCGGCTCGCCACCGATCACCTCGACGGTTGGCAGCTCCACGACCTGCGAGCTCTCTCCGACCTCGACGCCATCTTCGCGAAGGGCGGCGCGATCGAGGCGGTGGAGCGCGCCAAGGCGCAGAAGCTCATTCGCTTCGTAGGGATCACGGGGCACCACGACCCGGCGATCCTCGTCGAAGCGATGAGGCGCTATCCATTCGACACCGTGCTGTGCGCCATGAACCCCGCGGACCCGCGCCGGGCTCCCTTCTTGTCGACGGTCGTCCCCGAGGCGCGGCGCCGCGGCATGGGCGTGATTGGAATGAAGGCGCTCGCGGTTGGGCGGCTCGTTCGAGACGGCCTCGCCACCTCCGACGAGCTCATTCGATATGCCGCGTCGTTCGCCGACACGGTCATCGTCGGCTGCTCGAGCGTCGACGAGGTGCGGGGGAACATGGAGACGGCCCGCCGCGGCGCCCCCGCGAGCGAAGAGGAGCGGCGGTCGCTCGAGGCGCGAATCGCGCCCCGCGCCTCCGCCTACGACACGTTCAAGGCCTGAGCGGGGGCGCCTCGCGCGACGCCTCGCGCATCCGATTGCGTGAAATGAGAAGCGGGGGGCGTGGTCGCGCCCCCCGCTCACTCCTCACCAATCAGCTCCGTCAGTTACCAGCCGGCGCGAGCACGCCCGCCGAGAAGCTCTGCCAGGGAGCGTTCGCGAACGGGAAGGTGTTCTTGTTGGTCCCTCCCGGGCCTTCCCCCGGTCCGGCGCCTGGACGATCGACGCCGTCCGGAACGTCGACCCCCGCGCCGAGCCCGGCTGCCCCGCAGAGGAGGAGGGTGAGCTCCACGTCGGTCACGTCCGTCTCGAAACCGCCGGGGGTGAGAGGCCGTCCATTCGGGAAGCCGCTCGGGAGCCCCAGATCCACCCGAATGACATCGCCGATCGTCGTGATGTTGTGGGCTCCCGCCGTCGGAATGTCATTGAGGTTGATGACCCCGACGAGATCGAGGCGATTGTACTTCAGATTGTCGATGTCGTTGCCGTTGAGGCCGAGACATCCGTTGAGGGGCCCGCCGTTCGCGTAGAACCCGGCGAACTCCGCGTCGCGGACGAGGATGGGATTGACGAAGTAGCCGCCAAACGTCGCGAGGTCGTCGCTCGGGCGCAGGCGGTTCCATTTGTCTTTGTCCTGGAGACCGATGACGGCCTCGTTGATGAGGGGGAGCCCCATGCGCGACACCTGCCGCCACGGACCGGAGACGTCGTTCGTCCCGTCCTTGCGGAGGATCGTCGTCTTGCGCCGGCTCGCGGAGGCCCAGATGCCGACGGTCTGGTCGGTGTCCGGAGTCCCGGTGGTGACGGCGCCCCCGTTGGCGACGGTGAGGGGGATCTCGATGGCGATCATGTTCACGTTCATGAACGAGACGCTGTCGCGGGGGTTCCCCCCGATGACGGAGCGGAGCCCGGCGAGATCGAAGACGGCGCCGAGGTCGACATAGAACGGGTCGTCGCGGGGGCCGGCGAACACCCGCCCCTCGCCATTGCCGAGGCTGGTGATTCGGTTGTTGGGCCCTGCGTTGTCCACGAAGAACTGCTCGTACGTCGTCCCGTTGGGGATCCCGTAGGCGATCTGGTTCGTGCGAGGACCGACGTTGGGGGGAGCGGTCTTGGCGTCCGAGACGAGCACCACCGGGTCTTGCCCGGCGACGATCTTCGTCACCGAATACGTCTGATTGAACGCGCCGCCGCCCGAGATTTGGGCGAAGAACTCGTTGCCGCCAGCGGGCGTATCCGCCGCCGGTTGCTGCCCGACTCCGCCCGGATCGCTGTAGGGATAGGGCGTGGTCTTGAAGCGGAATTGATAGGTGACCGCGTCGTCGAGGCTCGTCCCGCCGCGGGCGATGTGGAGCTCGTAGAGCACGTCGTCACCGAACTTCTTCCAGTTCGGGCCGGCGAACGGGACCTGCAAGCCGTTGTATCCCATCACCACGACCAGGTTGTTGCCGGCGACTTGGGCCCAGACGTCGGTGTTGTCGACGTCGGGGTCCGCGGCCGTGCCGGGCGCCTCCGAGTGGCTCGAGGCGAGCGCGCTCGGGGCGATGGCGGTAAAGAGGGCGGCCGAAAGAGAGGCTGTCAGCCAAGTGATCTTCATGATTGGAGTTCCTCCGAGAGCCCGGCAAGTCACTGTTGGATAACGAAAACGGTGCCCTCGGGGCCCGTCTTGCTGTCGACGAAGCTGAACACCGAGGTGTTCTTGGCGCGGTGGAGCCCGGCCGCTTCTTGGAAGTCGCCGAACGACGTGTCGTCGTCGCCGAGGTACGAGTCGATGACCTCGCCGCTCGCGGCGTCGACGAAGAGCACGACGTCGGTCAGCGTCGCCGGGTCCAGGCCCGAGACGTAGAGCTTGCCGTCGTCCTCCGAGATCGCGATCCCCGCCGGGTAGCCGACGTGGAGGTTCGGGGTGAGCGTCGACGCGGTCGAGCCCCCGCTCGCGATCTGCTTGATGGCGGCGAGCCCGTTGCCGGATCCGACCGTGTCGACCACGAAGAGATCGAGGTTGGACGCGATGGCGATGCCGCTCGGATCGGAGAGGCCCGACACCGCGACCTGTGAGACGGAGCCTCCGGTCGTCGCGACCTTGAACACGCCAATCTCGCCGGTGGGGGCGCGACCGGTGAAATAGACGTTCTCGCTCGTGCCCTCTATGGCCACCTCGAGCGAGCGAGGATGATATCCGGCCGTGCCATCCAGTGGCGCCGGGTCTCCCCCCGCCGCGTCGAGCACGAAGATCAGACCGCCGTCGTCGCCCCCTTCGTCCGCCGCCGGATCGGCGATGAACAGCTTGGTTCCGTCGGCGTTCGTCGCGATGCCGAACGGCGACGCGAGGGGCAGCCCCTCCGCGAGCGTCGTGACCGGACCCCCGTTGGCTTTGACCTGGTACACCGCGGCGACGTCGGTGGCAGGGTCATAGCCCGTGAAATAGACGTCGCAGCCGTCGGGGCTCGGCGTCGCATCATAAGGTATTCCTCCCGTCGCGACGTCGCCGGCGAGGTCCGTCTGGGTGCAGACGTTCTGCGTTCCGCCCCCTTCCCCTCCTCCTCCAGCGGTGCCTCCACCGCTTCCTCCTGTCGGTTGACCACCTTGTCCGGCACCTTCACCGCCGGTGCCTCCCGCGCCAGCGGTCGCGCCTGTCCCCGTGTCATCTCCGCATGCTGCGGCGGCGATGCCTACGAGGAGCGCAACCGCGGCGGCGGCTTTTGGCCGCGCACCCATCCATGTCGAGCTCATTCGCTCCTCCTTGCTGGTGGCTCCGTACGCCCCGAAAGGCGCTTCGGATCGGCGAGAGCGAGGATGGAACCGAGGCGGAGCGTGCCGCGTATCCCTGCCCGATCAGCGGAGCGCGCCCGCCAACGGAGCTACGAAAGCGGCCACGAGAGCGACCATGCTCGCGAGCACCCACACCGCGGTTCGCGCGCGGAGCCGCGATGGCGAAAGCGCGATGGCGACCGAGCCGAACAGCAACGCGAGCGGCAGGCCGAACACCGGGATCAAGAACAGCTCGATGCAGCCGAGCTCCGAGCAGCTCGCGCCCGAGGAGCGAGCGTCGAGCAAGTAGAGGAGATCGATGGCGACGATGAGGCCGCCCGGCGCGAGGAGCCACCGAGCCCAGGGAGAGCGTCGCTCCTCGAAGGGGCCTTCACGGGGAGGAGAACCGAAAGCGGCGATGGTGCGGGAAGCCTCTTCCGAGGCCAGCGCGGCTTGGCACCGCCGGCACAACAGCGAGCCGTCCGGCCCGTACGTGCCCTCGGAACCGGCCAGCGGCCCCCCGCAGCTCGAGCAGCGCTCTCCTTCCAGCACTCGGTAGGTCACGCGGCACACCCTCGTCACGGCGCGGCCGGCAGGAAAGGGGCCGAGCATGATTTCGTAGGTGATGGGCTATCCTCTCCGGCCATGTCGATCGTGCGCGCAGTGGAGACCGCCGACGTGCCGGCGGTCGTCGCCCTCGTGGCGGAGGTCCTCTCGGAGTTCGGCCTCTCCTTCGGGGTGGGAAGCGCGACGGACGAGGCGCTCGGACAGCTGCCCGGCTCCTATGTCGACGCGGGCGGGGCCTTCTGGGTCGCGTTCGACGAGGTCGAGGGCCGCTCCACCCTCATCGGGACGTGCGGCATCTTCCCGGTCGCTCCCGGGACGTTCGAGCTACGAAAGATGTACCTGAGCCGGCACGCGCGCGGGCGGGGCGTCGGGCAACGACTGCTCGACGAGGCGGTGGCGTGGGCCCGCGCGAACGGCGGGAAGAAGCTCGTCCTCGACACCATCCACGAAATGGCGTCCGCGATCGCCTTCTACGAGAAGAACGATTTCGTGCGCGACGACGCCCAGATCCGCGGCTCGCGCTGCACGCGCGGCTACGCGCGCTCGATCTGATCCATCACCCCTTCCGCGAGTACCGGTGTTTGACCCCGACCGGGAAATATTCCGGGTCGCCATGAGGCCGCAGCTCCACGCGCGGCAGCTGCTTCGCGGGGGGAACATAGCTCGCGAACTCGCTGTTCACTCGGCCGAGCTCGTCATGGATGCTCCGCGCGACCTCATAGGCACGCTCCTCGGAGCCATAGGCCTCCGGGGCGAGCTCGACGGTGACGTGGAGGACCTCGTCTCGGTCGCCGTCCTCGCGCGTCTCGAGCACGAACTTCCCCGTCACCCACTCTCGAATGTCCGGTTGCTCGAGGCCGAGGGTGATGTTCTCGGGGAAGACGTTCGCCCCGAAGTAAGACACGGTGAAGTCGGCCCGGCCGAAGACATAGACGAACGGCAAGCGCCGTAGGGGGGCGGCGCTCGCCGCCTCGTCTTCGAAGAACCCGAGGGCTCGCACGCGCGCCATGAGCTCGTCGAAGCCATAGACGCCGCCCGTGTCGGCGATATGGTACCGAACGAGGGGAACGCCGTTGTCGCCGGTGAACAGCAGAGTGCGCTCCCACACTTCGAAGAACCGGTGCATCGGATCGTATTGAACGAGGGTGGGCATCCGCGACTCCCCGAAGAGCTCGCGCGCCGCCTCCGGCCGCTCGGCGAGGAACCGACGAATGGATATCGAGAGCGCCGTCTCGTTCCCGAGGACCCCGGCGTCCGCGGTGCCATAGAGCGAGACGAAATCGACGAGCGGATTGGCTCCGCCGAGGCGCTCCGCGACGAGGGTCCGCCAGGGCTCGCTGATGACCTCTCCCGCGAGGACGAGCTTCGTCGGGACGGCGCCCCAATCGAAGCCCTCCGCGCGCGCGGCGTCGATGACGTCCTTCAAGAATGGCGGGTAGCCGAGGAGGACGCGCTGCTCGAACGAGCCTCCGAGGGCGGAGAGGACCCGCATGATCTCCGCCTTGTTGTTACCGGGCGCGACGACGGTGATGGGATACCCCTTGGTCGCGAGGTGCCGGCAGCAGCTCGTCGTGTAGAGCCCGCCCACCCACGTGCCCATCGGGAAGCACACGACGGCGAGGGTCCGCCTCTCGTGGGCGCGGAAGCTATCTCGAAAGGCCTGTTCGAAGCGCCGCACCACCGGCAGCTCGTCGGTGACGAAGCGCGGCCAGAAGGTGGGAGTCCCCGTCGAACCGGAGGACACCGCGATCATGTCGCATTGCTCGAGCTTCCCGCCTCGACACACGTCCGCGAGCGGATTGCCCGCGAAATACTCGGCCTTCGTCATCATTGGAACCCGCTCGAGATCCGCGGGCGTGACGATCGTCGCCGGGTCGACGCCGTGGCTCGAGAGAAACCGCGCGTACGCGGGCACCGTCCGCGCCACCGTGTGGAAGAGCGACAGCGCGGCCTCGGCGGGGGAGCTCTGCTCGTGCCGCGACAGCACCTCGTCCAGCGACGTGTCGAACAGCTCGTCGAATCGCGATCGGAACGCTGCTTGCCGCGTCATCCCGCGAGCGTACATGAACCTTCGTGCCAGCGACGGTCGGCCGTAGAATGGGCGGACGAGCATGCCGAACAGAAAGCGACTCCTGATCTCGGCCTTCCTCTGCGCGCTCGGGATCGCGAGGCCGGCCCGCGCCGCCGAGATCCCCGTCTCCACCGCCGACGAGCTGCTCGCCGCCATCGCGGCGGCCGCTCCGGGGGACGAGATCGTCCTCGCGAGCGGGACGTACGCGCTCGGCGCCAACGTGGACTGCTCGCAGAGCGGCACGGACGCGGAGCCCATCGTGGTCCGCGCCGCCACCCCGCTCGATGCGGAGATCGTCTTCGACGCGCTGGAGGGCTTCAAGGTCAGCGGGGCCCATTGGCGCTTCGAGGGGCTGGCGATACGCGGCGCGTGCGCGGCCGACGACGACTGCGAGCACGCGTTCCACGTCAGCGGCGACGCCGACGGGTTCGCCCTCGTCGATTGTCGCGTCCAGGATTTCAATGCCCAGCTCAAGGTGAACGCGGGACAAGTCGACGGAGTTTGGGAGACCCCGGACGACGGGCTGGTGGCGGGCTGTGAGCTCTTCGATTCCGATCCTCGCCAGACGGGCAATCCCACCACGAAGCTCAACATCGACACCGGCGATCGCTGGGTCGTGCGCGACAACTACATCCACGACTTCACGAAGGGCGGCGGCGACGGCGTCTCTTATGGCGCGTTCATGAAGAGCGGCGGACACGACGGCCTCTTCGAGCGGAACCTCGTCGTCGGCAGCACCAGCGCCGACACGACCGGGGTCCGCATCGGGCTCTCGTTCGGGGGCGGTGGCACGGGGGCGCAATACTGCGCTCCCGCCTTCGACGCGGGCGTCCCCTGCGATGTCGAGCACACCGGCGGCACGATGAGGAACAACATCATCGCGAGCTGCACGGACGTCGGCATTTATCTCAATCGCGCCGCCGATACCCAGCTCCTGTTCAATACCCTCGTCGCGACGAGCGGGGTCGACTTCCGGTTCGACACGACGAGCGGGGTCGCCCACGGGAACCTCCTCGAGGGCATGATTCGGGATCGAGACGGGGGCACCCACACCGAGAGCGACAACCAATCCGCGGTCGACGCCGCTACGTTCGCCGCGCTCTACACCGATCCGACCCGCGGCGACCTATCGCTGCTCGGCGATCCCAGCGCATTGGAAGGGACGGCGGCCGCCGACCCGAGCGTCCAAGACGATTACTGCGCCCGCCCGCGTCCCTCCGGCCCCTCCACCGTCGGAGCGCTCGAGCACACGCTGGGTGACTGCGACACGGTGCCCCCGCCTGGACCGGGCGAAGGCACGGGCGGCAATGGCGCCGGTGGTGGCGCGGCGCAGGGCGGCGGGAGCTCCCACGGCGGGGGCGGCTCGGTCGGCGGCGGTGCCGCCGGTGGCGCGGGGGACGGTTCCGAGGACGGCGGCGACGACGGCTGCGGCTGCGCCGTCCCCGGATCGGGCGAGGCGGGAGCCCGGTGGGTCTGGGCGCTCGCGCTCGCCCTCGCCGCAACGCGACGGAGGCTCAGCTCCGCTGACCGGTGAAGCCGACGGTGAAGGTCACGCTCGCCCCGATGATCGCGGCTTCGAGCCCCGGGTCGGCGCTGACATCGCCGACCCACAAGCAGCCTCCCGAATAGGCGACGGTGACGACCCCCTCCGTCATCGACGTCGCCGTCCATTCTGCCGTTCCCTCTCCCTGGGTCGAGAGATTGGCGTCCGCGACCGAGGTCGCGAGGAGAGCGCAGTTCAGTCCGTTGGTTGCGATCCCCGCCCCCAAGTAGAGCCGGAAGCTGTCTCCGTCCTCGCCGATGACGCCGAACGCCTCCTTCTCCTCGACCGTCACCTCACCATCGCAGACGTCGTCGCATTCAGGATTGTTCGTCCCCGGGCCGCACTCGCTCGGCTCCGCGTCCCGGATCGTCCCCAAGCACTTCTGCATGGGGAGGGTGACGACCATCTGATGCTCGTAGTCGGCGCTCCGCTGCTCGATCTCGACGGTGCTCGGCCATGCCTCCCCCGGGCAGACGATCTCTGGCCTCGAGCAGTCGAGATCGAACGTGAGGGGCTGGCCCTCGTGCTCGATCGTCACCTCCCCTCCCTCGAGCCCGATCGAAGATGTGTAGACGGCGCCGCCGATCCGGATCTCCACTCCGATCTGGTCCTCGTACTCGATGGCCCACGTGGCCGCGACGTCGGGGGCCTCCGAAGTCGAAGCGGCCGCGCAGCCGTCCCCCTTGGCCCCCGCGAGGAGCGGCAGCGCGCACAGGCATGTCATCGTCACGGCATAGCGAAAGGAAGATGTCTTCATATTGGCCTCCTGTCGTGACCTTCAGCAAGCGCGGGCCCACTTTCGATGGGCGGCTTTGCGGGGACGATATCGGGCCCTCGTCAACCGGCGTTCACGGGGCCGAACGACGGGCCGTCCACAGGGCGAGCGAGGCCCACATCTCCTTGGAACTCATTATGAATTTTGTTTTTCACCGGAGCCCGCTCGCGCGTGTCCAATCGATGGGACAACCCCATCGGGGCGGCCCCCAATCTTCGCTTCACATTGAATGGGAGACCTTGCATGCATCGCCGGCTCTCGAGACTCCTCCCGCTTCCGCTCCTCCTCTTCGGGTGCGCCTTCTTCCTGCTGGGCCTCAGCGATTTCTCGGAAGACGATCTGCATTGCGAGCAAGCAGCGGTGAAGCTCCAGCAGTGCTGCCCTGGCTTCGATGTCGAGGACCTCACCTGCTATACCTCTCGCGGCTGCGACGGCGAGGTCAACTCGCCGCCCGTGTTTTCGGGGGCCGAGAGCCGATGCATCGAGGACCGCCCCTGCGACGAGCTGGTGGCGCATGACCTCTGTCGCCGCGCCGCCGTGCGCCAGCGCCTGATAGATGAGGACTCCGTCGACGCCTTCGATGAGGAGGTGTGCCCATGAGCCGCGTGCACATTCTCGTGCTGCCGGTCGCGATCGCGGCGGGGACTTCGCTGCTCGGCCTCGCCTCGGACGCGGCCGCGCAGGAGATGGACATCGAGCCGGCGCGCCGCGTGGAGGTCGATGCCGAGATCGACGCGCTCTATCCGCGATTCGCCCATCCGACGTTCAAGGTGGAGACCTTCGGCGGCCTGCGCGGGCTCTTTGACGTGGCCATCGGCGTTGCCGGGGTCGACATCGCCGCCGGCGTCGACACGAGGCGGGGGAGCTTCTATGCCAATCTCGGGGGCGCGGGGGGACAGACGGATGGAGGTCTTCCTTTTGGCCAGTTCGTCTTCGGCCCCGACTTGGAGTGGAATGTCGACTTCTTGCGGCTGGGGCTGCACCCCCGCGTCAGCTACGTCACCATCGGCCGGATCACCCAGAGCGACTCGTTCGAGCTCCTCGGGATCGGAGGAGGGGTCGCCCTCGGGTTCGATGTCTATCGGCGAGAGGGCGTCGTGGTCTCGCTCGGCCTCGAGCCCAAGGCGGAGTGGGTCACCGCCCCCCTCCCGTTCACCGACTCCCAAGACACCGTCCTCTGGGGAGGAAACGCGTTCCTCCAAGTGAGGTTGCGCGCCCCGAGGCACCCCAGGCCTCGCCGGTGACGATCGGGAGCCGCCGGACGGCGCCGGCGGCACCGGCTCAGATGCCAACGATGGCGTCGGCGCTCACCCGAAATCCCTTCGTCGAGTCTTCGGCGATGGGAGTGGCGGTGGCGTCGCTGAAGCGGCAAAGCTCGTTCGGCAATACGATCTCGATCGTACGCGCGCCGTAGTGGGGCGACGTGGCCCCGCTCTTGTGCCGCCACCGTTGGAAGCCGGCGTCGCGGATGATCTTGTAGAGGTCGTCGAGCACCTTGGGCGTCACCCTCTTGCAGGGCATCCTCGGCAGGGACGACCGCGGACCGCCGGTGGCGGGACAATCGACCTCCGCGTGGACCTCGACGCCCTCGAAGGTCGGATCACCGCCTATCGGCAATTGGTATCTCGTGTATCGAATCGTCGTCTCGGGAGGGCGCGACGCGGGCAATCGACAATCCTTGGACTCCTTCTCGACGAGCGTCGCCGACGACGGCGGGGACGCGGGAGCGGCGGACGCGGACGCGGACCCGAGCGCCTCCGCGGTCGGGGCGGGGGGTGGCACGACGACGACCGCGCTCGCGGGCGGCGCGAGCTCCGTCGAGCTCACCACCGCGCTCGAGGCGTGAGGCTCCGTCGGCGAGCTGGCGGGGGCGCAACCCGTCATACCGAGAGCGAACGAGAGCGCGACCCAAGCGCCGAGTCGGAGACCCATTCGGCCTACTCTCCGCGGTTTGCGGGGACCTGTAAAGTGGACGGCGTGAGCGCGACCAGCTCGATCCCGAGACTCGCGGCGAGCTCGCGGTCGGTGGGGCTCTGTCCATAGAGCTTCGTGCGGGCTCGGCTCGCACCGCGCGCCCTCATCCACGAGAGGGCGAGCCCGGGGCGGGGAGGCCGGCACCAGCAGACCGGTGGCCCGCCCGGGTGATCGCATAGCGCGACATCACCGACGAGGCCGCGGGCGCGAAGCCGCGCCTCGATCGCGCTCCGCGCCTCGCCGACCGGCCGATCGCCGCACCATCCCACGACGAGGAGGGGGACCTCGCCGAGCGGAGGTAGCATCTCCAAGCACGCCTCGGCGACGAGGACGACCTCTGCCTCCCCGAACCCCGCGTCGAGGTCGTCGAATGGGCGGATCTCGAGGGTCGCGAACCCCTCGTCCTCCTCGGGGCGCTCCAGCGCGCGCTCATAACGGAAGAGGACACTCGGACCGAACAGCTGAGGATCCGTCGAGCTGCGTCTCTCGAGCACCGAGGGGGGAGGGAGCTCGCCATTGCGCTCGAGCAGCCTTCGCACCACGTTGCGCTCCGCGGTGGGGCGCGGCGTGTCGAGGAACAGGCAATGCACCGCCGCCGCGTGTCTCGCCGCGATCTCCACGACCGCGGCCCGGCTCGCTCTCGTCGGATAGGTGTTGTCGAGCACGACCTTGGTGTGACCGCCGGCGAGGGCCTCATCGAGGGCGGCGTGGATCTTTTGCATCGAGCCGCCGCGCTCGTCTCGATTGAGGCGGAGATAGCCGCGAGCCTCGTACGCGCGCGCGATCGTCGATTTGCCGCTGCCCTGCATCCCCATGACGAGGACGATCTCCTTGTCGGGGTGGGACGGAGGCGCGCGGCGACGAAGGGCGTCTCGCGCCGCGGGGAAGCGGGCCCCGAGCGCCGCTTCCTCTCCTTCGGCGAGGACGATCGCGGCGGCGTGGGCGGCCGCGCGCGCCGAGGCGAGGGTGCGCACGCCCGGGATGGGAACGAGCATCGGGTGGACGCGACAGTGGAACGCGAGGGCGATGGTCTGAGGGGTCACCCGGTGGCGCTCGGCGACGGCGCGGAGGGCGCGGTCTTTGGATAGCTTGGCCGCCCTCTCGGTCCCTCCGAGGGGCGAGTGCATCAATACGGTGATCCCCGCCTCGAGGCAGCGCCGCGCGAGCCCGTCGCGGAAGGCGCGATGCTCGTGGGCGCCGAGCGGCAGCTGGACGAACGCGATCTCGGCGACGGAGCGCGCCCTCTCCAGATCGCGGTGACCGACATTGCACAGCCCAATCGCGCGCGCGACCCCTGCCCGGCGGAGCTCCTCGAGCGCGCGCGCGCTCGTCTCGATAGGCGTCCGAGGATCCGGCGCGTGAAGGAGGAGCACGTCGAGCGCGGCGACCCCGAGCGCGGCCGCGCTCCCCTCCGCGTCCGCCACGATCGCCCGCTTCTTGCCATTGGGGATCCACGAAGGTCCGGCGCGGTCCATTCCGCACTTCGTGACGACGGTGACCCCCTCGCGCGGCCCGATCGCGGCCCGCACGACCCGTTCATTCCCGTGCCGATCCTCCGACGAGCGGCCATAAGACGCCGCGGTGTCGACGAGCGTCACCCCCGCGTCGAGCGCGGCGGCGAGGACCGCGATCGCGTCCTCCTCCATCAGCTCGGCGACGCGCATCGCGCCGACGCCGACGAAGCGCCGAGGACCGGGGGCGGGCGTGCTCAATGCGCCGAGCATGATAGCGCCTGATTCCGTAGCGCGAGGACTCTGCTACGAAGAGACATGCGCACCGATCGTCGCGGGCTGTTCCTCGTCGTTGGCCTCGGGCTCTTCGGATGCGCGCCGGACGAACGCACCGTCGAAGCTCCCGAGACGACCGTCACCGCGCCCGCTCCACGCCCCCCGATGTCGCCGGACACGGCTGTGAAGAGGCTCGGGGTCGAGGAGGAGATCATCTCCGCGCCCGCCGACGAGCAGCGCCTGTGGAGCCTCCTCCTGCCTCACGAGCCCGCGCTCGCCCGGTGCCTGGCCGACGATCTCGAGCGCGAGCCCTCTCTCGCCGGGTCGGCCTCTCTGTCGCTCGCGATCGACGAGCGCGGCGCGCGCGTCACCCTCGATCGAGAGAGCACGCTGCCCGCGCTGCCCAGCATCGAGTGCGTCCAGAGAGAGCTCGAGGGGATTGGGCCCGGCGCCCGCGGCGTAGGCCTCGTCGGGCGCTACCAACTGCGACTCACCGGCCAATATCGGCCCGTCTCCACGCCGAGGCCGGCGGCCACCGAGCTCATGGTAGACTCGCTCGCGAAGCCGGGGGCGGTCGTCGCCGAGCGGGCGGCGATCGGAGACACCCTCTCGAAGGTGGCTGGACGCTGTATTCGGGAAGGCGACACCCCCGCCTGGATCGTGGGCGAGCTGAGGACCGACCAGAAGCTGGAGATAGCGCGCGGACGAAAGCCGCCGTCTGCGGCGGAGCGGTGCATCGCGCGCGCGATCGCGGAGGCGAAATGGCCATCCGTCCGGGAGCCTCTCGCGGTGAGCGCGCTCTATGCGGCGGCGCCCGAGACGAAAGCGAGCCAGTCCAAACCTGCCAATGAGCCCGAGTCGCAAGTGGGCGTCCTCGTCGGCAGCGCGGATGGCGTGGGCGGGCTCGGCTTGGGAGGAGCGTCTGGCATCGGGCTCGGCACGCTCGGCACGATCGGGCACGGGCAACGGAGTGGCCAGGGTCCCACCGGTCAGGGAAGGCTCGGCGGGGAGCACCGCTCCACGCCGCCCCAAATCAAGATGGGCGGGACCAGCGTCGCCGGTCGCCTCCCCCCCGAGGTCATTCAGCGGATCGTGCGGCAGAGCTTCGGCCGCTTCCGCCTCTGCTATGAGAAGGGACTCGCCAAGGATCCGAGTCTTGCCGGCACGATGCGCGTCTCGTTCACGATCGGCCGCAACGGCAAGGTCACCGAGGCCAAAGACAGCGGCACCTTGAAGGACGCCGCCGTCGCCGCCTGCGTCGTGAAGGCCTTCCGAGGCCTCACCTTCCCAGAGCCGGAGGGCGGCGTCGTGAAGGTCACATACCCCGTCGCCTTCTCGCCTGGCGGTGACGCCGACGGCGCGCCGTCCCCGCCCGAGCCGCCCCGCCCCGCCACGGCTCGCGCATTCACGGTCGGAGGGAAGACCGTCTCCGAGCTCACGAGCGAAGGCCTGGCCGCTGCGCTCGAGAAGGTCCACATGGAGGCGCGGTTCCCGGGCCGCCCAGCCTCGCGCCCCAATGACCCCCTCGTCGTGTTCGTCAAAAGGGAGAACGGTAAGACGGTGCTGCTCCACCGAATGGCAGAAGGCTCCCCCGAGGCAAAGACGGCGATGGCCGTCCCCGAGCCCTTTCAAACCAGCGGCGGCGCGGTGCTGGCCGCGCGAAGCGATTGGATGGGAGCGGCGGTGGCGACGCTGAGCGAGATCGGGGACTGATGGATCCCCGTGCGCTCGCCGATCATGCCTGCGCGGACCCGAACCCCGCCGCGCCGCAGTGCTCGCAGGTCGGCCGATCCACAGGTGAGAGCTGCCGACAGAACCTGCAACGGACTACGACGATCTGACGCTCGACGACCTTTCGCTCCACATAAGTCTGGGAGGTCGGCGCTGGCTGAGAGGTCGGCGGTGGAGGTACGGCGTGCTCGAATAGCAGTGGATGATCGCGCCAGGCGGCCTTGAGCCAGCCGCCGCCTTCCGGCGCTTCGAACCAGGTTTGAAACTCGGCGACGTACCTCTCTGCGGCCGCGACCTCGGCGGCGGCGCGGGCGCTGCTCGACTTGCGAAGTGAGATGCCGATGAGGATCAGGACCACCCCGACGAGTCCGAACACAAGAAACCCCGCGCGCGTGCTCGGCGTCGAGAGAAACGCCAAGCCGAGGACCAGGAGGAGAATGCCTACCGCGACGAACCCCTCCCCGGTGACCATCGTGGCCGCGCGGCTCCTCACGCTCTCCACGTATGCCGAGGGATTGTCGTTCGTGAGTCGCTGAAACCCGGCGACTCGATCCATCAGTGTAAAGTAGTTATCGACGTCCCACTGCGCTCGCCCGTCGTTCCTCGCCGCGCGAACCGCCCCGTCGAGAGCGCCGAAGGCGGCGGCGTACGCGCGCTTGGCGTTGAAGTCGTGAAAGGCGGACGCATCGAGACCGTGAATCCGGATGAGCCAGCTGCGCGCGAGGACGGCGGCCGCGAACAAGTCCTGCGGCAGCGTGCAGGACACCCGATGCGCCATCTGCTCCGTCTCGTGCAGCGCCTGATGGAGATTGGCCTGCCACGCCGCGACGCGGTGCTGCTGATGAAGCTGCCAATTGAGCTGAGCGAGCTGCGCGTATTGCGCATACCAGAGGTTCGTCATACCGAGTCTCGCTTTGGTGGAACCAACCAAGGTAACCGCTGCGCAGAGGCCACATCGATTCGGCGTGGCGCGCGCCGGATGCTGTCGACATGGGACGACAGCGATCGAGAGACGAGTGGCAACGTGAGGTCGAGGCGTGGCGTGCGAGCGGA
>JBGAID010000024.1:0-116843 GCA_044225865.1 Polyangiaceae bacterium | reverse complement strand
GGCGGGCGATCGCCGGGCCGAGGCGAACCTCATCGGCAACCTCGCCGCCCACCAGTCGGAGGCGGGGAACCTCGACGAGGCCGAGGTCGGCTACCGGCGCGCCGCCGAGCTCCATCACGCGCTCGGCTCGCGCCGCAATGAAGGCCTCAACGTCTCGTTCCTCGGGCAATGCGCGCTCGAGCGCGGCGAGTGGGAGGGCGCGGTCGAGCACTACGAGGAGGCGCTGTACCTCCTGCAGGGCATGGGGTGGCGGCGCGCGACCGTCCTCGGTCCATGCGGGGCCGCCCGCGCGATGACGGGCGAGCGGGAGCGCGCCCGCGCGATGATGGCAGAGGCGCGGGCCGAGCTCGAGCGCTACAAGCAGGAGCGCATCCTGCGCGCGCTCGACGCCTACGAGGGGTTCCTGGATCTCGCGGCCGCGCGCGACGCGAAGGCGCGAGGGGACGAGGCCTCCGCGCGCGGTCACCTCGCGGCCGCGCGCCAGCGCATCGCCGCGTCTCTCGTCGACGGCGCCCCCGCGACGAGCGGACCCGCGCTCGCCGCCCAATCGACGGACGTGCGGATCGCCGTGCGCGCCCTACGGCGCGCCCTCGCCGAAGAGGGCCCCGGCCCTTCGAGCGCGCGTCGCCCCTCGATCGCGCCGACGCAGCTCGAGGTCGCCCACGACGCGAGCTGGTTCCAGCCACCGGAAGGGGAGCGCGTCTCCCTCGCCCGGCGGCGCGCGCTGCGGCTGCTCCTCGCGAAGCTCGTCGAGGAGCGGATCGCCTCGCGCGGGGCGACGGTGCGCACCGCCGATCTCGTGGCCGCGGGCTGGCCCGGCGAGGCCCTCGCCCCCGACGTCGGCGCGGACCGCGTGTACACCGCCCTCTCCACGTTGCGAAAGCTCGGCTTGAAGTCGGCGCTGCAGAACCGCGGCGATGGCTATCGGGTCGACCCCGATCTCGCGGTGGTGAGGAGGTGAGCCTGGTCGTGGCTCAGCGCGCGCGACCGCTCGCGATCAACGGCGAATGCCGTCGAACATGAGAGCGATCCCCGCCTCGACGCGGCGACGGGTGACGCCCGGATCCGCGTCCTCGAGGGCGCGCCGGGTGCCGTCGAGGATCAACGCGACGACGAGCTCGGAGGTGGCGCGGACGTCCAGGCTCTCGCGCAGGAAGCCGCGCTCCTTTCCGTTGTCCAAGAAGCGCGCGGTGTAGACGACGTACATCTCGACCATGCTCGTGAGCCGCGCGAGATCGATCGCCACCGTCTGCTCGTGCATGAACCGGATGAGGTGGGGGTGCCGCTCGACGAGGGCGAGCCAGCGATCGATGAGCCGGCGGGCCTGAGCGCGGTATTCATCGAGCGAGCCGGCGCTCGTCGGATCCTCGGTGAGGGCGATCTCCCCGACGCGCTCGAGGAGCCGATCGAACACGGCGAGCGCGATGTCGTGCTTGTTCTTGAAGTAGCGATAGAAGGTCCCGTGCCCGAGGCCGAGCACGGCCGCGATGTCGGCGATGCCGGTCGCGTGATAGCCCTTGTCGGCGAAGATCTTCTCCGCGACGTCGAGGATCTCCGTGCGGCGCTTCTCGGCGCGCTCCGGCGACTTCGAGGCGGGAGGCTTCATCGGTAGGGGCCATACCACGGCTCTCGCCGTCGCGTCGCGGTCGCCAAAGTGTGCCAGTCGGATCCCGAGTTCGCCGGTCCGCCTCCGAACCTGGCACTCTCGCGCCAGCAGCGGAGGAGGCACGCCGATTGCGATAGCGATGAGGTATGAAAGGCTTCGCTTCGCTATCGGCTTCGATCGGCCTGTCATGGGCCCTCACCCTGATCTGCGGGTGCTCCAGCCCCGTCGTTCTCCATCAGGATTCGACCTCCCCGCAGACATTCGTGGTCGGAGATCGATTCGACCTCGAGCTCTCCGAGAACGCCTCCACCGGCTTCAGCTGGAGCCTCGACGACTTCGACGACCAGGTCCTGAGCTTGGTCGCCGACGAGCTCGACGTGGGCAGCACCGAGCCGGGGGCCGCCGCCACCCGGATCTTCAGCTTCGAGTGCGTCGGCGCCGGCGCGACGGAGATCGCGGGTCACCTCGAGCGCGGGGACGAGGAAGGCGACTCGTTCTCGATCGACGTGACCTGCCAATGAGGCGCGCGCCGATTTGGTAAAGTGGAGAGTGGAATGAAGATCCGCTTCGGAGCTCTGCTCTCGGGATGCTTGGCGCTGGGCGCATGCGGCGATGACACCGGCTCGGGGGCGAGCGCCGCGGGCGGAGGGGGCGCGGGCGCGGGCGCGACGAGCGGCGGCGGCGACGCGAACGGCGGCGCGCTCCAGGGCGGCGCGCCGGAAGGCGGCGCCTCGAGCGGCGGGTCGTCGACCGGCGGCGGCGCGCCCGGGGACCGCTTCGCCCTCGATTTCCCGAGCAACGTGACGGGCGGGGACCAATCCGCGCCCTTCGTCGCGCTCCAATTCGACGATCCCCAGCTCGATGGATTGCCCTTCGCGGGGCCGGGCGGCGCGGGGGTCACGTACATGTGGCGCGTCAACCAGCGCGCCCAGACGGGCTACTACGTCACGCTATGGTGGGCCGAGGGCGACGGCGGCTTCACCTCCGACGCCCAATACGTGGGCGGTCACCCTTATCCCAAGGTCGGCAACAACACTGGCACCACCCAGCGCTGGGAGATCGCCGCCCCGGCCGGAGGCGACTATTTCGATACCCGGGCCGGCCTCGCCACCTCCAAAGACGTCGTCTACGACCAATGGCGAACCCAAGCGCTGCGCGTCGTTCGCAATGGCAATGGATCGAAGACGTACACCTTCTATACGGAGCTGCCGTCCCTCGAGCCGATCGACGTGCTCGAGTGGACCTCGGGCACGGGCGGCGACATCGCCGAGCAGCCGCCGCCGAGCCCCAAGCTCACCATCGGCGACAGCCCTTGGTACATGAGCTACCAGCACGAGCGATTGAGTGGTCTCTTCGGTGAGCTCATCATCGAGGCGTCCGCCCGCACCGAAGGCGAGATCGTCGAGCAGGCCCAGAGCCTGAAGGCGCTCACGCCCGCGTTCGCCGCCGACATCTGGTACTTCAAGCCGGGGTGGCGCTCGCTGGACGATCTCACCTGCGAGGCGGGGACGGGCCGGTCCTTCCATTGGGCGGATCCGAGCAACCCCGCCGCGCTCGGGGCGCTGCCGTGAAGCCCCTCACCCGCGCGCCGTCCACTCCGCGACGATCCCGCGCCGGCGGCGCCCGTCCATGAAGTTGCCCCCCATCGAGCCGAGCTCGTGGAGGGTGGGCTCGAAGCGCGTCACCCGGTGACCGCGCCCCTCGAGGGCGCGCACCTCGCGATCGAGGATCGCGGTCATCGATCTCCGCATCACCCGCTCGAGCCCCTCGGGGATCGACCTCGCCGGGGCCGCGCGCGCCGACGTCATCGGCGAGAAGATCACGATCTCGTCGAGGTCCTCATCCATCAGCAGATCGGCGGAGGTCGGGGAGGCGACGCCACCGTCGAGGTAGCGCCGGCCATCGATCTCGACCGGCGCGTACCAGCCCGGGATCGCGCACGAGGCCCGAACGGCCAGGCTCGAGCTCGTGCTCGGGGCGGGGGGCCGCCCAAACGCGACGCGCGCTCCCGTCTCCGCGTCGAGGCCGACGACGAGGCACGCCGGGTGATCCACCCACGCGCCCTTCGGCACGAGGCGATCGACGCGAGCCGCGATGTCGCCGCTGTCGCCGCGTCCTTCCGGGATGAGGCCGCTGAGGGCGACCCGCGGCGAGACGCCGCCGGCGAGCCCTCGCGCGAGCAGGCCCGCCGAGGGCCACCCGAGCCGCGGCCACGGAGGGAGCGCCTCGCGCGCGGGCGTCTCCCGGACGAGCTCGGTCACGAGATCGTCGACGGCGCGCCCCGCCCCGAGCTCGGTCGCGAGGATCGACCCCGCGGACGTCCCGACGAGGACGGCGGCGCGACGCGGATCGAAGCCGGTCGCGCGCGCGTAGCGCTGCAGCGCGAGCAGCGACCACGCGTAGCCGACGAGTCCGCCGCACGCGAACACGAGCCCGACGCGAGCGCTCACGCGCGCACCTCGAAGACGGCGCCGGGCCCCTGAGCGGCGACTTCCTTCTCCGCCTGAGCGCGCGCCTCGCGCTCGTAGGATCGACGCGCCTCCACCGCTGTCTTGGCGAGGAGCCGATCCGCGCCGAACACCCGGAAGATCAGCGACCGCGCCTTGTGGGGCAGCATCGCGAACACCTCCCCCGCCGGCGCGAGGATCGAAGGCACCGTGACGTGGGTCTTGCGGGTCGCGACGCTCCTCACCACCGCCCGCGCGATGTCCTGGGGCTTCTGGGTGAAGATCCCCTTCTTGTCGATCCCTCCCGCGAGCCGCGTGTCGACCGCCCCCGGCATCACCGTCGTCATCGTCACCCCCGAGCCCTCGATCTCCGCGCGCACCGCGTCCGTGAGCCCGACCACCGCGTGCTTGCTCGCGGCGTAGGTGGCCATCCACGGCACCGGCATCTTCCCCGCGAGAGACGCGATGTTGACGACGTGCCCGCGCCCGCGCTCGATCATGCGCGGCAAGACGAGCTTCATCCCCACCGAGACCCCGAACGTATTCACCCCGAACGCGGCCTCGTGGGCGTCGTCGTCCGCCTCGAGGAAGCGGCCGGTGGGCATGATGCCCGCGTTGTTCACGAGGACCTCGATCGGCCCGACCTCGCGCTCGATCTCGGAGACGAAGCGCGTGAACGAGGCCCGCTTCGACACGTCCAGCGCGAAAGCCCGCGCCCGCGGCCCGAGCCCGACCGACGCCCTCTTCGCGGCGTCGAAATCGAGATCCCCGATGCACACGACGGCGCCGCGATCCGCGAAGTGCTTCGCCGTCTCGAGCCCGATGCCGTGGGCCCCGCCCGTGATCGCCACCACCGCCCCTTCGAGATCGATCGGCGCGACCGGCCGCCGCGCCGCCTTCGATCGCAGCTCGTAGTGCTCGACGTCGAACCGCCGCATGCGCCGCCGCAGATCGACCGTCGTCCACGGGTAGATGGCGCTGTTCTTACCGGTCGCGTCGATGTACCAGCTGTTGCAGCCGCCCGCGTTCCACACCGTCTTCGCGAGCGCGCGCTGCACCCGATCGTTGAAGGCGCGCTGGGCGCCCGGCCGCACCTCGATCGCGTCGAGGCCCTCGCGCTCGGCGAGCTCGATCGCCTCGACGATGTAGCGCGCTTGGGCCTCGATGATCGTGAACGCGGAGCCGTGGCCGTTGCCGATGTTGGGCCCGAGGACGAAGAACGCGTTGGGGAGGCCGTGCACCGCCGTCCCGAGGTACGCCTCCGGGCTCCCGCCCCAGCGCGCGTCGAGGCCGACGCCATCACGCCCGACGATGCGGCTCGGCATCGACGTGTCGGAGACGTGGAAGCCCGTCCCGAACACGATCGTGTCGACGGCGTGCTCGATCCCGTCCGCGTCCACCACGCCCTCCGGCGTCACCCGCGCCACCCCCCGCGGGACGACGCGCGCGTTCTCCGCCTGCAGCGCCGGGTAGTAGGTGTTCGAGAGGAGCAGCCGCTTGCACCCCAGCGTGAAGCTCGGCGTGAGCGCGTCTCGCAACACGCGATCGCGAACCTGCCGCGCGAGGTGCCACGCTGCGATCCGCTGGAGCCGCCGCATCGCCGCCGGATCGCGCTCGGCGAGCTGCAGCATCTCCGTCGCGCCGTACACGCCCGCGCGCAGGGCCCGCTGCAGCGCGGGCACACGCCGGAACACCGCGCGAGCGCCCTCCGAGATCTCGAAGTCCGGCTTCGGAAGGACCCACGGCGCCGTCCGCTGGAAGAGCACCAGCTCCTTCACGAGCGGCTGGATCTTCGGCACGAGCTGGATCGCCGACGAGCCCGTCCCGATCACCGCCACGCGCCGCCCGCGCAGATCCACGTCGTGCCGCCACCGCGCGGAGTGGAACGCGATCCCGCGGAAGCCCTCGAGCCCTTCGATCGCCGGCATGCGCGGCTCGTGGAGCGGCCCCTGCGCGGCCACGAGGAACCGCGCCTCGTATCGGCCACGGCTCGTCTCCACCCGCCACCGCCCGATGCGCTCGTCCCACGCCGCCCGCACGAGCTCCTCGCCGAGCCGCACGTGCGGCATCACCCCGAAGCGCTCCGCCACGTCGAGCGTGTAGGCCTGGATCTCCGCGTGCTCCGCGAACACCCGCGTCCACCCCGGGTTCGGCGCGAACGAATATTGATAGAGCACCGAGGGCACGTCGCACGCGCACCCCGGATAGGTGTTGTCGCGCCACGTCCCCCCGAGCCGCGGCGACTTCTCCAGCACCACGAAGTCCTCGAAGCCGCGCTCCATGAGCCGGATCGCCACCCCGATCCCGGAGAAGCCTCCGCCCACGATCACGACCTGCGTCGACACCACGCCCTCGCCCCGCTCGCCGTCCGCCATGCGAGAAGAATGACACATCATTCCGTGACGCAGCAAGCGGATTCCAGAGCGCCGATGCCCACCCCCGGCTCGCTCCGCTCGCCGACCCCTCCCAAGCGTCGGGCTCCGCCCGCCGCGGGAGGGGTGGCTCCGCCCCCGCCGCGGAGGATTTGGTTTCGGCGCCGCAACCTCCAACGAAATGAGCGAGCGCAATTCTCGATGAGACAACGAGGGGGTGGTTGACGACGAACCAGGGGGGGTGTCGTCTCCCTTGCGCTATCAAAAAGATAGCGCGGCCCCGCAGGATGGACGAGGACTGTCTCGGTCCCGCGCGCCGAGCGGACCGAGTCCGCCCCCGCGCTATGGAAACGGTAGCGGTCTCGCCATCCCGCAAGCAGGCGGCGCCAGGCGGTCAGCCAAAAGGGGCGCGGTGGATTACAGGCGGCGCCGTCAGGGCCCCTCGAGATCGCGCGTCGTGGTGGAGCCGACCATGCCGAATGGAACGCACGCTCCCCCCGACGTCGTATTGCGCGTCGCGCGCGCCGACGAGCGAGCTCTCCTCCGTGACATCGACGACGACGCTTGCCAGCTCTACGAGCAGCACGGCGTCCACCTCGCCGCCCTCGCGGACGGAGCGTTCGCGCACGCCGAGCTCGCGCGGTGGGGCGAGTGCCTCGCCGCCCAGCGCGTGTTCGTCGCGGGGTCGGCCGGCGCCGCGCTCGGGTTCGCGGCCTGCCGCTTCGTCGACGGCGAGCCCTACCTCGATCAGCTCTCGGTGCGCCTCGCGGCGATGCGGCGCGGCGTGGGCGCCGCCCTGATCGAGCGCGCATGCGCGTGGGGGCGCGAGCAGGGCGGGGCGCGCATCTGGCTGACGACCTACGATCATGTCCCGTTCAACCGACCGATGTACGAGCGGCGTGGATTCCGCGTCGTCGACGAGAGGGCGTGCGGTCCCGAGATCGCCGCCGACCTCGAAGAGCAACGGCAGGCGCTGCCGTTCCCCGAGGCGCGCGTGGCGATGGTGCGACCGCTTCGATGAAAGGGCACCCCTCCCGCGTGGCGCTTGCGCCACGCTTGGAAGGGGTCGGCGAGCGGAGCGAGCCGGGGGTGGGCACCCTCGGCGACGGCCTCAGACGATGAGCTCGACCTCGCTCGTCGTCTCGGTCGCGGGCTCACCGCGCTCGGCGGAGCGGAGGAGGCGGGCGATGTGCTTGCCGATGACGTCGATCTCGGTGGAGACGAACTGCTCGGCGCCGAAGTGCTTCACGAGGTCGGTCTGCTTGGAGAGCATGGCCGCGTCCTGGGCGAAGACGCGCATCGCGAGGGGCTCGAGGACCGGCTTGAGGACGCGGCCGGGCAGGCGGGTGCGGAAGCTGACGACGGCGTAGATGGTCGTCTCGAAGTCGTCGACGGGGGTCATCACGCTGTCGACGAGGATGTGGTTCTCGTCTCCGATCGAGTACTCGACCTGGGCGACCGAGGGCAGGATGAAGCGGTCGAAGTGCTTCACCATCCCGCCGGACGGGGAGAGGACCTTCGCGACGATGCCGGGGGGGCGCGGCTCGCCGAGGTACTCGACCTCGACGCGATCGGCGGTGCGCTTGAGCTTGGCGGTGATGCGGATGTTCCGGCTCTCGCTGCGGAAGAGGCCCCGGTGGAGGAACTGGGTGTGGGGGACGTCGAGGGCGTTCTCGAGGGTGGAGTAGAGGGTGCCCTTCGCGGTCACGCTGCGGGCGACGGTGGTGTAGCCGGGGGTGTCGCGGTGGGCGAAGCGATGCGGCTCGCGCGTGGGCTCTTCATCGGGGGTGGCCCAGACCCAGACGAAGCCTTGCTGCTCGCGGGCGGCGAACGAAGGGGCGCGGCGGGCCTTCGCCTCCGACTCGGACGCGAGGGAGGGGACGAAGCGGCACGCGCCCGCGGTGTCGAACTGCCAGCCGTGATAGGGGCACTCGAGGCGGCCCTTCTTGCACGCGCCGAGCGAGAGCGGGACGTTGCGGTGCGGGCATCGATCGAGGAGCGCGCCGGGCTTGCCGTCGTCGCCGCGAAACACGACGATGGGCGTGCCGAAGAGGCGGCGCGCGAGCGGCTTGTCTACGAGCTCTTCGGAGGTGGCCAGGATGTAGAACGCGCGGCGGACGCGAGGGAGGATCGCGCGGACGCCGGGCTCGTTCGACGTTTCGAGTGAGGCCTCGTTCATCGCGGGTCGCAGCTTAGCAGGCCCGCATCGGAGGATCTCTCGCGCGCGCGGTCGGCGCATAATGCGCGAATGTCCGTTACGTTCCCGCGTGACGTGCTCGAGGCGTGTCCAGCCGCAGAGCGCGCCTCCCAAGCAGCGCGGATCGGCTCGTCGATCGATGCTCCGCTCGGAGAGACCTACCTCGCGCTCGTGGAGGATCGGGTGCACGTGCTGACGCGCGCGAGCTCGCTCGAGGCCTTTCGCGACCTCGAGCTCGACGCGGATCCGCGGCTCGACCTCGGGCACGAGACGTTCCTCGTGCTGCGGCTGAAGGCGGGCGGCGAATCGAAGCTGCGCGTCGGCTTCAGCGAGGAGGGGCCGATCGCGCGGGTGATCGCCGCGCTCGCCTCCGCGCGCGCGATCCGAAGTCTCACCGCGCCCGCGGCCTCCTCGGCCCTCGCGGTCGCGGCCGCCCCGATAACTGCGCCCGCGCCCGCCCTGCCGCCCGCGCCCGCGCCCGCGCCGGCGCCCGCGTGGCCGGCGTCCCCGTTCGGAGAGATCCAGGTTCGTCCCGTCGATCCGAGCCGGAGGGCGCGCGCCGCGCTCATCGACGTCCTGTACGCGCGCGCCGAGCAGCTCGCGCGCCGCGAGGAGGATCCGTTCCGCGGCCCCGAGGATCGCGTCGTCTCCCCGCGCGTGCGCGAGGCGCGCGATCGCCTCGCGACCGGCGCCCCGCGCGACGACGTCCGGCGCGACGACGTCCCGCGCGGCGCAAAGCGATCGCGGGCGCCGCTCGTGGCGATCGTGCTCGCCGTGCTCGCGCTGATCGTGTGGCTCGTCGCGCGGCGGTGACGATGGTGCTTCTCGCTGCGCGCGCTTCGTGCTCAATAGTTCGTCCACCCGTGGGGCCCCGTCTCTCTCTCTCGATCGCGATCGCCGTCGCCCTCGCGGGGTGCTCTTCGCAGAGCTACCTCGCGATCATGCCCGCGGTCGTGAACGACACCCACAACCGCACCCTCCGGCGCGATCTGCTCGCGTTCGGCGCCGGCGATCTGTGCAAGGAGATCGGCAAGCGGAGCGTGCCGGTGAAGCTCGGCCCCGACGATCCTGCCATCGGCCGCTTCTTCATCCAGCGCTGCGACGTAAAGACGCTGCCGGGCGGGGACCTGTTCGCGCAGATCGACGGGACCGGGTACGCGTACAGCAACCTGACGAAGCGGATCGGCTTCCACGCGGCGGCGGCGGTGCAGCTCGAGCAGGATTTCCGGCTCGATGGGGCGACGGCGTACGTCTACTTCCGGCCGGCGTCGCCGCCGACCCACAAGCTCGATCCGCTGATGGTCGAGCTCGAGGCCTTCCCGGAGACGCCGATCTCCGGCGTGCTCGTCGGGGGGACGCCGCGCGGGTTCGTGAAGCAGGTCGGAGAGGGGCTCTTCGAGCACGTGCTCGGAGAGGGGTTCACGGTCGTGCGGCAGGCGAGCGGCGCGATCGCGTTCACCCTCGGCACGAACGAGCCCGGCGACGAGCCGATGGTCGCGTTCGAGCCGACTTCGGCTTCGGGGGCGATCTACGCGAACGAGCGCGTCGAGATCCACGCCGGGGAGCGGGAGTACTTCGGGCCGATCGATCTCACCGAGGACGGAAAGGCCCTCGACCTGACGCTCTGTGTGGACGGGGCGCCGGGGATCGACGTCCAGGTGGTGGCGCGCGAGGTCGGGGACGCGTGGCTGCAGCAGTACCTCTCGACGGCGGCGGCGGGCCCGGCCCCGGGCGCGCCCGTGTTCGACGACGTGGTCGCGCAGCAGCCCGCGACCACCCCCTATCGGAGGACGCTCCGCCTGCCGAAGGGCTACTACTTCGTCGTGCTCGATCACACGGATACGGCCGGAAAATCCGGCCCTCCGCGCGTCCCGAACGACGACCGCGCCGCGCTCGTCGGCGTCGCGATCGCGGTGACGAGCGCGCGCTGAGCCCGGGGCATCCTGCCCTGCCCGATGGGTAGCAGTTGCGGTGGGCAGGCCGGCCGTCTAGATCAGGGCCCGGTTTTGAGCGAGAACAGAGGAAAGACGGGCGAGCCGGAGGAGCCGGCACCGGCAGCCACGCCGGCGCGCGACGGCGCCAAGCCGCGCGCGCGCAAAGCCAAGGCGCGCCCGCGCGAGGATCGCGACGAGGACGAGCGACGCGACTCGGATCCTCCGAAGGGCCGCGGCAGCAACAAAGCCGAGGCCTCGGCGGACGAAGGCGATCGACCGTCCGGTGACGGCCGGATCTCGTCCCCGACCCCGAGCAGCCCGACCGCCGCGAAGGGCAAGAAGGCGGAGGGCTCGATCGGGAGCGCCCGCCCCCTCGCCGTCCGCGCGCCCGCCGGTCCCCTCCCCCGCTACGGCTTCTATCTCTTCTGGATCGTGGGGCTGCCGCTGCTCCTCGCGATCTTCGTGGTGTGGATCGCGACGCGGAACCCCGACGGAGGCCCGGTCGGGGTCCTGCCCGCGATCATCAGCGAGCAGAAGATCCCGGCCGGCATCTTCTTCTTCACCGCGTTCGCGATCATCCTGTGGCGCTTCCGGCACGACCTGCCGCTCTCGGCGGCCGCGGGCGTGGGGGGCCGGCGCGATGTCCCTGCGAAGCTGCGCGGCCGGTACGAGGAGGCGGGCGCCCTGCTCGAGGAGGCCCGCCGGATCCTCCGCGCGAAGAAGCGAGACGTGGAGAAGGAGCTCACCTCCGCGGAGCGGGAGGACTTGCTGAAGGGCCTCGACGATCTCGAGGCGGCCATGAACAGCGAGCCGTTCGCGGGGCAGCTCTTCGAGAAGGCTCACTCGCGGGCGGAGCGCCTCGTCGGCGAGCACCTGTCCCGTTGGCGCAAGGGCGAGATCCGGGAGTACGCGGAGTCGATCGCGATCGCGGTCGGCGTCGCCCTGCTGCTGCGCGTGTTCGTGATCGAGGCGTTCAAGATCCCGAGCGGCTCGATGATCCCGACCTTGATGATCGGGGACCACATCTTCGTGAACAAGTTCAAGTACGGGCCGCTGCTCCCGTTCACGGACCACCGCTTGTTCTCGAACCTCCCGCCCGCGCGCGGCGACGTCATCGTCTTCAAATACCCACAGAACCCCGAGCAAGACTTCATCAAGCGCGTCATCGCCATCCCCGGGGATCACCTCGAGGTCGTCGACGGCCGGCCGATCATCAACGGGTGGGTCGTGCCCCAGTGCCACGTCGGCACCTTCGTGCAAGACGCCCAGGCCGGCGAGCAGCGCGTCGAGGCGCAGCTCTACATCGAGTACCTCCACGACCGCGCGTACTTCACCCTCCACAAGACGGCGCCCCCCGAGACGACCTGCACCACGAGCGCCGATTGCGCCTCCGACAACTCCACGTGTTACTCGGGCCTGTGCGGCCGCGAGCACAAGGAGTTCTGGGCCAAGCCGGGCGAGGTCTGGGTCCTCGGCGACAACCGCGACAACAGCCACGACTCGCGCGCCTGGAACGAAGGCCGCGGCGGCGGCGTCCCCTTCGACAACATCAAGGGCCGCGCGATGGTTGTCTTCATCACGTTCGGTCCCAGCCAGAACATCCTCGAGCGGCTGCTCGTGGACGTGATGGGCCGACCGCGGCTGCCCACGTCGAACGCGCACCTCCAAGGCGCCCTCGACAAGTGCCTGCGTGAGGTGCCGAAGCAGACGTATCCTCCGGAGCCCTAGAGCACCGATCCGTTTGAAAGCCGGCGCTTTCGCGCCATTTCACGCGTGATCCACGCGGCCTCGTCGCTCCGCTCCTCGCATGACTGCGAGTCGTGCTGTGGTGCTCACTCCTCGGGCGCGCGCCTCCCACGCAAACTCGCGCGACATCACTCGGCCTTCAAACGAATCGGTGCTCTAGCAGGGTGGAGAGAAAGGCACCGTCGTTGTGCTCGATGAGGGTGAATTGGCAGCCACTCCGGTGCCGAGAGGCATGACGCCGACTCTTCAGCTAGCGGACGTGGCGGGCGGCGCGTTCCAGGGCCTCTTCGTCCGCCTCTCCTTCGGCGATCGCTTGGAGGGCGGCGCGGGTCTTCGGGTCGGCGCAGCTCTCCGAGGCGATGCGAACGCGATCGCGGCCGCCCTCCTGATCGCGGATACGCAAGAGCATGGCGGCGCCGACGCGCTGCTCGTTGGTGAGGTTGGCGTCTCCAAGCATGGCGGCGACGCTCGCGTCGTCGATCGACTCGGCTCGGTAGCCGTCTTGGGGGCGGGCGAGCTTCTGTAGGCGGGCGAGCCAGTGAGGCACCGCTTCGCCGCGGGCGTCGAGGTCCGCGAGGGGGGCCGCCTCCTGCGCGCCCCGCTCTCTCGCCTCCTCGAGCGCCGCCGTCAACCGCTCGAGCATCGAGCTCGCGAGCGCGTGGTCGCTGGGTCGGAAGGTTCCGATGTTCTCCCGCTCGCCGTTCGTGCGGACGAGGCTGAGGACGTTCGCACCGTCCAGCTTGCGGAGGTCGCGAAGCGTGATCTCGAACCGCGCGATGTCCCGGTAGGGGACGAAATCGGTCCCGGGAAAGCCGTTGGTGCCGAAGGCAACGCCGTCTGCGCCGATGGTGACGTTCGCGAGCAACGAGCGGAAGAAGGACCCCGCCCCAAAGGCGGCCGCGAGCATGAGCGAAACGCCCATGGCGAGCCCGATCGGCCCGAGGAACAGCCCCAGCATCATGGCCGGCACCGCCGCGCCAGCCACGCCGAGGACCCCTCCCCCGAGCTCGCTCTCGCGCCGCTCGGACTCGGTGTAGAGCGGGAGCCGCTCCGTTCTCCCGCGCCCCTCGAGACGGAGGGCTTGGCGCGCCTCGCGTGCCGCGTCGAGGGTCTCGTATCGGAGGGTGAGCGCGTCGTCCGCCCGCAAGCGCAGCTCGATCCGCGGATCCCGCGCGTCGGCGATGACGATGGCGCTCTCGATCGCCTCGACGGGGATCTTCCGCTCGGAGCCGCCGTCCACGATCGTCACGCCGTGCTCGTCGCAGCGGACGACGGAGGGGCGGCGGGCCCTTCGATGCACCCACCCGGCGGAGAGGAAGCCGGCCGCCTCGATGGCGAGGAGCGCGTACCCGACCCAGGCGGGAGCGCCCACCCCTGTCGTCCCCATCACGCTGGGGACGGCCAGGAGCAGCATGGGGGCGAAGAGCATCCAGGCAAGCCCGGCCGAAATGGCTCGGCGCCGTCGCGCCGTGCGCTCGACCTCGACGCGGTGCTCCGTCGTCACCGCGCCAACGTACCGCCGCGCAGCGGCCGCGAGGACCTCTTCGTTCCAGGCGGCGCGCCCAGCGCTACGATATCCGTAGCGGCGGATGCTCCCTTCAGATGACCCCGAGCTGCTTACCGACCTTGGTGAACGCGGCGATGGCGCGCTGGACGTGCGCGGGCTCGTGGGCGGCGGAGAGCTGGACGCGGATGCGAGCCTGGCCCTGGGGCACGACCGGGTACGAGAAGCCGATGACGTAGATCCCTTCTTCGAGCATGGCGCGGGCCATGTCTTGGGCGAGGCGGGCGTCCCCGAGCATGATGGGAACGATGGGGTGGATGCCCTCCTTGATGGTGAAGCCGGCGCGGGTCATCCCTTCCCGGAAGGCCCGAGCGTTCTGCATGACGCGCTCGCGGAGGGAGCTCTCTCGATCGATCAGCTCGAACGCGGCGATGCTCGCGCCCACGATCGCAGGGGCGACCGTGTTCGAGAAGAGATAGGGGCGGGACCGCTGGCGCAGCAGATCGACGATCTCGCGCTTCCCGGTCGTGAACCCGCCGCTCGCGCCGCCGAGGGCCTTGCCCAACGTGGAGGTGATGACGTCGACGTCGGCGAGGACGCCCAGCTCTTCCACCGTGCCGCGCCCCGTCTTGCCGAGGAACCCGGTGGCGTGGGACTCATCGACCATCACCATCGCGTCGTGCTTCTTGGCGAGGGCGACGATCTCGGGGAGCTTCGCGAGGTAGCCGTCCATCGAGAACACGCCGTCGGTCGCGATCATGCGCAGGCGCTTGTCCTTCGTCTTGACGAGGGCCTCCTCGAGGGCGGCCATGTCGCCGTTCGGGTAGCGGTGGCGATCGGCCTTGCAGAGGCGGATGCCGTCGATGATGGAGGCGTGGTTGAGGGCGTCCGAGATGATGGCGTCCTCTTCGCCCAGGAGCGTCTCGAACAGGCCCGCGTTCGCGTCGAAGCACGACGAGTAGAGGATGGTGTCCTCGGTGCCGAAGAACTTGCTGACGGTGGCCTCGAGCTCTTTGTGGAGGTCTTGGGTGCCGCAGATGAAGCGCACCGAGCTCAGGCCGAAGCCGTGGGTGTCGATCGCCTGCTTGGCCGCCTCGATGAGGCGCGGATGCGACGACAGCCCGAGGTAGTTGTTCGCGCAGAAGTTGAGGACGTCCCCTTGGGCGGTGTGGATGCGCGCCCCCTGAGGGCCCTCGATGATCCGCTCGTCCTTGCGGAGGCCGGCGGCGCGGATCTCTTCGAGGACCTTCTGGTAGTGCGGTCGGGCGTGGTCGAACATGAGGGCGACTGAATCGCCTAGCCGCCGCGCTGGATCAACTCCCCCGGCGCGCTTCGCGCTCGCCGACCCCTCCCCAGCGCCTCCGCTCTTCGAGCTGCGTCGCCCGAGGGGTTGGATCAACTCCCCCGGCGCGCTTCGCGCTCGCCGACCCCTCCCCAGCGCCTCCGCTCTTCGAGCTGCGTCGCCCGAGGGGTTGGATCAACTCCCCCGGCGCGCTTCGCGCTCGCCGACCCGCGGAGCTACCCCTGCTGCGGCGGCGGCGGGATGTAGAGCCGGGGTGTCTCGATCGAACGCGCGGTCGCGGCGACCTCCGGGAAGTCGACCGCCATCCGCTCGAGGAAGGCGCGCCGGGTCGCGTCATCCGGCGTCCGGACGGGGCCGCCCTCGCGGGCGACTCGCCACAGCTCGTAGTACCAAGCAGCCATCGACGCGTGGGCCTCGACGAGCTGCGCGAGCGTCTCCCCCGAAACGATCACCGTGCGCATCATGGGCCCAGGATAGCGCGGGCGGATTTGACGGCGAGCCTTCCGCTCTTATGCTCGGCTCGTGTCCGCGCTTCGGGTGATGAGCTACAACGTCCGGTACTTCGGGCACCCGGTCCGGGGGGTGTTCTCCACGCGGCGGGCGGTGAAGCGGATCGCCCAGCGGATCGCCCGACTGGATCCGCTCCCGGACCTCGTCTGCCTGCAGGAGGTCGAGACGCGCAGCCTCCGCGCGCGCCGCACCCACCAGGACGACGCGTCCGCGACCCAGCTCGACGCGCTCCTCTGGTCGCTCGACGCTTCGCTCGAGGGCGCGGGGCGCGCCGATCGGTACGACGCGTTCTACTTCCCCGCCCACAGCTATCGCATCACCGAGCGGACGAACTTCTACACGACCGGCCTCGCCGTCCTCGCGAAGCGCGGCCTCCGCGTCCTCGCCCACAACGCGGAGAAGCCCCACGACATCACCCACCGGCCCCGCCTCGTGAAGCTCAAACAGACGCGGGTCTGCGCCCACGTCGCGTTCGAGAACGCGCTCGGGGAGCGGGTCGAGATCTTCAACACCCACCTGAGCCTCCCTTCCTTCTTCACGCGCGAGTTCTGGACGAGCCCCTTCCGCCTCGGCTTCGGCGAGAACCAGCTCCGGGAGGCGCGCGAGCTCATGACGTTCATCGCGCGCGAGCGCCAGAGCGAAGCCTTCATCGTCGCGGGGGATTTCAACTCCCTGCCCGGGTCGCTCGTCGATCGCTTCATGCGCGAGGAGGCCGGCCTCGTCGACGCCTACCAGTGCGTGCGGCGCGACGACGAGATCCGCGCCCGCCTCTTCGCCACCGCCGGCTTCATGAACCTCCGCATGCACATCGATCACCTCTACGCGTCGCCCTCGATCGGCTGGATCGATCTCGACGGGACGCGCGCGTTCGGCGAGACGGGAGACTTCGACGGCCTCAGCGATCACGTCCCCCTCATCGCGCGCTTCGAGGTCCGTCGCTGATCAGACCCCCGGCGCGCTTCGCGCTCGCCGACCCCTACCAGGCGACTGCGCTCTTCGAGCTCCGTCGCGGCTGGGGTTGATCAGACCCCCGGCGCGCTTCGCGCTCGCCGACCCCTACCAGGCGACTGCGCTCTTCGAGCTCCGTCGCGGCAGGGGTTGATCAGACCCCAGCGCGCTTCGCGCTCGCCGACTCGGGCGCGGTCGCGAGGGCGATGCACGCCACGCTCGAAGCCCCCGCCCCCTCGATCACCGAGGCGCACGCGGCGAAGGTCGCGCCGGTCGTGACGACGTCGTCGACGACGAGGACGCGGCGCCCGCGCAGACGCGAAGGCGCGCGGACGGCGAAGCACGCCGCGACGTTGGCGAGGCGCTCCGCGCGGCTCGAGCGAGCCTGGGGCGGAGCGACCCGAACCCGCGCGACCGAAGACGTGTCGAGCCGCGCACCGGCTGCCCTCGCCGCGTGGAGCGCGAGGAGCCCCGCCTGGTTGTAGCCGCGGTCGACGAGGCGCGTCGGGTGGAGCGGCACCGGCACCACCACGTCCACCGCGAGGTCGCGCACGTGAGGGGCGAGGAGTTCGCCGAGCCCGCGCGCCCGGTCGGAGCGCCCTTCGTACTTGAGGGCGTGGATCGCGCCGCGCAGCGGATCTTCGAACCGGTAGGCGGCGAGCACGCCGTCCGTTCGAGCGCGATCCGGCGGGGAGAGCGCGTCCGCGCAGGGGCCGCACAGCGGGCCGTCGACCGGCGATCGCTCGTCACATGCGCAGCACGAGGCAGGAGCCAGCAAATCCGCACAGGATCGCACGATCGACCGCAGCACGGCGAACGGGACAGCGAGCTTTTTCATGCGCTTCAGGTCGACGCGGGAGCCCGCCCGTTGCGGCGAGTTTCGTCCTGACCGCGGAGAACTGTGTACAATCGATTCACGATGCCCTTCGTGGTGCCCACCCCCGGCGAGCTCCGCTCGCCGACCCCTCCCAAGCGTCTTCGCGAGCTCAGCCGCGGGAGGGGTACGTGAGGCAACGAGGCGGCGACGTCGAGGAGAAGGTGCGTTGAGCGGAGCGCAGTGGCGGTTCACCGACGATCAGGGCGTCGAGCGCGCGGTCGCCACGGAAGAGCTGCGCGCCTCTCTCTCGAGCGGCAAGGTCCCTCCCTCCACGCTCGTCTGGCGCGAGGGCATGGCCGAGTGGCGCCCCGCCTTCACGATGCCCGAGCTCTCGAGCGCAGCGATCGCCGCCGCGCGCCGCTCCGTCCCTCCCGCGAGCGGCGGTGACGCCCCGAAGCGATCGGCGCCGCCCCCCCTCCCCGCGCGCAAGCTGCCGAAGCGCCCCGTGCCGAGGACGCTGACCGGCATCGAGCCCGAGCTCGTCGGCTCGCTCCGAGCGGCCGGCATCGCCGTCGCCTCGAGCGCGACCGCAGAGCCGGCCGCGATCTCCGGCCCGCGCGAGATCGTCCCGCTATCTTCGGGCGCCTCGCCGATCGAGGAGGCGCTCCCGGACGTGGAGCCTCATCGCGGCGCCGACATCTCGAAGCTCGACGACGACGAGAGCTGGGACGACTCGACGGACGTCATCCCGAAGGCGCCCGCTCTGCCGCCCGACTTCTTGAAGATGGCTTCGCCGAAGCCGCTCATCCCGACCCCGCCCCCACCGCGAGCGGACGAGGCCCTCCCCGAGGTCCCGAAGCGCAACACGGTGATGGGGCTCGGCAAGCGCGCCGGCAGCAAGCCTGACCTCACCCAGCAGACGCAGCTCGCGCCGACGCCCACCGCCCAGACGCGCGCGGTGACGGTCCCCCAGGTCACGCGATCGAAGCCGCCGCCTCCTCCGCGGAGGCGCAGCGAGCATCCTCCCTCGTCGACGCCGGGTTCTGCGCCGCGCCTCAACCGCACCCTCGAGCTCGCGCTCTCGAAGGACGAGACGAAATCACCGCGCCCCGCGCCCGTCGCGCCGACCGGGAAGAAGCCGCCGCAGCCGCCCCCCGGTCGAAAGACGGATCGCATGGGCGCGCCGGTGGTGCAGGCGGCCCAGGCCGCCGTCGCGGCCGCGGAGGGAGCGGCCAAGGCGCCCGTTCGTTCGCGCCCGCCGCCGCCGCCCCTGCACCGGCCGAAGTCGATCCCTCCCGCCGCGGAGATGCCGCCCACCCCGACGTTGGCGATCGCGGCCGTCCCCGCCTCCTACGATCTCGCGAGCTACACCGAGAAGCACGCCGGCACCGAGGCGAGACCGGCCCACGAGGCGACCGCGCTCTCCGCGGTGTCGAGCGCGGTGAAGGCGACGGCGGCGGAGGCCGCGGCCCACGAGCCGGGGACGGTCGCGGCCGCGCCTCAGGCCGCCCGCATCTCCTCGCCCGATGGTCCGACGCGGCTGTCCGCCATCTCCACCCGCAACCTCACGGACATCCCCGCCGAGAAGGCGCAGGCGATCCCGAGCACCGTCACCACCGCCGTGGGCCTCGGGACGGAGAAGGCGATCGCGGCCGCGATGGCCGCCCAGGACGCGAAGCCGACACCGGCGGCCAAGGAAGGGGAGACGCCCCTCTCCGCGATGCGCAAGACGTCGCCGGTCGCGCGGCCGGAGAAGCGCGCCAAGGTCGACGAGAGCGGGACGGCCCTCGCCGGGCAGGCTCGCAAGGGCCTCTCCGCCGAGAAGACGGAGGTGATGATCCGCGAGGTCACCTCCGGCGTCGATCTGCCGCCGCGTCCGAAGAGCAGGACGCTCGAGATGGACGTCGGCGCGCACTCCCAAGCCGCCGCCGTCGATCCCGCCCCTCCCGAGTCGAAGAACCTCCGCAAGGATGGCTCGCGCAAGCGGGCCGCGAGCGACGACGAGAACACCGAGCCGCTCGGCAAGAAGCTGGGGGAGCCGGCGAACGGGGAGGCGTCGCCTTCCTCGACGCCGGCCACGTCGACCGAGCGCTCGTCGTCGGCGCCGCCCAGCAGCACCGCCGGTGACGGAGCAGAGGGACAAGAGGATCTCGCGACCGACGTCGACCTCCCGCGAAAGGGAAAGCGTGCCCTCGAGGTCCCCCTGAACGCCGTCCTCGCCGTCAGCGCGGCGTGGATGATCGGCCTCGTGATCTTCTTCTTCGTGGGCCGCGTCTCCGGCTTCAAGAGCGCGGGCAAGATGCCGACCGCGAAGGAAGGCATCGGCGACATCATCATGCAGCCGGGGGTCCTGCCGCCCGTCGTCGCGACCACGGCCGCGCCCGCGCCCCCGCCCGAGCCGAAGCCGTGCTGGGTCATCCGCCAGCCGCGCAAGTGGGCGCCGAGCGCGTCCAAGGCGGTGCCGTTCGACATGCGCGCGCGCGACACGACGATCGACCTCGGCTTCGCCGTCGACGACCACCACGCCGCCGGGCTGCGCATCGATCCGAAGGCGGGCACGAGCGAGAGCGTCTTCACCCAGGAGGCGAAGGAGCGGATCGGGCGCGTCTCGCCGCTGACCACGACCGATGCGTTCTACGTCGGGGAAGATGGTGAGAAGAGCCTCGTGCCGGTCGCGGCGCAGGCGCCGTTGTTCGTCACCTTCGACAAGGAGTCGATCGGGACGACGGAGGCAGCCGATCAGCCCGCGCAGCAGCTCTGGTCCCTCGTCGGTGAGGGCGACATCGCCGCCGAGCAGGTCCTCCCGGTGGGCGACTCGTTCCTCCTCACCTTCCGGCGCGGCAACGACGTCTACGCCGGCTACTTCGGCGCCGATCGAAAGCCCAAAGGCGAGCTCACGGTCGTGTCCGACACCTCGAGCAAGCAGAAGAACGGCAAGCCGCGCAGCGGCACGAACGGGGCCGAGGTGGCGGTGGTCTACGCGGTGGAGACGCCCGAAGGCGAAGGCGACGCGGCGAAGAACAAGTGGCGGATCGCGATCGCGCGCGGGGCGGCGATGAGCCCGCCCCAGAACCCGACCTTGCTCGAGCTGCCCCCCAACGGCCCCGGCGGCGACGCGATCGCCCCCGACGTGATCGGCTTGAAGGACGGCCGCTGGCTCCTCATGTGGACCGAGGGCAACTCGGGCGCGCGCGCCATCCGCGCCCAGACCTACGACGCGAGCTTCCAACCGATCGGCGACCCGATCGCCCTCTCGCCCCCCGCGGGCAGCTTCGGCCAAGCGATGCTCGGAGTGATGGGCTCGTACACGACGGTCGCCTTCCTCCAAGCGGCCGACGAGGGCTTCGAGATGTGGGGAGCGGTGCTTCAATGCGGAACCTGACCTCGCGAGCGATCGCCGTCGCGATCACCTTGCTCGCCACGCCCCTCGCGACCGGCTGCACCGGCGCGGCCACCTCTCACCTGATGAAGGGCGAGGCGTACACGTCGGGGCAAGAGAAGTACGACTCGTTCTTCGCCTCCGTGAAGGAGCTCCACGGCAAGGCCGAGCAGGCCGAGGGCGAGGCTCCGATCCGGAAGAAGGTCGCGGTCGCGGTCGGCCTCACCGAAGGCGCCAAGCTCGAAGACACGATCGACGCCGCGAAGAGCAAGTCCAACGAGCTGAAGAAGGACGGCGGGCGCTTCTTCGTCGTCGTCGCCCCCGAGCCCAAGCTCATCGTGAAGAAGGGCGCCGACGAGAACAAAGAGTCGGCCGCGTTCGCCCAGACGATCGAGGACGCGATCAAGCAAGGCATCCAGAAGGGCGACGAGCTCGACGGCCTCGCGCGCGAAGCGGCGTCGCTCGAGCAGACGCTGTCCTCCCTCGAGAAGGAGGTCGACGAGACCTTCAAGGCCTCGAACGAGAAGGGCCAAGTGAAGGTCGAGCTCGACGCCGCCAAAGAGATGCTCGAGCGCTCGCGCCTCCGCGCCGGCAACGAGTCCGGACGCGCCCTCCGCTTCGTGGTCCTCCTCGCGAGCGCCGTCGACAGCGGCGCCGCCGCCGAGCTGCTCGCCATGACGGCCGGCGCGAGCGCGAAGCAGCCGAAGACCCCGAAGGGCCGACCCATCGCCAAGGGCGGAGTGGGAAAGCCCGTCAAGCCCAAGCCCAAGAACGATTTCGATCCGTGACCACCACCGAGGTTCGCGTCGAGCGCGAAGGACCTGTCTTCACCGTCGTCATCGATCGCCCGCGCGCGAAGAACGCCGTCGATCGCCCTACCGCGGAGGCCCTCGCGGAGGCCTTCCGAGACTTCGAGCGCGACCCGACCGCGAAGGTGGCGGTGCTCTTCGGGGCAGGCGGGACCTTCTGCGCCGGCGCCGATCTCAAGGCGATCGCGCGCGGCGAGCCCAACCGCGTCCTCCCCGACGGCGACGGCCCGATGGGTCCGACCCGCATGCAGCTCTCGAAGCCCGCCATCGCCGCCATCTCCGGCTACGCCGTCGCGGGCGGCCTCGAGCTCGCGCTCTTCTGCGATCTGCGCGTAGCAGAAGAAGACGCCCAGCTCGGCGTCCTGTGCCGGAGGTGGGGCGTCCCCCTCATCGACGGCGGCACCATCCGCCTCCCCCGCATCGTCGGCATGGGCCACGCCCTCGACCTCATCCTCACCGGCCGCCTCGTCGGCGCCGAAGAGGCCAAGACGATGGGCCTCGTCAACCGCGTCGTCCCCAGAGGCGAAGCCCGCGCCCGCGCCGAGGACCTCGCCCGCGAGATCGCATCCTTCCCCGAAGCCTGCATGCGCGGCGACCGCGCCAGCGCGTACGAGCAAGCCGACCTCGGCTTCGAGGAGGCCATGCAGAACGAGCTCCGCCACGGCATCGAGTCCCTCGCCAACGGCGGCCTCGACGGCGCGTCCCGGTTCGCCGCCGGCGCCGGCCGCGGTGGCTCCTTCGAACGGTAGACGCCCCGCACTATCGTTTTCGTAGCAGTCGCCATCGCCCTCGACAGCGACGGCGATGCCCACCCCCTCGGAGCTCCGCTCCTCGGCCCCTCCCAAGCGTCGCGCTCCGCGCGCCGCGGGAGGGGTTCGCTGTTTCAAGTCGCAGCGCCATCGACATCCTTGAACACCGCATCGAGCCACTGCGCCACCGCGCGCACCTTGGGCAGCCGCGCCCTCGAGCGGTGGACGACCAAGTAGACGGCCCGCGCTGGGATCGCGGCGAGCGGGCGCGCGCCGACGGCAGCAGGACGCACCTCGACGAGCTCGGCGTGGCGAGCCGCGAAGCGCCGCGGCAGCACCGCCACCCCCAGCCCGTCCCGCGCCGCCATCCCGAGCGCCTCGAGATCCTCGACGAGGAGGCGCGGCGCGCGCTTGGCGAACGCGCGCGCGGCGTGCATCTGCTCCGGGATCCTCGACAAGGATCCGGTCAATCCGAGCCACGGCGTCGCCTTGCCGAGCGCGAGCGAGCGCGCCGCGAACAGGCCATACGTCTCTACCGCGAGCCTCCGAGCGACGATCTCCCCGCGGGCGGGGCGCGTCATGCGCAGGGCCAGGTCCGCCTCGCCCGCGGCGAGGCTGTGGACCTGGTTGCCAGCGAGGAGCCTCAGGCGCAGGCGCGGAAACGAGCGATACAAGTCCGCGAGGCGAGGCGCGAGCACCCACCGCAGAACCTCCCCCACGGTTGCGATCGTGACCTCGCCTTCCACTTCGGGCTCGCTCACGAGCGCGGTCCGGGCCGCCGTCGCCGCGCTCACCATCGGCGCGATCGCCTCGAGCACCGCCCGCCCGCGCTCCGTCAGCTGGACGGTTCGCCCCCGCGAGAGGAGAGGCGCTCCGGACTGCCCTTCCAGCAGCGCGATGTGACGGCTCACGGTGGATTGACTGAGATGGAGCGCCTTCGCGGCCGCGGTGAAGGTGGCCTTTCGCGCGACCGTCTCGAAGGTCCGAAACAGGTCCCACTGCGGTGTCGAATCCATCCAAATATGGATAGCAGCCATCCGAGACTGCTGGTGGCGCGCCCGGCCCCGCGCGCCCAAGAAGGAGGCATGGAGCTCGTTCAACTGCGAAGCGCAACCGTGGTTCTGAAGCTCGGAGAGCACCGGCTCCTCGTCGATCCGATGCTCTCGGAGGTCGGTCGGCTCCCCGGGTTCAAGATCGTCGGGGGCGGCCGTCGCAAGAACCCGATCGTGCCCCTGCCGGACTCCGCGGCACAGGCGCTCGAGGGGCTGACCGGCGCCATCGTCACCCACGCGCACCCCGATCACCTCGACCGCGCCGGGATGCAGCTCCTCCGCGAACGACGGCTCCCCGTCTGGACCAGCCCCATCGCCGCCCCGAGCCTCGCCAGGAAGGACCTGGACGCGCGGGTGCTCAGCGACGGCGCGCTCGGGATGAGCGTGGAGACGATCCGCTCGAAGCACGGCCGCAGCCTCCTCGGATGGCTCATGGGGGCCGTCGCGGGCTACCACCTCTCCCTTCCCGGCGAGCCCAGCGTCTATCTGGTCGGAGACTCCGTGCTCACCGCGCCCGTGCTCGAAGCGGTCACGCGCCTCCAGCCCGACGTCATCGTCGCCCCCGCCGGGGCCGCCAACATGGGCGTGGGTGGCGACATCCTGTTCTCCGTCGACGAGCTCGTCGCCCTCGCCCGCGCCGCGTCCGGTCAGCTCGTCTTCAACCACATGGAAGCGCTCGACCACTGCCCCACGACGCGCGCAGCGCTCCGCGCCCGCCTCGCCACAGAGGGCCTGCTCCACCGCGCCCACATCCCGCGCGACGGCGACACGCTCACCTTTTCGGTTGTCCGCTCACCGCAAGGGCCGTGAGGTCCTCTCTGTCTTCCGCTCGCCGCTCGGGCCGCGAGTCCTCGCTCGCCATTCCCGCGCGAATGGGGTGTTCGGGCCGCCTTCGCTGTCATTCACGTAGCCCTCCGACGGATCTCCCCCCTCGCTACGCGAGGGGGGCCGGGGGGTGAATTGGCAGCCACTCCGGTGCCGAGAGGCGTGACGCCGACTATTTCAGCAGCCTGCTAGGGAAGCTCGACGCGGGCGTCGACGGTGAGAAACTCGGCGAAGTCGTTGGCGCGATCGGCGGCGAGGCCGGGGCGCGAGTCGAGGTAGATGTTCTTGGCGCCGTCGCCGAGGACCATGAGGCCATAGGAGGCCATGAGGGTGAGGGGCTTCCAGGGGCGGCCGATGAGGTCGACGGCGAGGACGTGGCCGAGGACGCGGCTCTCGTTGGTCGCGCTCTGGCCGAGGGGGAAGAGGGCGCCGGAGTGCCAGGGGCCTTTGGGATCGGCGAGGCCAGCGAAGCGATAGCCGACGCGCGCGAAGAAGGGCTCGACGGGGCGGATGGCGACGTCGGCGCCGGCCTCGATGAGGTTCGAGAGGGCGTAGAAGTCCTGCTGGCCGAAGCCCTTCGTCGTGTCGGGGAGGATGGGATCGAAGACGCCGATGGAGTCGGTGGGAGCGCCGGACGCGGGGGCGCCGGTCGCGAAGGCGCCCTCGACGCCGAACGTGAGGTGCCACGGCAGCGCCGTCTCCCACTCGCCTCGGCCGACGACGGCGCCGGCGAGGAGGGTCGCGTCTTGATCGGCGCCCTCGATCGCGACGCGGCCGCCCTCGAACGCGCCGAGGACGGAGTAGCGAACGCCGCGGTAGTCGCCGAAGAGGCGTGCAGCCGCGACGCCGACGTCGCTTGGGGTCAAGCTCGTCACGAGGGGCTGGCGCACGATGCGGGCGAGGCCGGTGAGCTCGGCGGAGAAGAAGGGCGCGACGTGCCAGGTCGCGTCGAGGGCGTAGAGCTGCGCGCCGGGGGCGATGTCGTCCTTCGTCCCGTCGGCGTTCGCGCGGGTCGCCTCGCCGGGGAAGACGAGCATCGCCGCGAAGGCTTGGAGATCGAAATCGCCGAGCTTCCAGAAGAGGCGCGCGGCGTCGAGGGCGCGGCCGGGCGCGCGGTCGTCGCTGATGCCGACGAGCCTGCCGTCGCCGATCTCGATCGCCTGCCGGCCGAGCCGAAACCAGAGGTCGCGATCGCCCGTGTGGGCCTCGAGGTAGCCTTGATAGGGCGCGGTCACGGGCAGCTCGGGCTGGCCGGCGAGCCCTTGCTCCGTCTGCGGATCGCCGATCGACCGCACGTCCTGGAAGCTGACGTGGGCGAGCACGGGTCCCCACTCCGCCTCGAGCCCGAGGCGCACGCGCTCCCAGACGAGCACTTGATCCTGCACCGGCTCTTCAGTCGTCGTGGGCATCCCCACGAGGAGGATCGGGTGCTCGCCGAAGATGCCGTCGTTGAGCGCGTTGCGACGATACTCGGCGCGCACGCGGGCCTCGACGAAGGGGCGGAAGACGAAGTCGCCGACGGGGAAGCCGGTGTGCACACGCCCGTCCGCGGACGGAGGATCCGCGGGCTTTTCCTTGTCTTCATCCGCGCTCGCGATCGAGGTCGCGGCGAGCGAAGAGAGCGCGAAGGCGGCGCACGAGAGCCGGAGGCGCGACATTGCGGCGGAGCATAGCAAAACCCCCGAGCCTGAAGGGCCCGGGGGTCTTTGGTGCTGGTCGCGCGGGGCGATCAGGTGCTGGGGGCGGGCTTCGGCGCGCCGAAGATGCTCGCGGCGCGGCGCTTCTCCTTCGCGGCGCGCTCGCGGTCGGCGTAGGACGGGATCACGATCTTCTCCTTCTCGGAGAGGGCGCGACCGGCCACCACCGCGTCGACGTCTTCCGCGTCGAGCGTCTCGCGCTCGAGGAGGGCGACGGCGAGCTTGTCGAGGATGTCACGACGATCCGAGAGGAGCGTCTTGGCCATCTCGTAGCCTTCCATCACGAGGCGCTTCACCTCGTCGTCGATGAGCTGCGCGACGTTCTCCGAGTAGTAACGGCGGGGCGCGCTCATCTCCTTGCCGAGGAACACGCTCTCCTCGTCGGAGCCGTAGTGCACGGGGCCGACCCGCTCGCTCATGCCGAACTCGGTCACCATGCGGCGCGCGAGGTTCGAGGCCTGCTTGATGTCGTTGGAGGCGCCCGTCGTGTAGTGACCGAACGCGATCTCCTCCGCGACGCGACCACCCATCAGCACCGCGAGCCGCGCCTTCGCGAAGTCGGCGCTCATGGAGAGACGGTCTTCTTTCGGGAGCTGCTGGGTCAGGCCGAGGGCCGGACCGCGCGGGATGATCGTGACCTTGTGGACCGGGTCGGAGTTCTTCTCCATCAGCTTGGCGACGAGGGCGTGACCGGCCTCGTGCCATGCCGTCGTCTTCTTCTCGTCCTCGTTGATGACCATGCTGCGGCGCTCGGTCCCCATGAGGACCTTGTCCTTGGCCATCTCGAAGTCGGACATCGCGACGACGTCCTTGTCTTGCCGGGCGGCGAGGAGGGCCGCCTCGTTCACGAGGTTCTCGAGATCGGCGCCGACGAAGCCGGGGGTGCCGCGCGCGATGACCTCGAGGTCGACATCGGGAGCCAGCGGGACCTTCTTCGTGTGGACGCGGAGGATGCCCTCGCGGCCGCGCACGTCGGGACGGTTCACCACGATGCGGCGATCGAAGCGGCCGGGACGAAGGATGGCCGGGTCGAGGACGTCCGGACGGTTCGTCGCAGCGATGATGATGACGCCCTCGTTCGACTCGAAGCCGTCCATCTCGACGAGGAGCTGGTTCAGCGTCTGCTCGCGCTCGTCGTGACCGCCGCCGAGGCCCGCGCCGCGGTGACGACCGACAGCGTCGATCTCGTCGATGAAGATGATGCAGGGCGCGTGCTTCTTACCTTGCTCGAAGAGGTCGCGGACGCGGCTCGCGCCGACGCCGACGAACATCTCCACGAAGTCCGAGCCGGAGATGCTGAAGAACGGGACGCCCGCCTCACCGGCGATGGCGCGCGCGAGGAGCGTCTTGCCCGTGCCGGGAGGGCCCATCATGAGCACGCCCTTCGGGATGCGGCCGCCGAGCTTCTGGAACTTCTTCGGATCCTTGAGGAAGGCGATGATCTCTTCGAGCTCGTCCTTCGCCTCGTCGATGCCGGCCACGTCCGCGAACGTCACCTTGTTCGCGGCCTCGCTGAGGAGCCGCGCGCGCGACTTGCCGAAGCTCATCGCCTTGCCGCCGCCCGCCTGGAGCTGCCTCATGAAGAGGTAGAACATCACCAGGAGGAAGATCATCGGCAGGATCGTGACGAGGGCGCCCGACCAGAACGGCGAGCTCTCTTCTTTCTCGAAGGAGACGCGGATGTTCTGGGCGACGAGCATCTTCGTCGTCTCCTCGGAGCCGGCGGGATCCGGGCCGAGGGTGACCTTCTGCTCCTTGGCGTTGTTCTTCGTCGGGTCGACGACGGTGAACGTGTACTCCTTGTCCTTGATCGACACGGCCTCCACGTGCGCCTGCTCTTTGGGAGCTTGGGCGAGCGCGATGAACTCGCTGAAGGCGACCTGGGTGGCGGGCTTCGTGTTCGAATCGAGGAACTGCCAGATCGCGAAGAACATCGTCGCGATGAGGACCCACAGAAGTAGCGTTTTGTGCGATTGCTTCACATCGACCTCGAAGGAGGAGTCGCCCGTCGGAGGGACGCCCCCTAGCGTGCATCAGCCGAGGATGGCGCGCCACCCTCTTCCCGGATGATCTGCATCTTAGTTTCGCGCGCGGAGCCTGTCGACCATGCGGTCCGCGAGGCCCTTCGCCGAAGAGCCTTCGGTCAAGAGCCTCTCCCGCGGCGCCGCGCAGACTCTGCCTCGACCTTCACCTGCGCTTCGATAACCACCGGGCCCGCGGCCGTCCGTTTCACCAACAATTCTTTGCAATCGCTGACGCGGACGCGCGCCGTCGGGCGGTGGGCGAGGGCCTCCTCGACCTGCGCGCGCTGTCGCCGCCCGAGCGCCGCGAGCGGATCGGCGGCGGGCACGAGCGTGCGCAGCTCGTCGGCGAGGTCGGCCAGTGTGGCGTCGATGCCGGGAGAGAGCTCGCGAAGCGCAGGGAGGATCTCGCGGCGGATCCGGACGCGAGCGAAACGTGTGTCCAGGTTGCTCGGGTCCTCCGCGAACTCGATGCGGCGGCGCGCGAGATGGAGCAGGACGTCGGCGCGGCTCGCGCGCACGAGGGGGCGCAGGCGCGAGCCTTCGCGCGGAGGCAGGACGGCGAGGCCGCGCGCGCCGCTGCCGCGGAGGAGCCGCAGCAGCACCGTCTCGGCGCGGTCGTCGCGGGTGTGGGCGGTCGCGATGAGCGCCGTCCCCGCCGCGCGCGCGGCCGCCTCCAGCGCCTCGTACCGCGCCGCCCTCGCTCGGGCCTGGAGGTTGCCGCCGGGGGCGACGTCGACCCGCGTCGTCCCGAACGGGATCGAGAGCGACGCCGCGAGCCGCGCCACGATTTCGAGCTCGCTCGTCGCTTCTGGACGGAGCCCGTGATCGATCCCGTGGGCGACGAGGCGCAGCCCGTGCTCGTCGGCGAGGGTCGCGAGGACGTGCAGCATCGCGGTCGAGTCGGGCCCTCCCGAGCACGCGCAGAGCACCGTCGTCGGCCTCGGCAGCGCGACCTCTCGCGAGAGGGTGCGCGCGACGATCGTTCGGAGCGAAGGGGCGTGAGAGCCCCTCATGCGATCTCGAACTCTTTGCAGAACACGACGAGGCGCGCGCGGTCCACCGTGGCGCGACGATGCGCGTCGTTCGGATATCCCGCCGAGCACCCTTGTGAATCGACGTCGAACTGGACGCACCGCTCGCACGTGAAGGCGAGGCGGTGCTCGCGGATCTCGCGCTCGAGCCGCTCGTCGAGCTGGAAGATCACGGCTTCTTCCCGCGCTCCGCGAGCACGACCGTCTCGACGTGGCTCGTGTGGGCGAAGAGCTCGACCGTCTCGACCGCGCGCGGCGCGTAGCCGGCCTTCGCGAGCGTCGCGAGGTCTCGCCCGAGGGTGGCGGGATCGCACGACACGTACACGACGCGCTTCGGCTTCGCCTCCGCGATCGCCGCCGCGGCGCGCGGGGCGCCCGCGCGCGGAGGATCGAGCACGACCACGTCGAGCGCCGCGGGGATCTTCATCGCCTCCGCATCGCCTTCGCGGAGGGTGCCCTCGAGGCCACGGGCGGCGAGGTTCTCACGCGCGCAGCGCACCGCCTCCCCGCTGCGCTCGACCGACATGAACGACTTCGCCCCGCGCGCGAGGGCGACGCTCAGCGTGCCGCTCCCCGCGAAGAGCTCGAGGACGCGCGCGCCCTCCGGCCTCGCGAGGGCGACGGCGCGCTCGGCGAGGAGGCGCGCCCCTTCGTCGCTCGCCTGGGCGAAGCCTCCCGCCTGGAGGCGCACGTCCACCCCGTCGCTCGCGCCTTGGGCCGCGCGCGGATCACCGACGAGGATCGGCGCGCGCGATCCAGCGATGGTGACGAGCACCCCCGCGACGCGAGGCGGCTCGCCCGAAGCGCCGGCGCGACACGCCTCCTCGATGCGCGCGAAGAACGACGCGGGCGGAGGCTCGGCGAGGGAGACGCTCGCCACCGGGACCTTCGTGCCTTCGAATCGGCCGAAGCCCACCCCGATCTCCGCGCCTGCGCCGAGCTTCCCCGCGCGCGCCGCGTCCGCGAGGTAGCCGGCGATCTCCCGGGCGCACGCGACGAGGCCCTCCTCGAGCACCATGCACCGCTCGATCGGGACGAGCTCGTGGGAGCGCGCGGCGCGGAAGGCGATCCGCCCGCGGCGATCGAGGGCGAAGCGGGCCCGCGAGCGGAGGCATCCCGCTTCGGAAAGAGGGTGCGCGAAGTTCGGCGGGCACGCTCCCACCGCCCGCTCGATCGCGGCGCGCACGATGGCGACGTGGCGATCGACCTGGGCGGGCCGCGTCATGTGCATGAAGTCGCACCCGCCGCACGCCCCGTAGCGATCGCACGGCGGGTCGACGCGATCCGGTGAAGGCTCGAGCACGGCGACGAGGCGCAGCCGGGCCTGCTTCGATCCGCTCGCGCGATCGATCCCCACCCGCACCCGCTCGCCGTCGATCACCCCGTGCACGAACCCGACGCGCCCGTCCGCGAGGCGCGCGACGCCGGCGCCGCCCGCGGCGATCGACTCGATGACGACCTCTTCGGTTTTCTCCATGGGGCGCACGCGCGAGCGCGCGACGCGAGCGTGGCTCCGCTATCCGCGCGCGTCCAGCCGAGGAGCTTCGGTCGCGCCGCCGGGAGCGGCGGGCGCGGCCCGGTATCGGAAGTAAATCAGCGCGCCGAGCGCGAGCACGCAGATCGCGGTGAGCACCGCGACCGCCACGAGCACGGCCGTGCTCATCCGCTCGCTGTGCTTCGATCCCGCGGCCGGCCCCCACAGCGGGTTGTTCCCGGCGGGGCGCGGCAGCGAGAGCGCGGTCTCGATCGCAGAGGGCGGCGGGCGCGGCGGTGACTGCGGTCCGCCCTGGGGACCGGGCATCGACGGGGGCGCGCCGTTCAGCGCCTGGAACGTCCCCGATGGATTCGGCGGAGGTCCGAACCCGCCGGCGCCGGGATATGAGAACGGCCCCGAGCCAGGCTGTCCGCCACCCTGCGGCGGCGGCCCGAACGCGGGCTGCCCGTACTGCTGTTGCTGTTGCTGCTGGTGCGCTGCCGCCTGAGGGTGCTGGTGCTGCTGCGAGAACGGCCCCGACGCGCCCTGCTGCGGTTGGCCGAAGCCCTGCGGGTTGAACCCCTGCGAGCCGGGAGGTTGAAACCCTCCGCTCTGAAACCCTTGAGGGCCGTAGCCAGGCTGAGAGGGCCCAGGCGGAGGCCCGAACGTCGGGGCCTGGCCGGGCGCGAGCGCGATCGTCGAGCCGAGCCCTCGGAGCTCCGGAGCGTGCTGGTTGTGCCCGTTCGCGTCCGCCCCAGGAGGCATCGTCCCGTTCGTGCCGGGGATCACCGCCGCGCCGATCCCCATCGCGGTCGCGCGGACGGAGGGGAGCTGGTTCCCGCGCGGCTTCTGAGGCGGCCCTTGCGGCGGCAGATCGCGCACTTGGGCGTGGGTCGCGACCGTCGTCGGGATGTCCTCGTCGTCGTCGACGAGGCTCGTCATGCCGGCGCCGCGGTGCTTGCCGCCCGATGCCGGCGGCGGGCCTGGAGTCGGCGGCGCGCCAACGGCCGCCATCGGTCCGGTGCCGAACTTTGCCGCCGGTGAATGAGGGACGGTTGGGGGAGGAGGAGGCGGCGGCTTGCGGCTGGGAGGGGGAGGTGCCCCGTGCCCGTGCGCGTTCGGGTCGGCCACGCCGTTCGACGAAGGTCGAATCGGCGGAATGTTGGAGCCGGGCAGCGACGGCTTACCGTGATCGGCGCTGATCGCGATCGTCCGCGGCGCGTCGCTCTGACGCGAGTCGAGCTGCGAGTCGCGCCCCGCGCCGCCACCCAAGCTGTCTCGATGGGACTGCCCCAAGTCCGGCATCGACAAGGCTCGGTCTGCGTTCTTCTCCGCGCTCCGCCCCGCCTTCATGGCGTTGAGCTGATCGATGTTGATCGTGCTCGTGACGTCGGCCGCCCACGCGAGGTGCGCCTCGCGCGCCTTGATGCGGTCCGCGAACATGTCCCGCACGAACGAGCTCACCTCCTCCGGGCCGATGAGCACGCCGCGCCGCTGGAGGTAGAGCTGCAGCGATCGCGACAGCTCGCGCGCCGTCTGGTAGCGCTCCGGCTTCTTCTTCGCGAGCGCCTTCATCACCACGCTCTCGAGCTCGATCGGATAGCCGGGCACGATCGTCGAGGGGGGCGGCACGACGCACGCCTGCACCTTCTCGAGGGTGTCGAGATCCGTATCCATGCGGAAGAGCCGATGGCCCGTCGTGAGCTCCCAGAGCACGACCCCGAGGGCGAAGATGTCAGTGGTGCGATCGACGTCGTCCTGTCCGCGGACCTGCTCCGGGGACATGTACGCGAGCTTGCCCTTGAGCGTCCCGGCGCGGGTCTCGCTCAGGCGATCCGCGACCTTCGCGATGCCGAAGTCGACGACCTTCGTGTAGCCGTCGTACGTGATGAACAGGTTGTGGGGCGTGACGTCGCGGTGGACGAGCCCGAGGAGCTGGTTGTTCTTGCCGCGCAGCTCGTGGGCCGCGTGTAGACCCTCCGCCGCGTCGGCGCACACGCGCGCGGCGATGTCGCACGAGATCGTCTGGTTGCGCTCCTCGCACCGGCGCATGAGCTCGCGCAGCGGCTCGCCGTGCAGGTACTCCATCGCGATCCAGTAGGTGCCCTCGTCCTTGCCGAGGTCGAACACCTGCGCGACGTTCGCGTGGTTGATGCCGGCCGCGATGCGCGCCTCGTCCAAGAACATGTCGACGAACTGATCGTCCTCGACGAGGTTCGGATGGATGCGCTTGATGGCGACCCACTTCTGGAAGCCGCCCGGGCCATCCATGCGCGCGAGGTGCACGCTCGCCATCCCGCCGATGCCGATCTCTTCGACGACGCGGTAGCGCCCGAGGAAGAACGTCCCGACCGTCTTGTCGCCCTTGCCCGAGCCCGAATGACCCGCGCTCGCGCGAGCAGGACCCGCGCCGCCTCCGGCTTGTTCGCCGTGAGGGGCGCCGGCCCCTGCACGCGCCCCCGCGTTGCGGGCGGAGGGGCGGGGAGGCGGAGCGGCCATCTGCACCCAGTCTAGCCCCGACCGCGCCCTGGTTTCCACCTCGCTTTCCGGAGGAGGGGCGCGCGGCGCATGATACGACCGCGGCGTTGGGTCGATCGGCGCCTCCCGCCCCACGCGGTCCGTCGGGGTTCGCGAAAGAGAGCTCGGAGGCTCGAGCGTTCATGAAGGCACCCATGCACCGCTGCTTCGTCGTCGTGCCCCTCCTCGCCGCCTGGACGTTCGCGTGCACCGAGCGCTCCGCGCCCGCGCCGACCAGCGCTGAGCCCTCGAGCGCTCCACCGTCGGCGAGGCCGATGCCCCGCCCGCCTCCCGCTTCGCCGTCGTCGGCCGCACCGGCCCCGGCCACCTCCGCTCCCCCGACGGCGGCGCCGAGCACACCCGCGCCCACCACCGACGCCCACCGATCGGTCGCGTTCAACCCCGATGGTCGCTCGTTCGTCACCGCGCGCGGGCGAGACGTGACGATCGTCACCGTGCCCGCCGGCGAGAAGCGCGCGCTCGCCGGCGTCGAAGACGAGATCGCGTTCATGACGTTCTCTCCCAAGGGCGACCGCCTCGCGACCGTCACGACGAAGCTCACCGTGCAGGTGTGGGACGCCACGTCGGGCGCCTCGCTCGGCACCATGCCCGAGGGCATCTCCGACGACGAGGTCGACGACGTGCAGTTCTCTCCCGACGGCAAGCTCCTCGCCGGCGCGGGCCGGTCCACCGCGCGCATTTGGGACATCGCCCAAAAAAGGAAGGTCTGCGAGACGAGCGGCACCCTGGCGTTCAACCTGGCGTTCACCCCCGACCAACAGTCCCTCGTGACTTCGGGCGTCGGCGCCATCGCCCGGTTCGACGCGACCACCTGCGAGCTGAAGGCGAGCGCCTCCGCGAACACCGGCGGCACGTTCGGGAGCTGGGTCGCGCCGGACGGCCTCCACGTCGCGGCCGGGGCCGGCGCCGGCCACGACCTCGAGCTCTTCGCGGGCCGCGACTTCCATCCTGTTCGCACGCTGACGAAGAGCGCAGGATGCGCCGATCACGTGAACGCGAGGTTCTCTCGGGACGGCAAGGTCCTCCTCGCGAGCGGCGGCACCATGTGGCTGCGCAGCTTCAACCTCGAGACCCTGAAGAGCATCGCCGCGTACGACATCCCCGCGCCCGATCGGGTGGCCTTCACGCTCCCATTCGACGATGGCCAGCGCGCCCTCGTCGCTCGCCGTGGCGCCGCAAGCGCAGACACCGACCCCCCCGCCACCGCGGAGCTCGTGAGCCTCCCCGACAAGAAGGTGGCGTTCACCATCCCGCTGGAAGGCGCCGAGACCCTCGACATCTCCTGGGATCAAACGCGACTGCTCGGCGCGACCAAGGAGAAGGTCCTCCTATGGGACAGCGCGACGGGGAAGCTGCTCCAGACGTTCGAGCTCCCGTGAGGGCTCAGCCCCCGAGCTCGGCGGCGTCGACGCAGTGTCGCTCGACCCCGCACTCGAGCGTCGTCGAGCACGAGCAGCCGCCCTCCTCTTGGCGACATGCGATCTCCTCGTGGGGGGCGCACGCCTCCGGCGCCGTCTCGTAGCAACGCTGCGTCTCATCGCAGTCCGCGTCCGTCTCGCACGTGACCCGCCGACACCCGGTGGCGTCGTACAGCGAGTCTTTGTCGCCACGATTCACAGCCGCGCAGAACGATTGGAGATCGCAGTTGGTGTTCGGCTTGTTCGACATCACGCCGAAGGTCTGTTCGACGACCGGACGCTGATCGTAGTCGTCGGGGGCGTCGAGCTTCAGGGTCTCCACGCAAATGCCCTGGCGGGGCGAGCCGCCCGCGCCCCGCCCCCGTCGAGGCAATTCGTGCCGCCTCCACACGCGTCCTGCCCGCCCCCACCGGACGAGGAGCCCGAACAGCCCACGACGAGGAGCAGCGGAGCAGCGAACGATTACCGCATGCCCCCGTGTCGATCATCATTCATGCCACATGGACAATGGCAACGAAAAGCCGCTCCGCCCCTGCGCCCGGTTGCGCCGAGTGCCTATCGAGCGACGGGGGCCGGCGCTCCCGGCTTGGGCGCACCGTCGCAAAGCTCTCCCGCGCCGCGGGCGCTACGCGTGTCACCCGTCGCGCCCACGATCAACATGACGCCGCCCACGACCGCGAGGCCGAGCCCCGCCAGCGCCGTCCCGGTCGGGACTGCCTCGTTGCAGCCATCCGCCTCCGCGCAGCCCCACAGCGCGACCATCGAAATGGCCGACCCCAGGCCGCCGACGACGATGGATAGCGCTCCAATCCCCATCAGCGGCTCCCACGCTGCGCTCAAGCGCGGCGACTTGTTCGGGCCCAGCAAGTACCGACGAAAGGTGGGCGGGGTGGGCTTCCAATCGGAGGGCGGACCGTCGCTCGGGTCGAGCTGGAGCGTGAGGCCCCTGAGAGGGTACTCGTCCACTCTTTCGGTACGAGCGACGCACACCGCCTTCGCCGTCGCGCGATGAGCGGCGACGTCCGCCGGGTCCAGGGCAACCACATCGAAATGGGCGGAGCAGCCGCAGAGAGCGGCGACGACCCACATAAGCAAAGCGAAAGAAGTCCTCACCTCAGGACGATTACGCGGTCCCGCTCCAATTCGTCCAGAGCACCGAACATGTTGAAAGCCGAGTGAGGTCGGGGGAGTTTGCGGCTGAGGCGCGCGCCCGAGGAGTGAGCACCGCAAGACTACTCCTCGTAAACTGAGGAGCAGAGCGACGAGGCCGTGTGGATCGGGCGCGAAATCGCGCGAATGCGCCGGTTTTCAACATGATCGGTGCTCTAGACGGCGCGCGCGCTTCACCGGCAGACCCCGCGACGCTCGTTCGGTGGGGTCACGCAACGAAGCCCGGCCGCACATCTCCAACCCTCGTCGCCGGGCCACGCGGGGCCTTCGGAGTCGGAGCAAGGGTGGCTCGCGGGGACGACCGCGACCGGGTGGCAGTAGCCGCCGATGCGCGCCGCCGGCGACCCGGACTCGACGAGGGCGCAGAAGTGGTTTGCGTCGCAGACGTGGACCGGTCCCTTGTCCCATTGAGGGATGTACCCATCGCAGCGCTCTTTGGCGCCGACGACCACGCGCGGCCGCGCCGGCTCTGCGATCGAAGAGCCTTGGGAGAGGGGGCGGGGCGGGGCGGCGGGAGCGCCGCTGCCACAGCCCCATGACACCGCGAAGGTCGAGGCCAAAAGAAAACTCGAAGGGATGGTGGCGGCCGTCCTCATGGCAGGATCGTATCCCTGCGACGGTCGAGCCTCCACGATCGCCCCAATGACGAAGACGGCCCATCTCTGCGATCCGCGGCAATCGGCCCATCGGCTCATTCGCACAGCTTTCCTTCGAGACCGAAGCGCGCGCACGATAGCGCGCGTGCATCTCCAGGAGCGGCGCTTGATCGGATCGGTGCAGCGGGTGCGTCCGCTCGCGGCGGTGGTTTGCTACGTCGCGTTCTCGGCGTGCGGCGCTCGATTCGTGTTCGAGGAGAGCGAGACCGGCCCCTCCACCCCTGGGGGCTCGAACGAGGGCGCCGGTCCGAGCGCGGGCGGCGGCGGCTCGGCAGGCGCGCCATCGAGCGGCGGCGGGGGCGAAGGGGGCGAAGGGGGCGAAGGGGGCAGCCCGCCGACCCCGCTCTGCGAATCCTTCGCCTGGGTCGGGGAGCCGGTCGCGCTGCCGGGCATATTCAATCCGTCATCCCCTCGCCTCGCGACCCTCGACGACGGCTCCGTCGGATTGGTCTTCATCGATACCGACATCGAGACCTTGCCTCACGTCGGAGTCATGATGACGCAGACGCTGATGGACGCGCTCGCCACGTGGCCTCCGATCCCGACGGAGGCGCTCCGTGTCTATCGAGGCGACCACGGCAATGTCCTGGAAGGTTTCAATGCCCGGGGCGATGGCCGCTTTGCCGTCACCCCCGGCTATCGTGCCGTCATTGGTGAGTTCGGATCTCCCGACGTGGTGACCCTCCCCGACGCGTTCTTCCAGGCCGCGCTCGAGCCTCTCCCCGGCGACGGAGCGTTCGCGGCCAAGGGGACGTTCGTAGACCTCACGCTCGCCCACCTCGATGCGCCCGAGGGATCTCCCGTCGAGCTCGGCACGCTCACCTCCGGCGTGTGCGCGGGGCCGACCTTCGGAGCGGTTGGGGCCGAAGGGCAATGGCTCTCGGTGGGGGCCAACCCCGCGTGCGCCGGCGAGGGCTCGACGGAGCAGCTCTATCTGTTGAACGAGCGGCTCGCCGCCCGCGGCTCGCTCACCATTCCCTTCGTCCCTCGAAGCCGGTCCATCCTGCAGATCGAAGATCGCGTGTGGTTCGCGGCGGGCGCGCCCGACGAGCCCGCGATGATCTATCCAATCGGCGCCGGAGGGTGGGAGGTGGGGGAGCCCGTCTCGCTGGAGGCAGAGGGGCCGGCCCTCACCCCCCGCTTCGCGCCGTGGGCAGAGGGGGTCGCGTCCGTGCGATTCGAGGGCGAGGCCGGGGTCGTGCTCACCGTCAGCGACGGGGTGAACGTCGCCCGCTCGGCGGGCTCGGTCAGCAGCGAGCCCGTCTCTCCGCAAGAGCAGCTCGGTCTCGCCGCCACCAAAGACGGCCAGACGGTCTTCGTCGCGTTCATCTCGAGCTCTCGCGTCATGGTCGCCCGCGCCGATTGCGTCTCCGACCATTGAGCGCTCCGGCCTCGGCGCCCCCCGCGCCGAGCCTATTTCTTCCGATCAATAGTGGATCGTTATGGTGCCATCGCCGGCCCTCTGTCCCGCGGTCGTGGCAGCGAAATGCGCTGCCCCGAGGAAGCTCGAGCCACCTCCGCCGCCGGCCGCGTACGCTCCGCCACCGCCATAGTAGCCGCCGCCTCCACCGCCGATGTGATAGGAGCTCGCGGTCGTAGACCCGCCGGTCCCGAGCGCGCCCGCCGCTCCCGGGGCGCTGCCGGCCGCTCCGCCGGCGACCTGGGTCCCGCCGCCGCCCGCGGTCATGCCGCCGCTGCCGGGGTTTCCTGCGCTGCCGGAGAGCCCGCCGCCGGCACCTCCCGCGCCGTGCTCCGGGCAGCCGCAGTTGCCGCCCCCGCCTCCGCCGCCGACCACGACACGATCGACGAGCGTCATTCCTCCGCGACGAATGTCCGAAGCGCCGCCGCCGCCGCCGCCCCATTGGCCGCCCGCCGCACCACCATTGAAGCCACCGAGGCCTTCGACCACGCCCTTGCCGCCCACGTAGACATAGAGCGTCTCCCCCGGCGTGACGTCGATCGAGCCCGTCACGCTGCCGCCAAGCCCTCCGTCGTCCTGGAGGCTCTCGTCGCAGCACTTCGAGCCGCCGCCCTGCGCGCCTTGGACTTCGAACGCGATGCGCGTGACCCCCGCCGGCACCACCCAGGTCTGCTCGGCCCCGGTGAACGAGAACACGACTTCGCCTGTCGTGCACGCGCCGGTGACGCAGGTCGCGGCGCCGCAATCGTGCCCGCAGGCGCCGCAGTGCGCGTCGCTCGCGCTCACGTCGAAGCAGCCCCCGTCGCAATAGGAGAGCCCCTGGCTCAAGCAGGTGTCCAAACAGTCGGGGACGTTGTTCTCGTCGGCGTCGACGTCCGCGATCCCGCAACCACAGTAGCCCGGCTCCGTCTTGTCCGGGTCGGCCGGGCAGAGGTCGATGCCCGGATCCAGACAATCCGGGACGCCGTTGTCGTTCGTGTCGTCGTCGGCCACTCCGCAGCCGCAGACCCCCGGGACGGTCTTTTGCGCGTCGTCCGGGCAGAGGTCGATGCCCCCGTCCAAACAGTCGGGGCTTCCACGTCCTTCACAGCCTCAGCGACAATCAATACTATGCCATTCTCGCGTTCGACCTGAAGCTGAATGGCGTCGACCTCGAGAACAAGAAGGTCGACCCAACCACCGCGAGCACGATTCGATTGCCGGGCCGGTGAGCGCGGCTCAGGGGAAGCGCTGCGCCGGCTGCCCGCGCTGGAAGAAGAAGCGGAAGTTGCCGGCGAGGTGGCTCTGGTTGGGGATTGTCCCCGCTTCTTCCCCGGTGAGGACGATGTCGCGCGGGTCGCCCACCATCACGTCGAACTGGCCATTCGTGAGCTTCTCGGTGGCGTCCTTCTCGTTGGGGTCGCCGCTGAATATTTCTTGGAACGTGACCGTGCCCTCGGTCGCGTAGAGGACGACGTTCTGGGTGTGGCACGAGTCGAGGAGGTAAAGGACGACGTGCACGGGGGAGTCGCAGAGCGACTCGCCGCAGAACGTGCCGACGGGGACCCCCGGGGGCGCCACCCCCCGCGGGAGGGTGACGGGAATGGGGGTGTCGAGCTGGCCGCGGATGGCCTCGATGTCGTCGACGAGGATGACGACCCCGTCGGAGAACTCGAGGAGGTCGCTGCCGCGCTGGATTCGGATGTGCATCGAGTTGCGGAACGGGTCGGCGGCGAAGAAGTCGGGCCGGAGGTTGAACGCTCCGTTCCAGCAGTCCTTCGCGATGAGCTCCTCGCTCACGGCGGCGCCGATGCCCTCGCCGATGGAGACGCAGGAGGCGTGGAGGACGAGCGGGGCCGAGAGCAGCGCGAGGGCGCTCACCCCTTTGACGGCCTGCTGGAACGCGCTCGCCCGACTCATGCCTCTGCCAGCGAGCCGACGATGCTACCGCCCCCCAAGACGCGCGTCCCTCGGTATGCAACCGCGACTTGCCCTGGGGAAATCGCCCTCACCGGCTCGACGAAGCGCGCCACCACGCGGCGGCCCCAGGGGGTCGAAGCCCACATGACTCGAGCGGGCGCGCCGGCGTGCCTCGCCCGCACCTGGACCTCGGCATCGAAGGGCAGCTCCAGGGAGGGATCGAAGGAGGTGTCTTCTCCGAGCACGGCGGCCGCCCCCGCGAGGGCCTCCTCGGGGCCGATCGTGACCGCGCCGGCCGCCGGGTCCACGCCGAGGACGAACGCCGGCCTCCCGGTCGCGACCCCCAGGCCCTTGCGCTGACCGATCGTGAAGCGGTGGATGCCCGCGTGCTCTCCGAGGACACGGCCTTCGCCGTCGACGATCGGCCCGGGGCGGATGCGGCCCTTCGCCCGCTCCTCCACGAAGACGTCGTAACGGCCGCTCGCCACGAAGCAGAGCTCCTGGCTCTCGCCTTTCCCGGCGCCGGGGAGGCGGGCCGCCACCGCCTCGGCTCGCACCTCTTCTTTGGTCGCCTCCCCCAGCGGGAGAAGGAGCCGGCCGAGCTCGGGGGGCTCGAGCATGTGGAGGAAGTAGCTCTGGTCCTTTCGGCGATCGGTGCCGCGATGCAACTCGAAGCTTCCCGCCTCGGACCGGACGACGCGAGCATAGTGACCGGTGGCCACGAAGGCGGCGCCGAGCCGGTCCGCGATGGGGAGGAGCTGGCGCAGCTTCACGCTCCGGTTGCACGAAACACAGGGGCTGGGCGTCCGCCCCTCCAGGTAATCTTCGACGAAGGGCTCGACCACCGTCGTCCGGAAGAGCTCCCTCCGGTCGAAGGTGTAGTGCGGAAAACCGAGGTGATCGGCGACTCGGCGAGCGTCGTACTGATCTTCCGGCGCGCAGCAGCGCCCCCGCTCCCCGTCGTCGGGATAGTCCCAAAGGTGGAGCGTCACCCCGACGACGTCGTATCCTTGTCGGAGCAATCGTGCGGCGGCCACCGAGGAATCGACGCCCCCGCTCATGGCCACGATGACACGTTCGCGTCCCACGGAACCTCTCGACCGCGCCTCGAACGGCCCGAGAGCGGCTTCGGCCACCATAGCGCAAGCGGGCGTGAGCGGCCGCCATTTGGCCGCCTCCCACGGTCGCGTGATACCGTCTTGAGCAGAAATGTCCAAAGGCCGTGTCCTCGTAATCGATGACGACGAGTGGGTCTGCCGCCTGCTCGCCGTCGCGATGAAGGAGGCGGGCTTCCAAATCACGATCACGGAGAACGCTGCCGACGGCTTCTTCAGGGCCGTGGAAGAGCAGCCCGATTGCATCGTGTGCGACGTGGATTTGCCCGATCACAACGGCTACTGGGTAGCCAAGAAGATCCGGGCCCATCCTTCCTCCATCGCGATGGCGCCCTTCGTCTTCCTCTCGGGCCTGGACGACCGCGAGCATCGGCTCGAGGGCTTCCAGGTGGGCGGCGACGCCTATTTGACGAAGCCGTTCCGCATCGACGAGGTCGTGGCCCAGGTGGACGCCCTCATCCAGATGGCCGCGCGCCTGAAGAAGGCTCGTCAGACGCTCGCTTCGATCCCGCCCCCCCACGCGGCGATGCTCGGCGATCTCTCGCAGATGTCGGCAGGGACGCTGCTCACCCTGCTCGATCTCGAGCGTCGCAGCGGCGTCCTCGAGCTCCGGAGCGAGGGCAAGAAGGCCCACATCACGATCGCGAACGGGAGCGTCATCGGGACCACGATCGACGACAAGCCCATCAGCGCCCTCGAGGCCGTCCGTAAGGCGATGGCGTGGTCGGTGGGCAAGTTCGCCTTCACCCCCTCCGAGGATCGGCTCTCGAGCGCGCCCCAGTCGACGCCCATCAACGCGCTCCTGATGGAGGCGGCCCGCCTCGAGGACGAGGCGCGCGCCGGGAACGAGGGCGGGCGCCCCTCCTCCCGCATCGCGAGCTGGAAAGAGTCGATGGTGCGCAACACGCCACGGCCCTTCCCCACGCCTCCGCCCGCGTCGACCTCCGGAGAGCACATGCTCTTCACCCCGCGGCCCCCGCCCGAGAGCGTGGCGCCGCCGTCCTCGCCATCGATCCTCGACTCGATCCCGGTGCGCGAGGAGTCGGAGCCGATCTCCGCCCCGGAGCCGCTGTCGCTGCCGGAGCCGATCTCTTCTTCGCCGGAGCCGGTCGTGACCGCCTCCCCGCAGACGCCGGCGACGAAGCCGTTCACGTCGCCGTTCCCGCGCACCTCGCCGATCCCGCCGGTCCCTCGCGGCACACCGCAGCCGTTCGCGGCCGTGAAGCCGCCCGGGAAGCTGCCGCTGCCGGCGACGCGACCGCTCGAGGCCACGCCGAAGCCTCCGGGGACCGGCCTCTCTCCGCGCACGCCCCTCCCTGCCCCCGCAAAATCGCCCGGCCTCGCGAGCACCGGCCCGTCCTCGACCCCCGCCGACAACGCCCAAGGCGGGACGAAGACGCCTCCCACCTCGCTGCCGAAGCCGACGCTCGGCGCCCCCAACGCGACCCGACCGCCCAAGCCACCTCTCCCCGCTCCGCGCACGGCGTTCGGCGCGCAGCTTCGATCCCTCTCGCCCTCGCGCGGAGTCATGGCCGTCTCGCCCACGCCGCCGAAGACGCAGCCCGTCTCGCCTGCCGTGCCGCCGCCGCCCGACTCGCTCGACGCGGGCTGGAGCAGCCCTCCCGGTCAGGGCGAAGACGAGGACGAGCCCCAGGGCTCGGAGGCGCCGAAGAGCATCAAGTGACCTCGGCGTCGGCGCGCGCGGGGCCGGCCTCCGGCGCGTGCGCCTTCAGGAACGAGAGGTTGATCCCGTTGATGAGCGCGTGGGCGACCATCGGCCCGAGCACGGATCCCGTCGCGACGAAGATGGAGCCCAGCAAGAGCCCCACGACCGTCGCCCAGGCCGCCCACACCCACCGGCTCCGCCCGCGCACTTGGTGGAGCACGCCGAAGAGGATGGTCGATCCGACGAGCCCCATCGTGGGCACCAGGAACGACCGGAAGAAGAGCTCCTCTCCGATGCTGGAGAGCGCGGCCACGAGCCAGATCTCCTGCTGCGAGAAGCGGCGCGCGACCGGCCGGAGCTCGAGGTGGAGGCTCCTCGCCCACGCGTAGCGCGCGACCGTCCATCGGGTGAGAACCACGATCCCGAACGCGAGCGCGACCCCGAGGGCGATGCTCGCGGAGATCGACGCGACCGGCGGCAGGCCGAGCCAAGGCCGAGGATGAGAGAGCGGACGCCGGCCCGCGAAGAAGAACGCGAGCGCTCCGCCCGCCGCTCCGAGCGCCCCGTACGCGACCGCGAGCAGGCTCGCGAGCCGGCGATCCCCCGGCCGCTCCAGCGCGGGCCCTTCGCGCAGCGCGAAGACGACCTTCGGACGGAAGAGGCGCGGCAGCCACCGCCGCTCCCGCTTTCCGATCCGGATGCTCTCGCGCACCATGCCCCGCTCGATATGCCACACCGAATGCCCCGGCGACAGAGCGAGGCACGACGGCCACTACCGCTCCGCGCCCACGTGCGCTAGACGACGGGCAGTGCACGCCGCCGTCGTCCTCTTTCCTGGCTCGAACGCAGACTCGGAGCTCGTGCGGACGCTCCGCGACGTCGTGCAGGTCCGAACGTCCGTCGTGTGGCACGGCGACTCGCAGCTCCCGGCCGGGGTCGACTTGGTCGCGATCCCGGGCGGCTTCTCGTACGGCGACTATCTGCGCTGCGGCGCCATCGCGAAGACGGCCCACATCCTGCCAGCCGTCCGCGCCCACGCCGATCGCGGCGGGCTCGTCCTCGGGATCTGCAACGGCTTCCAAATCCTGACCGAGGCGGGGATGTTGAAAGGCGCGCTGACCCGCAACGCCCACCTCCGGTTCGAGTGCCGCGAGATCTTCCTCCGGCCGCGCGCCGAGGGGCCGTTCACCTCGAAGCCGATCGCCCTCGGGCGGCTCGCCCTCCGCCTCCCGATCGCCCACGCCGAGGGCCGCTATCAAGCGAGCCACGCCGCGCTCGAGTCTCTCCTCGCCGCGACCGACGATCCGCGCTCCACCGCTCCCGCCGTCGCCTTCGACTACGTCGATCGTGAAGGGCGACCGGTCGCGGCCGCGAACCCGAACGGATCCATGGATGGCATCGCCGGCGTCTACGGCGGCCCCGCTCGGAACGTCATGGGCCTGATGCCTCACCCGGAGCGCATGAGCGAGCCCCTGCACGGCGGCGAAGACGGCCGGCTCCTCTTCGAGTCCGCGGTGGAGAGCCTCGCGCGAAGGAGCGCCGCGTGACAGAGCTGGGTGGGGGCTTCGACATCTACGCCCACCTGCGCGAGCAGCCGGGGGCGGAGGCGCGCTGCCCGCACTGCAACGGCGTCGCCGGCGTCGTCCCTCACCCCGAGCTCGTCCTCGTCTGCAAGCTGTGTGGTGCCCCTCGCATCCCTTCGCCCGACGGATCGCCCTTCGATCCCAGCGTGCTCGTCGCGCTCAAGAAGGCGGACGCGGCCCGCAAGCGTCGCGGCATGATGACGGGCGTCGGGATCGTCGGGAGCGTGAGCCTCGTCTTCTCCCTCTTCGTCACCCTCCTCACGTTCTTGATCGGCACCGTCGGCTGGGCTCTCCTCCCGCTCCTCCTGTTCGTCGCCCCCTCGGTCGCCCTCATCCTCTTCTCGCGGGCCAAGCGCGCCTCGTCTTCGAAGGAAGTAGCGGCCGCCGTCGACGCGGCGTGGGTCGCGGCCGCGCCCATCCTCATGCGCTCCGGCAAGATCAAGAGCGCCGCCGATCTGACGAGCGTGCTCGGGGTCGAGCCCCAACGGGCGCAGCAGATCATGACGCTCCTCACCGTCGAGTCGGACATCGGGGGCTCCGGCGTTCGCATCGGCGACGGCCCCGTCGTCGCCCAGGTCCCCGTCGATCCGCGCTTCGCGGCCCTCGAAGCGAAGCTCCAAACGGAACGGCAAGCGGAGGCCGAAGCGGCCGCCGTGCTCCCCGATGCGAGCCAAAAAGGCCGAGCCAACTGAGCCGGGGGAACGCCGCTCGCTGACCCACATCGGCGGGCGCACCTCGACCTCCGGAGATCCCGAAGCCGCCGCCATCCTCTCCCGCGCCCTCGACGTCGCGTCGAGCATCGAGTCGCCGGAAGGAGAGGACGCCGCCCGCGCCCACGTCCACGGCTTCCACACGTACCCGGCGCGCATGCACCCCGCGACGGCGCATCGCCTGATCGAGGCGCTCTCTTCGCGCGGCGACACCGTAATCGATCCGTTCTGCGGCAGCGGCACCGTGCTCGTCGAGGCGCGCGCGCTCGGCCGCCGCGCGATCGGCTCCGATCTCAACCCCCTCGCGATCCAGCTCGCGCGTCGCAAGGCCACCCCCGCGTCCCCCGAGGAGCGCGCCGCCATCGTGAGCCGCGCGGAGGAGGTCGCCGCCATCGCGACCGAGCGGCGCAAGGCGAAGGCGGGGGCGAGCAAGCGCTACGGCAAGGACGACGTCGCCCTCTTCGATCCGCACGTCCTCCTCGAGCTCGACGGGCTCCGCGTCGGCCTCTCGACCCTGCCCGAGGGCCCCGCGCGCGCGTCGCTCGATCTCGTCCTCTCTTCGATCCTCGTGAAGGTGAGCAAGAAGGCCGCCGACACCTCGGAGGCCCCGAGCGCGAAGCGCATCGCGGCCGGCTTCGCGTCACGCCTCTTCGTCGACAAGGCCCGCGAGCTCGCCGAGCGCCTCGCCGCCATCGAGCCCGCGCTCTCGGCCGGCCCTGCCGCCACCGTCCTCGAGGGCGACGCGCGCGATCTCTCCTTCATCCCGAAGCACACCGTCGATCTCGTCGTGACCTCGCCGCCCTACGCCGGCGTCTACGATTACCTCGAGCACCACAAGGCCCGCCTCCGCTGGCTGCAGCTGCACGATCGAAGGCTCGAGCGCGACGAGATCGGCGCGCGCCGCGATCTCGGCAAGCTGCCCGCCGAAGCCGCGTGGGAGCGTTTCTTCGAGCAAATGTGCGACACCTTCAAAGCCCTCGCGAGGGTGACAAAGACGGGCGGTCGCGTGGTCTTCCTCATCGCCGACGCCACCCGAGGCCGTCACGTCCTCGCCTCCGAGCGCCTCGTCGGCGAGGCCGCGCGCGCGCATCGATTCGAGGTCGTCGCGATCGGCTCGCAGGCGCGACCGCACTTCAAAGGTCCGCGTGAAGAGAAGCTCGAGCACGCCGTGCTCCTCGTGTCGGGGCGTACGCCGCGTACGTAAACGTCGCGTTTGTAAGCAGCGCACGATGAACGGTCGCGCGCCTCCGACGATCCCGCTCCGCGTGCGACAATTCGCAGACAACTCGCTACAACTCGGAGACAAAGCGAAATTTTCCGTCCTTCGACGTGTCGATTGTTGTTCTAAAAGCAAAAACCCATGGCAGTATCCGCGCCGTTGCCGAACAGCGAGAAGGCTGTCGGAGGGAGGATTCTGTGAACAAGATCTCGATTGCTCTCCTGCTCGGAGCTGTTTTTGCTGTGGGATGTGGAGACGCGGAGAAGGGCACGGGCAGCGGCAGCGCGAAGGCGTCTAGCGCCCCGAGCACCAAGTCTACTGCGAGCGGCGGTGCAACCGGCTCGGCGGCTGCGGCCGGCGGAAGCTACGACGACTACATCAAGGCCGTTTGCGACTGCAAAGGCGACATGAAGTGCATCGGCGACGCCGGTATCAAGTACCAAGACACGATCACCAAGAACGCCGCCTCCGTCACCCCCGACCAGGCCAAGAAGCTCACCGAGTGCACCGCGGCGATGGCCCCCGGCGGCATGCCCTCGGGCGCGCCCTCGGCCGCCGGCTCCGCGAAGTGAGCCCACGAGGCTGAGCTGATGCGGCCCAACAGGGAGGGCCGCTCAGGTCGCCTTGCCAAGCGCGCGATGAGCGTCTCGCTCTCGCGCGCTTTGTTTTTTTCCATCGGCCCCTCACCGCTACCCTTCGTCGGGTGGTGAAGCTCGTCGTTCTGGCAGAGGACGGCGCTCGGTTCGAGCTCGAGCTCGCTCCGGGGGACCTGGTGATGGACGCGCGCGACGAGCAAGGGGCGCCCCTCTCGTTCTCGTGTCGGGGCGCGACGTGCGGCGTCTGTCGCGTGCGCGTCGCCTCCGGATCGGCGCTGCTCGACCCGCCCCTCGAAGAGGAGCGCGAGACGCTGGGGCGGCTCGCGGCCGCGGCGGACGAGCGGCTCGCCTGCAGGCTGAAGGCCGCGGCGGGCTCGGGCACCGTCGAGGTCCGGCCTTTCCACCGGCACCCATGAGCGCGGGGCGCGGCTGTGTTATGTCGGCACCTCCTCTGCAGCGCTGGAGATTGCCGTGACCGACACCACCCGCAAGCTACGTGACCTCATCGCTCGCCCCGGACCGATCGTCATCATCGGGGCCCACAACGGCCTCTCGGCGCGCATCGGAGAAGAGGCCGGGTTCGATGGCCTCTGGGCTTCAGGTTTCGAGATCTCCGCGTCGTATGCGGTCCCGGACGCGAACATCCTCACGATGGCGGAGAGCCTCCACGCCGCGAAGATGATGGCCGACGCGACCCGCATCCCCGTGATCGCGGACTGCGACAACGGCTTCGGCAACGCGATCAACGTCATCCGCTGCATCGAGGAGTACGAGCGAGCGGGCATCGCCGGCATCTGCATCGAAGACAACGTCTTCCCGAAGCGATGCAGCTTCTACGCGGGGGTGAAGCGCGAGCTCTCCACCGTCGAGGAGCACGCCGGGAAGATCCGCGCCGCCAAAGCGGCCCAGCGCGACCGCGACTTCGTCGTCATCGCCCGCACGGAGGCCCTCATCGCGGGCTGGGGCATGGAAGAGGCGCTCATCCGCGGCCGCGCCTACGCCGACGCGGGCGCGGACATGGTCCTCATCCACTCGAAGTCGAAGAGCCCCGACGAGGTGCTCGGCTTCGCGAAGCTCTGGGATCGCCCCGAGACCCCGCTCGTGTGCGTGCCCACGATCTACAAGGACACGAAGGTGGAGGATCTCCACAAGGCCGGCTTCAAGCTGGTCATCTTCGCGAACCACGCGGTGCGGTCGTCCATCAAGGCGATGACGGAGACGCTGCAGACCCTGAAGCGCGAGATGTTCACCGGCAGCGTCGAGGATCGCGTCGTCCCCCTCACGCGCGTCTACCAGCTCGTCGGCGTCGACAAGATGACGACCGAGGAGAAGGCGTTCATGCCGAGCGAGAGCGCGGGCGTCACGGCCGTGATCCTCGCCGCCGGTCAGAGCCAGGGCCTCCTCCCCCTCACCGAGAACGTCCCCAAGCCGATGCTCGACGTGAAGGGCAAGACGATCCTCGAGCGGCAGATCGAGGTCCTCAACGCGTGCGGCATCAAGGACATCGCGGTCGTGCGCGGCTACAAAAAGGAGGCGATCACGCTCCCGAACGTCCGCTACTACGACAACGACGCGTTCGCCTCCACCAACGAGGTGGAGAGCCTGTTCTGCGCCAAGAAGGAGCTCGGCGGGCAGTTCCTGTTCCTCTACGGCGACATCCTCTTCGAGCGCGGCCACCTCGAGAAGCTCCTGAAGAGCCCCGCCGACATCTCCCTCGTCGTCGATCGCGCGTGGTCCGCGGACGGCGCGGCGCGCGACACCGCCTCCGGCCGCGGCATCCCCGATCTCGTGCAGCTCAAGGATCCCCAAGAGGCCGGCTACCGCTTCGTCGGCGCCGAGGCTCCCCACCACGTCGCCCACGTGGGGCGGAGCGTCCCCGCCCCTCAGGCCCAGGGCGAGTTCATCGGCATGGCCCTCTTCTCGGAGAAGGGCGCGCGCCAGCTCACGGATCTCTACGGCCGGCTCGTGGAGAAGAAGGGCGCCGTCGGCGAAGCGGCGAGCCTGAAGGAAGCGAGCTTCACCGACATCGTGCAGGAGCTCATCCACGGCGGCGCCGAGGTGCAGGCGCTCGACGTCTACAAGGGCTGGCTCGAGATCGACACGTTCGACGACTACAAGCGCGCGTGGGCGCTCATCAAGGAGTGACCGTGACCGCGCCCAAAGAAGCGGTCCTTCTCGCGGCCGGCCGAGGCCGGCGCCTCGCGAGCGACGCGCCCAAGTGCATGCTCGAGGTACGCGGCAAGACGCTCCTCGAGCGCCACGTCGAGAACCTCCACGCGGCCGGCATCCAGCGCCTCACCGTCGTCGTCGGCTACCAAGCGGAGGTGATCCGCTCGTTCCTCACCGGCAAGGCGCTCCCGCTCGAGGTCCGCTTCCTCCACAACGAGCGCTTCGTGAACGGGAGCATCGTCTCGCTCCACACCGCGAGCGACGTCCTCCTGCGCGGCTGCGTCTACATGGACGCGGACGTGATCTATCCCGCCGCGTTGATGAAGCGCCTCGTCGAGTCGAAGCACGCGTGCTGCGAGCTCCTCGACGCGCGGAGCGAGGAGACGGGCGAAGAGATGATGCTGGGGGTCAAGGATGGCCGCGTCCTCGCCATCGCCCGCAAGGTCTCGGACAAGGGCGCGTGGGACCTCATCGGAGAGGCGGTCGGCTTCGCGAAGGTGGACGCCGTCGGCGGGCGCGTCCTCCAGGCCATCCTCGAGGAGGAGGTCTCCGCCGGCAGGATCGATCAGGAGTACGAGGCGGCGATGAACGTCGCGTTCACGCGGAGCCAATGGGGCTTCGAGCGCGTCGACGATTTCGCGTGGACCGAGATCGACTTCCAGGAAGACGTCGAACGAGCGACCCGCATCGCCGCGGAGCTGGACGCCTCCTAACAGGCTGCTGAAAAAGCCCCCGACTGCCATTTCGAAGGCACACGGCCGCCATTTCACCCCCCTAGAGCACCGATTCATTTGAAGGCCGAGTGATGTCGCGCGAGTTTGCGTGGGAGGCGCGCGCCCGAGGAGTGAGCACCACAGCACGACTCGCAGTCATGCGAGGAGCGGAGCGACGAGGCCGCGTGGATCACGCGTGAAATGGCGCGAAAGCGCCGGCTTTCAAACGGATCGGTGCTCTAGCCCCCCTCCCTTAAGCAATCCGGCCGGCAGCACGAGGCGCCTTCCATCCGACCGATCCGTCGGCGCCCATCGTGATCGCGGCACGAGCTCGGCTGCGAGCCGTATAGTCTCGCACGATGGCCCGTACCGCGCCGGTACCCAACATTCCGCCGATCCCAGGGATGTGTCCGAGCATCGCCGTGCTCGGGGGTGGCTCTGGGAGCGGCGGCGGGTCGGGCAGCGGAGACGGCGACGGGAGCGGGGATGGCGCGGGCGGGAACGGATCCGGCGACGCCGCGAGCGGGGATGGACGCAACGCGCCCGGAGGCAATCCGACGGCGGGCACCGAGGGCCACCCCGTCGACGCGGTGACGGGTCGCGCGTGGACGGTGCCCGTCATCGACCTCGCGCTGCCCGGACGTCTGCCCTTCTCCCTTCGCCGGATGTACTCGAGCACGGCCGCTCGCCGCGACGCAGGGATGGGCTTCGGCTGGTCGCACACGTACGCGTGGTCGATCGAGCGGCGCCGCACCGAGCTCCGGGTCCACACCGCCGAAGGGATCACCGTCTCCTTCGCGCCGCGGACAGCGTCACAAACGGAGATCGAAGGGCCGTTCGGCTGGCAGCTCCGGCGCGTCGGCGATCGGCTCTCCCTCGACGCCCGCGACGGTCTCGTCAGGACGTTCACGTGCCTCGCAGAGGAGGCGCGCGTGTGGCGCCTCGCCACCGTCGAGGACCCGAACGGCAACGCGATCACCCTGAGGTACCTCGCGGGCCGGCTCGCCGGGTTCGTCGACGCGGTGGGGAGGGAGATCGAGATCGTCGCCGACCCCCACGGCCGCGCCCTCGAGCTTCGGGTGAAGAACGCCGCGACGCGAGGGAGCCACCACGTCGCCGCCTCCTATCAGTACGACGACCGCGGCCGTCTCGTTCGCGTCACCGACGCCGACGGCTTCGCCTCGAGCTACGACTACGACGACCGCAACCTCCTCGTCCGCGAGACGGATCGCGCCGGGGTCTCGTTCTTCTTTCGGTACGACGAGCAGCGCCGGTGCGTCGAGACGTTCGGCAGCGACCGCGGCTTCGAGCGCGACTCGAGCCTCGCCGACGAAGGCGTGCCGAGCGTGCTCGCGGACGGCGTCACCCCGCTGAAGGGGATCTTCCACCGCGTCCTCGCCTACCGAGACCACTTCACGGAGGTCACTGACGCGACCTCGTGCCGCCGCTACTACGGCAACGCGAGCGGCACCGTCGACAAGCGCGTCTCGGGAGGGAACGTCGCCTCCTACGCCTACGACGGCGGCGGCTTTCTGATCCGCGAGACCAACGGCGCCGGCGAGACGCTGCACTACCAGCGCGACGCCCGCGGCTTCCTCGTGGGCTTCACGGACGCGATGGGCTCGACGACGACGGTCCACCGCGACGGCGCCGGTCGGCCGATCCGGATCATCGACGCGAACGGCGCGGTGACCGCCATCGATCGAGACTCCCGCGGCAACATCGTGCGCGCCGTCGATCCGATGGGGGGCGTCTCGAGCTACACCTACGACTCCCGCGGGAACGTCCTCGTCGCCGTCTCCCCCGCCGGCCGGACGAGCCGGTACACCTACGACGCCCACGACAACCTCGTCGCGATCGTCGAGCCGGGCGGGCAGACCCACAAGAACGTCTACGACTACCTAGGGCGAAGGCTCTCTCACGTGGATCCGCTCGGGAACACGACGCTCTACGCCTACACGGAGCGAGGAGACCTCGCGAGCGTGCGCAGGGCCGATCACAGCGCCTCGCGCTTCCGATACGACGGTGAGGGGAACCTCCTCGAGCGGATCGACCCCGAGGGCGGCGTCACCTCGTCCAAGTACGGGGGCCACCACCGCGTCGTCGAGCGCCGCGATCCCGACGGCACCACCGTGCGCTTCCGCTATGGCACCGAAGGCCAGCTCCTCGAGGTGTGGAACGGCCGAGGCGAGGTGCATCGTCTCGAGCGCGACGCGGCCGGGCGCGTCGTCAAGGAGACCTTCTTCGACGGGCGCACCCTCGGGTACCGATTCGACCGCGCCGGCCGCTGCGTGCAGCGACGCGAAGGGCGCGAGCAGACCGACAACGCCTTCGACGCCGCCGGGCGCCTCGTGCGCCGCGCCCTGCCGGACGGCACCACCGAGGAGCTCGACTTCGACGCGGTCGGGGCCCTCGTGCGGGTGGCGCGCGATGGAGTCCAGTGCACCTTCGAGCGCGACCTGCTCGGAAGGATCGCGAGCGAGACGCAGACGGCGGACGGCCAGACGGTGCGGATCGACTACCGCTACGACGCGGACGGCTTCGTCGTCGAGAAGACGAGCTCGCTCGGGCACAAGCTGGTCATCGAGCGCGACGATGGGTCGACCGCCCGGTCCTACGTCATCGACGGGCGCCGCGTCGAGCTCGCGGTCGACGCCAAGGGCCGCGAGGTCTCGCGCTCTCTGCCGGAGGGCGGCTTCGTCACCACCAGCTTCGATCGTGCCGGTCGCGTCACCCGCCGCACCGCCTCCTCGATCGAGGGCGAGGGCTTCGAGCACGCGTATGACTACGGCCTTGCCGGGCGGCTCGAGAGCGCCCGCGATCCCGCGGGGCGGAGGCTCTTTTTCTACGATCGGGCGGGCCGACTCACCGGGTCCGAGCGCACTGGCGGCGCGCGCGCGCGCTTCGATTTCGATAGCGCCGGGGATCGTCGGCCGAGCGCGCGCGAGCCGCGAGGCGTGGAGCTCCGCGGGGGCCGCGTCCTCCGAGACGACGACGAGATCGACTACGACGACTGCGGCCGGATGGTGCGCCGCCGCGCCCTCGATCCGAGCGTCGAGCCTGCCCCGTGGACGTACGCGTGGGACGGCAAGGGTCAGCTGACGGAGGTCGTCCGTCCCGATCGAACGCGCGTCGTCTTCCGCTACGACCCGTTCGGGCGACGCGTGGAGAAGAAGGTCTTCGACGCCCAGCGTCGCCTCCTCGACCGGACGCGCTTCGTCTGGAGCGGAGACACGCTGCTCCACGAGCTTCGTGAGGACGCGCGACGCCGCGGCGATCCGGTGGTCGAGACCCGGACCTACGTGCACGGCGATCGCAGCTTCGTCCCGCTCGTCCACGCCGTCTCGCGCGGAGGCGAGGAGGCGCGGCTCTCGCACTACGTCACGAGCCCGGCCGGCGCTCCCGTCGCCCTCCTCGACGATCGCGGCGACCTCCAGGCCGAGCTCTCCCTCTCGGCGTGGGGCGAGGTCGAGTCGGGCCCCGCGTCCTCGACCCCGATCCGCTTCGCCGGCCAGTACGCGGACGAAGAGACGGGCCTCCACTACAACCGCTACCGCTACTACGACCCGAGGCGCGGTCGCTTCATCTCCCCGGATCCGATCGGGCTCGCGAACGGCTTCAACCTCTACGCTTACCCCGCCGACCCGAACGGCGTCACCGATCCGCTCGGCCTCAATTTCACCCCGCTGCCGATGCCGGCCGACGTCGCCGCCGCGCGCACCGCCGCCAGCGCCGCCGCCGCGCCCCATCGCCCGGCGATGGATGCCGCGCTCGCGTCGGTTCGATCGCAGCCCGGCTTCGAGAACGCCCGCACCGGCGAGGGCAACTGCGCGCGCCTCGCCGACGCGTACGCGCAAGCCCACCCCGGCTCGCAGGTCATCACGATGACTCCCACCCAGAACGGCCCCCTCCAGACATGGCAGGGCGTCGCGCCCCCCACGGCGTGGCCGGGCCACTCCGCGGTCGAGATGCATCCCGGCGGCCCCGTGCACGACCCCGACTCCGGCATGGTGTTCCCGAACCGGGACGCGTGGGCGCGGGCCCACTGTTCGGGCCCCGTCCGGTTCAACACGTCTCCACCCCCGCCGCTGCCCTCGTCGGTCCCCCACAACCCCGACGACTTCTTCTGACGCGTGGCCCATGGACCGATCGACCCTCGCCGCGCGCTACGTGCTCTACGCCGGTCCCTACTTGGCCGGGAAGCACACCTCGATTCGTTGGATCACCAACCATCATCACTGGTCCGCTGATCGGCTGAAGCGGCCCCACACGACGGAGGGCGGCGCGACCTACGAGGTCTACTTCCAGGTCGCCCACTTCCGCTCGTTCTATCCGCCGATGCCGTTCGACGCGCTGCTCGCGTTGGACTCGGCGGCGTCGAACCGCGAGCACCTCGTGAAGGAGCGTGCGTTCATGGCCCAAGCGCAGGCGGTGGTGTTCGTGGTCGATCCCTTTCGCGTCGGACAGAACGAGGACTTGGTCGAGCTGCTGGGTCGCGATCTGGAGGGCGCGGGGAGAGATCCGCGCTCGGTCCCCGTCGTCTTTCAGATCAACAAGCAGGACGCCCTGCGCGAAGGAGAAGCGCCGGCGCTCTCGGCGCGCTCGCTCTCGTGGCCGCGCGCCGCCTTCGTCGAGTCCACCGCCAGCGCGGGCGAAGGCGTCCGCGAGGCCTTGGATCGGGCGCTCGCGATGATCGACGAAGAGGCTCGCCCATGATCGAAATCGCTCCGTCGGGGCGGAGGATCGCCGGCGCGGTCTTCGGCGCCGCGATCGGGGACGCGATGGGACACCCCGTCGAGTTCATGAGGATCGACGAGATCCGAGCGCGCTTCGGGCCCGAAGGCGTCCGCGGCTATGAGCTCTACTTCGAGCGAGATGCCCGACGCTTCGCCCCGTTCACCGATGACACCCAGATGGCGGAGGCGGTGCTCGAGTCGCTGCTCGAGGGGCGCGCGGCGGGGGAAGATCTCGACGGGACGATGCGCCGCATGGCGAAGAAGCTCATCGCCTGGGCGCGCGCTCCCAAGGGCGGCCACCGCGCTCCCGGGAACGCCTGCCTCTCCGGATGCGGCGCCCTCGAGCGAGGCGCGCCTTGGTCGGAGGCCGGCGCTCCCGACGCGGGCGGGTGCGGATCCGTCATGCGCGCCTACCCGTTCGGCCTCGTCTTCGCCGACGACCTCGAGCGCGCGGAGGCTTGGGCGGTGGCGCATTCGCGGCTGACCCACGGCGCCTCGATCGCCTTCGCCGCGTGCGCCGCGATGGCGGTAGGCACGGCGCTCTCCCTTCGTGGCACCGCCGCCGACGCCACCCTCGACGCCATGAGCGCGGCGGCGGCGCGCTACGACGCGCCCACGGCGAAGATGATCGCGCAGGCGGTGGAGGAAGCCCGCAGCGGCGTCGATCCATCCGTCACCCTCGAGCGGCTGCAAGGCTGGGCCGCTCACGAGGCGATCGCGGCGGCGGCCTATGTGCTCGCGCGCCACCCCGACGACGCCCGCCGCGCGATCCTCGAAGGGGCGAACACGAGCGGCGACAGCGACAGCATCGCGACCCTCGCGGGGGCGTTGGTGGGAGCGCGCGTCGGGCTCGAAGGAATCCCCGCGGAGTGGGTCGCCGAGATCGAGCGCGCCGAGGATCTTGCAGCCCTCGCGGCCGCCATTTGAGCGGCGCGATCCGATCAGCCAGCCGCCGCCACGGCTTCATCCGATGAAGCGCGGCGGTAGCGTCGGAAGAACGCGACGTTGAGCGCGATGACGCCCACGATCCAGGCGAACCCCGCCGTCGCGAAGAAGATCTGCCCCGTCCAGATCTGGTCGGCGACGATGCTGAGGATGACGAGCGAGAGGAACGCGTCACCTCCCGAGATGCTCCAGATGAGGCTCATGATCCGGACGGGCGCCGTCTCCTGATCGCGGATCATCTTCTCGATCGCGCACGGCGGAAGAGGCCGACACCGGCTCGGGCGCTTGAGCTCGAAGAGCAGCAGCTCCGTCCTCCGGATGCCCACGTCGATGCGAGCGAAGATCGAGGGCTTGTCGCCGAGGCCGAGGACTTTGTCTCTCAGGATGTGCGGCACGTCGTCGGTGGCGCGCTCGTAGATGCCGATGAACTTGCCCTTGAAGTAGTCGAACGCGGCCGACCGAATCGCGGCCTGGGCGAGGGCGAGGCACACGACGAGGGTGGCCGTCCAAGCCGGCCATCCGCTCGGGGTGTGATGGTAGAGATAGTGGTGGATGCCGAAGTAGAAGAAGACCACGCCGAGCCAGTCCGCCGCGGCGTCGATGGCGTGACCGCTCGGGCTCGAGAGCTTCTTCGCCCGTGCGAGCGTTCCGTCGACGCAGTCGAGAACGGAGCGCAGCTCGAAGAGCGCGACCGCCGCGAGGTGGGCGGCGAGCCCATCGAACGTGATCAGGTATCCGGCCGCCGCGGCGAAGAAGGGCTGGACCAACGAGACTTGGTTGGGCGTGAGCGGGGTACGCACCAAGAGCCGCGTGATCGCCAGCGCGAGCGGGTAGCGGTAATACGTGTTGAATGGATCGTCGAGGCGACGCTTCCATCCCGACGGGCCTTCGATGCGAAGCCCGCGGTCCGGCGAGGCCGGGTGAATTGCTGCGGGCTGTAGCGTCGCCATCGTGTGACGCTTTTGTGTAGAAGCAATCCCGACGCCGCGGCAAGTACGCCGGGCGGCAAAATCTGGACGGGCGCCCGCTTCGGAGATCTCCGGCCTCCTCGACGCCCCACTGAGGAAAGGTTTACGCAGTGCGACCAGCCCTTCGCCCCTTCCTCCTGCTTCTCGGCCTCGTCGCCTGCTCCGCGCCTCCCGCCGTGGGGTCCATCGGCGCAGTCCTCGGCCGCGATCCCGACACCGACAACGTCTTCGTCCGGGAGACGCCAGGGAGCGAGCTCCCCGACCACGCCGCGCTGATCCCCGGCGATCAAATCGTGATGGTCGAAGGGGTCTTGGTGAAGGACCTCACCACCAAACAGCTCCGGGTGTTGTTGCGAGGCGAGCCCGGGAGCGAAGTGCACCTCACCGTCGCGCGCGGCTCGGAGGTCCTGCGCCTCAAGGTGAAGCGGACCGCCCTCAAATCCAAGCTGCTCCCGGCCAAGGAGGAGCGGGTCTCGGAAGAGTGATGGGCGCTTGCTTCCGAGAGGTCGAACGACGATAAGGTGCCCGACCGTGCGCGCGCCATGACGACCCCCTCCCCCCGCGCCGCCGAGGTCGAACCCGACGACGAAACGGGAGCCAAACCGTTCTTGAAGTGGGCGGGTGGAAAGTGGTCCCTCGCGCCCGCCATCCATCGCCGTCTCCCGCGCGACCTCGCATCCCGGACCTACCGAGAGCCGTTCCTCGGCGGGGGCGCGCTGTTCTTCTGGCTCGCGGCGAGAGGCGCGGCCAAGCGCTACGTGCTCAGCGACGCCCTCGAGGATCTGGTCCTCACCTACGAGGTCGTCCGCGACAAGCCGAAGCCGCTCGTCTCGAAGCTCCAGAAGCTGAAGGAAGCCCACACCCAAAACCCGGAGGACTGCTTCTACCGGGTTCGCGAGCAGTACAACGAGCGGTCGGGCACCAAGATCGATCGAGCCACGTGGCTCATCTACTTGAACAAGACCTGTTACAACGGCCTGTATCGAACGAATCGGTCGGGGCGCTTCAACGTCCCGATCGGACGCTTCGAGAGGCCCAACATCGCAGATCGCGAGAGGCTCCTCGCCGCGTCGCGCGTCCTCAAGGGGGCCGAGATTCACTGCGGTCCCTTCGAGGATCTGCTCGAGCGGGCACGAGCGGGGGACGTGGTCTACCTCGACCCGCCCTACGTGCCGGTGAGCCGTACCGCCAACTTCGATTCCTATGCTGGTGGTGCATTCGGCCCCGAGCTCCAAGCCTCCCTCGCGCGGACCTTCCGGGAGCTCGACGCTCGCGGCTGCCTCCTCGTCCTTTCGAACAGCGACACCGCCGAAGTGCGGCGGCTCTACGAGGGCTTCGACCTCACCGTCATCGACGCGCCGCGGATGATCAGCTCTCGCACCTCGACCCGCGGGACCGTCACCGAGCTCCTCGTCCGAAACGCCGCCCGCTGGCCGGCCTCGGCGAGGTGAGCCCCGTTGAATAGAACGGAGTCGCCGACGTCCACCTTCAGCCACGAGCGGCATCTCCGCCCGCGGTGTCATTGCTTCGCCGATCATCTCGGCCACATCAATCCGCGGGTGGGCACCGATGTACCTACCCGTTCGGCGAGGGCTCCGCTATAGCGAGCCCCGGAAACGGAGGGTGATTTCGATGAAGTTCCTTGTCGGTCGACGCGCCAGGCTGCTCGTCGCGACCTTCGCAGCGCTCGCCCTGTTCGGGGGCTTCTTGCTGCCGAGCGAAGCGTCCGCAGCCGAAACGCTCAAGTTCGCAACGCTCGCTCCCAAGCAGAGCATCTGGGGACAGGTGTTCCAGGTTTGGGAGAAGGCGGTGAAGAAGAAGAGCGACGATAAGCTCGAGCTCGTCTTCGATTACAACGGCGCGCAGGGCGACGAAGGCGCCATGGCCGGAAAGATCAAGGCCGGCCAGCTCGACGGCGCCGCTGTCACGGCGGTCGGTCTGAGCAAGTTCTACAAGCCCACGCTCGCGATGCAGATGCCCGGCGTCCTTACGAGCTGGGGCAAGGTCGACAAGGCGCTCTCCTCGAGCGGCGCCGAGTTCAGCAAAGGCCTCGTCGACAACGGCGCCTACAACCTGGGCTGGGGCTTCGTCGGGATGGCGCACCTGTTCGTGAAGGACGGCAAGGTCTCCACCCCCGGCGATCTCAAGAAGCGCAAGCCGTACATGTGGCGCGACGACATCATCACGCCCGTGTTCTACCAGGTCGTCGGCGCGACCCCGGTCCCCCTCAACGTGCCGGAGGTCCTGCCGAACCTCAAGACGGGCGCGATCGACACGATCGTCTCCCCCTCGCTCGCGGTCGAGCAGCTCCAGTGGTCCGGTCACCTCACCGGGGTGGCCGAGCAGGTCACCGGGCCCGCCGTCGGCGCCATCATCATGTCGAACAAGCGGCTCGAAGGTCTCCCCGGCGATCTTCGGACGATCATCAAGGACACCGGCGCGGTGGCGGCGAAGGCCCTCACCGAGAAGATCAAGTCCGAGGACTCGGCAGCCTTCGACCGTATGGCGAAGAAGATGACGACGTTCAAGGTCAGCGAGGACGACTTCAAGAAGGCGTTCAAGGAGACGCGCAAGCGCCTCTCCCAGGGCACCTTCTCGGCGGACCTCGTGAAGAAGATGGAAGAGGCGGGCGGGCTCTAAGCCGTCACCCCTTCACTTCCTCCCAACACGAGGCCGGCGCGGAAGCGTCGGCCTCGTCCTTTTGTCCGCTCTCATTGACGGAGGAACCCGCGCGGCGTATGGCCCCTGCTCTTCTACTGCAAGTGAGGCTGGTGCGATGCGACGTTATCAATTCACTTCGGAGTCGGTGACCGAGGGCCATCCCGACAAGGTCTGCGACAAGATCTCGGACGCGATCCTCGACGCGATCCTCAAGCAAGATCCCCAGGCGCGCGTCGCGTGCGAGACGATGGTGAAGACCGGCTATGCCGTCGTCGCCGGTGAGATCACGACGAAGGCCCTCGTCGACTACCCCGCGGTGATCCGGAACACGGTCCGAGACATCGGGTACACCCACTCGGACATGGGCTTCGACGGCAACACCTGCGCCGTCCTCACCGCCATCGAGCAGCAGTCTCCGGACATTTCTCAAGGCGTCACCGAGGGGACGGGCCTGTTCAAGGAGCAGGGCGCCGGCGACCAAGGCCTCATGTTCGGCTACGCGACCGACGAGACGCCGGAGCTCATGCCCGCGCCGATCACCTACGCGCATCAGCTCGCCCGCAAGCTCTCCGAGGTGCGGAAGAAGAAGCAGGTCGACTGGCTCCGCCCCGACGGCAAGACGCAGGTCACGGTGGAGTACGACGGCAACGAGGTCGCCCGCGTTGGAACGGTCGTCGTCTCCACGCAGCACGCCGAGTCCGTGAAGCACAAGACGATCACGGAGGCGATGCGCGAGCTCGTCATCAACAAGATCATCCCCGCTCGCCTCATCGACAAGCAGACGAAGATCTACGTGAACCCGACCGGCCGCTTCGTCATCGGCGGACCGAACGGCGACGCTGGCCTCACCGGCCGAAAGATCATCGTCGACACCTACGGCGGCATGGGCCGTCACGGCGGCGGCGCGTTCAGCGGCAAGGACCCTTCCAAGGTCGATCGGTCCGCCTGCTACTACGCGCGCTTCATCGCCAAGAACGTGGTCGCGGCGAAGCTCGCCTCCAAGTGCGAGGTCCAGATCGCCTACGCGATCGGTGTGGCCAAGCCCGTGGGCGTGTTCGTGAACACGTTCGGCACCGGCCGCATCTCGGAGGAGGTCCTCGAGCGCTACATCCTCGAGAACTTCGACATGCGCCCCAAGGCCCTCATCGACGAGCTCGATCTGCTCCGCCCCGTCTACTACGCGACCGCCGCCTACGGCCACTTCGGCCGCAGCGAGTTCTCCTGGGAGAAGACGAACCGCGCCGCGAAGATGGCGGACGATCTCGGGCGCCCCTCCGCCGTCGCCGCCACGAACGGCAGCGCGAAGACGAACGGCGCGCCTCGCGGCGCCGCGAAGGGCAAGAAGGCCAAGAAGAAGGCCACGAAGTCGATCGCGCCCTCCGCCTGATCGACGCTCGCCGACCCCTCCAGGCGACTTGGCTCTTCGAGCTCGGTCGCGGGAGGGGTTCTGATCCGAGAACAAGAAAGGCCGCGCTCCCGAAGAGCGCGGCCTCTCTCTTTTTCTCGGTCGCTGCGCTCAGTGCGGCGCCGGGATCGTCCCGGTGTCGGTCTCGTTGAGCTGGAACTTGAAGTTGTCGATGAGGGTGAGGGAGTCCAGGGCGGTGTCGCCGGAGTCCCAGATCATGAAGTCGAGCGTGATCTGGCTGCCGGGCGCCTCGAGGGCGGCGTTGGTCGTGAGCCAGCTCGTGGCGGCGTGGTCTTCGAACCCCGTCCCCGACAGCTCACCGGTGCCGAGCTCGCAGGGGAAGTTCTTCCCGCCCGCCGTCTGCGGCGTGCACACCTGGAGGAAGCCGGCGTTCACGCTGATGTTGTTGCCGGCGCTGTCGAACGAGATGTTGCCGTCGGGGAGGTTCGACTCCTTCGGGTTCAACATCGCGACGAAGAAGTCGTTGAACTCGGAGCAGATGTAGACGGGGAACTCGTACGTGTAGAAGTCGAAGTCGAAGCTGAACGACTTCGCGTCGGTTGGGGTCTGGATGACGAGGCGCAGACCGGCCGAGTCGTAGGGGAAGCCCGTCGTGACACCCGGGCACGACGGCGACTCCTTCGGGTACCCGGGAGGCGCGCCGTGCGGCGGATCGAAGAACTCGTCCATCTTCGCGTAGCCGCCGAAGTCCTGGAAGCCCGGGTCATCGGGGGCGCGCGCCGCACCCGAAGAGATCGCGAGCATCTGCGCACCTTCGCGCGGCGTCATGGGGCCGAAGCGATCGAGGATGCCCTTGCCTTCGAGGAGCTGACCGTTGAGCGGCACGCCGTCGGACTGGACCCATTGCGCGCTCACGACGCCCCAGCCGCCAGGCTCGTAGACCTTGCAGAGCCCGATCGCGCGGGCGCCGTTCATCGCGTCGCCGCCGTCGATGGGCAGGCCTTGATCGCAGTTGCCTTGCGGCGAGTTGCCGACGCACGTCGGGTCGGTGCACGCGGGCTCGTTCGAGCCACCGCCGACTTCGAAGCCGGACTGCGTCGAGCCGCCGTCGCCATTGCCGCCGGAGTTTCCGGCGCCGTTCGCGCCATTACCCAAATCCCCCGTGCCGGCGCTGCAGCCTCCCGCTGCGCAAGCCAGGGTCCACATGACGACCGAGCCGAGAAGAGCGCGCGTGCTGCTCATAAGCACCAACTTTCTGCTGCGAAGACGGCGGAGCCTACACCTGAGATTGACCGCGCCGGAAGGTACAAAGTGCGAGCCGCGATCAGGTTGGCTTGCACGACCCCTGATGGGAGGCGGTCTCGTGTGCGCGTCGTACGTCTCGCCATAGCGCACCTTCCATTGGTGAGGATTCGTCGTCCGCGGTTGGCCCATTCCGCCCCACGAGGTGTCGTGGCGCGAGGATGTCGCCACCGACCCACGGACCGCTCGCGAGGACGGCGACGTCGAGGAACCCGATCGGAACGGACATCGGCTCGAGCAAGGTCGCGCCTCGAGGCAGCGGGCTCATGGGATCCTCTACGACGGTTGGAGCACGCCGCGCATCGGTCGGGAGCGAGCTCGTCGTGAGCCGTTGAGTCATGAGCCCCATCCGCTCCGTCATGCCTTCGAGCACACGAATCGAGAGCTCCGCCGTCGGCTCGACGCCCGCTTCTCGCAAGCTCGCCGGCGCGAGCCCCCGATAGCGATCGAGGCTCGCCTCGAGCGCGCTCGCGTCCTCTCGCGGAATGGAGAGCGAGCCCGCCGCGGTCGCGAACGCCTCGATGAGGACGGCGCCGTCCGGCTCCACGTCCATCCCCAGCACGAAGATCGCCCGCCGCTTCCAGGCGAGCCACTCGCGTCCGAAATACTGGACCGGCACGCCTGCGTTCGCGAGGCCCTTCATGATCGGGCGAACGTTCCGGTTCAGGATCGTCCCCGGCGTCGTATCTCCGAAGATCGCGTCGAGCCACGGCAGCGCGAGCGTCACGATCATCCCGCCTCGGAGGGTGAAGCCGGTCCCGGTGGTGGATCGGCGGACGACACGATCGATTCGATCGAGGACGCGCCCCGCGCGCTGGAGCGATCCGAGCACGATGGTCGGACGCTCGTCGTCGAGGCAGGTGACGGTCGCCACGACGCTCCGCTCCGAGCGCGCGACTCGGAGGGTGCTCCCGCTCCGCGCGAGCGCTTCGGGGATCGAGGCCGTCGCGGGCGGAACGAGAAGAGCCCTCATGCGTGGGGCCTCCGCGCAAGGTGACGCAACGTAAGTTTCGATTGACCTTGAGCCCGCACGGCACTAACTCTAACGCATACGTAAGGGTTTGAGTCGTGCAGCCGCGCCCGAAGACCATCATCCAGCCGACCGAAGCGAGCCACACGCCCGCGACGGCGACGTGCGAGGACGAGCGTGTGCGGCTGCCGCTTCTCCAAGGTGAGGCGCCGCTGCTCGGCCTCCGCGCTCGCGCCGAAGAGCCGCGGACACCGCCCGAACGTCTGCTCCAGATCGGGGATCTCGCGCGGGCGAGCGGCAAGACGGTCCGCGCGATCCACCACTACGAAGAGCTCGGCCTGCTCAGGCCAGACGCGAGATCCAAAGGACGCTTCCGGCTCTACGATCCGGCCGCGGTCACGCGCGTGCGATGGATCGGCAAGCTGCACGATCTCGGGATGAGCCTCGCCGAGATCCAGAAGGTCATCGAGGCGTGGGGTACGGCCGCGACCCCCGCGCGCGCCATGTCGCAGGTGCGCGAGATGTACCGAGCCAAGCTCGCCGAGACGCGGTCGCAAATCGCCCACCTCAAGGCGCTCGAGAGCGAGCTCGCCGCGAGCATCGACTACCTCGACACATGTGACTCCTGCGATCCGACACCGCCGTTCGAAGCTCCCCGCTCCGAGGAAGAGCCCTCGAACGACGTCGTCTGCGAAGCCTGCAAGCTGAGAGAACGAGAGGCCGAGCCCGACCTGGTGGCGGGGATCGTCGCCTGAAGCAAGCCCCACGAGAGAATCGCAATGACCCTCAAGCTCCCTATCTACATGGACTACCACGCCACGACGCCGGTCGACCCGCGCGTGGTCGAGGCGATGATCCCGTACTTCACGGAGAAGTTCGGCAACGCCGCGAGCAGGAGCCACAGCTTCGGATGGACGGCAGAGGAAGCGGTGAGCGTCGCGCGCGAGCGCGTCGCCGCCCTCATCGGCGCCAAGAACCCGAAGGAGATCGTCTTCACGTCGGGCGCGACCGAGTCCGACAACCTCGCGATCAAGGGCGTGGCGGAGTTCTACCAGGAGAAGGGCCGTCACATCATCACGACCGTGATCGAGCACAAGGCCGTGCTCGACACGTGCAAGCGCCTCGAGAAAGAGGGCTACGAGGTGACGTACCTCCCCGTCGGAGCGGACGGCCTCGTCGATCCGGAGGCGGTGCGGAGCGCCATCACCGACAAGACGATCCTCGTGTCCGTGATGTTCGCAAACAACGAGGTCGGCACCATCCAGCCCGTCGAGGAGATCGGCAAGATCACCCGCGAGCGCGGGGTGCTGTTCCACTCCGACGCCGTCCAGGGCATCGGCAAGGTCCCGTTCGACGTCGAGCGCGCGAACATCGACCTGTGCTCGATCACGGCCCACAAGATGTACGGCCCCAAGGGCGTCGGCGCGCTCTACGTCAGGCGCTCGAAGCCGCGGGTGCGCATCACCGCCCAGATGGACGGTGGTGGGCACGAGTTCGGAATGCGCTCCGGCACCCTCAACGTGCCGGGCATCGTCGGCTTCGGGAGGGCCGCCCAGATCCTGAAGGAGGAGGGGGCGACGGAGAGCGCGCGCATCGGCGCGCTGCGCGACCGACTCCACGCCGGGCTCCGCCGCCGGCTCGACGCGGTCCAGCTCAATGGTCACGCGGAGAAGCGCCTCCCCGGCAACCTCAACGTGTCCTTCTCTTTCGTCGAGGGGGAGGCCCTCATGATGGCGATCAAGGACGTCGCCTGCTCGAGCGGCTCCGCGTGCACGAGCGCGAGCCTCGAGCCCTCGTACGTCCTTCACGCGATGGGCATCGGCGACGATCTCGCCCACTCGTCGATCCGCTTCGGCCTCGGCCGTTGGACGACGGAGGAGGAGGTCGACTACGTGATCGACCTCGTCTCGTCCAAAGTGGAGAAGCTCCGGGAGATGTCTCCCCTTTACGAGATGCACAAGGAAGGCATCGACCTCGCGTCGGTGCAGTGGGCCCCGCACTGAGCGAGAGGCATCGAGCGATACGGATTTCGAGGAGCACCGAGTCGAGAGGCAGCCATGGCATACAGCGAGAAAGTCATCGACCACTACGAGAACCCGCGCAACGTCGGGACGCTCGACAAGAACGACGAGGACGTGGGGACGGGCCTCGTCGGAGCGCCCGCGTGCGGCGACGTGATGCGGCTCCAGATCCGCGTCGGTGACGACGGGGTGATCGAGGACGCCAAGTTCAAGACCTTCGGCTGCGGCTCCGCCATCGCGTCGTCGTCGCTCGCGACGGAGTGGCTGAAGGGCAAGACCATCGACGAGGCGGACACGATCAAGAACAGCATGATCGCCGAGGAGCTCAACCTGCCCCCGGTGAAGATCCACTGCTCGGTGCTCGCGGAAGACGCCATCAAGAGCGCCATCGCCGACTACCGGGCCAAGCAAGCGCAGAAGCGTGCCGCCAACAGGTGAGCCCATGGTCTCGGTCGAAGAAGCACAGAAGGCCGCGTTCGAGCCCGTCCCTCAGTTCGAGACGGGCGTCGCCAAGAACACCCTCGCGGTGAGCCAGCTCGCCGCGAACGCCATCCACGCCGCGCTCGTGAAGCGAGGCACCCCCGACGCGGCCCTGCGCGTCGGCATCAAGGGCGGCGGCTGCTCGGGGTTCTCCTACGTCATCGAGTTCGCCGACGAAGCCCCCCGCGCCGGCGACACCGTGATCGAGCTGCCTGTCGACGGCAGCGACGCGAAGGTGCGCGTCTTCTGCGACAAGAAGAGCATCCTCTACCTGGGCGGCTCCGTCCTCGACTACGAGAAGACGCTCATGTACCGCGGCTTCAAGTTCAAGAATCCGCGCGAGGCCTCGAAGTGTGGCTGCGGCCACTCCTTCACGGTCCGCGCCTGAGCGCACCGTGCCCCCCCACGCTTCGGACCCGTTCGCCACGCTCGGCGTCGAGGCGCGCTTCGATCTGGATCCCAAAGAGCTCGAGGCGCGCCATCGCGAGCTCTCCCGGGCGCTCCACCCCGATCGTCACGCCGGCGCGACCCCGGCCCAGCGCCGGCTCGCGCTCTCCCGCGCGATCGAGGTGAACGAGGCCTATCGGCTCCTCAAGGATCCGGTGAAGCGCGCCGAGCGCGTGCTCGAGGCGCGGGGAGCCCCCGTCGGTGAAGGCCAAGAGCCGAAGCCGAGCGGCGCGCTCCTGATGGAGATGATGGAATCGCGCGAGGCCCTCTCGGAGGCGGTGAGCGAAAAAGACGCCGTGCGCGTCCGCGCCCTCGGGAGCGAGATGCGCGCCCGCAACCAGTCTCTGCTCGAGCGCCTCCGCGAGGCGCTCGCGACGGACGACGACGCCCATCGCAGCGCGGCGGTCGCGCTGCTCGGTGAGATTCGGTACGTGCGAAGGTTCCTCGACGAGGTCGCGGCGTTCGAGGAAGCCCTCGCGGGATGATCATGCTGCTCGAGATCTTCGACCCCAAGGCGGCCCCCCGGCCGATCGGCATCGACCTCGGCACGACGAACTCGCTCGTGGCGCGGATGCGCGACGACGAGCCCGTCGTCATCGAGGACTGCAATCAGGAGTGGCTCGTCCCCTCCATCGTCCACTTCGACGAGCGCGGCGGGGCCATCGTCGGCGTCGACGCGGCGCGGCTCGGCGCGCTCGACCCGGCCAACACGATCGTGAGCGTGAAGCGCCTGATGGGGCGCGGCGCGAGCGACCCCGAGACGAAGCGGCTCGGCACCTACGCCTTCGTCTCCCCGGGGAGCGACGACGAGGCGAAGTCGGTCCGGTTCCGCGCGCGCGAGAAGATCGTCACCCCCGTCGAGGTGTCGGCGGAGATCCTGAAGAAGCTGAAGCAGATGGCGGTCGACGATCTCCAGCGCGTCGGGGGCGCCGTGATCACCGTGCCCGCGTACTTCGACGACGCCCAGCGGCAGGCCACCAAGGACGCGGCCAAGCTCGCCGGTCTCGACGTCCTGCGCTTGTTGAACGAGCCCACCGCCGCCGCCCTCGCCTATGGCCTCGAGAAGAAGCGGGACGGGCTTTTCGCCGTCTACGATCTGGGAGGAGGGACGTTCGACGTCACCATCCTCCGCCTCGACGACGGCGTCTTCGAGGTGAAGTCGACGGGCGGGGACAGCCAGCTCGGCGGCGACGACATGGATCGCGCCATCGCGGAGCCCATCCTCGCCCGGCTGTCGGGGGATCGCGAGTCGTTGGAGGTCAAACGATTTGCGCTCGACACGGCCCGGAGGATCAAGCACGGGCTCACCGACGCCGCCGAGGTCGAGGTCGAGCTCCCCGGCGTGAAGGAGCCCTTCGTGATGACCCGCGTCGAGATGGAGCGCCTCATTCGGCCCATCGTGGAGCGGACGGGGGTCGCGTGCCGCCGCGCCTTGCGCGACGCGGGCCTCGAGCCGGGAGAGCTCGACGGCGTCATCCTCGTCGGCGGCTCGACGCGGGTGCCGCTCGTGCGCCGCTACGTGGCCGAGCTCTTCGGGAAAGAGCCGCTCGGCGACATCGACCCGGAGAAGGTCGTCGCCCTCGGCGCGGCCATCCAGGCCCATCAGCTCGCGGGCGAGGGACCCAAGGACGAGCTGCTCCTGCTCGACGTGCTGCCGCTCTCGCTCGGGATCGAGACGATGGGCGGGGTCGCGGAGAAGATCTTGCCTCGCAACACGACCATCCCCACCGGCGCACGGCAGGTGTTCACGACCTACGCCGACAACCAGACCGGCTTCGTCCTCCACGTCGTCCAGGGAGAGAGGGAGCTCGCCGCCGACTGCCGGTCCTTGGCCCGCTTCACCCTGAAGGGGATCCCGCCGATGCCGGCCGGCATGGCGCGCCTCGAGGTCACCTTCACCGTCGACGCGGACGGAATCCTCAAGGTCACCGCGAAGGAGCTCACGACCGGCATCGAGCAGGTCGTGGACGTGAAGCCCAGCTACGGCCTATCCGACGAAGAGATCGAGTCGATGCTCATGGCCGCCCTCGATCACGGCGAGGCCGACCTCGAAGCGCGGCGCCTCGTCGAAGAGCGCGTCGAGAGCGAGCGGGTCCTGCTCGCGACGAGGAAGGCGTTCGAGGCGGACGCCGAGCTCCTCGCCGAGGGGGAGCGAGAGAAGATCGAAGCGGCGATGCGCGAGCTCGTCGAGGCGCAGAAGGGGACGAACGCGTCGCTCCTCCACGCGCGGACGGAGATGCTCGACGACGCGACCAAAGCCTGGGCGGGCCGTCGCATGGACCGCGCCGTCCAGCGGGCCATCGCCGGAAAGAACGTCGACCGGATCGAAGGCGCGGTCTCCACCGCGAAGGGCGTCGACGAGCACGTGAAAGAGCACCAGCGCGCGCGAGAGGAGGCGGGCTGATGGCCACCGTTCGGTTCCGGGCCCACGGCAAGACGTGGGAGACGGAGGCGCCCCTCGGCGCGAGCCTCCGCGACGCATCCAAGATCGTCGACGCCCCCGAGGGCGACGCGTGCGGAGGCGTGTGCGCGTGCTCGACCTGCCACGTCTACGTCGTCGCGGGGAGAGAGCTGCTCAGCGAGGCCGACGAGGACGAAGAGGACATCCTCGACAAGGCCTTCGATGTCCGCGCGAACAGCCGCCTCGGCTGCCAGTCGAAGATCGAGCGCGAGGGCACGGTCGAGGTCGAGATCTCGAGAGAGAGCCTCGACGCTTATTACAACGAGCACCCGCAGGCGAAGGACCCGCGGAAGGCGTCCTGAAACGCGACGAGCCCCGCGCCTCTCGGAGCGGGGCTCGCGGCAGGGGTCGATCAGGCCGCGGTCACATCACTGGAGCTCGAGGCGGAGGACGTAGAGGCCCGCACCGGCCTCGTCGCCGTTGTAACCATCGACGAACACGAAGTACTCGGTGCCGGCCACGACCTGCACCCCGACCGACTCGACGAGCCACCACGCTTGCGTCTCGTCGGAGCAGCCGATCTCGGAGGGCGGCGGATTGCCATTGTCGGTGCAGACGCCTTCCCGGACATGGACCGCGCGATCCCAGCATCCTGGTTGATCCGTCGACGGGTCGGCCTCGTCGCAGAAGGGCTCGTCGTTGAAGTCCCAGCCCACCGTGGCGATGAGCGTGCCGTTGGCGCTCGGGATGACTTTGTAGACGTGGTCGGGAGCCGGCGTCTCGGGCTGCTGGCCGATCTGGCAAGTGCCCGTTCCGCTGTCGCTCGCCCCCACCGTGGTGCGAGGCTCGCCCGAGCTCGGAACGTGGATGACCTGACCGGTGCCGATGCTGACGCCCGCGGAGGCTTCCGCGCCCGCGCAGGTGTCGAGATCCGGATCCGGTTGCTCGAACTGACACTCGGCGTCGCAGCCGTCGCCAGCGCTCGTGTTGCCGTCGTCGCAATCTTCACCGTCATTGACGATACTGTCACCGCAGGTCGGGGTCGCGCAGCTCACCCCGAGCGTGTAGTTTCCGGTGCCGTCACCGCCGTCGCTCACGACGACGAAGTGCGTCCCCGCTTCCAAGTTGAGCCGCAGAGACTCCGGGCCGCCGATCGTGTCGTTGGAGCAATAGTCGTCGTCGCCACAGTTGCTGACGCCGAGGCTGAGGACGCCGTCGAAGCCCGTCTGACCCTCGAGGGTGAGCTCGGCGGTGCACGTCTCGGCGTTGGTGACCGCGAAGACGACGTCGGGGTACTTGAGCTCCGGGCTGTTGTCCGAGTCGGCGCAGAAGACCCGGTAATCGTCCTTCGCGCCTTCCATCGAGCCTTGCACGAAGGTCTGCTCGTCTTGCCCGACGCTGACGGCCTGTGCGTTCTCGCACGTGTCGTTGCCGGCAATGACGTTCCCGCCGGTGCCCTCGCCGCCGAGACCCGTCCCTCCCGTTCCGCCCCCAGCGCCGCCACCGCCCTGAGGGCTGGAGTCGCCGCACGCCGTCGAAAAGATCGATGCAGGAAGCAGCAGGGCCAGGGACGTGGTCCACAGCCAAGTTCGGGTCACCATTTGGAAGTCCTCCCTCAAGCCGATCGTTGGATGAGATTTCTGTCGCCGACGTTCATGGCGACCCAGCTAAGCGTGAAGAAACTATACCAGGTCCGAGGCAGCCAGCGCTCAGTGCTTGCACAAATCGAGCCGCTGATAGCTCTCGGGGACGATGGATTCGTCGTGCGCCACCACCACCACGATGCACGTGGTTGCGAGGCGTTCGAGCAACTTCTCTACGCGCCCGCGGCCTTCTTGGTCGAGGCCGGCCTCCGGCTCGTCGAACAGCACGACATCCACGTCATGGAGGAGGCTCCGGCACAGGAGCACCCTTCGCTGCTCGCCGCCGCTAAGCTCGCCCATCGGCAGATCGGCGACCGCGCATCCTCGGGCGGTCGCCCGACCCTCGAGGCGAGCTCTCAACCCAACCTCGTCGAGGGCCGCGACGAGCCGCCGGTCGTCGATCGACGACGTGCCGAAGAGGCCGATGTGCCAGCCGATGGGCTCATCCGGGACGACGTGCGGCCTCTGCGGCAGGAGCAGCATGCGCGCGCGCAGCCCCGGCCAGCGCTCGGGAGCGGGACGAGTCCCGTTGATGGCAACCTCTCCCCGCGCCAGATCAACGAGCCCGAGGAGCGCCAAGAGGGCGGTGCTCTTCCCGACCCCGTTCGGTCCCACGAACGCAACGCCGCCTCGCTCGACGTGGAACGAGAGGTCGCTCGGCGTGTCGATCTCCGCACCGGCGTGGCGAACGGCCACGCCCGCGAAGCGGATGACCCGGATCGCCTCGGGCTCCGCCCGCGGTTGCTCTCCACGACCGACCAGGGCGGTGCCGCCAAACGACAGCGGGGGGAGGGGCGCGAGGAACCGATCCAGGGTCGTGCGGACGGGCGCGCCGCGGACCAGGCTCTCGAGACCTGCGACCGCGGCCAACCCGAACGACACGCCCGCGGCCGCGAGCACGGAGGCCTCTCCGAGCCGCGGCCCCAGCACGGATCCCAGGAACGAGCGAGGGATGGCGAGGAGGAGCAGCGCGAACAGGGCTGGGACAGTCGCGGTGATTGCGCCCAACAGCATTCCGCGCGCTTCCATTCGCGAGACCGTCCTCGCCTCCTCGGCGATGGCGCGAGCCATGTCCCGTTGCCGCCCAGAGGCGCGGAGCTCGGCGGCGCCGAGGAGGAGGGTGTCGAAGAGCTTGGCCACGCGCATGTGAGCGGCCCAGCCCTTCTCGCGCGCGCGGCGAGCCGCCCTGCGGGCGGGCGCGAAGAGCGCGACGAGGAAGATCGCCGCCAGCGCGCCCACGAGCAGCCACGCCGGGCCGAGCCGTGAAGCGACGACGGATCGCTCCGCCTTGGCCGTGCTCGCGGTTCGTCACGAGGGAGGTCGTCGGCTTCTGCTCCACCGCGGAGAGCACGCGATCGTAGAGGGCGCCGATCTCGCGGTGGAGCACGCGCGCGCGGAGCCAGGTGCGCGCCGCGATCGCCGCGCTCGCGACGACGCCGAGGGCGGCTGCCATCGCCACGTCGGCGGAGGCGCCGAACAGCGCCAGCACCGCCGCGAACGGGGTCAGCCTCGAGCCGATCTCGAGCAAGACGGTGACGAACAGGAGGCGAGCGCGCACGGGTCAGGTCTGAACGGGGCCGCGCCCCGCCGCATCCGAGGGGTGCATGGTTGCCGCCGCCACGGATGAATGGCAACTGATCGGGCGTCGATGGGCGTCGTAGATCGCCTCGTTGCGTTCGGCGCGCTGACCGAGCTCGAGCGGCGCTTCTTCATGGTGGCGTGGCTCGCGGCGGGCCCCTCCGCGCTCGCGATCGCGACGCTCGGGTATCGGCGCACCGAGGCCCTCCTCGCGATGATTCCGAGCCCAGGTTCGCGCAAGGATGCGCTCGGGGTGGACGCCGAGCGGGGCGAGCAGCTCGTCCGGAAGGCCTTCCATTGGTCGCCGGCGCGCTGGTCCACCCGCGAAGGCGGGTGCCTTCCGCGCGCGGTCGCGCAGTACGCGGCGCACCGGTGGATGGGTGACGACGTAGCGCTCTGCCTGGGGGTCTCCCGGCCGAAGACGGCAGAGGCGAAGGCCTTCGATGCCCACGCGTGGGTCGAGGACGCGGGCGCTCCGCCCCGAGAGCAAGGCCACGCTCCAATCTATCGATTCCGAGGCGGATGAGCATCTTCGTGCTCGAGATCGGTCCGCGGGCGCGGCTCGCGAACGTGGAGGTCGCGCTCGCGAGCGGCCTCGGGGTCGGGCCGTGGGACACCGATGAGACCTCGGCGAGGGAGGGCTTCGCGGCGCGGGCGCGAGCTCGGTTCATCGTCCCCGAGGACGAAGGGAGCCGCTGCATCCTCGAAGACCGCGATCGCCGATGGACCCTCCTCTGGGACGGTCGGCTCGACGACCGGCGTGAGCTCATCGACTCGTTGGGCGCGACCGCTTCGGCGAGCGATGCGTCCCTGGCCGCGCTCGCCTTCGCCGCGTGGGGCGTCGAAGCACCGCGGCGGCTCATCGGCGATTTTGCGGTCGCCCGCTTCGACCATGTCGAAGGGACCCTCCTCCTCGCCCGTGATCGGCTCGGCATACGACCCCTTTATTTCATCGAGCTTCCCGAAGGCGGGGTTCGCGTCGCGACGAGCGAGCGAGCCCTCTTCGCCCCGCGAGACGTGCCGGAGCAGCCCAATCTTCGCCTCTTGGCGCAGGCGGTGGCAGGCGTCGCGGTGCTCGATCGAGAGACGTTCCGCGTCGGCGTTCGCGTCGTGCCGCCTGCGTCGGTGCTGACGATCCGAGCGGGCCGAGCGACGGCGGCGCGGTACTGGAGCCCAGACCCGGACTGCGTCGACGAGCGAAGCTCCCCCGCCGAGCACGTGGCGAGGGTGCGCAGCGCGCTCGAAGCGGCGGTCGTCTCACGCATCCGAGGCCGATGGCCGGTCGCGGCGCAGGCATCGGGCGGGCTCGACAGCTCGTCGTGCATCGCCATCGCCTCGCCTTGGCTCGCCCGACATGGGCGACCGCCCCCTCTGCTCCTTCAGATGAGCTGTCCCGGACTTGCCTGCGACGAGACCCGCTATGCGGCTTCCCTCGCCAAGCGGTTCGGGGCCCCCCTCCTCCAGGCGGAGGCGGCCGCGTTCGATCCGGACCAGGTCGGCAACGTCGACCTTGGCGGTCCTTGGTGCGTTCCCTACGGGAGGCTCTTCGATTCCGCCCGCGAGCGCGGCTGTCGCGTGGTCCTCACCGGAGAGGGGAGCGACGAGCTCCAGCTGCGACATGGACTGGAGCTCGAAGACGCGATCGTCCGAAGGGATCCCCTCGACGCGCTTCGCTTCTCCGGAGCGTGGGAAGACCCTCTCTCTCGGCGGGCGTGGTCGCGCCTCGTTCGAACCGCGGTTCGAGCGCGGATGCCACCATCGCTGCGGGCTCGTCGAGCACGGCGCGCGTTCGAGCGCTCGCTGCCCGACTACTTCACGACCCGATCTTCGCGTTGGGCCCTCGAGGGCTATGAAGACATCGAGCGCGCGACGCGCGAGCTCGCCCATCCGAGCCCGCTCCGCCGGGCGGTGTGCATGGAGCTGTCGTCCACCACCGGGATGACCTTGATCCTTCAAGAGCTGCAGCTCTTCGCCCAAGACCGCGGGGTCGAGCTCGTGCATCCATTCCTGGACATGCGCGTCGTCGATGCCTTCATGGCGCTCCCCGCGCGGCTGCGGCTCTCCTTCGACATCATCAAGCCGACGCTCCGCGCCGCGATGGAGGGGGCGCTGCCTCCCGAGATTCTTTGGCGCTATCCGCCGACGAGCTACGTCGAGCTCCACGAGCGAGCCCACCGGGAGCGGGCGGAGCCATGGCTCGAGCTGACGAGGCGATCGGCGCTCGCGCAGCTGGGGCTCGTCGACCCGAAGCGCTTTCCTCGCGCGGCGGAGGCCGCTCTCCGAGGTGAGGAGGACCTCGGCGTGGATCTCGCCTATGCCCTCGCGATCGAGGCGTTTCTCCGGCGAACCGGGCTCGCGGCGGGGTCGACCTGAACCGACGAACGGCCCTCCCGCGCGCGGGATTGCACCGTCGCCGAGGGGTTTGAATACCTGGCGACGCTCAGGCACCGTATGGTATCAATTCCCTTCGGCCACGGACTGGACCCATGAATCGTGACCCTTCCATCGCCACGGATCAGAACGCCTCGGACGCCTTCGAGGTCGCGCGCCCGCGCCGTCCCTACCGCAAGCCCGAGCTCGTCGCGTACGGGCGCGTCGAGGACATGACCCGGGCCGGAAAGAAGTCCGGCCAGGAAGCCAGCAAGAAACCCAGAGTCTGAGCCCGGTCGATGCCTGCGGGTCGGAGCGCCGACCCAACCGAGCAACGCAGGCTCGTAGGGATCGGGAGGGCGAGGGAGCGGAACCATTCCATGACCTGTTCGGTGGCATGGCTGGATGCGGGCCCCGCCTTCGACGGAGCGATCGACTGGGTCATGGAGCACGAGGTGGAGGGAGCTCCATTCTTGTGCATCGGTCGGGTGCGCGAAGGCTATCTCGTGCGTTCGCCAGGAATCGCCGACTTCTTCTTCGACGAGACGGGGCAGAGCGTACGGGTGAGGCCGCTGCCGGCGGTGAGCGCGGCCCTCGTCGGTGAGGTGCTGGAGCGCCAGATCCTCCCTGGTCTGCATCAGCTCGCCGGCTCGCCCGCGCTTCACGCTTCGGCCGTCTCGAGCCCTGGCGGCACGATCGCCTTCGTCGGGCCGTCCGGCGCGGGCAAGTCGACGCTCGCGGCGCTCTTGAGCTCGACGTGGCCGCTCGTGGCCGACGACTTTCTCCCCCTCCAGAACGGGCCTGACCACGTGCTCGCGTTGCCCTCGGCGGGCTGGGTTCGCCTCGGCGAAGCGTCGCGCGCGGGGCTCGGAGCGGAGGGCGTCCCCTCGTGGGGCAAGACCGCGGTCGTTCGACCGAGCGACTCCGAGCCCAGGCCGCTCGTTCGGATCTACGCGCTCGACACCGCGAGCGAGGACGTCACGATCGAGCCGATGTCGCGCCGCGAGGGCTTCATGGCGCTCGCCTCTCAGCTCCACCGGATCGATCCCAAGGACGCCGGGCTGCTGGGCGCGGAGGTGGGGTTCGTCGAGGAGGTCCTCGCGCGGACCCGCGTCATGCGGCTTCGCTACCCGCGAAGGTTCGACGTCGCGGCCGAGGTGCTCGAGGCGATCAGGCGGAATCTCGGGGCGCCGGCGCGACCATGACGAGGTTCTTCTCGATCAGGGACGAGAGGAAGCCGCGCATGTCACGCTCGAGCTCGTCCCGCTCGACCTCGAACTCCGATTGGAGGCTCGTGACGAGGGCCGAGAAGGTCGTGCCGCTCACGATGAGCTCCCACGCCCGCGTCGCGACCTCGTTCATCCCGAAGTACGTCCCCGATCCGAGGTGCAAGAGGACCGCCTCTCCATCGAGCACCCGAGACAGGACCTCGGGCGGGCAGGTCAGCCGATCGGCCGGCGACAAATCCATCTGCATGATTTCGTACCACACGGCTCGGGGAAAAGGGGGCTCGGCGAGGCCGAGGGCCCACGGATGACGTCCTCTTTGTCGCGTGATTCGTTGCTCCGACGCTCGCCGGCGATCACGCTCGAGCTCCATTCGGCTGGGAACGCGACGGCTACATTCGAAGGTCGCTCCGTACCTCTCGGGGTTCACGCGCTCGGGATCCTCGTCGCCTGCACCGAGCCGGTTCGCCTCGGCGACCTCGCAGAGCGGGCGGGCGTGCTCGGCGCGCGAGACTTCGTCGACTTCATGGGCTCGGTGCTCGAGCTGCTGCGTCAAGGGTTGCTCCGGACCGCGGACCGCGAGCGCGCTCCGGAGGACGTGCGCGGCACCTGGTCGAGCCCGGCCGTCCACGTCGGCATGCTCGACGACGAGACGAGGTCCACCGCGTTCATCGAGGCGATCCGCCGCACGGTCCGTCCCGAGGACGTGGTCCTCGATATCGGGTGCGGCACGGGGGTGCTCTCGGTCGCGGCCGCCCTCGCCGGCGCGCGCCGAGTCTACGCCATCGAGGCGAGCTCGATGGCAGAGGCGGCCGCGGATCTCGCCAAGGCGAACGGGGTGGAGGATCGCGTGACCGTCCTCCGCGGCTGGTCGAGCCGAATCTCCATCGCCGACCGCGCCACCGTGCTCGTGACCGAGACCATCGGCAACGACGCGCTCGAAGAGCACGTGATGGACATCGTCACGGACGCGCACAAGCGGCTCCTTGCCCCTTCGGCGCGGGTCATCCCGAGCGTGGTCCAGCTCCGCGCCGCCCTCGTCCGGGTGCCGGAGCCGGCCCTCGACCGGCTCACCTTCACGGAGCGAAACACGGCGCGCTGGACGCGCTCGTACGGGATGGATTTCAGCCCGATGACGAGGCACGTCCCGGACGGACCCTGCGCGATGTCCCTCGATCTGCCGCGGGCGCGGGAGCTCGTGCCGGTGACGGAGGCGTTCGACGTGGGGCGGCTCGATCTCCAGAGCCCCGCCGTGACCCACGCCCACGAGCGCTCCGTGATCGTCGATCGAGACGGCCCTGTCCACGGCGCGCTTTTGTTCTTCGACGTCGAGGTCGACGCCGCGACGAGGTTCACGACCGAGCCCTGGACGTGCCCCGACACCGGGCACTGGCGGCCCACGCTCTTCCTCGAGCCGCGCGCCCACGAAGCCAGAAAGGGCGACGCGCTGAAGGTCCGGCTGCGCTCGGTCGGCTCCAGCTCGATGTTGGAGGTGGGGCCGGCATGAAGGAAGACAGGACGGCCGCGCTCTCCCAGCTGTGTCGCACGTGCGGAGCGTGCTGCAACGGGGGGATGTTCGCCTTCGTCGACGTCGAGCCCGGCGAGCTCACCCCCGCGACGCGCCGGCGTCTCTCTGTGATCGAGGAGCGGGGGGTGTTCTCCCAACCGTGCCCGGCGTGGACCGCGACGGGATGCGAGGTCTATGCGGATCGGCCTCGCCGCTGTCACGAGTACACGTGCGATCTCTATCGGGTCGCGGAGTCAGGCCAGGAAGAGCACGCGCGCCTCCTCCATCGCGCGCGTCGCATCCACGAGCTGATCGCGGCGCTTCAGGCTCGGCGCGGCGCGCGCGACGGCGAGTGGCTGCCGCGCGCGGTGTCGGAGATGCTCAGCGGGCTTCGCCCGGACCGGGTGGAGCCCGAGCTCCTGCTGGACGTCGCCGAGCTCGCGATGCGCCTCCAACGCGACCTCGGTTGGAGGCCCGAGATCACGAAGCAGCCGACCGAGGCGCCCGGCTCGGGGCCGGAGCAAACGAGCTCATCGGAGCGATCTCGAGCTGCCCGCGATCCCGCATCCGACTAGCGCCGGCCACGATGGACTCGAGCACCGCGAGCTGCCGATCCGTCTCGTAGTAGAAATTCGATGGGTGGAACCAAAGGTGAAAGAGCTTCCGCTGCCGCTTCGCCGCCTCGAGACCGAGCCGGTTCTTGACCCGCACCGAGAGCGGCGTCACGAGGCGGCGCAGGCCGTTGCGGGCCAACAGCAGCGTCGAGCTGGGGAGATCGACCATGCCGGGCGCGCTCGACGGGAGCGGCTCCACGACCTGGGGAGGCACAGGGACGATCTTGTCGGCGAGGTTCGCGGCCTGACCGACGACGCCGCCGCCCCACTTCGCCGCGTCCATGAACCAACCGCGGTCGAGGCTCCGGAACACGCGCACGCCCGCTTGCTCCAGGACGTCGAGGTGTCCGACCTGGTTGCGCGGGAAGACGAACGAGACGAAGTCGAGGCCGTGCTGGTCGTGGACCCGCTTCGCCCCTTGGATATCGTCGGTGGCGCGCGCGCGATCGATCTGCCCGAAGTACACGTGCTCGAAGCTGTGAGAGCCGACCTCCTGGTTGCTCTTCGAGGCTCTCACCTTCTCGATGAGGTGGGGCGCGTACCAGATGCGGTCTCCATGCTCGGTCTCGACCGGGAAGCGCTCGGCCCGCTCGAGCAGCCTTCCGACGACGGCCCACGTCGCGGGGACGTCGTAGCGCTCGAACATCGCGAGGAGGCCATCCACGATCCGCTCCTCCTTCTCGGCGCAGAGACGGAAGTACGTAGCGGACGGCTTGTCCCAGATGCCCCAAGCGAGCTCGAGATCGATCGAGATTGTGAACGTTCCCCTCATGCGGGCACCGTAACATGGCGATCGGGCCCGTCGCGCTGGTACGGGCCCGCCGCAGCACCGTGATGGACCCGAGCGAGGAGCTGCTCCGGTATTTGTACGGTCCTCCGTGCGCCCAAATCCGAGGCGGAGAAGCGCTCGCGGAGGCGAGTGCCGTGCTCGAGCTCGACGGGGCGCTCTACGCGACCGCGAAGCGCCGCGGGCACCTGGAGGCGCTGCCGACCGAGATCGTCGAGCGCATGCGCCGCATCCATACGGAGAACGCGGCCCACAACCTCGAGCTGCTCCGATGCGCGGTCGAGATCGAGGACGCGATGCTCGCGCGCGGAGCTCGCGTGCGATTCCTCAAAGGAGCCTTCCTGTTGCGCTCCGGGGTCATCGAGAGCTTGGGGACGAGGTACATGCAGGACCTCGACGTGCTCATCGACGAGAGCGGCCGCGAGGCGATGGACCGAGCCCTCGTCGATCTCGGCTACTCGCGCATGGCCGGAGCCACCCCGAAGCACCTCCCCGCCTACGCGCGCGGCACGGTGACGATCGAGCCCCACGAGTTTGCGTTCTGGGGCCGAGACGGCCACCGCTTCGGCGTCGACGACCACGACGCTTCGACGGGCTTGGCGTTCACCGCCGTCCACCTCGCCCATCACCTCTACGTGAGCTCGATCTGGGAGCCGCCGCTGGGAGCAAAGACGCTCGCCGACTTCTCGGCGCTGCTCGAGCCGCTGACCGGGGAGACGCTCCGCCGCGCGCGAGAGCTCGCCCGGCGCGCGAGCGTGGCCCGAGAGCTCGACGATCTGCTCGAGACGGCGCGCCGGCTCCGGGCGGGCGAGCCGCTCGGCGCCTCGGGGGAGAGGGTCTTCTCGACCCTCCGCGTGCCCGACGAGCTCGAACGCCTCCGGCGCGTCTTCGCGTTCTACTGGCGCACGACCGTGCTCGCCCCCGCTTGGTTCCGGGCCGCGCTGCTCTCGAGCATCGCGTTCCCCGATCGTGCGACGATGGAGGCTCGGTACGGGCTTCGCCCTGGCTCCCCTTGGGTCTATGCCGCGTACGCGGCGCGGCCGGTGAAGCTCGGCGCAGCCGCGATCGAGTGGCTCCTCGTCGGGCTCGGCAATCGGAAGAAGAAGACATGAAGAGCTCCCTCTACCTTCGCTTCGGGAAGCGGGCGTTGGATCTCGCGATCGCGGGCCCGGTCGCCCTCGCCGCCGCGCCGATCGTCGGGGTCCTCGCCGTCGCCGTTCGCGCGCGCATGGGGTCGCCGGTGTTCTTCCGGCAGCAGCGCCCCGGCCTCGGCGGCAAGCCGTTCCACGTCTACAAGATGCGGACGATGAACGACGCCCGAGACGAGCAAGGCCGGCTCTTGCCCGACGACCAGAGGCTCACCGCCCTCGGGCAATGGATCCGCAGCAAGTCGCTGGACGAGCTCCCTCAGCTCTGGAATGTCTTGCGGGGCGACATGAGCCTCGTCGGCCCGCGGCCCTTGCTGATGCAGTACCTCGAGCGCTACGACGCCGAGCAGGCCCGGCGCCACGACGTGAAGCCCGGCATCACCGGGTGGGCTCAGATCCACGGGCGCAACGCGCTCACGTGGGAGGAGAAGTTCCGGCTCGACGTCCACTACGTCGATCACGTCTCGGCCGCCCTCGATCTGCGCATCCTCGCGAAGACGATCGGGCGGGTGCTCTTCCCCGAGGGCATCAGCGCCGCCGGGCACGCCACGATGCCGGAGTTCATGGGCTCGCCGAAGGTCCCCGCGGCAGAAGGAGCGAGCGCCGCGTGAGCGAGCCGGTCGCGATCGTCGGGGCCGGGGGTCACGCGAAGGTGATCGTCGGACTCCTCCGCGCCCTCGAGCTCCCCATCCTCGGCTGCTTCGACGGCAACCCCGCGAAGCGTGGAGGCAACGTCCTCGGCGCGCCGATCCTCGCCCTCGAGGAGCTGCCGGAGACAGCCGCCGCGGTGCTCGGAATCGGAGACAACCGGGCGAGGAAGCGCCTCTCGGCCGAGCTTCGCTGCCGGTTCCGGACGCTCGTGCACCCGCGGGCGTTCGTGGACCCTTCCGTGACCTTGGGAGAAGGCACGGTGGTGTTCGCGGGCGCGGTGGTGCAGCCGAGCGCCGTCCTCGGGGCGCACGTCATCGTGAACACGAGCGCGTCGATCGATCACGACTGCGTCATCGGGGATTTCGTCCACGTCGCGCCGGGCTGCCATTTGGCCGGCAACGTCACGCTCGAGGAGGGGACGTTCCTCGGGATCGGCACGGTGTGCATTCCGGGACGGAGGGTCGGCGCGTGGACCACCGTCGGCGCGGGGGGGGCGATCGTCCGCGACCTTCCAGGCGGAGTTACGGCGGTCGGCGTCCCGGCCCGCCCTCGAGGATCTTGAACATGCCCCGCATCTATCTTTCGAGCCCGCACATGGGCGGTGACGAGCAAGCGCTCGTCGAAGACGCCTTCCGATCGAATTGGATCGCTCCCCTCGGGCCTCACGTGGATGCATTCGAGGCGGAGGTCGCGAAGTACGTCGGCGTCTCCCACGCGGCCGCGCTGTCGAGCGGCACCGCCGCCCTCCACCTCGGCCTCCGACTGCTCGGCGTGGAGCGCGACGACGAGGTGCTCTGCTCGACCCTCACCTTCTCCGCGAGCGTGAACCCCGTCGTCTACCAAGGCGCGAGGCCCGTCTTCATCGACGCGACGCGCTCGAGCTGGAACCTCGATCCCGCGCTCCTGGAAGAGGAGATCGAGGCGATGGTGAAGGCCGGCAAGCCCCCGCGCGCGGTCGTGGCCGTCGATCTCTACGGGCAGAGCGTAGACTGGGTGCCCGTCAAGGCCGCCTGCGATCGCCACGGCATCCCCGTCATCGAAGACGCGGCGGAGGCCCTCGGCGCCACCTATCGAGGCGCGCGGTGCGGATCGTTCGGGAAGGTCTCCGTCCTGTCGTTCAACGGCAACAAGATCATCACCACCTCCGGGGGCGGGATGCTCCTCAGCGAAGACGGAGACCTCGTTCGCAGAGCGAGGTTCCTCGCCACCCAAGCGCGGGATCCGGCCCCTCACTACGAGCACAGCACGATCGGCTTCAACTACCGGCTTTCGAACGTGTGCGCCGCCATCGGGCGCGGCCAGATGCGCGTCCTCGAGGATCGGGTCGCCGCTCGACGCCGCATCTTCCAGCGATACGCGGAGGCGCTCGCCTCGCTGCCCGGGATCGAGATGATGCCGGAGGCGGCCTACGGTCGATCGAACCGCTGGCTGTCGTGCATCCTCGTCGATCCCGCCGCCGCGGGCGCGACGCGCGAGGACATCCGCCTCGCCCTCGCCAAGGCCGAGATCGAGGCGCGCCCGGTGTGGAAGCCCATGCACCTGCAGCCCGTCTTCGAAGGGTGCCGCGTGCGCGGCGGCGACGTGGCGAAGGATCTCTTCGACCGGGGCCTGTGCCTGCCTTCGGGCAGCAACCTCGCGGACGCCGAGCAGGACGAGGTGATCGAGATCGTGCGCGGAGCGTGTCGAGCGAGCCGATGACCGAGCCCGCGCGAAAGCTCCGCGTCGCCCACGTCGCGACCGTCGACCTGTCGCTTCGATACCTGCTCCTCAACCAGATGCTCTACCTGCAGCGGGAGGGCTACGAGGTGACGGGGATATCGGCGCCCGGCCCCGACGTCCCCTTCATCGAAGGGAGAGGCATCCCCCACATCGCCGTGCCGATGACGCGCTCCATGACGCCCCTCGCGGACGCGAAGGCGCTCGCGGATCTCGTGAGGATCTTCCGGGCCCGAAGGTTCGACATCGTCCACACCCACACCCCGAAGCCAGGCCTCATCGGGCAGCTCGCCGCGCGGATCGCCGGGGTGCCGATGATCGTGAACACGATCCACGGTTTCTACTTCCACGAGCGGATGAAGCCGCGCTCCCGCGCCTTCTTCATCACGATGGAGCGCATCGCGGCGCTGCAGAGCCACGCGATCCTCTCCCAGAGCGCGGAGGACGTCGAGACCGCGGTCCGCGAGCGCATCTGTCGGCGAGAGGCGATCCAGCTGCTCGGCAACGGCATCGACCTCGCTCGGTTCAACCCGGCCGCCAAGAGCGAACCGGAGCGGGCCGCCGAGCGCGAGCGCCTCGGCATCCCGCGGGGCGCGACGGTGATCGGCTTCGTCGGTCGTCTCGTGGAAGAGAAGGGCATCCCGGAGCTGTTCGAGGCGTTCCGCGGGGTGCTCCGCGCTCACCCCGAAGCGCGCCTCCTCGTCGTCGGCCCCACCGATGAGAGCAAGGCGGACGCGCTTCGCCCCGAGCGCGCCGCCGCGTATGGGATCGCCGACGCCTGTGTCTTCCCGGGCTTTCGAACGGATGTCGAGGCGATGTACGCGGTGATGGACGTATTCGTCCTTCCCTCGCATCGGGAGGGGTTTCCGCGAGCGGTCATGGAGGCGAGCGCGATGGGCAAGCCCGTCGTCGCCACCGATATCCGCGGGTGCCGCGAGGCGGTGGTCCACGAGCGCTCCGGCCTGCTGGTGCCCGTCAAGGACCCTACCGCGCTCGGCGCCGCCCTCGATCGCCTGCTCCGAGACCCGGACCTCCAGGCCCGGCTCGGCGCGGGCGCGGTCGAGGTCGCCCGGGAGCGGTTCGACGAGCAGCGCGTCTTCCGAACGGTGAAGGAGACGTACGAGCGGCTCGCCCGGCGCCGTCCCCTCGCCGAAGCCGGGCGACGGCCCTGAACGGGTGCCGCGACCGCCGCCCCGAATGAACGGTTCCTCCGGCCTGGGCACCACAACCTGGCGTCTAGTCTCGGGGCGACTCTCGAACTAGGGTTGCAGCATCCACCGGAAGCAGTGACGCCGGAACCATCGTGAACGCACACTCGTCGAACTCCCACGGTCCGGATCGGCCGGCTGACCAGCGCGAGCCTCTGATCGACTTCCTCGCGGTTTGGCGCCCGATCCGGAAGCACTGGCTGACCGCGATCTCGACCGCCGTCATGGTCACGGTGGGCGCGGGGTTCTGGACGATGCGTCAGAAGCGCATCTTCGAGGCAACGGCGACCGTCCAGTTCGACCCGACCCCCCCCAAGCCTCTCGGCGGCAAGGTCGAGACGGTGGTCGAGCCGGGCAACGGCGCGATGTGGGACACCCGCGAGTACTACGAGACGCAGTACCAGATCATCCAGAGCCGTCGGGTCGCGCTCGGGGTGGTGAAGGAGCTCGGGCTCAACCGCGACTTCGCCTTTATCCAGAATCTTCCAAAGGGAGCGAAAGCTCCCGACCTCGAGCCCATCTCGGAGGACGACGCGGCGGACATCCTCCGCGGGCGGGTCTGGGTCGAGGGCGTGAAGATGTCGCGACTCGCGACCGTTCGGCTCCAGGACGCGAACCCGGAGCGCGCCGCGAAGCTCCTCAAGGTCCTGGTGAAGACCTACCGAGAGCAGAACATCGACAACATGCTCGAGTCGACCCAGGAGGCGTCCGAGTGGCTCCGCGCCGAGCACGATCGGCTCCTCAAGGAGCTCGAGGCGAGCGAGCACGAGCTCCACGACTACAAGGTCAAGAACAACCTCCTCTCCGTCGAGTTCACCGATCAGTCGAACATGCTGCAGCGGGAGATCGCGCAGCACAACCTCACCCTCGCGACGATCAAGGAGCAGCGCGAGAAGGTCGCCTCGAGGCGCGCTCAGATCTCGAAGGTGAAGGCGGAGAACCCCAGCGTCCTCCCCGCGCAAGAGCTCCTCTCGAGCATGTTCCTCTCCAGCCTGCGGCAACACTACGTCGAGGCGGTCCAGGAGCGCGACGGCCTCCTCCAGTCCGGCCTCGGCAAGAATCATCCCGACGTCCTGAGCGCAGAGGCCAAGCTCGGCACCGCCCACAAGGCCCTGATGGCGGAGATCAGGAACATCCAGGGCGCCCTCGATCGCGACCTCGCGGCCGTCATCCAGGAGGAGGGCGGCGTCGCCGCGCTCTTCGAGAAGGCCAAGGGTCAGGCCCTCGACCTGAACCTCCAAGAGATCGACTACAACCGCCTGCTCCGGCGCAAGCAGAACACCGAGAAGCTCTACTCGCTCCTCCTCGAGCGCTCGAAGGAGAGCGACCTCACCCGGCGAATGCGCGTGAACAACGTCTCGATCGTCGACGAGCCGGTCGAGCCGGACGCTCCCGTCAAACCGAACATGCCCTTGAACGTGGCGGGCGGGCTCGGGCTCGGTCTGCTCCTCGGGGCGGGCGCCGCCTACGGGCGCAGTCTCCTCGACCGAACGGTGAAGACGCCGGAAGACGTGGAGCACGTCCTCAATGCATCGTTCCTCGGTCTCATCCCGGAGTTCGATGCGAGCGCCCTCGGGCCTCAGAAGCGCAAGCGTCGTGCGGTGCTCGAGCAGCCCGAGCTCATCGTTCACCACGCCCCGATGAGCGGCATCGCCGAGGCCTCACGCTCCGTCCGGACGAACCTGATGTTCATGGCGCCGGACAAGCCATTCAAGACGCTGCTCGTGACGAGCGCCGGCCCCGCCGAAGGGAAGACGACGGTGGCGTGCTGCACCGCCGTCGCGATGGCCCAGGCCGGCAAGCGCGTCGTTCTCGTCGACTGCGATTTGCGTCGGCCTCGCCTGCACCGAATCTTCCGAGGACGCGGCGTCGATGCCGGTCCGGGCCTCACCACCGCCCTGATGGATGAGCGGCAGGACCCGGTCCTCACGACCGACGTGCCGAACCTCTTCGTGATCCCGGCCGGTCCCATCCCGCCGAACCCGTCCGAGATCCTCCAGAGCGAGCGCTTCCGCGCGTACCTGACGAAGCTCCAGGCCCGCTTCGATCAGATCATCTTGGACAGCCCGCCCGTCGTCGCCGTGACCGACGCCGTCATCCTGTCGACGATGACGGACGGGACGATGCTCGTCGTCCGCGCGTTCAAGACGACGAAGGACCTCGCCAAGCACGGCATCCGTCAGCTCCGGCATGTCGGGAGCAGGGTCGCCGGCGTCGTCCTCAACGCGGTCAACCTGGATCGCGACGAGTATCAGTACTCGTACCAATATTATCGGCGCGGCTCCTATTACAGCCAGCAGGGGGATTCCCACACCCATCACCAGGCCTCGCCCGACGGAAACGACGAAGGCGCGAGCCCACCTCCTCTGAGCTGAGCGAGCGCGTCCCGATGAAGGTCCTGTTCTACGGCGATTATCAGAACCGCGTCGGCGGCGCACAGAAGAGCCTCCTCGCCGCCCTCGAGCGCATCGGCAATCACGGCATCGAGGCGGTGCTCACGTTCCCGGGCTGCGGCGCCTTCGAGCAGCTCTGCCGAGATCGCGGCATCGACGTTCGCGTGCTCGAAGGGCCCCCCGCGTTCCAGACCTTCGGGAAGGTGCTCCTCAACCTGAAGCCATCCGAGCTTTGGCGCGTCGGCGTCTCGGAGCTCGCTCCTTATTGGCGGATGCTCGCGGACTACGCCCACAAGATCGGGGCGGAGGCGATGCACTTCAACACGCCGCGCGGCCTCCTGATGGCCGGACCGTCGGCTCACGTCGCCGGACTCGGCTCCGTGTTCCACCTCCGCGGCACCCCCGCCTTTGGGCACACGATCTGGTTTCTCCAGCAGGCGATCCCGGATCGAATCGTCATCGTCTCGAAGTCCGTCTACCGCTACCTCGCCCCCAGCGCCTTCGAGCGAACCAGGCTCGTCTACAACGGCATCCAAGCGGCGCCGCCCATCCCCTTCCCGGAAGCGCGAGCGAACCTCCTCGCGTTCCTCGCGGAGCGAGGCATCACCCCCGCCCCGGACGAGAAGCTCTTCATTTCGCTCTCCGCGATGATGCCGTTCAAGGGCATCCACCACCTCGTCGACGCGGCGCGGATCGCCCTCGATCGCGGGGTCAAGGCGAGGTTTCTCCTCTTCGCCGCTGGCGTCGACGACGTCTACGAGGCGTGGGTCCGCGAGCGCGCGACCAAGGCGGGCCTCGACGGCCACGTGCACTTCCTCGGCCTCACCTACCGCGTCCACGAGATGCTGAGCGGCTCGGACGCGATGCTCCTCACCTCCATCCTCGGTCGCGAGACGGTCACCTACGGCCCCGAGTCGAATCCGGTCACCGTGAACCTCGCCGGATACGAAGGCCTGCCTCGCAGCATCTTGGACAGCCTCGCCGCCGGTACGCCGGTGATCGCGACGAACGGAGGCGGAGTTCCAGAGCAGCTGGAGCCCAACGTCACGGGCCTCTTCGTCCCTCGCGCGGAGCCCGAAGCGATCGCGGAAGGCATCCTTCAGTTCGCGAACGATCCGGAGTGCTGCCGCGAGGCGCGCGTCGCCGGGCCCCGCACCATCGCCGAGAGGTTCTCCGCCGATTCGGCGGCCAAAGGCCTTGCCGCTACCCTCTTCGAGGTGCGGAAGTCCACGCGGATGGCGTCGCGGGTCCCCGCGCTCGCGTCGCTTCTCCAGGACGGATTCCGAAGGCGCCACGTCCCCGCCAACGAGGCGTGACGAGCACGCGTCGGGCGCGGGCCCCGCAGCGCGGCTCGACGCTTCCGACGCCGCGCACGCGAAGAGATTGGGCGACGAAGCTTGCGACCATTCTTGCTTCGAGAATCGTCGAGAAGTGTCGCCCGTGCGCGGCTCATCCGCGCGCGCGCGCGCGAAGAGAATTGGGACGCCCGCCCTCCGACCGCGTCTAGCGTTGGCCGAGCAGCGGCTCGAGATGCGCGCTGCGCGCCGGAGGTAGCGCGGCCGGGATGTGCTCTTCTTCGGCCGCCTCACGCTCGGCCGCCTCGTCCCGCTCCGCGTCGACCTGGGCCGGCATGATGAACTCGGGGACCAGCCGCTTGATGTGCTCGCGCACGAGAGCGAGGTCCACCTCGTCCATGACGCCGGCGAGCGCGCCGAGCTGGGCCTCGAGCACCTCGAGCTTTCGGCTGGGCAACCGCCCCACGAAGATCTTCGGATGGCGCGTCTTGTCCGCGTTCTCGTCGGCGACGCTGAGCTCCTCGAAGAGCTTCTCCCCCGGACGCGTGCCGGAGAACTCGATCTCGATGTCCTCACCGAGGCGGAGGCCCGAGAGGCGCACGAGGTCCTTCGCGAGATCGACGATGCGGACCGGCTCCCCCATGTCGAGGATGAAGATCTCGCCACCCTCGCCCATCGTCGCGGCCTGAAGCACGAGCTGAGACGCCTCCGGGATGGTCATGAAGTAGCGACGCATCTCCGGGTGCGTCACCGTGATCGGGCCCCCCTTGGCGATCTGCTTTCGGAAGATGGGGATGACGCTGCCGGTGGAACCGAGGACGTTGCCGAAGCGAACGGCCACGAAGCACGTGGCGCTGTTCTCGCTGAGGGACTGGACGATGAGCTCCGCGATACGCTTGCTCGCCCCCATGATGCTCGTCGGGTTGACGGCCTTGTCGGTCGAGATGAGCACGAACGTAGGAACCCCGAACTCCTTCGCCAGCTGAGCGACGCACTTCGTCCCGAAGACGTTGTTCTTGAGCGCCTCTCCCGGGTTCCACTCCATCATCGGGACGTGCTTGTGAGCGGCCGCGTGAAGCACGAAGCCGGGCCGATGCATCTCGAACACCCGGCGCATGCGCTTCGGATCCGTGACGTCGCCGATCACGGGAGCGAGCTTCACGTCCGGGAATCGCTCCGACAGCTCGCGATGGATCTCGAAGAGGGCGTTCTCGGCTCGCTCCACCAAGACGAGCGACTTCGGCTCGAGGCTGCAGATCTGCCGGCACAGCTCGGATCCGATGCTCCCTCCCGCGCCGGTCACCAGCACGACGTTGCCCGTCACCGCGCCCCGGATCGCCGTCTCGTCCAGACGAACGGCGTCGCGCCGGAGCAAGTCTTCGATCGCGACGTCGCGCATGCGGGAGAGGCTCACCTGGCCGCCCACGATCTCGTGCATGGCGGGGATGATCTTCACCGGCAGGCCGGCGTCGTCGCACAAGCTCATGATGCGCCGGATCTGCTTGCCCTGCGCGCCCGCGATGGTGATGAGGACCTGCCGGGCCCCGCGGTCGCGCGCGACGCGGGCGACGTCGTTCGTCGTTCCGAGCACGGGGATGCCGTGGACGATGGTGCCCACCTTCATCAAGTCGTCGTCGAGGAACCCGACCGCCGAGAATCCGAGCTCGCGCGATGCGAGCTGCTTGGCCACCTGCAACCCCGCGTCCCCCGCGCCGATCATCAACGTAGGAACGCTGTCCGCGATCGGAGCCATGGCGCTGCGATGCGAGCGCTCACCGAGTACCCGCCGGAAGGCGCGGATGCCGACGATCGCGCACAGCGCGAGCATCAGATCGATGCCGATGATCCCGATCGGCACCCAGACGTGGCCGAGGAAGGGGACCGTGCGCGTGACGCGAACGGCGACGAGGCGCAGAACGAGGAGGATGGCGGAGGAGACGGCGAGGGCCTGAAGGATCCTCACCACCTCGCGCAGCCCGATGTACCGCCACGAGAAGCGCGGGACGTCGAACCGGTGCAGCACGAGGTATTTGATCGCGACGACGTACGGCAGGAGCACGAGGGCGCGCCGCATGAAATCACCGGGCACCTGCCAGTCGAAGCGCACCAAGAACGCGGCGACGAAGGCGGCCGCGAGGGCGACGACGTCGAGCAACGTTTGGAATGCGCGTGTGGCTACCCGGGACATGACTCTTCAGCTTGGTTGCAGCCTCACCCTTCAGCGTTCGACCCTACTTGGCCTGGCGTTCGATGGGAATCTTCCGCGTGTTCAGCGTGGGGACATCCCACCCGCCGCCGCCTTTTGCCTCACAAGCTCGATGCGCGGCCCGATCGTTGCGTTCGTCGGATCCAATCGCCGCGCTTGCTCGAGCGCGTTCAGCTCGGTTGCGAACAGCCCAGCCGTCTCTGCCGCGTCGGCGAGGGCGAGGAAGCGCGCCGCCGAGCTGTCCTCGCGAGCCGCCCGCTCCAGTGAGGTGACCGCGAGCTGATGCTCCGCCCGCGCCGCCCGCACCGACGCCACCCACGCGTGAGCATCCGCGCATCCGTCGTGCTCCGCGCAGGCCGCTGAGGTGAAGGCGTCGAGCGCGCCACCGAGCGCCTCGCTCTTCGGACGCTCCTTCGAGATCGTCTCCGCGAGCAGCCGGAAGCAGCGGGCCTGCTCCTCCGGTCGGTTGCAGCCCTTCTGCAGGATTGTGATGGCGCCGTCCACGTCTGCCTGGACGAGCGCGAGCCTTGCCCGTGCGAGCACCTCCTTCGTGGAGCGCGGCGCGAACTTCGCCAACGCGGCAGCGTGCGCCTCGATCTCGCGCGCGCATTGATCGCGATCCACGCACAAATATGAGGGTTCAGCGCTCAGCGCCGCCAGCCTCGCCGCGATGAATCGCTCTCGCGGTCCGGCGAGGGATGCGTCACGTGCCAGCGCCTCCTCGTCGAGCCGCTCGCGAGCTGCGAGGTCTTCCGGCCTCGACAGCGAGCGCGCGAGTAGGTCGAGCAGAGGTGCGCCTTTCGGTCCCTCCGGCACGGCCAGGAGCATCATGTCGACATCGCTCGTCAAAGGGGCCACGACCCGAGAGACGGCTTGGGCGAGACCGGGCTCATAGGTCGCCGCGAGCTTCAACTCGAGCAGCGCTTGCCGGACGTATCCGTAGTCTGCCAATACCTCTCCCAGGAGCAGATGGGTGCGGCCGATGCGAGGCCCCCTTTCGAGCGCGCGTTGGATCCAAGGAATGGGGCTCTTGCGCTCGAAGCGCGCGGCCATCGCACCGACGAGCGGGAAGTAGTAATCGGCCGGGTGTCGCTTGCTCATCGCGATCACGGCTTCGTCGAGAGATGCGGACGCGGAAGGATCTTTGGCGCGGCGATCGAGGAGGGCGTGTACCCGCGCTCGATCCTCGGCAAGCGTGCTTACCCCCCGGCTGATCGCGAGCACGCCGGCGAGCCCCCCGATCGCGATCCCCGCTCTCAATACCCAAGGAGTCCAGGTCCGCTTCACGCGATGGTCGCCACGCGGGCGCACCTGGGCCCAGAGAGAGCCGAGCACGGCAGCTACCGCCGTCCCCACCCCACCGAGCTCGAGGCCGAGATCCACGAGGTTCTGAGCGAGCAGCGTCCCCACTCCGCACAGCGCCCCGAGGGCGACGATGCTTCGGTGAGCCAGCACGCGCGTTGGCCAGAAGCACCAAAGCGAGACGGAGCCGCCGACGAGTGCGACCGGCACTCCCCACTCGGACGCCCACTGGACCACGAAGTTCTCGGGATGGCTAAACGTCTCGTGCAGGGCGGTTTCTGGCCGATACGCTTGAAAGACACTTTCGAACGAGCCACGCCCCACCCCAAACCACAGATGATCTTTGATCAGCGGGATACTCGCCTTCGGGAGCTGGAGCTTTTGAGTGTCCTCGCTCAGGAGGTCTGACCAAAAGGCCGAGTCCGCGCCGACGATAGCGAATGCGCCGCCCGCGACGAGCACGCCGAGCGAGGCATAGATTGCGATCTTCGCAGGGATTCGCTGGGTGCTGCGCGTGAGGACGGCGCATAGAGCAAAGACCGCAAGGCCAGCGGCAAGCGCGATGACTCCGCCACGCGAAGCCGTCCTCAGCGATACGGCGACGATCGTGAGCAGACCGAGGGCGACCGTCCAGCTCGAGACCACGGTGCGCTTCGTCAGAACGAGACCGAGCCCGATCAGCGCGCCGAGATTCAGATACCCCGCGAGGTTGTTGGGGTTGATGAATGGCCCCGCGTGCCCCGGCGAGACCGGCGTGTCGGGGGTGTACAGCCCGAACACCGTCTTTGCCCCCACCATCCCATGGGCGAGCGAGACCAGGGCGATGGCGACACTCGCCCCGAAAACGACAGTCAGTCCTACGACGGGGCCGCGACGTCTGCTGGCGACGGCCGCCAGGAAGAAAGTAGCCGAATACGACGACCACTTGAACGCCTCGAAGGTCGACGCCGATGGATCGAGCGACAGCGACCCGCGATCAACCGGCGTGCCTACGGGCAGAAGGCAGCGGCTCCAAACATCGGCTGAGGATGGCGAGAGCTTGGTGAGCCATCCAACCGGCAGCGGCAAAGTTTGCAGCAACGTGAATGCGCCGAGCGCCGAAAGCGTGGCGATGGGAAGCAGACCGATGCGGCCCGCGTCCCCATGGAACGAGGTCGCAACCGCGGCCGCGAGGATGAAGAACCCGACCGGAAGGTAAAGCCGCGGGACCGCACCACCAATCAACAGAGCGCTCGCGACGACTCCCAACCCGAGCGCGGCGACGATGAGCCGATCTCGGTCGACCGTGACTCCTCCGCCATCGCGCGGCGTTCGTCGACGAGAGGAGCGAGGGAAACTGTCCCGTGCTCGACGTTCGGAGGTCGCGTCGGCCGAGCCGTCACGGTGAGAGACTGTCATTCGATCGACCCCTCCAGCCGAGCTCGAGGTTGTGTGGCTAGGGTGCGCGACAACGGAACGATGTTCATGGCTATGCTTGGCCGCGGACATGCTAACAACTGCCCCGCATGGCTCGGAAGGTCACGTTCGTCACGACGACGCTCGGCGGCGGGGGGGCCGAGAGCCATACGCTGCGCGCGCCAACGAGATGGAGCGGGGGCGGGACGACATGAAAGGCTCGCGACGTCGCTTGGTCGCGTCGTTTCCGACGAAGCCCCCCGGGCCTCGATGTCGATGGCGGGGGTCGAACGGTCGAAGTCTTTCGATTCGACGGTCATCGCCAACCCGTACGCCGACGCGTTCGATCGCATCGTGGCCACGCGAGCGTGAAAGTGAGCGCGGATCCGCTAACCTGACTGCGGGGTGAATGGCCCCGAGCCTCCTCGCCACCAACGACCCGGGCAGACTCGTTCCTCACGACAGATGGATACTCCCTTCGCAACGTCCAGAGTCTCGGTAGAGGCTGCGCGGTCCCGCTTCGCCTCCCCCAAGGTCTATCTGCGGACCGACCCGCACATCGATCTGCGAGCAGAGCTGGTGCGGGACATGATCGGCGACCCGATGGGATCCATTCTCGACGTCGGGTGCGGGGATGGCCGCATCAGCTTGCAGTTCAGGTCCGCGTCAAAGATCTCCCTCTACGACTTGTCGCCAGCGATGATCGAAGCCGCGCGGGTCCGCGTCCCAACCGAGCTCTTGCCCCGCGTCGATCTCTCGGCCGGCAGTGTCTACGATTTGCCGGGGGAGCCTCGCTACGATGTGGTGCTCGGGATCGGTTTGCTCTCGCACCTTCCCGATGTACCGAAGGCGATGGCCGTGCTCGCAGGCAAGCTCGCGCCCCGAGGACGATTGGTGGTGCAAATCACCGATTTCGATCAACCGCTCTCGCACGCGTACGTCGCCCTCCTTAAGGTGAAGCGTTCGATCTTCGACCGGAGCGGTTATCAAACTCACCAGCTTAGACAGTCGGAAATCATCCGAACCGCGGAGGCGTGCGGCCTCGTGCTGGAGAGGGAACGCACTCATTGGGCAATGCCACCGATGACCGGACGACTGCCCGCCTCGGTCTGCAAGCGATTCCTGCGTTACGCCACCCACGAGCCTTGGCTGACCCGCGCCGGCACCGAGAAGCTCCTCGCGTTCCGGAAGGCCTAACCGCCCGACGGGGCGTTTGGCCCGGCCGAACGGAGCGTTCGCCGCTCAGCGGGCGTCGCGCCCTTTTTCGCAGGCGACGCCGTCCTTCAGGACGTCATCGAGGCTCTTCTCTTCGGCTCGAACCCGATCAGCTCCCTCGCTTTTCGCGTGTCGGGGACGCGGCGGAGCATGTCCTCGAAGCCTTCTTCGTACGAAACGAGCTGGATTGGCGAGCTTGAGCCGACCATCGATCGGATCCGCTCTACGAGCCCTCGGATGCTGATCTCTTCATTCGATCCCGAGTTGAAGACCTGCCACGATGGCGCGCTGCTCCAGCATCAACCGGCGCTGTCCACCCGCCGCGAGATCGGAAGAGACTTCGGCTCCACACGTCCGCGGTCGCGCGCGAGAGCTTCGCGAGGACGGACACCGGCGGCGGAATCGTCTGGAGCAGGGAGGAGAGCCCCAGGCCCCAAAGCAGGACGACCGGAACGATGCCGGCGCGCGAGCCCGTCACGAGAACGAAGCGAGTAGCGCCGCCGCAGCGCGAAGAACCCCACCGGGGAGAAAGAGCTTCGGGACCGCTCCACGGATGAGCAGCGCACTCGACAGCACGACGACCGCGAAGGCGACCGTGACCAACCGCTCGGGGTCGAACGCCGCCCCCCCCTTCGGCCGCCGCGTCGGACGAAGGTCGCGGGCGTCGTTTGCTCGAAGTCGCCCCTGTCGAGCCCACGTTCGGAGGCTCCTCAGCCGCGAAGCCGCGATGGGTGAGGGAAATGGGCTCGATGCACCGCAGGGTTGGAGGACGAGCCACGTGCGACCCATCGTGCCGATGCTCATGGCTGATGCGCCCTCCGGGAGACTACCAAGCCACGAGGCCCGCTCGAAGGCGCACCAACCGCGTCTGCGGGGCACACCCGCTGGCGCTTTCTGACTTTTTCAGCAGACTGTGCCCCGCATCGGCGGGTTGAATGACCCGCGCCGCCGCCGCCACCAACAGACGGGCCATCCAGGCCCGCGGACGACGCGAGTCCGATTCGTGTTACCGATTGCTTTTATCCGACGGGTAATTCAGGAGGGCTCATGCTGCGACCGTCGTCTCGTTCTGTCTTTCTTTGGTGCTTCATCGCGGGGCTTGGGGGCTGTACGTGCGTCTCGGACGATGACGACGACGTCGGCGTAGGGCTTGGAGGACAAGGCGGACAAGGAACGGGAGGGACGAACGTCGACGAGAGCTGCGTCGTGGCAAGCCTCTCCCCCGCCTTCGGGGCCACGGACGTCCCGGTAGCCGGGGCCACGTTCCAGATCGCGTGGAACCGAGCCGTCGACGAGAGCTCCCTCGACGGTGCCATCCACCTCGTGCGGCTCGACGACGACGTCGAGGTCCCCGTCACGGTGAGCGTCGTGGACGACAAGACGGTGGAAGTGACCCCTGGGGGGTCGCTCCGCTTCTTCGCGAGCTATGGGCTCCAAGTTGGGGACGGGGTGACGTCGAAGGGTGACGCCTGCGTCGCCGACAGCACCGCCTTCACGACCCCGCAGCCTAGCCCGGAGCCGAAAGACATCGCACCGAGCCCGGCGAACGGAATGGTGGTCGTCGACGGCTTCGGCATCGTCGCGTCGAACGGCTTCCGAGGGCTGCAGATCTACGATCTCTCCGACCCGGCGACCCCCACCCTCGTCAGCTCGGTCGACACCGACGAACAACCCGTCAGCATCGCGACCGACGGGCAGTACGCGTACGTCCCCACGGGCTGGGACGGAGTGCTGATCTTCAACCTCAGCGATCCTCAGGCCCCGAAGCTCGAGGGAATCGCGGGGACCCCTGGCTTCGCGGTGGAGGCGGCCCCATTCACCAACGGCTCGCGGAAGCTGCTCGCCGTCGCGGACAGCCTCCAGGGCTTGCGCATCATCGACGTCACCAACGCCCAAGGCCCGATGCAGGTCTCGAGCATCAACCCGAGCGGTGACCCCACCGGAAGCATCATCGGACTCTCCATCGACGGTGACACGATCGCCGTCGCCCAGAATGGACAAGGCTTCGCCTTGGTCGACGCGTCCACGCCCGAAGCGCCCGTAACGCTCACCTCTCACGCCGCCGAGCCGGTCGCCGACACCTTCGGCAACATCTACGCCGTAACGGACGTGGCGTTGGATGGACAAACGCTCTTCATCGCCTTGGGCTCGAAGGGCTTCGAGGCGTTCGACGTCAGCAATCCCGCGAGCCCGGTCTTCATCGACCATGAGCTCTCGCCGCAGGGCCTGTGCGGAGGCGTCGGTTGCGCCGACATCATCACCGGGATGGTCGCCTCCCAAGGGGAGATCTTCGCCTCCAGCTTCCTGACCGGCGCCGTCCGGCTCCACCTCGAAAGCTCGACGATCGTTACCGACGCGACGCTGGACGTCGTGGGGCAGAGCCTCTCCGTGGTTCCGGATGGCGACCACTTCTATGTCACGGGCGGGCGCGGGCTCACCGTTTTCGACCGCGACGCGGCGGACAGCGCGGCTCCGATCTTCACGGAGGACAAAGGGACGGGGAGCCTCCGCACCACCGTGGTCGAGGGCGATCACCTCTACGCTGTCTCCGCATCGAGGGGGCTCGAGACCTACTCGATCGCGAACCCGGCCGCGCCGACGCTGATCGACCTGGATCCGACGCCGGGTCTTCAGAGCGACGTCCAGCTCCTCAATGTCGCGGTTCATGAGAGCAAGCTCGTCGTGGGCGACGGCCGCGCGGGATTCTCGGTGTTCGACGTCTCGAACCCGGACGACCCCCAGATCATCGGGAGCGTTCCCAACGCTGACCAGATCGGCGCGATCGAGTTCATCGGCGACGTCGCCTACCTATGCAACGACAACCACGGGCTCTGGATCGTCGACTATCAGAGTGATCCCCCCGCGCTGCTGCAAGAGATCAACCTGGACCAGCAGCTGACGGCCTGCCGCGATATGGAGGTCTCTGGCAATTACCTCTTCGTCGCAGAAGGCAACTCTCTCGGCGTCTACGACATCTCCACCCCCGAATCACCGACCTTCGCGGGCTTCCTCGGGCTCCCCACCCAAGATGCGGTGAACTCGATCGCCCTCTACGGCGACTACCTACTCGCGACGACGGCGGTCTTCGACTACGAAGGCACCAACAACACGACCCGTCGCTTCTTGGTATTCGACATCAGTCAGCCGACCTCCCCGAAGACGGTCTATCGCAGTGAAGATCTCACCGACGGCGGCCCCGTCGTTCGCGCGGGAGACAAGGCGTTCGTCTCCGCCGGGCGCGAGGGTATCTTGATTTACGATCTCGTCGATCCGACGGCACCGTTGCTGGAGGGACGGATCGAGCTGCCCGGGGTGGCTGGCAAAGTGACAGTCGCCCCGAGCGGGGATCTGCTCTACGTCTCTGAAACCGGACGTGGCCTCACCCTGGTCCCGACCGGGACGCTGCCACACGATTGAGGGCTGCTAGGTTTCCGAAAACGAGCGGCTGGCCTTCGCCGGCCGCTTGTATTTTTCCATATAGACTCTTCCGCAGGCTTCGAAGTCGAAGAGCTCCCGGGCTTCCCTCGCTCCGTCGACAGCGGCCGCCAACCCTGCGTGGTCGACCTGCGCAACCACGAGCCCGCAGCCGTGCCCCTTCAAGAACTCGCGCGCCGATACCACCTCAGTGGGGATGGTCGGGACACCACACGCGAGCCCCTCGATGATCACGCAGGGGAGCTCCGGGCAGCACCTTCTCGATCAGCTCAGGTTGATTCTCGTTCTCGTTGAAGACACCAATGTGACCGATGGCCCGCACCTCATCGGCTATCCCCAATGGCCGCCGCGCGGCGCATCGCACGCCAGTCTCCGCGGGATGGAGATGCGTGATGTTCAACCCAGTGTAGACATGCCCTGTCCGCGCATGGGGAACACGGCGCGTGAGCGGAGGCGCGCGCCGCTCCACCTCCCGAGCCATTCGGCGGACAACACGCCTGGACGAGCTGCCTCGGGACCCGCCCCTTGAGCCCATAGCTCCCCGAGAGGGCTCCTTCGTCCCTGACGTCCACGAGGACCGGCACCCTTGACCTCCGGCTCGATCAGACATTAGTCGACCCACCAGAAGGGCTCACGATTGCACGGCAGCGCCACCAGTCGCACACTTTTCACCAGTCGCTGCATCAATGATGCAGCCCGCCGGGGAACAGGAGGCCATATGCACCATCAGACCAGATTTTGTCTCACTTTTCTTGCCACACTGGCATCAACGGTCGGCTGCGAAAGCGACCGGAGAAGCGGCCGAGAGGCGACATCACGGGTTGCGCGAGGAGCTGAGCGAATCTGACATTCGCGTCACCAATTACGACACGGCGGCCGACCTTCCCCACACGCCGGCCGATCTGCTGGACCTCGGTGAGATCGCCGCCGTCACCGATTCGGACAGCGACAGGCTCGGTCTCTGGACGCTAAAGCCGAAGGGGCCTGGCATCGGCGCTGGTAAATGGGTGCCCATCGCGATCGACTTCGAGCGCTACAACGTCCGGGACTTCGGCGCCGTGTCCAATGACGGCGTATCGGACTCAGTGGCCATCAAGGCCGCGATCGACGCCGTCCAGGCGGGCCACGGAGGCATCATCCACTTTCCTGCTGGCGAATACACGATTGGAACCACGATCACACTACCGAAGCTGCGCTTCTCAAATGGATTCCCTCTCTACTACGTCGGCGGCGGCATGTTCGCCACGGAGGCCGACGCGCTGAGCCCTACGCAGCCCGTGCTGATGCATCCGGACGACAACAATGCAGTCTCGGGCGGAGGCATCATTGGAATGTCGATCTCGAGGGCGTCGCATGGCACCGTGTTTCAGCACTGGACCGCCGACGACGTAAGCGGGCGCATGTATCACTATCTCATCCGCGATGTCATGTTCCAAGGTGCCGACTACGGCAAGCGCGACAGGCCCTCCCAGGGCGCCCAGATCAGTGCAACGGGGTCGGCCCTGATCAGAGCCGGGCCGAAGTGGTCTCGTAACCGCTGAGGAGAGCGGTCCGCTGGCAGGGGCTGTGGAAAAGTCTCGGCATCGCGACGCCGGAGAGGAGCGCTCCACCCGCGGTTGCCATAGCCAGGCCGTACCACTGGGGCGATTGGCCCCAGCGAGCCGAGCGCTTCTTGAAATCTGAATGCTGGGGTCCGTTCGATCGACTAAGACCGCCAGTCATGAGTGTGGTCCTTGATCGATTGCGTGGCGCCGTGGACGTCACGCGCTTCCTCAAGCTCCCAAGGAGCGTCAAGGAGACGGCCAAGGGCGCCATGGCAGCGGCGTTCGACGCCTCCGGGCTTTCGGGCGCGCTCCACCGCGTTCAAGTCGCGGCGCTGAGCCCGTTCATCCGCGCGGTGAACTATCATGACGTGGCGCCGGCGGACGCGGCTACGTTCGAGTCCCATCTCGTCTACCTGAAGGAGCGCTTCCGGCCCATTGGTTACGAAGAGCTCATCGCGTTCCACGAAGAGCGCTTGTCGTTGGACCGACCGGGCGTGATCGTATCATTCGACGACGGCTTGCGCTCTCATGCCGAGGTCGCGGCCCCGCTGCTGGAGCGGCACGGCATCCCGGGTTGGTTCTTCGTTCCCACCGGCTTCGTCGACACTCCCCCTGAGCACCACGCCGCCTTCGGACGCTCGCATCGGATCTCGTGGAGCGCGGAGCCGGTTGGCTGTCCGGGCGCGATGAGTTGGGCCCAGGTTCGTGAGCTCGACCGGCGAGGGCACGTCGTCGGGTGCCACACGCACAGCCACGTTCGCCTGTCCAACGCCCTCGGACCCGCCGAGCTTCGAGAGGAGATCGCCGAGTCGAAAGCGCGGCTCGAGCGGGAGCTCGGGCACGGCGTGGACGTCTTCTGCTGGGTGGGGGGCGAAGAGTCTTCGTACTCGGAGGGCGCCGCGCGCGCGATCCGAGACGCTGGCTATCGCGTGTCCTTCATGAACGCGAAGTCGGTCATCAAGCCGAGCACGAGCCTCTTGCAGCTGCACCGATGTGCGCTCGAGGCGAGCCGGCCGCTCTCTTACGTGCGGTACCGTTTGTCGGGCTTCTTCGACGTCGCATACGCGGCCCAGCGCCACCGCGTGAACCGCCTGACGGGTTAGGTTTCGCGGGCTATCGTGGCCTCTTGAACACAGCTCGTGCCTCTCGCACCTGGTCTGCCGTCGATTGCCACGACGACCTCACCTTGCTAGGTTCTCGCGTGTGTCCGATCCCTCGCTCCGGCCCGATCCGGCGCTGATCGTGGGCCACGAGGTCCGCTTCGAGCATACGTGGTCGAAGGACGACGTGGAGGCGTTCGCGAAGCTCTCGGGAGACGACAACCCACTCCACATGAGCGACGCCGAAGCGAGGCGAATGGGCATGCCGGAGCGAGTCGTCCACGGGATGCTCGTCGCGTCGCTGTTCTCCCGTCTCGTGGGCACCTGTCTGCCGACCCGCGACGTCATGTACGTCTCCCAAGACGTTCGCTTCCACCGTCCGGTGTTCTCGAAGATGAAGCTCGTCGTAACCGGCAAGGTCGAGGACTACTCCGCGGCCGCCCGCCTCGCGACGCTATCGACACGCGTGCTCGACGAGAGCGGCAACCTCGTCGTCAGTGGTCGAGCCCAAGTCAGCATCCTCGAGCGAACCATGCCATCCACGAAGAGCCAGGTTTCCGAAATGTCCCAAGTGAAATCACTCATCGGAAAGACGGCTCTCGTCACGGGCGCGAGCCGCGGCATCGGCGCGGCAACGGCAAGGGCGCTCGGCCGAGCGGGCGCGCGCGTGATCGTGAACTACCGCGACAACGAAGCTTCGGCCGACGAAGTCGTCGCCGACGTTATCGGCGCAGGAGGCGATGCCGACAAGATCCGCGCGGACGTCTCGAACGCCGAAGGCACCGAAGAGCTCGCAGCGCAGGCACGGTCCCGGTTCGGCGCCGTCGACATCCTCGTGAACAACGCCGGAAGGGGGCAGCACCCCAAAGCGATCATGGAGCTCGGCTGGGAGGACTTTGCGGCGCAGCTGGAGCTGGGGGCGGGCGCGGGCTTTCGCTTGACGAAGGCCCTTCTCGCGAGCTTGGCCGAGCGAAAGGGGTGCATCGTCAACGTGCTCTCCACGTTCGCGTTCGGCAATCCGCCTCCGAAGCAAGCCGCCTACGTCTGCGGCAAGGCGGCCTTTGCCGCGCTCACGCGCACGATGGCGCTCGAGCTCGGTCCGCTCGGGATTCGCGTCAACGCCGTCGCCCCAGGGCTCACGGAGACGGAGATGTCCGCGCATCTTCCACCCCGTATGCACGATGTTTGGGCGAGCCAAACACCCCTGCGGCGCAACGCCGAGCCGGAGGACGTCGCGCGCGTGGTCGCGTTCCTTTGCTCCGATGAAGCACGGTTCGTCACCGGCGCGGTGATCCCCGTCTGCGGCGGGGCGGCGATGCTCTGAGATTTGTTGGTGATCCCGAGGACGCTAGAAGCAGATGAAGACGCCCGCCACCACCGCAACCCCGACCGAAGGCCATCTCCAAACGCTCGCGCGCGCCGAGCGACTCGTCACCGACGAGCCGAAGGAAGCCGCCGACCTCGCGAGGGGGATCGTTCCGGATGGTCTACCCGCGGAAGCGAAGCGCCGGCTCGCCGCACTCTGGGAGCGCGTGGGCCACGCTGCGGAGGCGCGCCGAGCGTGGGTCGACGTGGCGCGCTCGGATCCGAGGCTCTCGACCGTGCGGGTTGCGGAGAAGCACCTGGACGCGCTCGTCGACTCCTCGATCCCATCGACACGCATCTGCCTCGTGACGTCATTCACGGCAGGACCGCTGAAGTCGTTCCTCGCGGTCGCTTGCGCCGAGGCAGGCATCCGCGCCGAAATCACGTCCGTCGAGTACCGGGCAATCGAGGGTGCTGCGCGCGATCCTTCGAGCGCCCTCTACGCCTCTCGTCCGGATCTCATCCTTCTCGCCATCGATCTCGACGACGCCATTCCCGACTGGGTGCTCATCCCCTTCGACGAGGCCGCTCGTGAGCGATCTCGGGCCGCCGCCGCCGGGGTCGTAGACCTCGCGCGCACGCTCGCCGCAACGCGCCCCGAGGCGCTCGTTGCCGTACACACCCTACGGGTTCCATTCGCGAGCCCCCTCGGCTCGAATGACGCCGTCGCTGAGTTCGGGGTACGGCCGTTCTTGCGCCAGCTGAACGACGCGCTCGTGAAGGAGCTCCGAAGCGTTTCCGCGCTGCCCGTGGACTTCGATGCGATCGTGTCGGCGGTGGGCCAGCACGCGCTCGATCCCAAGATGATGATGCTGAGCGGCTGCCCCTACGGGGACGCCCTACTCGATCTCGCGGCGCGTAGACTCAGGGGGCCGCTGCGGGTGCGCGCGGGGCGCTCGGCGAAGGTGATCGTGGTCGACCTAGACAACACTCTCTGGGGCGGAGTGCTCGGTGAGGTCGGCGCGGACGGGATCGAGCTCGGGCCAACGGCTCCCGGCAGTGCCTACCTCGACCTGCAGCGCGTCCTCGACGCGCTCGAGCGACGAGGGATGTTGCTCGCGGTGGCGTCCAAGAACGATGAGGACCACGCGCGCAGCTGCATTCGTGAACATCCTCAGATGCTGCTTCGAGAAGATCGCTTCGCCGCCTTCAAGATCGGTTGGCAGTCGAAACCGGACAGCATTCGACAGATCGCGGAGGAGCTGAGCCTCGGACTGTCGAGCTTCGTCTTCGTCGACGACAACCCGGTCGAGCGCGCGCGAATGAGAGCCGAGCTTCCAGAGGTCACGACGATCGAGATGCCGGCGGAGCCGGCGCGCTACGCGAGCGCTCTGCTCGAATGCGACGTGCTCGATGTCCTCGAAGTGACGAAGGAGGACAAGAACCGGACGAAGACGTACGTCGCGCGTCGCTTGGTCGATGACCTCCGGAAGAAGGCGGAGACGCCGGAGCAGTTCTTCGAGAGCCTCTCCCTCGTCGCGACAATCGCCGCCCTCAAGCCTTCGAGCGTGTCTCGGGTCGCCCAGCTGTTCCAAAAGACCAACCAGTGGAACCTGACCCTCGCGCGGTACGACGCCCCCGAGGTGCAGACATGGATGGGTGATCCCGCGCATCGCGTCTACACGCTTCGCCTCCAGGACCGCTTCGCCGATCATGGGCTCGTTTCGGTCGCGGTGGTCGACGGCTCCTCGCCCACGTGGACGATTCAGAACATGGTCATGAGCTGTCGCGTGATCGGAATGGCAGCCGAGACGACCCTCCTCGCGACCATGATCGCCGACGCGCAGGCTGCGGGCGCCACGCGATTTTCCGGCAAGCTCGTGTACGCGCCCCGCAACGAGCCGGCCCGTGACTTCTTCGAACGTCATGGCTTCACGCTCGTCGAGCGCGATGTCAACGGCGAGAGTTGGACGCTGGATCTCGCTGCGGGCACCGTGCCCGCACCCGCCTTCGTAAGGATCGAACGTGACTCCTGAACCCGCTTCCGCCACCGACGCCATCCGAGCGCGTCTCTGCCGCGTGATGGCACAAGTGCTCGACGTACCGGAGTCCAGTCTCGGACCTCAATCGTCGCCGGATGACATTCCGTCGTGGGACTCCATGGCTCACGTGCTGCTCGTGGTCGAGATCGAGCGCGAGTTCCAGGTGGCGATCCCGGTCGAGCAGACCTTGGAGATGGTCAACGTCCGCTCGATCGTATCCATCCTTCAAGAGCTCGGCGCCGAGCCTTCGGCCCGAGGCGGCTGATGCCCGCGATCGATGCCCGAACGCTTCACCGAGCCCGCCGTGATCAGATCGATGACGTCCTCTCGTTTCAGAGAGTTGCCTACGGGCCCGGGGGCGCGCACGGTGAGCGGAGCCGGTTCGAGTGGATGTACATGCGCGGGGGCCCGAGCACGCCCCCGGAGGCCGACCCTTCCATCTGGATTTTTGAGACGCGCGGTCGGATCCTCGGCCAAGTAGGAGTGATCCCGGCCGAGCTGCAAGTGGGCAACGACGTCCTTCGGGCGAGCTTCATCCCGGACTTGATCGTCCTGCCCGAGTATCGAAAGCTCGGCGTCGGGGTGCACCTTGTCGCGGCGACGGAAGCGCTTGCGGACGTGACCATGGCAAGCAGCGTGAGCGAAGAGCTCGTCCCATCGCTCAGGCGAAGGGGTTGGTTCGACCTCGATAACGTTCCGTCCTATCTTCTGCCGCTGAATCCCTCGCCGCTCGTCGCGCCCATTCTCGCGCAGCGCACTCCGGCTCCCATCGTTCAAGCGGCCGCCTGGGCGCTCGCAGGCGCCGGCCCGTTGGCACGCGGGGTCGGCAGGGTGGTCGTGGCTCTGACCCAGCTGGTGACGAGCGCGCTGCGCAGGACCGGCCTTTCCTTGGCCCCAGCCGAGCCCTCGGATGTGGGGTCGCTTTGGGAGCGCTCACGTCGAGAGGGGCGCATCGGCGTGCCGAGAACCGAGGCTTGGGCGCGATGGCGCTTCTCGGGCAGACCTGGCTACGAGCTCATCGGGCTCTTCCGAGGCGGCCAATGCGAGGCGTACGCGGCGATTCGCGACAAGAAGTTCTCGGATCACCGGCGCTTCGGCGACGCTCGGGTGGGTACCGTGGTGGACCTGCTCGCTTCGACCGTCGAGGCGCAAAGCGCGATCTTGCTCGCAGCCGCGGTCGCATGCGGACGGCGCGGCTGCGATCTCGTCCTCGCCGGGGGCCTCGTCCCCGGGCAGGAACCGATGGCGAGACTGCCCTGGATGCCCGTTCGCTCGCGTTGGCTCCCGATGCTCTTCGCTCGGGATCCGGAGATAGCGCACAAGATAGCCCGTCGCGAGCGCTGGCACTTCACCCGCGGGGACGGGGATGGAGACGCCGGGCTTTAGCAGCCTCGGCGCGTCTCAAGACCGCTCCGCCGCCGGCACGGCGGCGGCCGCGCTCGTGGGACGAGCCGCCCCTGCAACGATGCGTTCCATCTCGTCGCTGTAGGCGGACGCGATCGTCTTCGCGTGGAAGTCCATGGAGCGCGCCTTGCCGGCGGCCGCGATTCGGGCGCGGAGCGGATCGTCCCTCAAGATGCGGATGAGTGCTTGCGAGAGCGCCTCGCTATCTCGAACAGGGACGAGGAGCCCGGTCTGGCCGTCGGTGATGATCTCGCTCGGACCGTGAGGGCAGGCCGTCGAGACGACTGGCGCGCCGGAGGCCATTGCTTCGACGATGACGTTTCCAAAACCCTCGTAGTAGCTCGAAAGGCAGAAGACGTTGGCCCGGCGCATGAAAGCGGCCGGGTCTCGCTGAAACCCGAGGAGCCTGACCGCGCTACCGAGCTCCAGCCTTGCGATCTGCGCTTCCACCGCGCTCCGCTCGGCGCCTTCGCCGAGAATCCAAAGCTCCGCCCCCGTCGCTCGATGCACCTTCGCGAAGGCATTCAGCATCGTCGGGTAGTCTTTCTGAGGATGGAGCCGCCCGGCGGCGAGCACCACCGGCGCATTCGTCCGAGGCAGCTCGACGTCGGGTGGGGCCTCGATGCGCTCATCGACGCAAGCGTTGTGAATCACCGTGCTCACGGCTTCGATCCGAGGATCGAGGGCCACGAGGTCCGAACGTACACCGTGCGAAAGAGCGATCACCCGATCGGCGTGATGAAAGAGGTGCCGAATGCCCGGCAGGACCACCACTCGTCCGAACCGGGTCGCCTGCTGAGAGATGGAGGGCGGGGCCTGGACAATCGGGACGATCTTGGGCCGACGTTTGCCCAGCGACAGGAGCGCTGGGATTCCTAGCACTGCGAGCGCGTCCATCACGAGGAAGACGATCGCTGGCTCGTGGCGGAACACGAGGGGGATCATCGAGAGCGGGCTCGTCAGGATCCTCGTCCCGTTCGAGCGACGAACGGCGGCGATGGTCTCGACGGGAATGTCGTCTCGAAGGAACTGCTCATAGTTTCCACCGGAGCGGGTGACAGCCAAGATCGGACACCACTTGCTGCGGTCGAGGTGGTTCATCACGCGAAGCGTGTGGCTCTCTGCGCCACCGCCTCCGAGCGAATTGATGGCGAACACCACGTTTCTGATCATGTCTTCAGCTCGCTCCACGCGCCGTGGCCGCATTCACGCGTCGGCGCGATCCACCCAGGTCCGGTGCCAAAGCTCCACGTGGAGCAACACGAACAACATCGACAGTGATCGGCGCGCCGCTCGAGCTGCTCGTTCGCCATCGTCTCGACCGCCTCGTACCGGAAGTATCCTCGATCCCGCGCCCGCTGCCCGAACACCCTCACGTCCAGCCCACGGTGGGACAGCGCGCGGTTCATGGCCCGGACCGCTTCGAGCGTGCGGTCTCTCCCTTGGGGACCACTCTGGGTGGGGACCCCCCAGAAGAGGGCGGCGATAGAACACATCTTTCTTCGTTCGAGATTCGAGGTCCTGCTCGTGCGAAAGGCACGGCTGCAGCAGCTTCGTACCACGACCCGCGGAGCGGATAGCAGTGGATCGTCGGATGCCTGATTCGGTTGCTTAGGCGCGCGGCCTCATTCACGCTCGCGAGCTTCCGGGGTCCGCTGGCGGCAAGCGGGAAGGTCCACAGCCGAGCCGCCAGTGCCTCACGAAAGGGCTCGGATCAGACTCGGACCGACTGTTTCAGTCCGGCTTCTTAGCGTAGACGAGTAGTTTCCCGCGAGCCCGACTTTCGACAGGTTCGTGATCAATGAACGGTAAGCTTTCGCCGCCATGCTGCGGGGTCGCGCGGTCCGAATGCCTCCGATGCGCCTCATCTCGACGATCTCCAAACGTGCGCCTCGCAAGAGACGGCGGAGGGACACTTCGTCGAAGTAGAGCACGTGGGCCGGGATCCCGAGCATCGCTCCCGCTTTCCCGGTTGAAGCCAGCACCCGCGACAGCGTCATGACCGGCCACTGAACGTTTGGGGTCTTCACGATGAGAAGCCCGCCCGGGCGCAACAGCCGAACCGCAGCCTCCACGTAGTCCCGCGGCTCGAGCAGATGCTCGATCACGTCCCACATCGTGATGCAGTCAAAACTGGACGGTTCGGCGGCGAGAGCTCGAAGGTCGCACTGCCGAGCCGGTAGTCCTCTTCTTCGGCACAGGTCAACCGCAGCCGCGGAGATGTCCACCCCCTCTGCCTCATAACCCGCCGCCGTTGCGAGCGCGAGGAATTCGCCACCGCCGACGCCCACGTCGAGAAGTCGACCCCCGGGCTTTCTCTGCTTCAGGGGCCCGTCGATCTCTTTGGCCAGGTAAGCCGAGAGCGCAGGATCCTCGAAGTAGTAGCCATGTGAGTAAATCCGCGCCAGCTCCTCGTCCGTCGGAAATGGATTCAAGAAGCCGAGGTGGCACTCACGACAGCGAACCACCGCCCGCTCCGCGTGCCGAAGGAGTGTATGAATGCGGGCGCTGCCGCATGCCGGGCACGTCGATTTGCTCATTGTGTTCGCGCTTCGCTCGTCGCTGGCCTTTTCACATACTGATCAGTTCAGCATCGCAGTCGCGGACACGACGGCAGACGATCAAACAGCCATCCGCTGAACGAAGTTTTCGTAGGTTCGCTTGATGCCGGTCGCCAACTCGACCTTCGGGTCGAATCCCAAGCTCGTCCGCGCGCGGGTGATGTCGGGGCACCGGCGCTTCGGATCGTCGGCGGGGAGCGGCCGCCTCACGAGCTCACTCTTGCGTCCCGTCACGTTCATCACCGCCTCGGCGAGCTCCAGCATGGTGAACTCGACTGGGTTCCCGAGGTTCACCGGGGACTCGAGCTCCGACACCGATCCCGCCCTGAAGATGCCTTCGATGAGATCGGAGACGTAGCAAAAGGAGCGCGACTGTTCGCCCGAGCCATATATGGTAATCGGATTACCGCGAATCGACTGAATCAAAAAATTGGACACGACCCGACCGTCGTCGAGCGCCATTCGCGGACCATAGGTATTGAAGATGCGGATAATGCGCGCATCGGCTTGGTGCATACGAACCGCATCTCGGAGAATGGTCTCGGCCGCCCGCTTACCCTCGTCGTAACAGGCGCGATCCCCGATTGGGTTCACGTGCCCCCAATAGGTCTCGACCTGCGGATGCTCGAGCGGATCCCCATAGACCTCCGACGTGCTCGCGTGAACGATGCGACACCGACGCAGGCGAGCGTGCTCGACCAATCGAAGCGCCCCCATCACGCTGGTGGTGAGCGTCGCATACGGGTCTGATTGGTAGTGAACCGGAGATGCGGGGCAGGCAAAGTTGTAAATCACCTCGGCATAGACCTTGAGGGTCTCGCGGACGTCGCCAATCTCAAGATGAAAGTGCCGGTCGCGGCCCGCCGACTCGAGATTCCCGAGGTCTCCCGTCATCAAGTTGTCGAGGCCGACCACCTCGAAGCCCTCACCGAGAAGCCGGTCCACCAGATGCGATCCGAGGAAGCCAGCTGCTCCCGTTACCAACACCGTCTTTCGAATCGAACCGAGACCCATTTTGGCTCCTCCACCTGCTCTACACCGTCTTAGGGTGCGGTTCGAGCGGTTCCATTCACGGGGCTTGCCTCACTGCGCGTTCGTTCCGTGATACATTCGCGCGTAGAGCTCGGCGTATCTCGCCACGCTCTGCTCGGGCTGGAAGAGCGCTCGTGAGATCTTTGCGCCCTCGGCCCCAAACGCGGCGCGTTCGGCAGCATTCTCTTTGAGCCGCTCGAGGGCCGCCACCAGGCCTGGGTAGTCGCCCTGCTCGACGACGAGACCGCACGAATTTCGCTCGAGGATCTCGCGCGCCGACGCGACGTCGAACGACACCACTGGCGTACCACACGCCAGCGCCTCGATCATCGCCCGAGCCAGGCCTTCGTTACGACTCGCCAAACAAACCACATCAGCGGCGCGATACCACTCCTCCGGTTGTTCGGAGAAGCCCACAAATTTCAGTCGTCCCGAAAGCCCCAGCTCTTTGGCAGCGTCTTCGCAGGACTTCGAATACGCATCCCTCGAAGCATCAAAGTCTCCGACAAACACGAGCTGTGCACGTGAATCGCCCAGAATACTGGCCGCAGCCCCGCGGATGAAGCCTAATTGATTCTTCTTGTCATTGAACGTCCCGACGTACACGACGGTGAACGACGTTGGCGAAAGCCCCAAGCGGCCCCGCAGCCTCTCACGCTCCTCCGCCGGCACGGGACGCATTCGGTCGAGGTCGATCGCGCTGTAGATCACTTCAATGTCGGCGCCACGAATGCCGGGCACAGCGGGAGTGAGCTCTCGCTCGAGCTCGCTTCGCATGTCCTCCGATAGAACGACGATCCTGTCGACCAGCTGCCGGCGCACTCGCCAGCGAAGGCCATATTGGCGACCAACTTTCGTATCCCTAACATTGAACAGTACGCGCGCCCCGGCCGCGCGTGCCCCGAGGCCGCCACAAAGGAGCGCACCCGGGTCATTGCAATGGGCGACGCGCGCCCCCGAGCGCCGAACGATCGCCGCGATAGTGCGATTGGCCGACGCAGTCCTAACGAGCCGCAGGAGCCCGTGGACGAGCCGCGACCCCCCGGGGTCAGCGGCCGGGTCCGGGAGAGGCAAGACATGAACTTCGCAACCCGCACGCCGCCATGCCTCGGTGAAGCGCGTCTCGCGCTGTGTGATGACGACGTTGCCGGGGCCGAGCCCGCGAATGATGTAGGTGAGGCTCTCGAGACCGCCGTTGGCACGCGACTCGGTCTGGAGCGCAATGAAGACGACCCGTTCCGACGACATCGAGCTATGTCCGGATGACGACTCGACTGGTGTAGTCTGCGCGCATCAGGTACGGCACGATTCGATGCGCCGAGAAATACTCATCCGTCGCTTTTCGAGCACCCTTCCAGTGGCCGTAGTCGTCGATAATGAGCACACCCTTCCGAAGTAGCTTGGGGTAGAGAATCTCCAGCTCCGCCTTCGTCGACTCGTACCAGTCTGTATCGAGGCGCAGGAGCGCGATGCGGTCCGGAGTCAGCTCCGTCAATGTCCTTTCGACGGGGCCGCGCACGAAGTGAATCCTCTCCTTCGGATACCCAGTACCCAGGACGTTGTGGCGTACCTCTTCTTCAGAGGCGTAGCACCACTTCTCGTTCGCGCTGGTCAAGGCGTCGTAGCGCGCGACCGCGAAGCTATTGTCGTGGGATGCGTCCTCTTGCGTAGGGGGAGTCATTCCCTCAAAGGTGTCGTACAAGTAGAGGTCGCGATCGGCGGCCCCGAGCCGAAGCAGGGTCTTCGCGATGACCATCATGCTCCCGCCGCGCCACACACCGCACTCGACAATGCTCCCCTCGAGCCCCGCCGCAACGACATACTCGACCGCGCGGATCAGAGCAAACATGGCGGCCGGCCCGGTCATCGTAAACGGGCGAACCGCCTCGATGACCTCGATATCGGACGCGGAAAAGTCCGAAGGATAGCCTCCGCCATCTGCGCGGCGGGTGATGTCGAACCCGAGCCGATGAATGAAACCCCTGACAGCCTTTGCCACCTTCGGACGCAACGGACTCGCCAGCTTGATCATGGGGCCCGCCGCTTTGCCCGAACATACAGGGATATCGCGTCGTCGTTTCTTGGTGGGAAGCCGGGGAACCTCTCGAGGAGGTCCGACTCGCGGACCCGCTGAATCGATACGAACCCGGCTTGGGCGAGTATCGCGGACAGCAGCTCGTAGTCGAACAAATTCACGTGCTCGCCCGCTTGGTGAAACAAGACGTTGACGATATGCGACGGTGGGACCGGGCCCAGCTCGAAGTCCGGCCAGCGGCTCAGCCGGTCTGCCAGCAGAGCCTTGCCCCCATCTCGCAGATACGATTCGCAGATCGCACGCATGTCGGGACAGGCGAGCCAGATCTCGCCCGTGGGCGTGAGCACGCGGTTGGCCTCCTTCAACAGTGGAATGAGCTGAGACTCCAGGTCGAGGTGCTCAATCACCTGCTGAGAGACGATCGCATCAAATGCGCCGTCGGCCCACGGAAGCCGACCACTGCCAAGGTCGATGTCAAACTCGCTACCCGAAACGTCCACGTTGAGGAAGTGTGGGACGTGTCTCCGCCCACAGCCCAAGTGGAGCATTCGAGGCGATGGCAGGCGGGCACCCATCGCGCTCCTTACTCGCGCCTTCAGTCGGACGTAGTCGAAGGCAAGACCGCGGCGCGTCCTTTTGGCCAGGATGGAGCGCGCGGTTGACTTGATGACCATGACTCTCCTAACCGTCTCGCCGGTGGGGATCCTCTACAACGTCCTCAGGTGCGCGGCGAGCACCAGGGTTCAGAATCGATTCACCGCTCGTGCGTTCAGTATCTCACCGCGGCGTCCTGGTCTCGGCGCAGCGACTTCGCCGCGCGCGACTGAACCAGCGCTTGGACAGCCCGTCGTTCCGAACCACGAATGACCGCGAGAAGGAGCGCGCAATACACCAGGGTTGCCACCGCCGACGCGACACAGAGGGGCAACACCCCGCGCGGCGACCAAAAGTAGAGCAGGGCGGCGCCAGGCATGGCCGCAAGGAGCGCGCGAACGAAGAAACCGAAGCCCCGGTCGAACTGCAGGACGGAACGGTTGGCGAACGCATAGCTCATCCATGTTACCCCGTAAGCAACCGTCGTCGCGAGGGCCGAGGCCGTGATGCCCAGCCGGGGCACCAGAGTCAAGTTCAACACGAGATTGACTGCCGCACAGCCAGTCGTAAACAATCCAACCGTCCTGGTACGATTGGCCGCATAGAGCGTGCTGGATTCGATCACCGCGAGCCCCCAGAAGGACATCCCCAGGCCCACCAGCGCTACGTTGACCGCGCTGCCTTCCGCAACGTCGGCATTTGCAAGGATGCGAAACAGGCTCTGCGCGAGAAACGGGACGGTCATTACGAAGAGCACCGAAGCGGCAACAAAGAACTTGAACGTGCCCGCCATATATGCCGAGGCGCCCCCCCGGTCTCTGGTCCAGAGCTGAATAATCTTTGGCACCAAGGCGAGCTGGATCGGAGCCTGAATCAGAAGTATCAAACTGCCAATCGTGTAGTGGGCCGAGTATATTCCAACCGCTCGCTGATCCATGAGTCGACTGATGACGAAGCGGTCGGACCGGTCCAGCACCCACATCGCCAATGCCGCGGGCACCAATGGCAAGCCGTACGTCAGTGCTTTCTTGAGGAGCTCGAGATCGGGCGCTCCGAACCTTACGATCGCGTAGCCGTGGGCGGTCGTCAGCAGCGCGACCGCCGCACCGACCAGCGCCATGCACGACAGGACGTGCACAAGGCCCTTACCGAGCGCAACTGCGACGATGATGGCCCCCAACTCTACGAGAGAGGCGACGAAATCGACGATACTCCGAACCTTGAGTCTATCGGTGGCTCGGTAGAGGTTGAGATTCAGGCTCCGCACGGTCATCGTGCAGACCACCAGGAGAGAGAGCGCCAGGATAGACCACTGCGGAGTACCTACCATCGCCTCACGCACTCCGGGGCCGGCAAGTGCAGCGACGGCGGCGCCCACGAGCGCGGGGAGCGCGACAGAGACGATCAACATCGTGGTGTAGCTACGGCTCGCGTCCTTGGGCGAGGCGGCGATGAAGCGAATGAGAGAATGATGGAGATTGAGGCCGACAATCGCGGAGACGAGCACAGTGAACGCGAGAACTTGCGACCAAGTCCCGAACGCCTCCGTGCCCAACCCGCGAATGAGCAGCGGCATGAGCAGCAGCCCGCGAAGCTTCGTGAGGAGCTGCGCCCCAAATACGAACAGGGTGTCGAGCACGAAAGCCCGCGCCTCTCCTGGCTTGGACGCGCCGCGGCCAGGCTCGCTCAAGTCGCGCCCCGAAGACGCGCACGACGGTATCCGACGACCATCAGGATCAAATAGAGCGGGATGACGTATTGAATGACCGCCTGAAAGGCGAACAAGGTGGGCGAGCTTACGAGGAGAAGGTTGACATAAAGGAGCACGACGCTCTTATCGAAGCCGCTGCGTTTGAGCCATTCATACAGACCTCGCTGGACAGCACCCCATCCCATCATCCCAATGACGATGCCAATCCACGAAAAATTGGCATAGAGAAGACCAAGATATGGGACCGGAACCGGCGCCCCAACCAGGTGCACCATCATGTACGTCTCGCGCCACACGAACGCCTTCTTCTTCTCCGGCCAAAGCCACCGCGGGATCGGCGCCGAGAGAAGCGATAACCAACTCTCGCCTACGAGGTAATCGTGGCGATCGGGGAATGTGTAGAACACGACTGTCATTGCCGACAGGCGATTCCGGTCTTGTTCGTGCTCCTCGAGCACCTCTGCGGGCTTCAGCCTCTCCGCCGAGAAGCCGCGCTGCTGCGCTTGGTCGGACGTCGTGCGATAGTCAAGGAGGACGTTCGACACCGCCACCGCCGCGAAGATGGCTCCAATCACGAGCGCGATCGGAATGCGGCGACGCCGGTAGTGGTAGATGGCAGCGCAGCTCATCAGAAAATAGACGGCATTGCCGCGCATCGAGGTCCGCACGATGAGCAGCGCGGTGAAGCCAATTAGTGCGAACGCCAGAAACACCTGCAAGCGACGAGCCGTCACCCACGTGGATAGGACGAGCATCGGAGGCAACAGACCGATGAACATCCCTCGGGCAAGCCACGACTCGCTAGGGTCGTCCTGAATTGCGCTCTTCGCCGCTGCAAGGTTGGTGACGTCGACGAGCCCGCTCCCGACACGTGATTGGAAGATCCAATAAGTCGGAGCGGCAACGATCATGCACATTCCGCACGCCGCCAGGAGACGTGTGGGGTTCCACTCCAAGCTAGCGACGCGCGGGAATATCTTGGCGAAGCGCCCGCCGTAGCGCGCGTAGTATCCTAGTAGATAGCTGGCGGTGCCGAGGACGTAAGCCCAACCCACCTTCTCCGCGAGAGACTCGGCCATGGACGGTGGCACTCCGTGGAAGAAGTGCAAATCGATGCGACCTCGCGCGATTACGACCGCCAGGGTTGAGATCAAGCCGAGAGCGCCGTACAGACCCGCCATCGCCGCGGGCTCGAATGGATCAGCCTCCTCACTCCAGAAGAACGGAACGAACTGAAGCGCGATGGCGATGCCAAACGGCACGACGACGCCGGTGATGCCACCCGAGTAGGTCCCACCCGCGAGGGCCCCCACGAAGGCGACGGCTAAAACGACGAACGTCACCTTGCGTCCGAGCCGGATGCGTTTGGGTTGTCGGGCCGGCGTGGTGCTCGAACCGCCCTCGATGTCCCCAACACTCCTGATGATCATACGGTGTCGCTGTCCAGGTAGCTGAGGTACCAATTCCGTCGATCCGTCACCGTCGGGTAAAGCGCGGGGTCGAAAGCGCGCGCCCCAAAGTGTAGCTCGATGGGCCGGTATTTCTCGGGGAACGGGAGGAATCCCGCGCGAAGATGGGCGCCGAAATTCGGAGAGTGAGGCAGACACCACGCGAGGGCGACGTCGGCCCCTCGGCGTCGCATCTCCGCGAGGGCCTTCGTCAAGAGGAGCTTCGACTCGGCTTCGCGGCCGGGAGCGGCCATCGTCTCCATGACATAGCCCACGCGCCCGCCGTGCTTGTCTTTCACGCAGAACGTCACGAACGACGTTACGTCGGCGCCGGAGCAGAGCGCCCATGTCGTATAGTCTTCGTTTGGCTTTCTCGTAATTCGCCAGTCGAGATAGTCGCTGGTGCGGTCGAGCGCGACGCCGATGCTCGCGGAGAAGGCTCGCCAAAGCTTGTCGAAGCGCTCGTCGAACCGGCCCACGTGCTCGAGGCGGAGCTTCGAAGGAATGGCGGGATCCCGGAATTGGAGGGGCAAGTTGGGCAGCACGTCGGCCGCGCGCACGCGGAGCCGCTGGAGGACATAGCGGGCTCGCAGCGGCCGAATCAAGAAGGGGACCGGATCGAGCCGCTCCCATTGCAGCCGCTTGAAGAATCCGTGAGCAGAGTTGCCGTTGGGAAACCCGTAAATGAAGACGGCGCCGCTCGAAGTCGCGGAGGCGAACGTGGCATTGGCGAGCTTGACGAACAGCCCTTTTCCTCGATGGTCGGCGTCGGTGAGCGTGTCGAGCGACTGCAATGCAAGGCGCCGCTCGCCGCGGACGCGGACAAAGGCGGGAAGGCTGGCGTAGATGGCGGCGATTCGGTCGTCACCCGCCAGGGCCACGTCCACGAAGAGACGCCCGGTCGGGTTCTCGAAGTACTGCCACTCGAGCGATGCCATCGAGCGGGCGGTGGAGTTGCGTCCAAAACACGCGTTGAAGAGCTCGAGATCGGCTGGGTCGCGCCGAAGGGGCCTGAAAGAGAGCTCCGCTCCCTGGGGAGGGGACTCGGGGCGGGAGGCGGTTCCGGCGGACATGGTGAACTCGGCGCAGCTGGAATCGCCGCGGATCGTTGGATGCGGACGTTTTCGCAGCGTTCACGAAGAGGGGCTACACAAATCCGGTCGAAACGCGTGCCGATCGCTGAACATCCGGCCCCATCTGCGGTCGAGGCTGTTTCACGATGGGTCACATCGCGTACAGGCACCATCCCTCGCGGCACAACACCGGCGACCTACCCTCGACCGGCGCCCCGTGGGCGAGGACGAACGCGGCGCGCGCCTCCTTCGCCTGCTCGACGAGGCGCTCGAACGGAACGTCCTCGGCGCCCTTGGCCGGGTCGACCTCGTGGGACTCGATGAAGGACCAGGGGCGGCGGGCGCCGACCTCGATCGAGTAGAAGGCGTAGTCGGTGACCTGGATGAGGATCCGTTCTTCGGGGGGGACGGCGCGGGCGACCTCCTCGCCGAGGGCGAGCTCGGGCTCGCGGTGGGCGTAACCCTCGCGATAGAGGTACCAATACCGAAGCATGTAGTCGAATGGGGCGAGGGCGACGATCGCAATGGCGAGCTTCTTGGGCGGGGCGAGGGTCCCGTGGCGGTGCGCGTGGACGACCGCGGCGGCGGCGGCGACGACGACGGTGAGGTGCACCGCGAGGAGGGCACGTTCAGGGTGGTGGGTGGGGGCGCCGCCGCGGATGCTCGAGATGGTGAGCATCAGGAACATGAAGCCGAGCACCGCCGCCGGCGCGAGGAAGGGCGTGAACAGCCTCTGCTCCCGGCGAGGATCGCGGTGCCAGGTGAACACGCCATAGCCGAGGAGGGCGATCAGCTCCGGCTCGGCGCGGAAGGCCGCCTTCACGTACCCGAACACGCGCTCGAACAGGGCGCCGCCGTCGACTGCGTCACGATATTGAGAGACGGTCTGGAGGAACCACAGCGGCGAGCCGTGAGCCTTCTGGTTCCAGGCGATCCACGCGATGGGGCCCACGAAGGGAATGAGGGCGGCGATCCCGTGGATCGCCCAATGGGGCGGCTCGCCGCGCCGCCAGGCGAGGAGCGTTTGGAGGACGATCCACCCCGCGAAGCCGACGGCGATGAACCACGGCTCGTATCGACAGAACGCGGCGGCGGCGAGGGCGAGCGCGCCCAAGATCTTTCGGTGGGGAGGGCCGGGGGCGAGCGACGCTACCGCGAGGAGAGAGCACGCGGCGGAGGGGAGCTCGGGCACGACGGAGACGCCGAGCCGGACGCTCCAGGGAATGACGCAGGCGATGAGGCCCGCCACGAACGCGACCGTGTCGTCCTTCGTGAGCCAGCGGGCCGAGGTCCGGACCAAGAGCACGGACGCGATGCCGAGCGCGACGGCGAGGACGCGGGCGGTGGTGAAGCCGTTGCCGAGCACGGACATCACCGCCGCGTTGATCCAGAAGGGGAGCGGGAGCCAGCTCGTCCCGCTCGGATCAAACTTGGGATCGTGAGCGCAGAGCTGGGCGATCTGGACGCGCGAGAAGTCGTCGTCGCTGATCCCCTGAAAGCCTAGGGCGATCGTGGCGAGGGAGACGACGAGCTTGACCGCGACGAGGGTCGCGATGTCGCGGCGAGCGCTCAGGGCGGGCCCGGCTCGACCGGCTTCTCTTTGTCGGCGTCCCGGAGGGCCCGGTCACCACCAGACGAGATGTACGCGAGGACCATGCTCGTGATCATGAAGATCGTCGCGCAGACGGCGGTGAGCCGCGTCATGAAGTTGCCCGCTCCGCGCCCGCCGAAGACCTGCGTCGCAGCCGCGCCGCCGAGACCACCCAGGCCCCCGCCCCGGCCCTGTTGCAGGAGCACGACCAGGATCAGGAACAAGCAGACGAAGACGTGGACGACGTTCAGGAACGTTTGGAGCATCGCGGGGGAGCCTCGAAGGTGGCCGGCCGGCGGGTGATTACCCCGAAACCGAGAGGAGCGCTACTTGCTTCCCGACTCGGCGTCACTCCGGGCCTTGGCGGCGGCGAGCGTCGCCTTCACGCCGGGGACGCTGGACTCCGCATCGCCGTGAGAGAAGCCGTAGAGCTCCAGCTTCTTGCCCCCGACGTCGGCGAGGGTGAGGCAGAGGTCGAACGGCTCGTGGCCGCTGCACTTCTCGATCGTGAACGAGGTCTTGAAGGCCTTCTTGTCCTGCACGTACCGGCCGTCGAGGGTCGAGCCGCGGCGCTCGAAATCGATGACGTCATAGGAGGCGCGATAGCTCGAGCCCGCCTGGTGCACGCCGAGGCCGCCGGCGAAGAAGATCCACGCGTCGACCTGATCGGTGGCGCGCCGGGGGAGCTTGTCGAGCCAGACACGGCCGAGCAAGAGACGAGGGGCGGCCTCCGGCTCCGCCTCCGAGGCGGTGTCGCGCGGCGCCTCCTCCCCCGAGGGCGAGCATCGCGAGCCGATGATCGCGATGACGGCGGCGAGGATGGCGATGAAGATCGCACCGCAGCCGCAGCCGAGCGCCTGGGGTTTGCGCGCGAAGAACCGGAGGAGAGCGAGCTTCATGGCTCGTTCATGGGGGAGCTGGGGGACGGGATCAACCCCTGCCGCGACGGAGCTCGCAGATCGCAGTCGCCTGGCAGGGGTCGGCGAGCGCGTCGCGCGCCGGGGGTCTGATCAAGCGTCGCGGAGATCGATATCGTCGTCCTCGTCGTCGTTCGAATCGATCCCGTGGGCGCTCTCGGAGGGAGGGATCCCATCGGAGCTCGAGATCCCGTCCTCGCTCGCGGGGGCGGGGGGCACGGCCGGCTCGCGCGCGTCCGCGGCCGCGTCCTCGTCGAGGTGGGCGGGGCGATGGCCGGAGGGCGGGCCGCCTTCCTCTTCCGCGAGCCTGTCGGCGACCTCTTGGGCCGCGTGAACGATGCGGCAGAAGCCCTCCCCGTCGAGCGACGCGCCGCCGATCAACGCGCCGTCGATGTCGACCTGCTCGAGCAGGCCCTTCGCGTTGTCGAGCTTCACGCTGCCGCCGTAGAGGATGCGCGTCGCCTCCGCCAGCTCCTCGCTGACCTCGGCGAGGAGCTCACGGATGCGCGCGTGCACCTCCTGAGCGTCGGCCGGGCTCGCCACCCGGCCGGTGCCGATGGCCCACACCGGCTCGTACGCGACGACGCCGAACCCGGGCGAGGACGCGAAGTGCTGCATGAACGCCCGCATCTGCTGCTCGACGACGGCGAGGGTGCGGCCCGCCTCGCGGTGCTCGAGCGTCTCCCCGACGCAGACGATCGGGCGGAGCTGCGCCTCGATCGCGGCCTTCGTCTTCTGGGCGACGAGCTCATCCGTCTCGTGGAAGTGCTGGCGCCGCTCGCTGTGACCGAGGATCACCCAAGTCGCGCCCGCGTCGCGGAGCATGGGCGCGCTGATCTCTCCCGTGAACGCGCCCGAAGCGAGCTGGTGCATGTTCTGACCAGCGACCCCGACCCCGAAGCCCTCGTCGACATCGATGCTCCCCCGCACCTCCTCGATCTCGTGCGCCACCGCCGCGATGGCGGTGAACGGCGGCGCCACGACGACGTCGACACGATCGAACGCGCGCGTGCGATCGGCGACGCTGTTGGCGAGCAGACAGGCGTCCTGCCCGCCCGCGTTCATCTTCCAGTTGCCGGCGATGAGCGGCCGTCGAAAGGGGTTCACACGGGATGTCTACCAGAGAAGCCCCGCGGAGGGCACGGGCAGTGTTTGTCCGCTCGGCGCTCGGCCCAAGAGCTCCTTGGTGCGCGGACGCGCACTG
>JBGAID010000159.1:0-12730 GCA_044225865.1 Polyangiaceae bacterium | reverse complement strand
CCGCCCCCCCGCCCACGAGGTAGAAGGTCGAGCTTGCGAAGCGAGCGCAGCGAGCGAAGCAAGGGAGGATTCGGTGAAGCGGAGCGGAAGCGAATCCGACAAGGCCCGGAGCGGCGAGCGCGAAAAACAGAGAGCGCTTGACTCCGGGGGGCCTCTGGGTAATCTCCGCCTCCCTTTTTGGGGACGCGTCCGCGCCCCCGCTGTCCCTCGGTCGACCGTACCGCCGCGAAGGCAGGCGACCGAGACCTCGAGCCCCTGTTCCACGAGCATGCCCACGATCAATCAGCTCATCCGCCAAGGCCGCGAGGCCAGCGTTTGGAAGACGGCTTCCCCCGCGCTCAAGTCTTGTCCTCAGCGTCGGGGCGTCTGCGTCCGCGTCTACACGACGACGCCGAAGAAGCCGAACTCCGCCCTCCGAAAGGTCTGCCGCGTCCGGCTGACCAACCACATGGAGGTGACGAGCTACATTCCCGGCGAAGGGCACAACCTCCAGGAGCACTCGGTCGTCCTGATCCGCGGTGGCCGCGTGAAGGATCTCCCCGGGGTGCGCTACCACGTCGTTCGTGGCACGCTCGACGCCTCGGGCGCCGCCGGCCCCAGCTCGACGAACAAGGCGAACCGAAATCGAAAGCGCTCGAAGTACGGCGTGAAGCGGCCCAAGGGCTGATCCGCCGAAGCATCGTCCCCTCCTCGAAGAACTCGAACACCTAGAAGAAGAAGAACAGCAATGCCCCGCCGCCGCGAAGTCCCCAAGCGCCGGATCATTCCGGACCCCAAGTTCAAGGACAAGCTCGTCGCCAAGTTCACGAACTCGATCATGCTCGGCGGCAAGAAGGCCACGGCGGAAGGCATCCTGTACGGCGCCTTCGACGTCATCAAGGATCGCTTCAAGGAGGAGCCGCTCGAGGTCTTCCGAAAGGCGCTCGACAACGTCAAGCCGAAGCTCGAGGTGAAGAGCCGACGCGTCGGCGGCGCGACCTACCAGGTCCCCGTCGAGGTTCGGCCGGAGCGCCGCGTCTCGCTGGCGATGCGCTGGCTCGTCCTCTACTCGCGCACCCGCGGGGAGAAGACGATGATGGAGCGCCTCGCCGCCGAGCTCGTGGACGCCGCCCAGAACCGCGGCAACGCGGTGAAGAAGAAGGACGACACCCACAAGATGGCGGAGGCGAACAAGGCGTTCGCCCACTATCGCTGGTGAGCTGAGGAAGCGCTCGCTTCCCGCTGCGAAGAGCGCCGGGTCCCAAGCTCCGTGGTGGAGCGGGCTCGGCGCTCGATTGCATTTCCGTCTCGAACCGTGACCCACGATCCGCGCCGCGTCCTGTCGTTCCTCGCCGCGGAGAAGCCTTCGCTGGATCTCTCCACGATCGATCTGGCGTTCCTCGCGGCGCTGCAGCTCCGGATGGCGTCGCGGGGAGCGGTGTCGCTCGAGGAGGATCAGCTCGCGGACGTGTTCGAGCAGGTGGTGGCGATCCTCGAGCCCGATCAGAGCCAGAGCGCCTCGCGGCGGGCGACCCACGCGATCCGGAGGCTGCGCGAGCAGCGCCTGCTCGTGCGCGTCGACGGGCGCGGGGTGCTGCGGGCGGGCGAGTTCGCGCTGAGCCGGCTCGCATCCGGGATCATCGAGTTCTTCCTGGAGGAGGAGTCGCTGACGCGCGAGAGCCTGACGCTGCTCACGCGGACGCTCCTCTCGAGCCTCTCCGAGATCGTCCACGCCGCCGAGCGCGCGCAGACGAGCGAGGATTTTCGGGCGGGGGTCGGCATCCCGCTGCGGGTGCTCGTCGGGGATCTCACGCGCGGGATCGAGCGGCGACAGCGGGGCTTCGACGCGCGCCAGGCGGAGGTCCAGCGCGATATCGCGTCGCTGCTCTCGGCGGAGTGGTTCGGCGCGGTCGACAAGAGCCGGGAGCTGCTCGACGCGACGAGCGCCGTCCTCGCCGATCTGAACCAGGTCCTCATGCGGGACACCCACGAGGCCCAAGCCCGCCTGACCGCGCTCTCGGACGCGCTCGGGGGCCACGCGGAGCCGCTGCCGGAGGTGGAGGCGGCGCTGCGCGACGCGATCGATGCGGTCGACCGAATCGCGGCGTGGGGAGCGGCGCGGCTCCGGGCGTGGTCGGAGTTCTATCAATATGTGCACCGCTACCTGCGCGACGTGATCAGGCTCGACCCTTCGCGGGTGCTGATGCAGCGTCTGCGAGAGCAGCTCGCCGGGAGGCTCGGGAGGCCGTTCGCGCTATCGATCGCGGCCGCCCCGCCGATCCGCCTCTTGCGGGCGGTGACACCTCCGCCCGTGGCCGAGCCCCCCGTCGTGAAGCGACCGAAGAACAAACAACGTGAGGCCGAGCCCGAGGAGAGCGAGAGCTTCGATCCGGAGAAGGCCCTGCTCTCGCACGTGGAGGCGATCGTCGCGGAGGGGAAGGGGCGGCTCTCGGAGGTGACGAGCGTCGTCCTCTCCGACGTCCCGGAGGGGGAGCGGTTCGCGACGGCGGGGCGGGTCGCCCAGGCGTTCTCGAAGATTTGCGACCCCGACGCGCGCGCCGAGCGACCGTGGGCGGGGGCGGCGGAGGGGATCGAGATCGAGGAGTGGTCGGCGAGGAGGCGGTCGACGGGATGACGACGCGGCACGCGCGCCTCGAGGACGTGATCCTGGACGACCTCTTTCCCGAGGTGGACGTCGCGCTGCGCCGCGGCCGCCACATCGATCGCGACGACGCGGATCACTACGCGTTCATCAGCGACGCACAGGATCACCTCGAGCCGCTCTATCGGCGCTACGGCTGCGAGCTCGTGCACAAGAGCGAGGGGTATTTCTATCTCTTGCCGACGGCGGAGCGCTTCCCGCGCCGCTTCCTCTCGCCGACCGACATGCTGGTCGGACAGACGATGACGCTGCTCTATCTCGACCCGGCGACGGTGCAGAGCGGCGGGGTCGTCACGCGCGACCACGTGCTCGGTCACCTCGCGGGGGTGATGGGGGCGGAGGCCCTCGTGCGCGCGATCAACCCGAAGCGGAAGAAGATCGATCCNNNCCGAGCGTGGCGGAGGAGACGGTCCGCACCAAGGTCGCGGAGAGCATCCGGCGCCTCTCCGCGCTCGGGTTCGTGGAGGCGGTGGACGAGGGCTCGATCCGGCTGAGGCCGGCGCTGATGCGCTTCGCGGAGCCGGTGCGCGGGAGCGCGGCGCCGGAGGAGGTGCTCGAGAAGCTGGTCGCGCAAGGAGAGGTCGTCCTCACCGACGGCGCGGAGGGTCCCGAGGAGGTGGAGGAGGGGGAGGGCCCGCCGGAGAGCTTGCCTCCGGAGCTGGAGCCGGAGGAGCCCGCGCTCGACGCGGACGCGCAGGGAGAGCCCGGCCCGGAGCCGGAAGAGCCCACCCCCGAGTCGGAAGAGGAAGCCCCGTGACGAGGGCGCGCGCCACGGCGCTCGCGCTCGTGAACTGGAAAGGGGTCTTCTACGAGCGCTACTTGCTCGATCGGCACGTCACCGTGCTCGAGGGCGCGAACGGCGCCGGCAAGACGACGGTGATGATCGCGGCCTACGTCGTGCTGTTGCCCGACCTGACGCGGCTCAGGTTCACGAACCTCGGGGAGAGCGGGGCGACCGGCGGCGACCGCGGCATCTACGGACGGCTCGGGGAGGCGGGGCGTCCATCGTACGCAGCCATGGAGATCGAGCGCGGCGGCGAGCGCGTCGTGGCCGGGGTGCGGCTCGAGCGCAAAGCGGAGCCGACGCTGGAGCTCACCCCGTTCCTGATCACGGGGGTCGATCTCGGCAGTCGTCTCCGGGACGTGCTCCTGCGATCCGCAGGAGAGCACGACGAGGTCCCCGACTTCTCCGACATCCGCGCCGCCATCACCGAGCGGGGGGGCGCCCTGACGATCTTTCCTTCCGCCAAGGAGTATTTCGCGACCCTGTTCGATCGCGGCCTGACGCCCCTTCGACTCACGACGGACGAGGAGCGCCAGAAGATGAACGACATGCTGCGGACGAGCATGACGGGCGGCATCTCGCGCGCGCTCACGACGGAGCTCCGGAGCTTCTTGTTCAAGGAGGAGACGGGCCTCTACGACACCCTCGGGCGCATGCGGAAGAACCTCGACGCGTGCCACCGCACCCGCACCGAGGTCGGCGAGTCACGTGAGCTCGAGCGAGAGATCCGCGGCGTGTTCGAGGCCGCCGAGGAGATGTCGACGTGCTCGGTCGCGGCCGCCCACGCGAGGGCGCGCGAGCTCGAGGTGCGCGCGACCACCGCCCGGGAGACGCGCGACGCGCGGGCCCGTGACGTGCGCGATCTCGAGCGCGGCCTCGCCGATCTGAAGGTCGCGCGGGAAGGGGTCTCGGAGCGACTGGAGCGCGCGCGCGGGGCCGCCCTCGAGGCGCGCGCGCGGCACGCGGTGGCGGCACGCGCGGAGGAGCTCTCGGAGAAGCGGGCTGAGCTCGCGGGCGCGCACGCCACCGCGGCGGCGCAGGTCGCGGCCACGCTCGAGGCGCGCGACCGCGCCAGCGCGGAGCGGCAGGCGAAGCGAGAGGCGCGCGACGCCGCCCGCGAGGCCTACGATCGGGCGGCGTACGGGGTGGGGAACCTCCAGGCCGGCCTCGACGAGATCCACAAGCAGGTCCACGCGCGCCGCGTCGCGACCAAGCGACTTTCGGAGGTGCGGGCCGCCCTCGATCGCCCCTCGCTCGATGAGCCCGACATCGACGCGGCCCTCGCCGCCGCGCGCGATCGCATCGCGGAGATCGACGCGGAGCGGGCGCGGGCAGAGCGCGCCGCCCGCTCCTCGGTGGAGACGCGGGCCCGCTGGGAGGAGGCGTTCCGGGCCCTCGCTCGGGTCGACCCGGAGGCGACCCGAGAGGCGGCGTTCGAGCGCGCGCGCGCCCTCGAGACGCGCGCCGCGCACCTCGAGGTCGTCGCCGGGCGCCTGGGAGATCTCGGCGCCGCGCGCGCCCGCCACGCCGATCTCGCGGAGCGGCAGGCGCGAGCGCGCGAGCGCGTCGCCCCCCTCGGCCTCGCCCTCGATGCCGGCGCGGCCCCGCACGAGCCGGCGTCCGCTCGGATCGGACGCGCCATCGAGGAGGCGGAGGCCGACGCGCGCCGCGCCGAGCTGTCGTCGCGTGAGCACGAGCGCAAGGCCCACGAGGCGAGGCGCGCCGTCGCCGCCCTGCGGACCGAGATCGACGCCGCCACCGCCGCCGTCCCTCGCCACGCGCGCATCCGCGAGCACGCGGACGCGGTCGCCGCCCACGTCGGCGCGCCGGTGACGACGCGGGGGCGCGCCTTCGACGTCCGCCTCTCCATCGCAGAGGACATCGAGCGGCAGCGCGCCCGCATCGCCGAGGCCCGTGCGCGCCAAGAAGACCTCACGCGGAAGGCGGCGGAGATCGAGGCGGCGGGCGGCGCGTTCCACCCCGATCTGCTCCGCCTCCGCGACGAGCTCGACGCCGAGCTGCTCGCGGGTCGATTCGACGAGCTCGACCCGGCGCGCGCCGCCCAGCTCGAGGCCGAGCTCGGCTCGCTCGCGAGCGCCCTCGTCGTCGACGACCCCCTCGCCGCCGCGCGCGCGCTGCGGGGGGCGCCGCGCGAGCTCTCCGAGGTCTGGCTCATCCGTCCCGACGCGCCCATTCTCCATCGCGCCTCCGAGGGCACCGTCCCCGGGGGCGACGTGGTGATCGAGGAGACCTTCGGGGTCCGCGTCGCGCGTATGCCGGAGCGGCCTTCGATTGGTCGCATCGCGCGCGAGCGGCGCGCGGCCGCGCTGCGCGCCCTCGCTTATGAGGGGGGGGTGGAGATCGTGGCCGGCCTCGAGCGGCTCAAGGCCCTCGAGGCGGTGGCGGAGCACGCCGCCGAGCTCGTCGCGGACGCCCCGTTGCTGGAGGCCGAGCCCCCCGCGGTGGTGGCGGAGCGTCTCGCCGCGCGCAGCGCCGCCCTCGAGGAGGAGGCGGCGCGCGCGACCGAGCTCTTCGAAGCCGCGGAGGCGGAGGCCCTCGCCGCGCGCAGCCGCGGCGCTGCCCTCCGCGCCCTGCTCGGCGAGGCGTTCCTCCTCGACCCCCCCGATCACGCCGAGGAAGGACAGCGGGTCGAGGCGGAGCTCGCGGCCGCCCGCGCCGCGCGCGAGGAGCTGCGTCGCACGGAGGTGGACCGCGCGCTCGTCCGCGAGCGCCTCGAGGTCCTCGGCGAGGTCCCGATCGGAGAGGAGGAGGTCGAGCTCCTCTCCGCCCGGCGCACCGCCCTCGACGAGGCGCGTGACCGCGCGTTCGCCCTCGAGACGGCCCTCGAAGATCTCGCGCAGCATCGCAGCGCCCTCGGCGCCCCCGATCGCAGCGGGGAGCTCGACTCGCAGGCCGCCCTCGCCCCCGTGCTGGCGGCCCAGCTCGACGACGCTCGCGCCGTCCTCGCGGAGCGGGAGCAGGCCCTCACCGCTGCGGAGGCGACCCGCGAGACGGCGTGGTCGGCGTGGCAGTCCGCGACGGCGGCGGCGGAGGCCCTCGTCGCGCGCATCGCCCAGGTCGACGTCGAGCTCGGGGAGCTCGGCCTCATGGAGTCGGCGAAGGAGGCGCGCGCGATCGCGGAGCGCGCGATCCAAGCCACCGAGCAGGAGCGGCAGCGGCTCGAGGGAGAGGCCCAGCGCTACTCCATGGAGGTCGCCCAGCTCGAGGAGCGCCGCGCCCACGCGAAGCGCGCCCTCGAAGAGGCGGAGGTCCAACTGGCCGAGCGCGAGCGAGAGGAGCGGCCCCTCCGCGCGGCGTGGTCCGACGTCGAGGCGAGGGCGGCGCGCCGGTTCGCCGCCATCACCCAGTATGAAGGTCGCGACGCGGACCGCCTCGCCGCCGACGCGAAGAGCCGCGCCCAGGTCCTCGTCGAGCGCGCGCGGCGGGCCAAGGGCGGGGCCGCGTGCGGTGAGGAGATCGAGCGCCTCCTCGCGACCGCGGAGGCGGGCGCGGGGCTCGACGCGCGCGCGTACCTCGACGCCTTCGACGTCGCGCGCGGCTTCGTCGCTCAACGCCTGCCCGCCCAGATCGCCGAGGCAGGCGATCCCGCCCTCGGGCTCTCTCGCCTCTCCGATCACCTCGAGCTCCTCGAGAAGCGCCTCGAGCGCCAGGAGGGAGACCTCCGCGGGGCCTCGGAGGACGTCGCGCGCGGCATCGACGTCCGCCTCAGCCGCGAGAAGGACCAGATCCGCCGCCTCAACCAGAGCCTCACCGGTGTCCACTTCGGCAACATCGCCGCCATCCGGGTGGAGATGCGCCGCATCGAGCGGATGGACGCGGTCCTGCGCGCCCTCCGCCAGGGCGACGTCCAGGAGCTCCTCTTCCAGACGAACCTGCCCATCGAGGAGGCCCTCGACGAGATCTTCCGCCGCTACGGGGGCGGCAAGACGGGCGGGCAGAAGATCCTCGACTACCGCGAGTACGCGGAGCTCGTCGTCGAGGTGCAGCGGAGCGCCGACAAAGACTGGGAGCCCGCGTCGCCCACGCGCCTCTCCACCGGCGAGGCGATCGGGGTCGGGGCCGCTCTCATGATGGTCGTGCTCACGGAGTGGGAGCGCGACGGGAACCTCCTGCGACCGCAGACCCCCGCGGGCGGCTCGCTCCGGTTCTTGTTCCTCGACGAGGCGAACCGCCTCTCCCAAGACAACCTCGGGGTCCTCTTCTCCCTCTGCGAGAACCTCGATCTGCAGCTGCTCATCGCCGCCCCCGAGGTCGCGCGCGCCGAGGGCAACACGACCTACCGGCTCGTGCGGCGCGTCGACGACGCCGGCCGGGAAGAGGTCATCGTGAGCGGGAGGCGCGTGCCCCATCGCGCGCCTCCCGAGGCCGCGCTCGCGCCGGAGCCCGCGCCGGTCGCCGTCGAGGAAGCTCAGCCCTCTCTCCTCTCGATCGACGACTGACCGCCGCCGGTGTCTGTTTTTTCCGCTCGCCGCTCGGGCCGAGAGGTCCTCGCTCGCCTTCGGCTCGCTGCGGCGAGAGTCGAGTGAGGAACACTCGCCTCTCGTCCCGTCTTGGCTGTGAGGTCGTCCTTGCGGCTCTTCGATCGCCGCCGCCTGGGTCTCGGCGTCCTGCGTGCTCTCCGATCGCAGCGAGGCCCCCGCGGCTCGAGTAGACCGGGCGGGCCGAGTTGCCCATTGTCATGTTCCACCGAATGAATGACGAACGGATGGGCAGTCTCCATCAATCGCCGGGGATCTGTCGACCTCGAGCGGCGGGGGACGATGTCTGGCCGGTTGCGGTGCCATCCAATGCCGGACGTGAGTGTGACATTATGCAGCGAGTCGCCCAGTCCTCTTTCATTCGTGGGCGCGCCGGCAGAGCAGCGTTGTTGCCGAATTGTCACATTGTGAGCGGCCCTTTTTTGCGCCATTTGATTCGACAGTTCGATTGGGGCCGGCTACTGTCGAGCCGAGACGTTCACAGCTGCTCGCGGCTTCCCCTCGATGGGGCGCAGGATCGGGGCGGCCGGATGCGCCTCTTTGGGGCCGCGTCCAGCGAAGACCGTGGATGGTCGTGCTCCTCCGACACTCGAAGAAGAAGGTCGGACGGTTCGTGGGGCGGGCTCATGGCGTCGGGCGCGCGATGAGGCCTCGTGCTCCGTGATGAATGTGTCGTGGGACGGGATGAGAGCAAATGTGCAATCGCGGGGTCTCACGGTGAGGGGTGGTCGGAATGGCGGGTAGAGACGACGAGGCGGACTGGATGGAGGAAAACGTCAGGTCGAGGCCGACGGGGCGACCGCCCGGTCCGGCGGCGGCGGACGGACCGAAGCGCGTGCTCATCGTCGAGGACGAGGACGCGGTGGGGCGAGCCACCTCGAGGGTACTGTCTCGGGCCGGGTATGCGTGCGAGCTCGCCCACGATGGTCCGGCGGCGATTGCCAGCTTGGTGGCTGGCCAGTTCGACGTGGTCGTCTCCGATGTCCGGATGCCGGGAATGTCCGGCTTGGACTTGCTGCGCTTGATACGGAAGTACCAGCTGGACGTCCCGGTCATATTCCTGACCGCTCATCCGGATGGGCACGCCGAGGCGAGCGCTTCGGAGCTGGGGGCCATTCGCTACCTCACCAAGCCCGCCGACAGCACGACCCTCCTCGCCGCGGTGAGCCGAGCGGCCGCGCTGAGCCAGATCGCCGCCGCCAAGCGGGAGGCGGAGGTCTTCTCGGGCCCGGATCACGCGCCCGGGGATCGGGTGGGGCTCGGGGTCGCGCTCGACGAGGCGCTCGAGCAGCTGTCGATCGCGTGCCAGCCGATCGTCGATTTTCCGGGCCGCCGTGTGTTCGGCTACGAGGCGCTGATGCGCACGACCGACGCCCACCTACGGACGCCGAGCGCGGTCCTCGATGCAGCGGAGCGCCTCCAGCGAACGAGCGACGTGGGGCGCCGGGTGCGCGGCCTCGTGGCAGAGCGCCTGGCGTTCGCGCCCCCCGACGTCACCATGTTCATCAACCTCCACCCGCTCGACCTCCTGGACGGCCAGCTGGCCAGCGGAATGGATCCGCTCGCGCCTTACGCGTCGCGGGTCGTGTGCGAGCTCACCGAGCGGAGTCGTCTCGGAGACCTCGACGACGCGCGGGAGCGGGTCGCCGCCCTCAAGCGGGCGGGCTTTCGCGTCGCGATCGACGACATCGGCTCGGGATACTCCGGCCTGTCGAGCTTCGCGCTGCTCGAGCCGGAGCTCGTCAAGATCGACATGTCGCTCATCCGCGACGTCCATGCCTCGAACACGAAGCAGCGGGTCGTCAAGAACCTCGGTGTCCTTTGCGCCGAGCTCGCCATCGACGTCATCGCCGAGGGCATCGAGACCTCCGCCGAGCGGGACTGTCTGCTCGATCTCGGGCTGGGCCTCTTCCAGGGTTATCTCTTCGGGCGCCCTGGCCCCGGCTTCCCGGACGCGGTGCTGTGACGGGTCCCTCTCGGGGCGGCCCGACATGTCGAAATTGCCGACATGATGTCTCGATGTTTCGATAACGACAGGAGCGGGGCGCGAGCCCAAGCTCGTCGGCATGACACCGATGCGCTTCTCGCTATGGGTCGGCCGAGTCGCGGGGATCGACGTGCGCGCCCACGCGACGTTCCTCGTCGTCCCCCTGATTGGAGCCCTCGCCTTCTATCCGAAGTACGGGGCGCGGGGCGCGGCGTTCGGGGCCGTGCTCTCCCTCGCCGTGTTCGGGTGCGTGCTCCTCCACGAGCTCGGCCACGCCCTGATGGCCCGCCGCTTCGGGATCGGGACGAGGCAGATCGTCCTTCTCCCGATCGGCGGGGTGGCGGAGCTCGATCGCGAGCCGGCGCGGCCCTCTCACGAGCTCGCCATCTCGGTCGCGGGGCCGCTCGTCAACCTCGCGATCGCGTTCGTCCTTGGCGGCGTGCTCTTCGCGGGCCACGCCTCCGGGGCGCTCTCGGGCCCGATCTCGATGACGTTCGAGCCGGGCGTCCCCGCCCTCCTCACCCTGCTGCTGTTCAACAACCTCGCCCTCGCGCTCTTCAACCTGCTGCCCTTCTTCCCGCTCGACGGCGGCCGGGCGCTTCGAGCCCTGCTGTCCCTCTGGCTCGACGGAGACAGGAGCACCCGCGTGGCCGCGATCGTCGGGCAGATCGGGGCGGCCGCCCTGTGCGTGGCCGCGATCGTCTATGGCCAGGCGATGCTCGCGATCGTCGCCGTCTTTCTCTTCTTCTCCGCGCGCGGCGCGGCGGTCCGCGCCGCGGTCATGCCCGTGCTCGAGCGCCTCTCGGCGGGGAAGGCGTGCGAGCGAGGGTCCGTCGTCCTGGAGCTGCGCACCGACCGCGACGAGCTGCCCACCCTCCTGATGACGAGTGGCCAGACGGTGTTCCCCGTCGCTGTCGGCGGCCAGCTCGTCGGGGTCGCGACGCGCAGGCGCCTCGTCGAGCACCTCGAGTCGAGGCATCCCTTCTCGGTTGTGGGGCTCATGGACCGGGCCTGGCTGCGCGTGCCGGTCAGCGCTCCCGTCAGCGTCGTCCTCGAGCGCCTATCGCACGGGCCGAGCGCGGTGGCCGGCGTGTACGATGAAGAGGACCGGTTGGTGGGCTTCGTCACCGCCGAGCACGTCTTTCAGAGCGTGCTCGCGGTCGCGCTCGCGACCGACCGCGCCCGCGCCTCTGCGGCCGCGCGGAGCGACGTCCCGGGAACGGCGAGCTGAGCTCGCGCGACCGATTCGACGGAGCGGTTCGATCTCCTCGGCGAGCGTGCCTCAGACGCTCTCGACGAGCTCTCGCACCTTGGTGGCCAGCATCTCCGGCACGATCGGCTTCTGAAGGAACGCGACCCGCGCCTGCGCTGGCTCGTGGAGCACCAACGAGGGCTCCGTGTTCCCCGAGACGTAGAGCACGCCCATGTCGGGACGGGACTTGCCGAGGCGGGCCGCGAGCTCGGCTCCTCCCACCCGCGGCATGACGATGTCCGTCACGAGGACGTGGATCCGACCCCCGAACGCCTCGCTCACCGCGAGGGCGGCCGCGCCGTCCTCCGCGTCGAGGACCTCGTATCCATAGCGTCGGAGGGCCGTCCTCATCGTGATCCGGACCTGCTCCTCGTCCTCCACCAACAGGATGGTCTCGCTGCCTCGGAGTTTGTCGTTGGGCGCCTTCGGGGGGGCGAGCACGTCGGCGGCGGCGGGCACGCGCGGCAGATGGACCTCGATCGTCGTGCCCCGGCCGACGGCGGTGTCGACGCGGATGTGACCGCCGCTCTGCTTCACGATCCCGAAGACGGTGGCGAGCCCGAGGCCGGTGCCCTTGCCCCGCTCCTTCGTCGTAAAGAAGGGCTCGAACATCTTCTTTCGGGTGGGCTCGTCCATGCCGGTGCCGGTGTCGGTGACGGCCAAGACGACATAGGGGCCGGGCGAGAGATCGGAGTGAGCGGCCGCGTCGCTCGCGGAGACCTCCGCGTTCGCGAGCGTGAGGGTCACCTTCCCACCCTCGGGCATGGCGTCGCGGGCGTTGACGACCAGGTTCACGAGGACCTGCTCCATCGAGTTCGGGTCGGCGCGGACGACGCCGAGCGGCGGGCCATCGGCGATCTCGAGCTCGAGGTCCGCTCCCAGCACGCGTCGCAGGAGGCGCTCGAGCCCGAGGACGATCTCGTGGAGATCGATGTTGCGGGGCTCGAGCAGCTGCCGGCGACTGAACGCGAGGAGCTGCCGGGTGAGGGCGGTCGCCCGCTCCCCCGCCCGCCGAATCTCCTCCACGTCGGAGCGCAGCGGGTGGTCGGGGGGGACCTCCTCGAGGATGAACGTGCTGTAGCTGAGGATGACAGAGAGCAGGTTGTTGAAGTCGTGGGCGATCCCCCCCGCCAAGCTGCCCACCGCTTCCATCTTCTGCGATTGGCGGAGCTGCTCCTCGAGCGCCCGCCGCGCCGTCACATCCATGGCCGTCACGAGCGTCTCGCGCCTCCCGTCGGGGGTGGGGAACGGCGCGGTGTCGACCAACAGCCACCGCTCGCTACCGTCCGGCCCTTGGACGGCGAGCTCGCGCTGGTCGCTCCGCAGCGCCGCCTTCGCCTGGAGGAGCTGGGAGAAGGGGGCGCGGTGCTCGGGGCGGACGAGGTCGAGGATCGGGCGGCCCACGAGCTCGTGCGATCGGTAGCCCGTGAGGTCGGCCACGCGTCCGTTCACGAAGCTGATGCGTCCGCCCTCGTCGAGGAGCCAGACCGCTTCGTTGGTCGCCTCGATGATGGACCGGTAGCGCTCGTCCGCCGCCGCCCGCTCCCGCTCGGCGAGGCTCCTCGCC
>JBGAID010000023.1:0-120300 GCA_044225865.1 Polyangiaceae bacterium | reverse complement strand
CTTCACGGCTCCGCACTCGAACTGGGACCGCGACAACCCAAACCTCGTCTCGAGACTGAAACCCAACGCCCGATGCGAAGGCTGGCGGCGAAACGTCGAAGTGCGCCTTGACATCGACCCCCACAGAAGGATGCTGAAAGAGTCGGCGTCATGCCTCTCGGCACCGGAGTGGCTGCCAATTCACCCCCCCGGCCCCCCTCGCTGTGCGAGGGGGGAGATCCGTCGGAGGACGATGCGGATTCTTTCGAGCACGCTTTCCGTTTGAAACAGGGCTTGACTCCCCCTTCGCGTAGCGAGGGGGGCCGGGGGGGTGAAAGAGCAGCAACTGCCCACCCAGTGGCGTGACGACCGCATTTTTCAGCACACTGCTAAAACAGCGATCATGTTGAAGGCCGGCGCATTCCCGCGATATCGCGCCTGATCCACACGGCCTCGTCGCTCTGCTCCTCAGATTACGAGGATGATACTGCCCGCGTTTGCATTATGCTGCCGGCGCTCTCATGGGCCCGCGTCTGCATTTCACGGCTGCGGTCGTCGCCTTCGTCGTCTCGAGCGGCTGCGGCCATGACGAAAAGAAGCGACCGCGCGTGGAGGACGAGGAGGCGACCTCGCCTCCGACCGCGTCCGCCGCCGAGCGCCGGATCGAGGACGCGCTCGTCGAGCTCTCTCGCGGCTACGACCGTGAGATCGAGATCAAGCGCGCGGCCCTTCGCTCCATCCAATGCGGCACCGTCACGCTGAGCTCCTCCGCGTCGCTCGGGGATTTGTTCTTGGCGCTCTCCCGGCGGGGCCTGCAGATCGTCTTCAATGACCGCAAGGCGACCATCTCCCGGTCGATCCACGACCTCGGGAGCTGCGACCGCGAGGTGCGGACCCGCCCTTACTCCATCCTGAAGGGAGAGATCCGAGACCAGGGCCGAGACGACGACCCCGACCCGGACCCGACCGCGTCGTCGAGCGGGAGCGCGAGCGCCGCCGGCGCGAGGCCCGATTGGCTCGCGGAGCCGGAGCCTCCCATTCAGAAGGGACCGCTCGAGTGGGAGCTGCCGGAGCTCACCGCGGAGGCGGCGCGCCGCGGGGTGCGCTCCTTTCTCTTCTCGCCCTCGACGAAGGCACGAGCGCGCCTCTCGGTCCCTGCTATCGCCCCGGGGTCCCTCCCTGAAAAGCTCGGCTTGAAAGAGGGAGATTGGCTCGTCTCCGCGAACGGGTTCTCCCTCTCGGAGCCCGAAGCGCGCCTCGGCATCTACTCCAAGCTCATCCGCGCGAGCACCGTCGTGCTCACCATCGAGCGGGCGGGAAAGCCGCTCGAGCTGAAGTACGTCATGCGGTAGTCCGCTCGTGCCGCGGGTCCGCGCCGCGCGCTATGCTCCTGCCTCTCATGCGCTCGCTCCCCGCCCTCGTCCTCCTCGTGGTCGCTGCGAGCGGCTGCGGCGAGCCAGAGAAGAAGCGACGTCGCGTCGATGACGAAGAGCCCGCGAACAGGCCGGCTCTCCCCGCCGCCGCGAGCGCTACCGCGTCCGGCGACAGCTCGTCGAGTCGACGCATCGAGGACGTGCTCGTCGAGCATTCCCGTTCCTACCCCGAGGAGATTCGAATCAAGCACACCGCCGCGCGCTCGGTCCAATGCGGCACGATCCCGGTGGGCCCCGCCACAACGCTTGGGGACGTGCTCATGACGCTCGCGAGCCGCGGCCTGCGCATCACCATGAACGAGCGACACATCTCGATATCGGGGAGGATCTCCGCGATCGGAGCTTGCGACGAGGAGCGCCGATTCGGCCGCTACACCATCGAGAAGGGCGAGATTCGAGAAGCGGCAAAGGATCCCGACCCGGATGTGGTCACTCCCCCCGACCCGGGCGCGGCGCCGTTTCGCCGGCCTGTCCTCTCCCCCTCGGAGCCCCCCGTGCAAACCGGGCCATCCGAATGGGAGGTTTCGGAGGGGACGGCCGACAAGGCGCGGAGCTCGGGGTGGTCATGGTTCTTCGGGGCCGGCCGGTCCCCCGGCCCCCGCGTCGTCCCTGCCATTCCCCCGGGCTCATTGGCGGAGAAGCTCGGGCTGAAGGAGGGGGACCGGATCCTGGCCCTCAATGGCTATTCGCTGATCGACGAGGACCAGTTGCTGGAGGCCTATCCGAATTCGGCCCGCGCCAAGACCTTCCTGCTCACCGTCGAGCGGGCGGGCAAGAAGCTCGATCTGAAATACACCATCAAGTGAGCGTAGCTCCGGCGGTCACGGCTGGACCCCGATGCCGGTCACGATGTCGGCGCTCTCCTCTCCGAGCGAAGCGATGTCCAAGTCCTGCACTTCGCCGCCGGGGTGGAACGCGACCCGATAGACGCCGCGCACGTCGCCGATGAGGACGAGGCCGTCGAGGGGGCCGCGCTCGACCATGGTCAACGCCCCCGGGAGCTGGGGACCGCTCGTCGCATAGGCGAGCTCCCCGCGCACCGCGAAGGGGGAGGCCGCGTTCTGAGGATCGTAGTCGAGGACGAAGACCCCGTCGCCGAACCCGGAGGTCACGATGGCCGCGTCGTCGAACGGCGAGGTCGCGATCGAATAGGGATCGTCGACGTCGGTGAAGATCTGCCGAGGCTCGAGGCCGTTCGCGGTGATCTCGACGACCCCGACCCGGTTCGGGCCGGCTGCGAAGGCAGAGTTGTCTCCGACGAGGACGTGCTTGCCGTTTCGGGTCACGGCGGCCCACGAGATCAGCGCGTCGTCGTCGCCGAACGCGTCCGCGCTCGCGTCGACGCTGGAAGGGAGCGAGATGCGATGGATGTGAGACGGCACGGGCGAGGCGGCGCCGGCGGCCCGCGCGGCGAAGATGGCCTCGCCGTCGCCGAACGGGACGAGCATCTCTGCGTTCTTCGACTCGAACAGCTTGGCGGCGGGGCCGAGCGTGTCGTCGCAGCCGATCGCCATCGCGTAGACCCCTCCCCCGTTCTTGGGGAAGTTGGTGTCCACGACATAGAGCGTCGCCCCATCCGAGGAGACCGTCACCGACTCGGCATAGTAATCGCCGGTGAGCGCGGCCTCGAGCACGGTCACGCTCCCGTCCGCCTCGACCCGGAACATACCAATCGAGCCGTCATCCTGGGCGGCGAACCCCAGCTCACCGTCGGGGGTGAACGCGATCTCGTGATCGTTGGGCGTGCCCATCTCGAAGTGGGCTCCCGCCGTCGACAAAGTGCCGTCCGCCGAGAGGGTGAGGATCTCGTAGTCGGGGGGCTCCGCGAACAGGTGCCCCACGACGACGGCGCGCGCTGCGTCGGCGGGGCCGAGCTCGCGGGTGCACGCCTCACCTCCGCCTGCGCCACCGCCTCCGGGGGAGAGTCCGCCCCCTTCGCCCATTCCACCGCCGCCAGTGCTCGGGTTGCCGCCGCCCCCTTGGGTCGGCGCGCCTCCACCACCGGCGCCTCCGGTCGGCGAGTCGTCCCCGCACGCAAGGCACAGCGAGAGACCCGAGACGACGACACCGACTCCGACCGTGAGGCGCATGCGGGGTGGGTGCCGCGTGCGGCGCGAGACGTCAAGGACCTCTCCGTCTCGAACGCGTCATCGATAGAGAAACACGCCGCGCAGATCCTCGGTCGCGGAGATGGGGGAGCCGTTCTGTTTGATGGACACCGCCCGGAATTGGTAGAGGAAGCCGCTCTCCAGCGGGGGACCGGCGTACGTGACGGAGACGCCTTGGTTCCCGCTCACGCCCGGCACGCTCGTGTCCTCCCACACCTGATTGCCGTACGCGTCGAAGACCCGGACCTCGTAATGGTCTTCCCCCGAGTCGTCCGCCCAATGGAACGTGGGGGTGCCCGTCACTTCTTCTTCTCCGTCCGGAGAGACGTCGTCAAGCGAGCCGGTGATCTTGAACGTCTCGCCGATCGACACGTCGCCGCCCGCGACCGCGATGCGGACGAGGCCGGTGCCGCCGATGCTCACGTCCGGGTCGCGCACGAGGAAGTCGTTCTCGAACGCGGCGAGGACGACGTAATGACCATCCGGGACATCGGGGATCGAGAAGTCGCCAGAGACGGGCGCGATCCTCAATCCGGGCGGGGCCTCTCCCCGCGCCGCGCTCGGGATGAAGGTCTCGTCCACGGCGAGGATCACCGAGGTGGACGAGCCATTGCCAGGATTGACGATATCGATCTTCCCGCTCACGACCGCGGTCGCGGGGCCGGTCGCGACGAGATCCACGCCCGCGGTGACGGCCCCCGCCGTCACTTCGGCGCTCGCGGGATCGATCTGCAGCCCCGCCTTGTAGCCGCGCACCGTGGTCGCCCCCGCCGGGACATTGAAGACGGTGTATGTGCCGTCGCCATCGGCGATCCCGGTCGCGCCTCCCCCCGCTTGCTCGGCCCCCCCGGCCACGACCAAGGTTCCGATGGGCACGTCCGCCACCACCTTGCCGGTGACAGTCCCGAGCCCGTCCGTGTCCATGAGGGGGACCATCCCGATGTCGGTCGCAGACGATTGAATGGTGGGCGGGGTGCCCGTCGCGGCGGAGACGTCGATGGGGAGCGCGCTGCGTGGCGGAGACGGGAACGTGAGATAGGCGTCCGCGTCCGCGCGCAAGAAGATCTGCAGCTCGGTGAGGCTCCCATCCTCGTTTCGTGGGGTCGGGACCGCGAGCTCGTATGCGCCGGTCGCGTCTGTCGTCGCGACGCCGCTCACGGCCGCGAAGCTCGCGTCGCGCGCCACGACGAGCGCGCCCTCGATCGGGTCGTCGGTCTCGAGATCGAACACCTGACCCGTGACGGTGACGGGGGGAAAGCAGGCTGGATAGCCGCCCACCACCTCTTCGCAGACCTGACCCGCGGGGCAGCCCGCCTCCGTCTCCGTGTCGCAATAGCAAGCGGGCTCGCCCTCCGGGTCGGCGAGGCAGACGCCGTCGCAGCCGGTGTTGGCGTCGACGTCGCAATAGCACCCCAGGTCGCCCCCTCGATCGATGCAGTGCTGGCCGGTCGGGCAGCCCTCGTCGGTGGCGGTGTCGCACGCCGTAGAGCTCGCGTCGTCGCCGCAGCTCGCCGGTGCCACGGCAATGGATGCAATGGCGGAGAGGACGGCGAGCCCGGCAATGGAAGGTCGAAGCGCGCGGTGCGTTTGCATCCCGCCATCGTAGGGCCACCGGCCTTCTCGAAAGCGGCGCCGGCCGCGCTAATCGTGTTCCGCCGGAACACGCCGGCGATTGTGCCATTGAATGGTACGCGCGCTCAGCCGCCGCCCGCTCCTGGGGCGCCCCCGGTGGCGGCGCCCCCGGTGCCCCCGCCGCCCTGACCGGTCTGAGGCTGGCAGGCGTGATACTCGGCGTCGCCGAGCGTCACGAGAATACAGCTCTCGCCGTCCGAGCACCCATGGGCGGTGTCGGTCGGATCACAGAACGGCGTGCAGACGCCGGACTCCGCGCCTTGAAGCTGCAAGCACGTGAGCCCGTCTTCGCACGACGGCTGCCCGACGAAGTTCTTGCAGGTGTCACCCGCGACCCCGGCTCCGCTGTTCAAACAATGGAAGTGGGTTTGATCGGTATCGATCCAGCAGGTCTGTCCGCTCGGGCACGAGAAGGGATCGGCGATGCAGTCGCTCACTCCCCCGCCCTGACCCGCGCCGCCCGCGCCCGTCCCGGATGAGTCCCCACATGCGACCGAGGCGAGGACGCCCATCGAGATCACGCACCATCGAAGGTTCATGCGAGTCCTCCTACACCGGTCGCGCGCGGTCGTCATGAGCCCGGTCCGGCGATGGAATCGTGCCCTTTGGGACTTCTTGACGTGCGCGCCCCACCCGAGGGTGAAATGTTTGTGTCGCTTCACCCGTTCCGAGGTGCGACATGCGCGACGCGAAGACCCTCCACGCCGAGATCGAAGAGTCCATTTGCGTGGCCGAGGAGACGATTGCCCAGCTCTCGCGCGTCGAGGGCGAGCAATCCGCGTGCGAGGCGCGCTGGCTGGAGAAGATGACGCAGGCTCTTCGGCTCGCCCTCGTCGCGGGTGTGGACGCGGCCCTCCTCACCCGTCTCCACCTACGGCTCGAGACTTCGCAGCGCCGAGCGAGCATGCTCCTCGCGCAAGCGGAGCAGGTGCCGCCGTCGCAGCGACCGACGTACCGGCCTCCCCCCGGGGAGCAATCGGTCGACCTCGACAGCCTGATCCAAGCCACGCGCCGCGAGACCGAGTCGGGGCTGCCGTCGCAGCATCCGACCTACCGCCCGCCGCCGCGCGAGAGCTCCACGACCCTCAAGCGCGTCGAGCCCAAGGTCAAACGGCGCAGCGCCTGACGGTCCGCGCCCTTTGTCTCCTCGCCGGGCCCTGCCCCTGGTAAGGCGCGTGGGTGCGCCATGCGTTCGTCCTCTGTGCCCTCGTGTTGGGCTGCTCTGCCGAAGCGCCGGCCGCTCGGCAAACCGTTCAATCCGCGCCGACCCCAACCGCCGTCGCAAGCGAGGAGCCCGTGGTGAAGCCCCCCGCGGCGTCCACCGCCGACGCGACATTCGAGGCGGTCGCGGCGAAATTCCTCGAGGGATATCTGGCCAGTCAACCGCTGCGGGCGACGGAGGCGGGGGATCATCGCTTCGACGATCGTTGGCCGGACCTGAGCGAAAAGGGCGACGAGGCGGCGCGGTCGTTCATCGCCGAGACCCGCAAGGCGCTCGGAGGCGTGGCCCGTGACGCCCTCTCCCAGAAGAACCGCATCGACGCCCAGATCCTCGAGAACCAGCTCGACCTGCTCCAGATGTCGCTCGACGACTTGAGGCCGGCCGTCAGCGATCCCGTCTTCTACACGACCGCGATCGGCGATGGGCTCGACCCGCTCGTCACCCGCGACTTCGCGCCCCCGGCCGCGCGCGCGGCCTCTCTCAAGGGCCGCCTCGCCGGCATCCCCGCCCTCATCGAGGTAGCGAAGAAGCGCCTGAAGAACCCGGCCCAGGTCTTCACCGAGACGGCCATCCAACAGAACAAGGGCCTCGTCGACCTCTGCGAGAACGGGCTCGGAGACATGGCTCGCGCCGCGGGAAAGGACCAAGCCGAGGTCGAGCGGCTCGCCCGCGCGGCCGCCGCCGCGCTGCGCGACTTCCAGCAGTTCCTCGAGAAGGACCTCCTCCCTCGGAGCGACGGCGATTTTCGGCTCGGGAAGGCGCGGTTCGAGAAGAAGCTGAGGCTCGTGCTGGACGACCGCGTGGACGCCAACGCCCTCATGCTGGAGGCGCTCGCCCTCGTCCGTCAGACCCAGACCGAAATGGTCGAGACGGCGCGGGAGCTCTGGCCCACCGTCGAGAAGGGCAAGCGCTGGGTGGAGCCGAAGACGGACGCGGACCGAAGAGCCGTCGTCAAGCGCGTCCTCGACAAGCTCGCGGAGGACCGCTCGGACGACGCGACGGTCGTGAAGGACGCGGAGAAGACGCTCACCGAAGCGACGAAGTTCGTGCGTGAAAAAGATCTCGTCCGGCTCCCCGACGAGCCCTGCAAGATCATCGAGATGCCGGAGTATCGCCGGGGCGTCGCCATCGCCTATTGCGACGCGGCGGGCGCCCTCGAGGCCCAGCCCCAGACGTTCTATGCCATTTCCCCGACCCCGAAAGGTTGGACGAAGAAGCGCGTGGAGTCTTATTACCGCGAATACAACCACTCGATGCTGTACGACTTGACGGTGCACGAGGCGATGCCGGGGCACTTCCTCCAGCTCATGCACAACAACAAGTTCGAGTCGAAGCTCCGGGCCGTGTTCTCCCACGGCGCCTTCGTGGAGGGGTGGGCGGTGTACACGGAGTGGCTCATGGCGAAGCACGGCTTCGGGGGGCCGCGGGTGCGGATGCAGCGCCAGAAGATGGCCCTCCGAATGGCGAGCAACGCCGTCCTCGACTATGGGGTTCACGCTGGCGACATGACGGAGAAGCAGGCGATGTCGCTGATGATGGATGAGGCCTTCCAGGAGGAGGGGGAAGCCGTCGGCAAATGGCGGAGGGCGCGCCTGACGAGCGCGCAGCTCACGACGTATTATTACGGCTTCACCCAGATGATGAAGCTCCGGAAGAAGGCGGAGGCCCAGCCGGGGTTCACGGAGCGCGCTTATCACGACAAGCTGCTCTCGTTCGGCTCTCCCGCCCCCCGCTACATCGCAGAGATCCTCGCGGGCGACGGCAAGTGACGCGGTGGGCCCGTCAGGTCCCCTGCAGCATGTGGGGGACGCCGCCCTCCATTCGGAACATGCGACAGGCATAGACCTCCTCGCAGGCCTCTCCATCACAGTCGAGGCCGAAGATCCCTACCGCGTAGATGCCTCCCTCTTCGAGCGGCACCGGCTCTCCTCCCGGCTCCACGAACCAGCCCTCGGGGAGCTCGCCGTAGCGGACGCCCCCTTCGATCAGCTCGCGCTGGTCCAGGCCCCTGTTCCCGCCGCACTCGTAGAAGGAAGAGCACGCCCCGATCGCCCACCCGCAAGACGTCTTTTCCCCTATCGAAGGGTCGGGATGGAGAATGACGTGCTCGATGTAGTCGTCGCTCTTCTCCCAGCAGAACGTGTCGTTCTGATGCTCGCAGTCGTAGAGGCACCGCTCTACCCGGACCTCCTCCGCGGCGAAGCCGGACCACTCGAACTGGATAGTCGGAGCGGGGTCGCCTTCGCCGACCACGGTGCCCGTCGTATCGACGGCCGCGCGGTCGACCGCCGCCACCGTGACGACGCTCGTGTCGATGGGGTCGCAAGCGGAGAGAGCCGAGAGGGCGCAGAGCGTGAAGAACCGGGCGACGGATCGCTTCGACATGTCGAGGAGGTGGCGCGAGCGGGCCGCCGCGGCTCATCTTTGTGACGAGGATGACAAATGGACGTTCGCCCGTGGGCGCGAGAATGCCCCATTGACACCAAAGTCCCCGCCCGCGCTTGCGCGAGGGGGGCCCGCTCCCCCCCTGTGTCAGAGGAGTTGTCCGATCGATCGATCTCTGAAGATCGATGTTTCGAATCCCTCAATCATCCCTGGTGGGCGGAGCGAGCGAACCGAGCGTGACCGAATACAGCGAAGCATTCAAGTCCAAGATGGTGCAGCGGATAGTGGGCCCCGCGCGATGAGCGCGAACTCCTCTCGACGGAGATGGGGATCAGACAATCGACGCTGTCGCAGTGGCTTCGAGGAGCACGGGTACTCTCGGCTCGATGTCCAAGCCATCTACACCCCCAACATCGCCAGCCCTCGCCTGGAGAAGCCGAGGCGCGTCGCGCCGAGGTGGTCGGCGGAGGCGCGGCCGCGTCGTCACCGAGGCCGGGCCGCCTGCCCAGTTCGAACAAGGGCCTTCCTCCGTCGCGAGGGGCTCCACGAAGCGACGTTGAGCGGGCGGTCAGCGGCCCTCGACGGCCTCGCTCCGGAACGGTCTGCTCGCGCCCGCACAAGCGTTCTTCGAACAAGCGCGTTCGCGAGCTTGAGCGTGGTGAGGCGAAAGGACCGAGCGCTGGCAGAGGCCGCCGCGCTCTCGTCCTCCAAAAAAGTCCAGGCGATCTGGGGGGACGGGGACGACGACACGGCGGAGAAGAGCGACGAATGATCCTCGATCTCCTCGACGAATCCGTCGCGGCAGGAGCGCGCGTTGAAGGCCTCCGAGGTACTCGGCGTGACTCCGCGGACGGTGACCGCTGGCGTGCCGAAGGCGTGGGCGACGACCGGGCGCCGTCACGACTTCGCCGGCGCACAAGCTCACCGAGGCCGAGCGACAGGCCGTGCTCGACGCTGCTCACCGCCCAGGTTTCGGAACCTTTCCCGCGGCGAATCGTCCCCTGCTTGCCGACCGCAATGAGTACATCGCGAGCGAGTCGACCATTCTACCGAGTGCTCCGCGAGGCTGGCGGCAGCATCGAGGACACTCGCGTCCGCGAGACGCAGGCCCGACGAGCACGTGGCGAGCGCTCCGAACCAGGTCTGGTCTTGGGACATCACCTATCTCCGAAGCCCGATGCACGGCGTGTTTTTCTACCTCTACCTCGCAGTCGACATCTACAGCCGAAAACTCGTCGGGTGGCGCGTCGAGTTCGAGGAGTCGGCCGAACCGCTGGAGGCTCGTCAGAGAAGCAACCGCTCATGGCACGTCGACGCCGACCAGCTCGTGCTCCACGCCGACAACGGCAGCCCGATGAAGAACCGACGATGTACGACGCTGCAACGCCTTGGGGTCGTTCCTTCCTTCAGCCGACCAAGCGTGAGCGACGATAACCCGTTCTCCGAGGCGCTCTTCCGTACTCTCAAGTATCGCCCCGGCTTCCCGCGCAAGCCCTTTGCTACGTTGCGGCGGCCCGCCGAATGGGTCGCCGGCTTCGTTACCTGGTACAACGACGAGCATCTTCATAGCGCCATCCGCTACGTCACGCCGAGTGCGCGCCACCTCGGTCGCGACGCAACCGGCATCCTCATGGCTTCCGCGCCCGTCTATCGCGCAGCGAAGAAACGCCGGATGCCACGACGATGGACCGGCGACATTCGCAACTGGTCGCCCGTCGGCGCCGTCTACCTCAACCCCGTGAAGCAGGAGGTCCATATCGTCCCCATTGCCAAGGCACTTTGATCAATTGGGGTAGACAACTTCATTGACACGCCCCGCTCCTACGATGAGCGCATGCCGTACGCTCCCCGTCCGAAGAAGCGCGTTGGTTTGGTCCTGGGGGCAGGCGGTCCGGTCGGGCACGCGTTCCACGCCGGCGTGTTGTCCGCGCTGGGCGACGTCGCCGGTTGGGATGCCCGCACCGCCGATCTCGTCGTCGGCACCTCGGCCGGGGCCCAGGTCGGGGCCCTCTTGAGGGCGGGCGTCTCGGCGCGGGATCTCGCGCTGCGCGCGAGCGGGGGCCATCCTGTCGACGGGGGGCACTCCGTGCTTCGCCATTACGTACGCCCGTGCACCAAGTCCCCCGATCCGAGCCTGCCGCGGTCGTCGCGCCCGTCCTCGATGCGCTACTTCGCGAGCGCCCTGCGTGCGCCTTCGCGTCTGCGGCCGGGCCGCATCGTCTCCGCGCTCCTGCCGCCGGGCCGCGTGCGGCTCGAACCGCAAGCGGACGGTCTTCGCAACGTCTTCGGCGGCGAATGGCCAGAGCGCGATCTTTGGATCACCGCCGTCCATCTCGACAGCGGTGAGCGCGTCGCGTTCGGGGCGCCGGGGGCGCCGAGCATCGACGTGGGCACGGCGGTCACCTGCTCGGGGGCGGTCCCCTCCGTCCACGCGCCCGTCCTCTGGGAGGGCAAGCGCTACGTCGACGGAGGAATGGCGTCCGCGACCCACCTCGACCTGCTCCTCGAGAAGGACTTGGACGTCGCCGTCGTCAGCGCCCCCCTCTCCATGTTCTCCACGATGCGCACCCTGCTCCGCCGCGAGGTGCGGCGGCTCGAGCGACGCATGGCGGTGTGGGTCATCGAGCCCCGGGGGGAGGTCCTCTCGATCATGGGGAAGAGCCCCATGGATCTCGATAGGGCAGCGCGCGTAGCGCCCGCCGTCCACCGCGCGCTCCGCGACGAGATGGAGCAGCACGCGACGCTGCTCTCCTGACGTCGATCCACGGCGGCGCTCGGTCCTCTACGATGGGCCGATGATCGCCAATCGCATGACGACCGGGCTCGGCATCCTCTTCGCGCTCGCGGCCGCGTCGTGCGGCGATAGCACGGGGACGGGGGGACACGGTGGAGCTGCGAGCGCGGAGGGCGGGGGAGGGAGCGGCGGGTCCCCTCCCGCGGTCGAGCTGCGGATCGACCCCTCCTCGGCGGTCGCGGAGGTCGACATCCTCACGGGCGCCGAGCCGATCACGTTCCAAGCCTTCGCCGTCGTCGCCGGCGCGCCCGAGGAGGACGTCACGCTGGAGGCGGAGTGGTCTCTCGACGCGCAGGCGATGGGCTCGGTCACAGACGGAACCTTCCAGCCCGCGAAGGTCGGCGGGGTGACGAAGGTAAACGCTGATTTCATGGAAGCGACCGCGTCCGCCGACCTGACGTTGAAGCTCGTGGGAGACGTCGTCATGCCGGGCGACGATCCGACGCTGCCCGATCAGTTCGCGAGCGCGACCGAGGACCCGACCCCCGAGAACGCTCCCGCTCTCGAGTATCCGGAGGACGGCGTGGTGCTGCCGGGGAACATCCCTCCCATCGAGGCGCAATGGTCCCTCGCCTCCGACAACGCCGCGTATCGAGTGCACCTGACCGCGGGGGCGGTGCTCGACGTCTCGTTCTACACGTCCTCCCGCGAGCTCGCGTTCCCCCCCGATCTCTGGGCGTCGCTGCGAGAGACCGCCCCCGACGAGCCCATTCGCATCGAGGTCGAGGGGCTCGGCGCGGGTGGGCAGCGGCGGCTCGGCGCGCCGCGGACCATGACGATCAGCGCCGACGGCATCGACGACTCCGCCATTTATGTATGGCAATCTTCGACGGGGAGCTTCCGGGTCCTCGATATCATCGCCGGGACGGATATTGCCCTGCCGACGGATAGCCCCGCGCTCGCGCCGGGTCAGCCGTGCTCCGGTTGCCATCGCATCTCGCGCGACGGCAAGCGCTTCGCCTATTCGTTCAATGGCGCTGGCTTCCAGATTGGCACGTTGGCCTATGACGCGGGCTCGATGACCTTCCAATCGAAGGTCGCGCCGGCGGCGGGCGTTCGCGGCACCTACGCGACCTTCAATCCCCTCGAGGACACCACGGAGGCGGCGATGCTCCTCACCGTCCCCGACGACGTCGCCCAGAACGCCCCCGGCACGACGCGCCTCGAGATCGTCGACCCCGACACCAACCAACCGCTCGGGTCGAACCTCGCGGACGCCCTTACGACGGTGGGGATGCCCTCCACGTTGATGCCGGACTGGTCCCCCGACGGGAGCTTCGTCGTGTTCATCGCCTATGACAGCGCGGCCAACTACGTGCGCGAGATCGGCGACGACGTGGTGAACGCGTCCATCGTCGAGATGTCGGTGAGCTACTCCGCCGCCACCCAGTCGTTCACGTTCGGCGACGCGAAGGTCCTCGTGCAGGCGGCGGGGGGGAACCCCGACACCGCCGAGAACGACTTCCTGCCCACGATCTCTCCCGATGGGACGGCGGTGGCGTTCACCCGCTCGAGCGGGTGGTGGTCGCTCAAGACGCAGAGCTCGCTCCTGAACCTGAGCGGTCAGATCGCCTTGGTGCGCAGGAGCGACGAGGCGGTCATCGAGCTCGTGAAAGGGTCGAACGGCCCCGGCACCCAGCTGAGCAGCACGTGGCCCCAATGGGCGCCGACGGTCGGAGACAAATACATGTGGCTCGCGTACGCCTCCGAGCGTCCCTACGGACATCGCCTGACGACGGCGAGCCCCGAGAACGCGCAGTGCTCGCTCGTCCAAGGTCAGCGCCAATGCAAGCAGCTCTGGGTCATGGCGATCGATCGCGCCGCCCTCGCCGCGGGGAGCGAAGACCCGAGCGCCGCCCCCTTCTGGATTCCCGGGCAGACGCTGAGCGCGCAGTACGTCAGTCCTCAATGGACCAAAGCGGTGATCCCCCCGCCGCAATGAGGCGCGTCGAGCAGATCGAATCGCGCGCGCGCTCGTACCCCAGACCATCCCGCGAATTTTCACGCGGGGCTGGAGGTTCTGCGCATGAAGGTTCTGTCGGTGGCGGTTTGGTCGGTTTGGGCGGCGCTCGTGACGGCGGCGGCCGCGTGTGATCCGCAGACGGCGGCGACGCGCTCGGCCGCGCCCTCCAGCGTCGAGCCGACGGCGAGCGACCTCGCGTCGAGCACGCCGAGCGTCACGGCGGCGCCGAGCGCGTCCGCGAAGGTCGCCCCCGCTCCGGCGAAGGACGTCCCTCTCCTCGACTTCTCCACCCTCGCGAAGGACGCTCCGAAGCTGAGCGGCAAGCGGGTGCGTGTCATCGGCGAGATCTTCGCGGGAGGCTTCACCCTCACCACGGACCGGGACGGCGTGCCGACCCTCTCCACCCCCGGCGGCACGTGCACCGGGGACCTCTGCGCCAAGGGCTTCACCTGTTGCGACCACTGCGCCTCGGACGTGTCCCTCATGACCATCCCCCTGATGGGCGTGCGCTTGGTGGACAAGGCCGACCCGCACCGCTTCATGTGCACCGGCTCGGAGTGCTCGATGACTTGCAACCCGCCGAAGGGTGGCCGCTACGAGGCGATCGGGATTTTTCGCTTCGGCCCCCAGGGCGAGCTCGATCTCGAGGTCGAGTCGATCGCGCCGCTGCCGTGAGATCTCGCCGCCTGAGGGACGCTCGGGGGGCATAGAGACATTCCCGACGAAGCTCGATCGAGAGGCGTTCACCGTCGTCAGATCGATTCCGAATCAGAGGCGTAAACGGACCATCCCGCGGAGTTCACCGCGGCTCTGGAGGTGGAGAGCATGAAGGTTTGGTCGGTCGTGGTTTGGGCGGTATGTGGGTCGATGATGGCGGCCGCGGCGGCGTGTGACCCGCAGACGGCGGCGACTCGGACGGCCGCTCCGACGCCGGTGCAGGACACGGTGAGCGCGTCCGCCACCAGCGAGCCGAGCCCGGCCGGCGGTCCGAGCGCGTCGGCCTCGGCGAAGCCGAGCGCGTCGGCTCCCCTCGTCGACTTCGCTACCCTCGGCAAGGACGCGGCCTCGTTCGATGGCAAGAGGGTCAGGGTCGTCGGAGAGGTCTTCGCGGGCGCGTTCATCCTTCGCCACGAGCCCGACGGCTCGGCCACCCTCTCCGCGCCGTCGCGGACGTGCACCGAGCTCGAGTGCGACCCGAGCACGCCCTGTTGCAATCGATGTGCGTCCGCCGTGTCGCTCCGAGGGAACCCGTTGATGGGCGTCCGTCTCGTCGACAAGTCGAACCCGACCCGCTTCACGTGCTCGGGCAACGAGTGCTCGATGACGTGCACGCCCCCGAAGGGTCGCTACGAAGCGGTCGGCACGTTCCGACTCGGGTCGAACGGCGAGCTCGATCTCGAGGTCGAGTCGATCACCCCCGTGCCCTGAAGATCACGCCGGGACGATCTCCGGATAGTCGGGGAACCACATCGCCTCGTCGACCTCGGCTTCGATCGCCCCGTCGTCGATCGCCCTGCCGACCCCGAGATCGCGCGCTTCACGGACGACGGCGGCCGCGATCTTGGCGGTGACGCCGCGCAGCTCGGTGAGGGGCGGAAACAACAGCCCGCGCTCCAGATCGGCGGCGGGGACGGCGGCGGCGAGCTCGCGCGCCGCGACCGTGAACATGGAGTCGGTGACGACCTTCGCCTCTGCGACGAGCGCGCCCAAGCCGACGCCGGGGAACACATAGACGTTGTTCGCCTGAGAGAACCGGTGCTCGACGCCGTCCCTCACCGCGGGCCCGAAGGGGCTCCCGGTCGCGACGAGCGCGCGACCCTCCGACCATTCGAGGACCTCGGCGGGGCGGGCCTCGCTCTGGCTCGTAGGGTTGGAGAGCGGAAAGATCACCGGTCGCTCCGTCGACTTCGACATCGCGCGGACGACGCGCTCGTCGAAGATCCCCGGTTGCCCCGACGTCCCGATGAGGACGGTCGCGCCGAGGGCCTCTACGATCGCCGCCAGGTTGGCGCGCTCGGACCCGGGGATGCGGGCGGCGTCGGCGATGGCGGGCGGCCACGCGAACTCTTCCTTGTGCTTCTCGCCGTCGCTCCGTCCCTGCACGATGAGGCCCTTCGAGTCCACGATCGCGATCGCGGTGCGCAAAGCGTCGCCCTCGACGCCGTCGCGCGCGAGCCCGTCCCGCAGCTGGCGGGCGATCCCGATCCCCGCCGCCCCTCCGCCGAGGATCACGATGCGCTGCTCTGAGAGCCGCGCCCCCTTCGCGCGGCAGGCGGCCATGACGCCGGCGAGCGCGACGCCGGCCGTCCCCTGAATGTCGTCGTTGAACGAAGGGAGCACGTCCCGATAGCGATCGAGGAGATCGAAGGCGGTGCCCTTCTTGAAATCCTCCCATTGGAGGAGGGCGCGGGGGAACTGCGCCTTCACCGCGTGGACGAACTCTTCGACGAGAGCGTCGTACTCGGGCCCGCGCAGCCGCCGGTGTCGCCACCCGATGTAGAGCGGGTCATCGAGCAGCTCGGGGTTGTCCGTCCCCACGTCGAGGCTTATCGCGAGCGTCTTGGAAGGGTGGATGCCGGCGCCGATCGTGTAGAGGGAGAGCTTGCCAATCGGAATCCCGATGCCGCCCGCGCCCAAGTCTCCGAGCCCGAGGATGCGCTCGTTGTCGGTGCACACGATCAATCGCAGATCGCGGCCGGCCGCGTTGCCGAGCACGCTCTCGATCCGACCCCGGTGATCCGGGGTGATCCAGATGCCTCGGGCGCGGCGGAAGATGTGGCTGTATCGCTGACAGGCCTCGCCCACGGTGGGGGTGTAGACGATGGGCGTGAGCTCCTCCGTGTGGGCGAGGAGGAGGCGATAGAAGAGGGTCTCGTTGCGGTCCTGGAGCGACGCGAGGCCGATGTATCGCTCGAGCGGCGTCGTCTTCTCGAGGATGCCTCGATACGCGCGCTCCACCTGGAGCTCGATGTTCCCCTCCGCGCTCGGAAGGAGCCCCTCGAGCCCGAGCTCGCGCCGCTCCTTCGCGGTGAAGCTCGTGCCCTTGTTGAGCAGCGAGTGGCGCAACAGGTCGTGCCCTCGGAGACGGGTCAACACGCGGAGCTTCTTGGGCACGCCGTCGAATGTGAAGGGCATCGGGTCGGGCAGCCTACTTCCATCGCTGCGGCGAACCAAGGTGTCGTCCGAGGACGCGGTGCGGCATCTTCACCCGCCGGACGGATCGCCGACGGCGCGTCCGCCCGAGAACCTCGCGGGCTCCTTCGGCTCCCCCATCGTCTTCGCCGCCGTCCAAATCATGACTCGCCGCGGGGTGAAGCGGAGCGACCACATCATGACTTTGTTGAGGAGCCCGCTCACGACGTTGCGGCGGCCGGCGAACAGAGCGGCGAGACCGACCGCCGCGCACTCGTCCGCGGATTGGAACGTCGAGCGGAACGTCTTGTTGATGTCGTGGCCGGCGGCCTGGTGGAACTCGGTGATGGTCCCGCCCGGGCACAGGCTGCAGACGCGGACCCCCGACCCGGCGAGCTCGTAGGCGAGCGCCTCGGAGAAATCGCGCACGAACGCCTTCCCCGCGGAGTACGTCGCGTACGTGGGAGACGGGGTGTACGCCCCGATCGACGAGACGTTGAGGATGTAGCCCGTCCCCCGATCGCGCATCGCGCGGCCGAACGCCCAGGTGAGCTCCGTCAGCGACACGACGTTGAGCTGGATCTGGCGGAGCGTGCGATCCCATTCGATGTCCAAGAAGCGCTGATGGATCCCCCCTCCCGCGTTGTTGACGAGGACGTCGATGGGAGCGATCGCCTCCGCCTCTCGGAAGAGGCGCGCCGGCGCGTCCGCCTCCGAGAGATCCAGCTCGATGGTCGCGACGGTGACGCGGTGGGAGCGCTCGAGCTCCTCTTTGAGGGCGTCGAGGTTCTTCTTCCTCCGCGCCGTGATCACCAGGTTGGCCCCGTCTTTGGCGAGCTGCTTCGCGAACGCCGCCCCCAGCCCGCTGCTCGCGCCCGTCACGAGCGCCGTCTTTCCGCGCAGATCCATGGCGCGAGCTTACGCTGCCCCGCCGCCATTGCCGACGATCAGTTGCAGGTCACCGTCGCAATGAACGTGCGGGCGGGGGAGCCGCGATACGTCAGGACCTCGACGTGCTCGCGGGCGTGAACGACGACGTCGGCCGGCTTCGGATTCACGTCCGTCGACACCGTGCACGTGTGATCCTCCGGACAGACGTTCTGCAAATGCACGAAGTGATCATAGGCGTAGTTGACGTACCGCGCCTCCGTCCAGACGTTCACGCACGCGGGCGTGGCGCGCCGGTCGGGCGCCCCCGAATGCGCCACTGTGACGGAGACGGACAACGCGACGAGGGCTTCTGCGACGGCGAACATCACACCACCTCGGTAGCGACGCCCGTGCCAGGGTGGCGCGCGCACGTCCGTGTTAATGGCGACGCCCATGACCGACTATCGGGCCATCTACGAGACACGCGCCGACGACTATGATCGAATGGTCGAGGTCGAGGATGTCGACGGCGAGGTGATCGGCTCCCTCGCCGCGCTCGCGCCGCTCTCCGGCTCCAATGTCTGCGAGGTCGGCATCGGCACCGGGCGCATCACGCGACAGCTCGTCGCCCGGGGGGCGCGGGTGTTCGGGGTCGAGCCGGCGGAGGCGATGCTCCGAATCGCCATATCGAAGGTTCGGGCGCTGGGAGGGGACGCCTCGGGCCTGGTGTCGGGGTCGCTGGGGGCGCTGCCCTTCGGGGACGCGACGGCCGACCTGGGGGTCGCGGGGTGGGTCTTCGGTCACCAGCGGACCTTCGAGCCACAGACGTGGCGATCGGAGGTCGGCCGCGGCGTCGCAGAGCTCGAGCGGGTGGTGAGGCCAGGCGGCGCGATCGCCCTCTTCGAGACCCACGGCACCGGCGTCGAAGCGCCGCTCTTCGTGGACGGCGCCGACGGGCGCGAGGATTTCTACGAGCTCTTGAGGTTCCTCGTCGAGGACCTCGGCTTCGAGCGTCGCATCCTCCGCACCGACTATCGACTGTCCTCTCCGGAGGAGGCGGCGCGCGCCCTCGAGTTCTTCTTCGGCCCGGAGATGGGGGCGCGCATCCGGGCTCGAGGCTGGGCTCGCGTCCCCGAGTGGACAGGCCTCTACACGAAGCGCGTCGGCCGGTGACTCAGCCGCCGCCAGCGAGGGCGAGGAGCTGCTCCCCCCGTTCGTAGATGACCTGAGCCCTCCCCACGAGGAGCGGATCGACGTTCCCTACGCGGTCCTGGTCTTTGGCGGCGTAGGGCATTCGGTGGAGGAGGTAGCGAATCGCGTTCAGGCGCGCTCGCTTCTTGCAGTCGCTCTTCACGACGATCCACGGGGCGTCCGCGGTGTCCGTGTAGAAGAACATGGCCTCCTTCGCGCGGGTGTAGTCGTCCCATTTGTCGAGGGAGGCTTTGTCGATCGGAGAGAGCTTCCACTGCTTCAGGGGGTGGACCGCGCGCTCCTTGAATCGACGGCGCTGCTCTCTCCGGCTCACCGAGAACCAGAACTTGAAGAGGTGAATCCCCTGGCGCACGAGCATCCGCTCGAACTCCGGCGCCTGACGCATGAACTCTTGATATTCCGCGTCGGTGCAGAAGCCCATGACCCGCTCCACGCCGGCGCGGTTGTACCAGCTCCGATCGAACAGGACGATCTCCCCCGCGGTCGGGAGGTGCTGCACATAGCGCTGGAAGTACCATTGTCCGCGCTCTTGGACGGATGGCTTCTCGAGGGCGACGACGCGCGCGCCGCGAGGATTGAGGTGCTCCATCACCCGCTTGATCGCGCCCCCCTTCCCGGCCGCGTCGCGCCCCTCGAAGAGGACGATCACGCGCTGGCCCGTCTCCTTCACCCACGCTTGCAGCTTGAGCAGCTCCACTTGCAGACCGTACTTCTGGCGCTCGTAGGACTTGCGGGAGAGCAAATAGCGATATGGGTAACCGCCATCCTTCCAGGCGGGGCTGAGCTCCTCGTCGGCCTCGCGGCGCGCCTTGTGTCGCTTCGTGCTCTCGTCGAGGACGTCCCGGAGGATGCGGGCCGCGTCCTCGGGCGTCGTGCCGGCGAGCACGTCCCGGATGGCGGCGCCCTTCTCCTCGAGCGCGGCCACCGTCGCGGTCTCGACGCGATCGGCGGCGATACCGCCCTCCGTGAGGATGGGGGCGATGTCGCCTTCCTCGGTGGGGCGACCCTTCTTGCCACGGGCCCCTTTGCTCGACCCGGGGATCCGGAGCCCCGCGTCGTCCCGCGCTCCATCGACCGCCTCCGTGGATTTCCCCGTGCCGCCCGTCGAAGTCATGAACGAAACGCTACGAAGAACGGCGAGGCGCTGCCTACAGAAATGTGCGGCGCGTCTCGGGGCCGCGCGGTCGAGGTGAACGAGATGCGTCGAAGGGCGGGCCATCCGGGGAACGTTTGACGGACCGCGGCCCACCCCGTAGCTTCGCGGGGATTCGAAAGGAGCGCGTCGTGAGCGACGAAGACATCGTACTCGGTCGGGATCCCGCCGCCATTCGCCGTGACTTCAAGGAGAAGCTCTTCTTCGAGCTCGCGAAGTTCCCGGGTGTCGCCACGCGCAACGACCATTACCTGGCCCTCGCGTTTCTCATTCGAGATCGCCTCCTGAGGCGCTGGATTCAATCGGCGCGGACGTACCTCGAGGGCGAGCATCGAACCGTCGTCTATCTATCGGCGGAGTACCTGCTCGGCCCCCAGCTCGCTCACAACCTGTTGAATCTGGATTTGACGGAGGAGGTCCGGGAGGCGGTCGCCGGCCTCGGTCTCAATCTGGACGAGCTCATCGAGCACGAGGAGGAGCCCGGCCTCGGCAATGGCGGCTTGGGCCGTCTCGCCGCCTGCTTCATGGACTCTCTCGCCACGCTCGACTTCCCCGCGATCGGCCACGGCATTCGCTACGAGTTCGGCATCTTCGATCAAGACATTCGCAATGGATACCAAGTCGAGCGCACCGATCGATGGTTGCGCCTGGGCAACCCTTGGGAGATCCGGCGCTACGAGATCGAGCACGTCGTCGGCTTCGGGGGCAGGACGGAGCACGGCGTCGACGGCCGCGGACGCTTCCGGGTCAAATGGATCCCGGAGCGCGTCGTCCTCGGCGTCCCCTACGACACCCCTGTGCTCGGCCACGGCACCGCGACCGCCAACTTCCTCCGATTGTGGACGGCGGTGGCGGCGGAGGAGTTCGACCTGGGCGCGTTCCAAGTGGGGGAGTACTGGCGCGCGGTCGAGCACAAGATACGCAGCGAGAACATCACGAAGGTCCTCTATCCCAACGACGAGAGCGCGGCCGGGAAACAGCTGCGCCTCGAGCAGGAGTACTTCTTCGTCACGTGCGCGCTGCAGGACTGCATCCGCCTGCTCCTCCAGAAGACGACAATCGATCGCTTCGCAGAGAAGTTCTGCATTCAGCTCAACGACACGCACCCTTCGCTGGCCGTCCCCGAGCTGATGCGGCTCTTCATGGATGAGCACGGAATGGATTGGGACGAGGCCTGGCGCATCACGACCGCCACCGTCTCGTACACCAACCACACATTGATGAGCGAGGCCCTCGAGGTGTGGCCGCTCCCCCTCTTCTCCCGATTGCTCCCTCGGCACACCGAGATCGTGTTCGAGATCAACCGTCGCTTCCTCGAAGAGGTGCGGCAAAAGTTCCCCGGCGACGAGGATCGCGTTCGCCGGATGAGCCTCATCGACGAGCGCGGCGACAAGATGGTTCGGATGGCTCACCTCGCCACCGTCGCGAGCCACACCGTCAATGGCGTGGCTGCCCTCCACTCTCGCCTCCTCCGGGAGACGGTGCTCCGAGACTTCGCCGAGATGTACCCGCAGCGCTTCACCAACGTGACGAACGGGGTGACCCCGCGGCGCTTCGTGGCGCTCGCGAACCACGGGCTCTCCGACCTCCTCACGGAGGCGCTCGGGCCGGGCTGGCTCACGGATCTCGACCGGCTGAAGGACCTCAATAAATTCGCAGACGACGCGTCGTTCCGCGAGAAGTGGCGGGCCATCAAGCGCTCCAACAAGGAGCGATTTGCGAAATGGCTGGTGGCGGAGCGCGGCCTCGGTGTCGATACGGCTTCGCTCTTCGACGCTCAATGCAAGCGCATCCACGAGTACAAGCGCCAGCACCTCAACGCCCTCCACGCGCTCTGGCTCTTCGACCGGGTGAGGCGGGGCGCAACCGATCTGACGCCGCGGACGATCCTCATCGCAGGCAAGGCCGCCCCCGCCTATCACATGGCGAAGCTGATCATCCGGTTCCTCCACGGCATCGGAGAAGCGATCGAGCGAGACCCGATCGCGCGCAAGGTGCTGCGGCTGGTCTTCGTGCCGGACTTCAACGTCAAGAACGCACAACGCATCTATCCGGCGGCCGAGCTCTCCGAGCAGATCTCGACGGCGGGGAAGGAGGCGTCCGGCACTGGCAACATGAAGTTTGCGATGAACGGCGCGGTGACGATCGGCACGCTCGACGGGGCCAACGTGGAGATCCGCGACGCGGTCGGCCACGAGAACTTCTTCCTCTTCGGGTTGACGGCGGAGCAGGTCTCCGACTGGCAGCAGCGCGGCTACTCCCCGGCCGAGGTCCTCGCCCGCGACAGGGAGCTCGCAGAGCTGCTCCACGCGGTGGAGCACGGATTGGTGTCTCCGAGCGAGCCCGATCTCTTCAAGCCCATCGTGGACAACCTACGTCAGAAGGATCCGTTCATGGTCCTCGCGGACTTCCGCGCCTACATCGAGTGTCAGTCCTTGGTCTCCGAAGCGTACCGAGACACGGAGCGGTGGACCCGCCTCTCGATCGCGAACGTAGCGGGGATGGGGCCCTTCAGCTCCGACCGCAGCATCCGCGAATATGCGGAGCGCATCTGGAGGGTGCCCGCCGTGAACCTCCCCCCTCCGACCCGGAAGCTCCCGTGAATCTCCGGATCGGCCTCGCGTTCGCCTTCGGCGTGCTCGGCTGCTCGACCCCGTGCGAGCAGCATTGCGAAGCAGAGAGCTCGTGCCCGGGCGCGCCCCAGGTGGACTGCGGCACGGAGTGCGCGAACAGCGAGTCGCTCGCGGACGCGGCCGGATGTCGGGAGGAGCTCGACGCCGCCACCGCGTGCGAGGTCGACGCGCCGGACGCGTGCACCTCACGCGAGACGTGCGAGGAGGCCGTCGACGCTTACAAGGCCTGCTTCGATCAGGCCTGCGCCGACAACGCGTCCCTCTGCGGCGATTGACCGGGCGCGCGCGGCCCGATGACGCACGCGCCGAGGCCAATCAAGGGATGGTGATGACGCGGATGCGGTGGAAGGCGAGGGGCTCGCCGTTCGTGCCGTCGGCGACGTAGAGCGTCGTGCCGTCGGGGGTCACGGCGAGGCCCTCTTGCCCGAACAGCTCTGCCGTCTCCCCCGCCCCGTCGGCGAAGCCGGCCGTGCCGTCCCCCGCGATCGTCTCGACGTCGCCCGCGCTCGAGATCCGGCGAATGCGGTGGTTGCCCACGTCGGAGACGTAGACGTTGCCGGCCGCGTCGACGGCCAGATCCTGGGGAGCATTGAATCGTGCCGACGCGACGGGGCCATCGATCATGTCGGGGGTGCCGTCGCCCGCGAACGTGGTCACCTCGCCCGCGAGCGTGATCTTGCGAATGCGGTGGTTGTCCTGATCCGCGACGAGGATCTCTCCCGATGGAAGGACGGCGACGCCGTAGGGGCGATTGAAGCGCGCATCGGCCCCCGTCCCATCGGCGAAGGCGGGACAAGCGGCGGTGCCCGCGAGCGGCGCGAACGTCCCCAGTGACGGATCGAAGAGCCGCACGTCGTGCCGCAGGATGTCCGAGACGACGACGAGGCCGCTCCCGAGGCGCGCCATTCCGCGCGGCCGACCGGCGTGGGTCGCGAGGGCGGTGGGCGTGCCGGTGAGGGTGGTGACGCTCCAGATCACCCCGCCATCGGGGCCCCCGTTCAGGCCGAGCTCGTCGAAGTCGGTCTCCACGAGGAGCTCACCGCTCCCGCCGAGCGTGAGCCCGAACGGCCGCTGAAAGAAGACCTCGTTGGTGACGGTCGAGACGTCCCCCGTCGGGGTCGATCTCCGAATGAAGCCATTGTCGAAATCAGCGATGAGCAGGTCGCCGTTCTCGTCGATCTCGACGTTCACCGGGTTGTTGAACTGCGCGAGAGGGCCGAGCCCGTCCGCCGTCCCGGCGGTGTCCGAGCCGGCGAGGGTGGCCACCGTGACCCCGGGGACGTTCGTGACGACATCGGGCAAGTCTGCCCCGCCGGCGGGATCTCCATTGCAGTCATTGGAGCCTCCGCCTGCTCCGCCGCCGCCGTTGGCCATTCCGCCGCCGGTGTTGGCCATTCCGCCGCCGCCATTGCCGCCGCCGCCGGTGTTGGCGATTCCGCCGCCGCCGGTGCTCGCCATCCCGCCATTGCCACCGCCGCCGGTGCTGGCCGTGCCGCCATTGCCTCCGGCGCCGCCATTGCCGCCGCCGCCGGTGCTGGCCACGCCTCCGGTGCCGCCATTGCCACCGCCGCCCGCGCTCGACGTGCCGCCTCCTCCTTGAGACGTCATCCCGCCCGTCGCGCCCGCGCCCATCCCCCCGGTGGACGGCGCTCCCCCGTTTGCCCCCGCGCCCCCTCCGCCCTCCGGAGCGCCTGCGCCTCCCGACGAGCTCGTGCTTCCGCCCCCCGACTGCGCGCCGCTGCCGGTGTCGTCTCCGCACGCCGCGATCGCGATCGCCAAGAGACCGAGCAGCCGACGGACCTGGTTCCCCCCGAGAATCATGCTGCACCATTGCATGGATGTGCGCCGCGGTGGAGGACTTGTGATCTCGGCCCCGAGGGGGCGCCTGGCGGCGGCGCGGAGGGCGATGCTCGAGTATGCTTCGCGACCCCATTGAGTGTCGCGTTCTCCATCGGTACCGCGGCGGCCTATTTCGCCCTCGTCGCCTTCGTCGCGCTCACGCGCGGACGTCTCTACGCGACGTTCGTCGGGGTCGTGCTCGGGGTGCACACGCTCGTCTCGGTGGCGATCGCGCGACGCTTCGGCGCACTCACGCCGGTCGCCTTGTACTTCCAAGCGACGGTCTTCGTTCACTTCGCGCTCCTGGTCCGGTCCAAGCTGCGTGGCATCGTGTATCGTTCTCTCGTCAGCATCCCGGCGAGCGCGTTCGCGGCGGGCACGTTCTTGGCGTTTCCATGGGCGATCGCCGCTGCTTTCGGCTACGCCGCCCCCGCGATCTTCGTTCCCTTCGCGGTCGCGGGGGTCGGCGTCGTCCAGAGCCTCACGACCTTCCCCGGGACGGTGCGGTTGACGATCGATCGCGTCCCTCGGGGCGCGCTCGCGCGGGCGCCGCACGGCGACGAGCGGGTGGCGCGGCCACTCCGGATCGTCCAGATCACCGATCCCCACCTGGGCCCGTTCATGAGCGAGGCACGTCTCCGACGCATCACGGAGCGCGCCGTGCGGGCGAAGCCCGATCTCGTCCTGCTGACGGGTGACCTGCTCACGATGGAGGCCCATCACGCTCCCGGCGCGCTCGCGCGGGCGCTCTCTCCGCTCGCGGAGATGGAAGGGCGCGTCTTCGCGTGCCGCGGCAACCACGACTTCGAGGCCATCGACACCATCGCGACCGCGCTCGCGGCGGCCGGCGTTCGCTACCTCATCGATGAAGCTTGCGCGGTGGAGACGGAGGCGGGGCCCGTGCAGATCGTCGGCCTCGATTTCACCCGTCGCGATCGTGCCGCGAAGATGAAGCGGGTATTTTCGGCGAATCCCCGGCCGGACGGCCACCTCCGCATCGTGCTCCTGCACGACCCGGGCGCGTTCCGACACCTCGCGGACGGGGAGGCGGACCTCGTGCTGTCGGGCCACACTCACGGCGGACAGGTCGGCCTGGTGTCGCTCGGACTTCCGTGGACCCTCGTCTCGCTCCTCACGAAGATCCCCGATCACGGGTTCTGGGGCCAAGGAACCAATCGTCTCTACGTCCATCGGGGGACGGGCCACTACGGTTTTCCGCTGCGCGTCGGTGTCCCTTCGGAGGAAGGGGTGCTCGAGATCCATGTCGCCCCCGAGCTCGGGGCCGAGAGGGAATAGGCGTCCCGCCCGGGCCGTAGAAGTCCGGTCCCGGTCGGAGTGGACCAAGGCTGCGAGCACATGGCGTCGAGCGGGTCTACGGAGTGCCTCTGGGCACGAAGTGCACTACGCTGACGTGGCGAGACGGGGATGGAACAGTCGATCACCGAGACGATCAACGCGTGGGCCCGGACGAGGAATCAGCGCACGCTCCTTTCGGTGCTCGCGAAGGCGGCGAGCGCCTGGCTGCTGATCGGGCTCGCGGCGGGCTCCATCCTCAAGGCTCCCGACTTGCTCCGGCGCGTGGGCCTGCGATGGCCGCGGGTGCTCCCTGGTGTCCACATCCTGCCGACGATCGTGCTGTACGGGTCGCTCGCGCTCGTTCTCGCGGTGGCCGTCGATGGGGCGCTCCGGTATCTCCGCCGCCGGACGCGGCCGGAGGTGCTCGCCCGCGCGCTCGACGAGAAGCACGCGACGAGTGATCTGCTCGCGACCGCGCTCAGCATCGAGGCGGAGCACAAGGGCGCCTCGGATCGAGGGCCCTCCGATCGATGGTCGGCCGATCGGTCGGAGCGAGGCCCGGGCATGACGACGGCGGTGCTGGGGCGCGCGCGCGCGTTCACCGCTTCCATTCCCGCCCCGATCCGCAAGCTGCGGCCGAGCACGGCCTACACGGTGGCGATCATCGTCCTCGCCGGGATCCTCGGGGCGATCGTGCTCGTCCCCGAGACGGTGCTGCCGAAGGGGATGTTCGGGGATCGGCGACACGCGCAAGCGGACGCGGACGAAGAGCAGACGCCGGAGGCCAAGCTCTCCAAGGAAGAGCGCGAGAAGCTCAAGCAGCTCGATCAACAGCTCGAGGAGCTGGAGAAGCAGAAGGGGCTGCGCGACTCCGCGAAGCGGAAGCTCTCGCAGGCGCGGCGCGAGCTCGACGCGGCCAAGAAGGGCGCGAGCGGGAGCACCGGCCACCTCTCTGCGGCGGAGCAGGCGCTGCGCGATCTCGCGCAGGACGCCCGCGATCAAGGCGGCCTCTTCGATCCGCCCGCCCTCCAGCCGCAGCCGCTCGACACCATCACCAAGCAGCTCGCGGACGCGATCGATCGCGGCGACTCCGACACCGCTTCGGCGATGGCGGACGAGCTCGCGCGGCGCGCGAAGACGGAGTCCGACGCGGGCCTGAAGCAGATGGCGAGCTCCCTCGCCAAGGCGCTCGGCGACAACGCGAGCAAGAAGGGCAACAAGAGCGTCGATCCGAAGGATCTCGCCCATTGGCGCGACCTCGCGGGGAAGGCCTCCCAACATTGGGACAAGGGCGAGCCCTCCGCGGCGAAGAGCAAGCTGCGGGAGATGGTCGAAGACATGGCGAAGAAGAGCCCCAGCTCGCTCGACCAGGCGCTCTCCGGGCTTGGGGACATTCGCGGCAAGCAGCTCGCGACGCTCAACCAACAGCGCGGCGCCGCCGATCCGAGCAGCGCCTCCGGCGCCGGGAAGCAGCCCGGCGGCGATCCTTCGTCGGATCCCGGCGGCGGCAGCGACAAGGGCAGCGGCGACAAGTCGGGCACCGGCAAGAGCGCCGGCAACGATCCCTCCGGCAAGGGCAAAGACCCGGGCCAAGGAGGAAAGGGCGCGGGCGATCCCTCCGGCAAAGGCAAGGACCCGAGCGCCGGCGGCGGCTCGGCGGACGGTCACGATCCTTCTCATCACCCGGGCAGCCCCGACAATCAGGGGGATGGATCCGGGGGAAAGGATCAGGGCGGGGGCCCCTCCAACCGCGCCGGCGATCCTCGCGATCCGTTCACGAGGCGCGTCCCCTCGGAGCAGGTTCGGGTCGCGCGGCGCGGCGCGCTGCCGGGCGCGGTGGGCGCCATCGGTCGATACATGCAAGGCGGTGACGACAACGGCAACTACGGAGACGTCCACCGCAAGTACGAGTCGATCGCGGAAGGAACGATGAAGTCGGAAGCCATTCCGCTCACCCGTCGCGACTACATCCGTCACTACTTCGAGGCCGTTCGACCCCAATGACCGCTGCTCATCCCCCCCGCGACGTACAGGCCGAGATCGCCCAGGAGCGCGTCGCCACTGCCCAGCGCGCTCTCGCCGCCCTCGAGCGAGAGATCGAGAAGCGCCTCTTCGGTCAGACCCCGCTCGTCCGAGGCGCGATCCTCGGGCTGTGCGCCCGCGGCAACGTCCTCATCGAAGGCCAGCCCGGCCTCGGGAAGACGTTGCTCGTGCGGGTCATGGCCGAGGCGCTCGATCTCGACTTCGCTCGCATCCAGTGCACGCCCGATCTCATGCCCGCCGACATCACCGGCAGCCAGACCTTGATGCACGACGAAGCGGGCCGGGCGAAGGTCGAGTTCCGACCGGGCCCGATCTTCGCTCACCTGGTGCTCGCGGACGAGGTGAACCGCGCCACCCCCAAGACCCAATCGGCCCTCCTCGAGGCGATGCAGGAGCAGGCGGTCACCGTGTTCGGGGTGCGCCGGCCGCTGCCGGTCCCCTTCCTGGTCGTGGCGACGCAGAACCCCCTCGAGATGGAGGGGACATACCCGCTCCCGGAGGCGCAGCTCGACCGGTTCTTGTTGAAGCTCGAGGTCGCGCTGCCGAGCCTCGACGATCTGAAGGAGATCGGCCTCAAGACGACCGGTCGCGACGAGACCCCGACCCGCAAGGTGCTCGATCGAACGAGCCTCCTCAGCGTGCAGGAGCTCGTGCGCGAGATCGTCGTCGCCCCTCATATCGCCGATTTCGCGGCGAAGCTCGTGCTCGCCACCCACCCCACCCATCGCGAGGCGCCCGAATCGGTGAAGCGGTTCGTGCGCTACGGAGCGAGCCCGCGCGCGATGCAGGCCCTCGTCCTCGCCGGCCGCGCGAACGCCCTCCTCGCTGGTCGGCCTTGGGTCGCGGAGGAGGACATCCGCGCCGTCGCCCACCCCGTGTTGCGCCATCGCATGATCCTGAGCTTCGACGCACGGCTCGAGAACGTGACGTCGAACCAAATGGTCGACGCCCTCCTCGAGCGAGCCCCCCGCGCCGCGTGACGAGAGGATCGTGCGGGTCGATCGAACCAGCTTGAGCCGATACCTGGCGCTGCGCCTCAGCGTTCAGGGCCCCGCGCGCAGTCAGCTCATGGGCAACCGGCGCTCGCCCCAGAAGGGGCGCGGCGTGGAGTTCGCCGACTACCGTCTCTACGATCCGGGGGACGACATCCGGCTCGTGGACTGGAACGTCTACCTTCGGCTCGGCATCGCGCTCGTGAAGCAGTTCACGGAGGAGCGGAGCCTCTCGCTGCGGATCGGTCTCGACGTGAGCGAGTCGATGGCGTTCGGGGAGCCGCGCAAAGCGGATCACGCCGCCCAGCTCGCGGCCTCGCTCGCGATGGTCGCCCTCGGGCAACGCGAGCCGGTCACCCTCGTGTGCGCGGGCGGGAGCGCGAAGGCGCTCCGGGCGCGCGCCGTCACCCTCGACGGCATGGCGGATCTCGTGACCCTCCTCGAGCGCGCGGAGCCATCCGGGCGCGGCGATCTTCGCGCGCAGCTGAGCGCGCAGATGGGGGACTCGCGGTCCGACGTGATGATCCTCGTGAGCGACCTCATGATGGAGGACGACGACCTCGACGCGACGCTCCGGCTCTGCGCGGGGCTCTGCCACTACCCGGGCGTCATCCACGTGCTGAGCCGCGACGAGATCGAGCCCCCGCTCGACGCGGTGGAGAGGGTCATCGACTCCGAGTCGGGCGAAGAGATCGTCTTGCCCGCGGGCGCTCGCAGCGCATATCGCAAGCATTTCGATGCTTGGCTCGCCTCGATCGAGGCGCGCTGCCGCCGTCTCGGCATCCAATACGTGCGCGTCCCGACGGACGCATCGATCGACGCCATCGTCCCGCGCAGCCGCCTCGTGGAGCACCGCTCCGGGGGCGCCCGATGACGTTCCTCCACCCGCTCGCGTGGGCCCTCGCCGCCCTCGCGCTCCCCCTCTTCGCGGCCTACCTCTGGCGAAAGAAGATCGAAGCGCGTCGGGTCTCGAGCCTCCTCCTGCTCCGGAAGATCGCGGTCGCGACGGAGCCTCCCCGGCGCGGCCTCTCCAAGCCGCGTCACATGGTCTCGTTCGCGCTGCTGCTCCTCGCCCTCGTCGCGGCGGCGGCCGCGATCGCAGACGTGCGCCGGACGGGGGAGGAGCCTCACGACGTGGTGTTCGTGCTCGACACGTCCGCGAGCATGGGCGCGCGCGACGGCGACGACGACGACGCGACGAGGCTCGAGGCCTCCATCAAGAGCCTCCGCGAGCAGCTGCGCTCGCTTCACAGCGGCGACCGGGTGGCGCTCGTGACGACCGGCGAGTCCACGAGGGTCCGCGTCGGCCTGACCGAAGACTACGGCAGCGTCGTCGCCGCCGCGCGCACGGTCACCGCGGGCGGGCGCAGCGACGCGTCGAGCACGGCGCTCTCCCTCGCCGACGGGATCTGCTCTCGCGCCCACGATGGTCGCATCGTGCTCTTCACGGACGGCGTCGGCGTCGGCATCCCCACCACCAAGTGCAAGGTCGAGGTCGTGAAGGTGGGCCGCGACAGCCCCAACGCCGGCATCAGCGAGCTCAGCGTGCGCGAGAGCGACGCGTTCGGCCTCTCCGAGGTGCACGTGGCGGTGACGTCCTCGCTTGGCCGCGCCCAGCGCGCCGAGGTCGCGATCCTCGCCGGGCAGAGGGTGATCGACATCGCCGCCCTCGACCTGCCCGCGCGCGGCAAGGCGGAGCGGCTGTTGCGCCTGGAGCTGCCGGCGGGGGCGGAGATCTCTGCGGAGCTGAAGCTGCCGACCAAGGACGCCCTGCCCGAGGACGACACCGCGACGGTGTCGAGGGTCCAGGGGGGTCGCGTCAGCGCGATGCTCGTCTCGTCCGCGGAAAAGTCGTTCACGGCGGAGGCGCTCCGCCTCCACCCCCGCGTCGATCTGAAGGTGGTGAAGCCGGACGGGGACATCCCCCACGACGCGACGTTCGATCTCGTCGTCATCGAGGACGATATCGATCCCGGCAAGCTCCCGAAGGCGAGCCACCTGCTCTCCTTGGGCACGTCCGCGGAGGCGCTCGGCCTCAAGGGGGGATCGCGGGTGGAGAAGCCGGAGCTCCTGCGGTGGGCGTTCCAAGATCCGCTCTTCCGATATGTCGATCTCCAAGGGGTCAAGGTGCCGAGCGGGACCGCCCTCGCCCCCACCAAGGAGCAGCGCGTGCTCATCGAAGCAGAGCAAGGCGCGCTCGCCCTCCTCGATCCGGGCAAAGACCGCGAGCTCGTCTACGTCGGCTTCCGACCGCACGAGTCGGACTGGGTGCTTCGAGTCGGGTTCGTGAATTTCGTCGCCAACGTGGTCGAGTGGTCCGCCAAGCACGAGACGCTCGGCTCGAACCGGGGCGTGCTCTCTTCCACCGAGTCTTCGATCGATCCGCCCCCTGACATCGACGGCGCGAACGTGTCGGAGGCGAGGGCGGCAAAGGTCCTCGAGGCCCCTCTGTTCACCCTCGCGTTGCTCGCCGCGGTCGTCCTCCTCGTCTTCGAGCTCGTCGTGCAGTCGTTCGCGGGGGCGCGACGTGGCCTCATCGCCCGGTTCGTCGCCTATCGCGCCGCGCGTCGTGCTCGCGCGCGGCAAGAAGACCGAGACATCGCGGAGGCGGTGTGAAGGGGCATCATCACCTCGTCTTCGGCTCCCCGAGCGCCCTCTGGCTCCTCCTCGGGGTGCTGCTCGTCGTCGCCATCGACGTCGCGCGCAAATGGGGGACGACGAGGCAGCGCGTCTTCGGGATCGTCGCGCGCTCGCTGACCGTGGGCGCGTTCGTCCTCGCCCTCGCCGATCCTCGCATCGCCCGGCAGCGCGACACGGCGTGGGTCGTCTTCGTCGTGGATCGATCGGCGAGCATCCCCGACGCCGGCCTCGAGAAGGCGGTGCAGTCGGTAGACGCCATGCGCGCCTCCCTCCCTCCCGACACCAAGGTCGGGCTCGTCTTCGCCGATCGCGCGCCATCCATCGCGGTGATGCCCGGCGAGAAGTGGGCGTGGCCGGCGGATCTGCGAGGGGACGGGGTCGAGTCGACCGATCTCGGCACCGCCGTGGATCTGGCGAGGGCCCTCGTGCCCGACGGCGACGCCGGTCAGATCGTCCTCCTCTCCGATGGCCGCCCCACCGCCGGTGAGCGCGGCGCCCGCGCCGTCGCGGGCCGAGCGCTCGGCGTTCCCGTCCACATCGTCACCGTCGCCCCCGCCCGCCGAGACGCCTCCGTCACCGCCCTCACCACCGACGAGAGCTTCGTCCGGCCGGGGGCGACCATGGCGGGCCACGTCGATCTCGATGGCGGCGCCGAGCCTTTTCAGGGCCAGCTCGTGCTGCGAGTCGACGGGGAGGAGGTCTCATCGCAGCCGGTCGAGATCGGCGCGGGGGAGTCGAAGCAGCTGCCGTTCGAGCAATCGGTCGAGCTCGGCAGGAAAGAAGGGCCCCTCGCCATCGAGGCCGAGCTCGTCCCCGATGGGGCGGGCCCGTCCACGAAGACGCAGGGGACGGTCGTGGTCGGTCAGAAGCCGAGGGTGCTCGTCCTCGCGGGCGAGCCGCGCGACGGCGAGCAGCTGAAGAAGGCCCTCTCCGCCGAGGCGATGGAGGTCGACATGCGCACCGTCGAGGCGCGCGACTTCCCGAAGGAGGTACCGAAGGACACCGACCTCATGATCATCGCGAACGTCCCCGCCGCGTCGATGGTCGGGCAGCGCGGCATGTCCGACGAGCTGCTCGACAGCATCGCGAAGTGGGTCGACGCGGGCGGCGGCCTCGTCGTGCTCGGGGGTCCGCGCGCTTACGACATGGGCGGCTACTCGGGGACGCCCATCGAGCGCGTCCTGCCCGTCCGCCTCGATCCCGTCGATCCGCTCGTCGAGCCTGCCGCCACCATCGTCGTCGTCCTCGACAAGTCGGGCAGCATGGGGGAGCCGGTCGCCGCCAGCGGTGGCACCTACAAGTCGAAGATGGAGCTCGCCGACGACGGCGTGGTCGCATCGCTCCAGATGCTCCGGCCGTTCGACTTCGTCGGCGTCGCGACGGTGACGACGGAGGTGCAATGGGACGTCTCGGTGCAGCCCGTCTCCGACGCCCTGGATCTCGAGCAGAAGATCACGCGCATCCGCGCCGGCGGGGGCGGCATCTACGTGTTCACCGGGCTCGCCGCCGCGCAGAAGGCGCTCCGCGAGGCGACGACGCCGCTCCGGCACGTGCTCCTCTTCTCGGACACCGACGACTCGGAGGAGCCCGCCGATCCCTCTGGGAGCGGCAAGACGGCGGAGCAGCTCGCGGGCGAGATGCACCGTGACGGCATCACCGTGAGCGTGATCGGCATCGGGGAGCAGACCGACAAGGACACCGAGTTCCTGACGCGCATCGCGGACCAGGGCGGCGGCAAGTTCTACCTCACGAACGACGCGACGAAGCTCCGCGCGCTCTTCGTCCAGGAGACGGAGCGCCTCGTCGACACCTCGGTGCAAGAGGTGGAGTTCGTGCCCGAGATCGCCGCTGCCCATCGCATGGTGCAGGGCATCGACTTCAAGTCTGCCCCGCCACTGACCGGCTATCAAAAGCTCGAGCCGCGCAAGACCGCCGAGGTCGTGCTGCGGGGGCCGAAGACCGACCCTATCCTCGTGACCTGGCGCTATGGGCTCGGGCACGTCGTCTCGTGGACGAGCGACGCGGGCCCCCGCTGGTCGAAGGCGTGGACGAGCTGGCCCGGCTTCGTGCGGCATTGGACGCAGATCGCCCGCTTCGCGCTGCGCACGCGCGCCGGCGGAGCGACCGCGGTCGAGGTCGATTTCGGTGGCTCCCAGCCGATCGCCCGGCTCGTGCGGCGGGACGCGGCCGGCAACTCCCTCGACGGGCGCGTGCGGCTGCTCCTCGAGGAGGAGGGGCGAACGCGAGAGCTCTCCCTCGAAGGCCGCGAGCCCGGTCTCTACGAGGCCAAGCTCGACGTCGCCGGCGACGACGTCTACACCCTCCGCGTCGAAGACGAGGAGGGCAAGACGCTCCACGAGACCCAGTTCGTCGTGCCCCCTTCCGAGGAGCAGCGCCACCGAACCCCCGATGAGGCGTGGCTGCGCGAGCTCGCGAGCGCGACCTCCGGCACCGTCGACCCGGGGAAGCTCGCGGTGACGGCGGCCCCCTCGCGAACGGCGGAGCACCTTCGGCTGTGGCCGTGGCTCACCCTCCTCGCCGCGCTCCTCTTGCCTCTCGACGCCGCCTTGCGAAGGTCCGCGCGCGCCATTTGAGTCCACGGGACGCTTCGCTCTCGGTCGTCGTCACCCCCGACGGCAACCTCGCGCCACCGCCCTCCGAGAAGTGATTGGCGTCTCGCTCGAGGGGGCCCACCCCGTCTCGCTTCGCTCGCCGACCCCTCCCTTGCGTGGCGCTCCGCGCCCCGCGGGAGGGGTAGCCCTTGCATCAATCGGTGCGCGCGGCCTCGCTCAGGGCGCTTGCGGGTTGACCAGGATCTCCTGATTGGGGTTCTGCACGGCGTCGGCCCCGAACGGGAAGTCGACCGGCTCGTTGGCGAGCCATTCGTCGATGAGGTTGTTGTAGAACGGGCTCTCGCGGTGGAGATCGCTGCCCCCGGGGAGCTCGTAGGTCATCTTCGGCCCCGCCGGATCGGCCTCCACGACGAAGCGCACCGACGGCCCCGCCCCGAACGAGAACGACCAGGCGTCGCCGACGTCGGGGACCGATTGATTGGAAGGGCTCGCGACGTTGACGGTGTATTGACCGCCGGGCGCGCAATACGGGCCCGCATTGTATTGTTTGAGGCCGAAGCTGTCGTAGATGCTGCGGAGGGTGAGGGTGTGCACGCGCCCCCATCGCCAGTCGTCGGTCGCGCCCATCGCCCCGAGCACCGCCGCCGCGTCCGCGATCGCGCGGGCGACGATATCGTCTCGGGTCTCTATCGCGGGGGAGGTGCTCACGTCGTCCCAGAGCGATTCGCCAGAGGCGAGAGAGGCGGGGTCGCGCAGCGCGCGAGCGACCATGTGGAGCGCCCACCGATCCTCCTTCAGCGCGACGCCCGCGGACGCGATCTCGTCTCCAAGCGCAGCCTGGGCGAGGGCGTAGAGCGTCGCGTGGAACGCGGTGCACCCGATCGCGGCGGCGGCGGCGTCCGGATCGCTGTCGTTCGTGGCCGTCATCGGATCGTCGCCGATGACGCCGGTCGGGCAGGTGAAGTCCCACGCCGTCAGGGCGTCGACGAGGGCCTGCTGGTCCGCGTCGAGGGTCATCGTGCTCGCGACGGCGAGCAGGATGGGCACCGTGACCTCGCCATAGAGCGAATACGTGTCGCCCTGGATGGCGTGCATCGACGCGACGGAGTGGCTGTCGCCGCCCGACTCGAGCAGATCGAGGATCCGTCGCTCGCGAGTGCCCTCCGCCTTGCTCCACGACTGGAGGGCGGCCTGTCCGTCATTCAACGGATCGCCATCGGCGTAGGCGCCCGTCATGTCTTGATTGGCGGTGGCGATGGCGTCGACGGGCGGGTTCTCGAGCTGGGGCAAATCCTCGTAGGGGACCGGCCCTCCCCATTCCGCGCTTCCATCGCCCGGGAGCGGCAGCCACGGCGGAAGGGCGGCGGAGGCCCACGGCCGAGCGGGGATCTGCGAATAGGGAAACCAGCCGATGTTTCCGGCCGTGTCCACGATGAGGAAATTCTGGCTCGCGCTCGAGGCGCTCTGCACCGCGACCTTCGCGTCGTCCACGCTCGCCGAGGTCGCGAGACCGAAGAACGCGTCCAGATCCGTCCCGGCGTCTTGGCCTCGCCAACGGATCGTGACCGCGGTGCCCGCGTCGAGGTCCTCGGAGACGATCGGCCCGTGATGGGGCACGTAGCGGAAGGTCTGGGTCACCACCTGGTTGTCTGCGGACGAGTCGATGAAGGTGAACTCCTTCTCGATGATGGGGACGGTTCCCCCCTCGAACACGACCGCCTTTCCGTCGGGGGTGAGCTGCTCTTCGTAGACGTCGGCCAAGTCCCAATAGGCCGTCGTCACGCCCCACCCTATCGACTCGTTGTGTCCCACCATGATCGAAGGCAGGCCGGGGAAGGTGCTGCCGGCGACGTGAAACTCTCCGGTGCCGTTCGTCTTCGCGTCGATCTCGATCGGGAACCAGATGCTCGGGTTGGTGAGGGCGAGGTGAGGATCGTTCGCGAGGATCGCGTTCCCGCTCGTGGTCCGCGAGGGGCCGACGGCCCAGTTGTTGGACCCGATGTCCTGCGCTCCGCGCGCGCTGCTCAGACCGACGTTCCGCACGTGATCGAGGGCGCTCCGATAGAGCGCGCTCGATCCTCTCCGCGCCGGGAAGGGCACGGGGGCGGGGGGAGCGAGCGGCTGGCCGAGCGCCTCCGGGACGGTGTAGGCGTCCACCACTGGCCGCCCGCTGAAGAGATCGGCGGCGAGCGTCTGATCCGCGAACGCGGGCATCGCCGCCGCCATCTCCAGCTCGGAGCCGCTGTTGTTGGACAGATCGTTCAGCACATAGAGCCCGACCGCGGCCGAGTCCTGAGGCTCCCAATCGCGAATGGCCTCCTTCACGATGAGGTTGAAATCGTACTCCGTCGTCAGCGTCGCCCCGTTCGTCCCCGCGCGCATGTCGGCGATCCACGCGTTCACCCCGCGCGCATAAGCGTCCATGAAGCCGCGCACCTTCGCGCTCGCGTTTTGATAGAGGGCGTCCTCGAGCGGCTCTCCCTCGCGCGTCGTGAAGAACCTCCGATTGTCGAAGTCCTGTGTCATGACGGCGTTGCCCGCTTTGACCAGCTGCCCGAGCTTGCCCCGGACGGAGTTGCGGACGAAGTCCATGAAGAAGAACCGATTGGCGGCGTGGAAATATCCCATCGCCGCGAAGCAGTCGGCGTCCGTCGAACAGTGCAGATGAAAGAACCCCTGGTCGTCGACGTCGGCGGTCACGGGCCCGTCGAGGCCTTCGATGGTGATCCCCGCGTCAGCCCCGCCCGCACCGCCTTCTCCGCCCGCGCCGCCGGTCGCGCCGCCGCCCGCGCCTGTCCCACCGGTGCCCGTCTCGTCGTCGCCGCAGGCCGCGGCCAGACACGAAAGCACCGAAACACCGAGCGCCCAACGCAAACGAGCCGCCATGGTCACCTCGGGCGCGTTCTACAACGAATGGGCGCGACGGACCACGGCGGGCGGGCTACAAATTGAGGCGTGCAAACGTACGGGACGTGCCCTTTCTGCCGCTCCGCCATCCCGCCCGGCCTCGCCCGTTGCCCCGTGTGCGCCGCCCACCTCGTCCCGAGCGCGCCGCGCGGTCCCGTGATCGCGCCTCCGCCGCAGGCGCCGCGGCGACGCAAAGGTGGGGGTGGCCCCGTCGTCATCGGCGTCGCGGTCGCGGTCGCCCTCGTCGCGGCCGCGGTCGCGGCGGTGCTCATTCTCGGCAAGGGCTCGCACGGAAAGAAGGGCGACAAGGACGCGACGTCCGAGGACGAGAAGCGCTCTCCGAAGGCGACCTATCAGGCGACGGCGGAGCCCGCCATCCCCTCGTCGGCGGCCGAGGGGCGGCTCGACCCTCGACAGATCCAGCGCGGCGAAGGCAGAGCGGTCAAGCCGACGGCGACGGAGGTCGAGCTCGCGAGCAACATCAACTACGCGCCCGACAGCGACCCGTATTGCAAGCAGCAGCCGGGGCTCAGCGATTTCCTGAAAGAGGTGGGCTACGACATCGACCAAGAGCTCCGAAAGAGCGAGTCGCTGACCGACGCAGAAGAAGAGAAGATCGGGGACGACGCCTTCCGTGAGATCTCTCGGGCCAAGGAGTTCCGGGGCAAGATCGACACGCCCAACATGGCCGCTCACCGCCGGTACATCACCGAGGTCGCGGTGCCGATGCTCGCCTCCGTGACCCGAAAGGGCATCGTCTACGAGTTTCACACCGTCGACGCGAACGTGATCAACGCGTTCGCGATCCCGGGCGGACACATCTTCTTCTATCGAGGGATCCTCGAGCAGGCGAAGCGGGTGGAGAACGAGGCCCAGCTCGCAGGCATCGTCGCTCACGAGATCAACCACGTCGATCGCCGGCACACGATTGCGATCTTCGAGTATCTCAAGCGATTGGGCGGCGTCGACGGGGCGGGGGAGGCAGGCCAGGTCGTCGTCGGTATGGCGCGCCACCCCTTCTCGACGAAGCAGGAGGACGAGGCCGACGCCTACGCGGTGAAGTTCCTCATGGCCGCCGACTACTCTCCCAAAGAGTTCGTCACGATGTGGCAGGCCTGGGACAAGCTCGACAAAGAGCGGCCGGGCAGCAAGGACCCAATCGGCTCGGAGCTGGACGAGCTCTTCCGGACGCACTCCCGACCTTCACGCCGCGCTTGCAACGCGATGAAGGTGGCCATGGCGAACAAGGATCCGGTCGTGGAGCGCTATTACGTCGGAGCCACCAATTACAAGAAGAAGGAGGCGCGCGCGCGCCAACAGTACTGACGGCGAGCGTCAGCGCCTTCGCGGCCCCGTGGCTTTGTCGCAGCCCGCCTTCTTGCCCAGGTTGCACGCCTTCTCGAACGCCTCGCGCGCCCGGTCGGGATCGCCCGTGAGGGTCGCGCCGAGGGCCAAACAGCTCTCTGCGTCGGCCAGCTTGCAGCCTCGCTCGAGGGCGGCGCGCCCGCTCGCGGCGTCCTTCTCGGCGTTGGCCAAGTCCCCGAGGGCACCGCAAGCGCGCCCGTCGCCGTGATCGCAGGCAGCGGTCAGCGCTTCGCGCGCTCGCTTCGCCGCGCCCGCGTCTGCCCGCGCGAGCTCTCGGCACGAGAGCGCGCGGTCTCGCTCGCACCCCCGCCGATGAAGCTCGGTCGCTCGCGCCTCGTCATGGAGGCTCGTCGCGCATGCTTGGGCGGCGCGTCCGCACGCCTCCGCGTCCCCGGCGCGACAGGCGCCCTCCTCGACCTCCACGTAGCGTGTGACGGCGGCTCGATCGTCCCCGTTGTGGGTGAGCTCGAAGCAGGCGCTCGCCCACTCGAGCTCGCACGATCGGGCGAACGCCTTCGCGCTCGCGGGCGCGTCCTTCGCGATCCCGCGCCCTCGGGCGAGGGCGCGCGCGAGGAAATCGCACGCCTCCCCGTCACCGGCGTCGCAGCGCGCCTTGGCGAGGGCGGCCGCCTTCGTGTTGGTCCGCTCCGCGCGCGCGAGATCCGGCAACAACCCCCAGCCGTTCGTCAGCACGACCCCGAGGCGCGCGCAGGCGTCGAGGTCGTCCGCGCCGCACGCCTTCTCGAGGAGAGGCACCGACTTCGCGTAGGCGCCCCGCGCCAGCTTCTCGTCGGGGAAGACGCGGTCCGCCGTCCAATACCGCTCCGCCATGGTCGCGCACGCGATCCCGTCGCCGAGGTCGCACGCGCGGCGCTCGAGCTCGAGGGCGCGCGCGACGTCGTGAGCGACGCCGAGGCCCGCGCCGAACGAGGCCCGCGCCGCTCTCCGACATCCCTCCGCGCTCTGGGCCTCGCAGGCCGCCGCGTAGAGCTTGCCGGCGCCCTCGAGCTTACGCTTCCGTTCCATGGCGCGGCCCGCGTCGACGCACGCCTGGGCGCTCGCCCCGTCACACCGCTCCGGCGCGACCGGGTCCGGCCCTCCGGTGGACGACCGCGAGGACGCGGTCGCGCAGGCGCCGAGCAGCGCGAGCATGCCGAGCGAGAGAGCGTGCTCGCGAGAGGGGGCGCCGTTCACGCGATCATTGTCGCCGAAGCGGCGGGTGCCTGACGAGCCCCGCCCGCATCGCTCCTCGCGGCGCGAACGAGCATCGGGGCGAGCAGGGCGAAGATCAGGAGCTCCTCGTATGCCTCCACGTACAGGTCGGTCGCGACGCTGAAGGCGGCCAGACCGAGCAGCATCGCGCTCAGCGCGAACACCTTCGCGCCCACCGCGTCGAAGGCGCGCCGCTCGCCCCACCCCGAGGGCAAGCCGGCGTCGATGACCGCCCTCACCACCGCGACCGGGATCGCGAACCGGGCGAGGAGCAGGGGCAAGAGCCAGCGGGCGCTGTCGTCGGCCAGCTGGAGATCCGCGAAATCGTAGAGGACCGCCCATTCGAAGCGATGGAGGGTCCACGCGAGGGAGACCCACCCCGCGACGAGGACGCCGAGCACCCATACGAAGAACGGGACCCAGCGGCGGGACTCCTCGGTGCGGGCGCGCGCCGCGAAGTCCACTGACAACGCGAGGGCGGCGAACAGCCAATCCGCCCACGCCCACGTGATCCCGGGCAAGCGCAGGAGAAAGGCCCCCGCCGCGAGGAGGAGCGCGAGGCGAAGGCGCGTCGCCGCCGATCGCCATTCGGGCGCACGCCGCGCGCGCCGCGAGGCGATCCATGCGAGCGCCGCGAGGACGGCGATGACGAGCGCGCCCGTCCCTCCGCGCAGCGTGATCCACTTCCATTCAATCGATGAGAGCCCCGCGACGGCGAGCACGCCCACGCCGATCCCGACCGCGCTCGCCGCGATCGATCGCGCGCCGCGGTCGTCCCTCGCGGGGACGCGAAATGGTCTGAAGAAGAGGACCGCTTTGGCGAAGATCGCGGCCACGAGCCAGCCGCGGCTCGTCTCCGGGGCGAGGGGACCATGCCATTCCTCGAAACAGAACTGATTGGCGGAAGTGCGATAGAACGGGAGTAGGCCAATCGCCGCCGCGCCCCCGATGCCCAACATCATCCCGAGGTTCCGCAGCGCGTCCTTCCCGTCGAACGCGGCGAAGCGCCCCCGCATGGCCCGGACCTCCGAGGCGATCTCGGCGACGAAGATCGACAACAGCCAACAAAGCCAGAGCGGGACGAACAGGCTGGGAGCGCCATAGCGATAGACGGTCGGATAGGAGAGCACGCCGACGGCGACGAGGCCGCCCGCCATGGCCACCCGCGGTCCCCGCCAGAGCGTCGCGAGCGCGGTGAGGAGGGCGGCCGCCGCCACCGCCCGATCGATCAGAAAGCCACGCGGCTCGTGGATCGCCGGGCGGAGCGCGGCGAGGGCGACGCCCCACCCGAAGAGCAGCAGCGCCCCGAGCGACGACAAGGCGGCGAGCTTGAACGCGCGCGCGCGTCCGGCGGCGATCCGAGGCCCCATTCGATAGAGCAAGGCGGCGCTCGCGGCGAGGCTGGCGACGGCGTGGAGCGGTCGGACCCACACCAAGCTCAAGAGCGCGAGGGGAACGAAGATCGCGGCCATCTCGGGGAGGCTCGTCCCCTCGATCGACGAGGCGAGCCAGAGGAAGGCGAGCACCCCGACCGCCCCGACGACGAGGGCGAGGCCGAGCCGCTCGGACGCGGGGTAGTCGGCGATCCCGTGGGCCTCGGGGGCGACGCGCGCGGCGAACGAAGGGGGGAGCGGGCCCTCCGACACGAGCGCCTCGGGGTATCTGCCGCCGCCGTAGGAGGCGGGGAGGGGGATCGAGAGCGCGTGGCTCAACAGGTACCGATGGTCCGTAATGGACACGCTCCCCAGATCCAGGCCCTCCGCGAAGCCGGGACCTCGATAGAGGAGGAACGTCGGGACATCGAGGCCCATGCCGTGGTTGCCCTCCTCCGTGTGGCCGTGATCCCCCATGACGACGAGCGTCGCCTGCGGCCCGATCTTCTTGTTCGCCTTCGCCACGAGCCGATCGAGATCGCCAAACAGCGCGTCGTAGTCGGGCGAGTGCACCCCGTACCCGTGGGCGGCGTGGTCGCCGAACGTGACGTGGGCGACGACGAAGTCGTAGCGGCCAGAGACGAACGCGGCGAGGGCGCGATCGAACGCGCGGATCTGCCGCTCGACCTCGGCTCCGCCGCCGGCGTGATTGTCCATCATGTCCGCCACGCGCTTGCCGCCGAACTGGTCGAAGGAGCCGTCCGACATGATCAGGCTCGGCACGCCGCGCGCTCGCGTCTCGTCGAAGATCGACTCCAAGAGCGGAGCGCCCCGTAGGAAGTTTCCGAAGACGCGAAATGGATCGACGTGGTCGCGGCCGGAGAAGGCAGCTCGCATCGAAGGGACGGTGACGGCGTCGTTCGTGGTCCTCGTCTTCGCGAACGTCGCGCGTTGGCGCAGCGCCGCGAGGGCGGGCATTCGCCGCGGATCCATCGCCGTCTGGTATCGCAGCGAGTCGATCGCGAGCACGAACACGCGCGCGGTGCCGGGGTGGCTCGGTGCGTCGGGGGAGGCCACCGCCCTGTCCCGATGTCCCGAGGCCCCCGCCTCCGCGTTGAACAGGACGATCGCGATCACGCACCCGAGAAACGCGACCGAGAGGAGGAAGCGCGCCACGCGTGTCCCCCTCGTCATCGCGCGATGCGCTCGCTCGCGCAGCAGCCGGCGACGCAGCGCGGCCGCGCGAGGCCGAGCTGAGGGTCACAGTCCTCCGCCGCGACCGGTCCGTCGTAGCCTCGACAGTCGAGGGGCCGCCCGTACCGCGCCCGGGCCGAGCGCGACACCGCGCTGCACTCGTTCGTCCCGCAGTCGAGCTTGATCGTGATGCAGTCTGCGTCGGACTGACAGGCTCGGTCGGGCCCCTCGACGCGGCGGTGAAATGGCTTGTCCTCTCCGCGCTCGTCGCAATGGGCGGGCGCCACGGAAGCGACGGGAGGAGGACCAGCGGAGGCGGAGGCCTTCGCGGAGGCGCTCGTGACCGCCTTCGCGCGGGGAGCCTTTCCGTAGACGCCCACCGCGAACTCGCCGTGTCCCGCGAGCTTCACCGCGATCCGATGCGGTCCCGAGACCTTGGTGCAGACCTTCAGCTCCGGCCGCGCCTCGATCTCGCGGGTCCGCTCGAGCCACGCGCCGGTCGGGCTCGTCACCGTCATCGCGATGCTCCGGATGCTCGGCTCGGCCGCGGTCACGACCGCGTAGCACTGGTCCGCCGAGAGCATCACGATGAAGCCGTCCTCGAGCTCCCCCCTCGCGGCGCGGCCGGTGAGCTTTCGAATTCGCTGCCCGCCCGGCCAAGCATGCGCGCCCGCCTCTTGGAGCTGCTCGTCGAGGGCCCGCTGCTTCGGGGTCATGCGTCCGCCCGAGCACCCCGCGAGCGCCACCGCGCCGAGTCCGAGCGCGATCGCGATGGGGACCGAGGCAAAAAGGAAGCTCATTCGCGCGTGCAGCCTACAACATCGCCCAGGACGTCTTGGTCGGAGAACGCGAGCGTCCGTCCGATGCTCGGAGGTTCTCGCCGCGCGCGTTCGGACGTAATCTCGCCTGTCCATCCCATGCGAATTTCCTCCTCGATGCTCCTCGCGTTCGCTCTTCCTCTCTTCGCCTGCGGTGACGACGCGGGACCAGGCGGGGGCGCGACGGGGGGAGGTGGCGCGGGCGGCGAAGGTCCCCTCGGCGGCGGCGCCGGCGCGCATACCTCGACCGGCGGCCAGGGAGGCCTGGGCGGTGGAGGCTCCTCGTCCGGCGGCGGCGGGGAGGGCGGGATGGGCGGCGGTGTCATCGGCTTCGGACCATGTCACCAGTTCACCGACGACTTCACCGACTTCGATCCGTCGTCGACGAGCGACTATTGGGCCGTCGACGGCAACGCGGCCTCGACCGGGGGCGCGGACCCCGCCGTCGAGCTCGATCCGGCGCAGGACGCCAATTGGTCGGGCCTCTTCAGCGACGTCGGCGCGCCCGCGGAAAACTGCTTCGCGAGCGTGCGCGTCGAGCAGATCGGAGCCGGCTTCACCATCTTCGAGATGCTCGAGGCGACCGGCACGGGGCCGAAATTCACGATGGCGGTCGACGAGACGGGCCACTACGAGGTGGCGAACATCATCAACGCCCAGGGCGACGGCGACACGCTCGGGAGCGGCGACGTCGCGGACCTCCAGGCTCTTCGCATGCAGGTGCTCGACGGGATTGTCGTGTTCGAGCTGAACGACGGCGGCGTCTGGATGGAGGCGGCCACCCTCACGGATCTGCCGGATTGGCTCGCGGGGGACGTGAACCTCGCCTTCGGGACGAGCGACTTCCCGGGGACCCTCTCCGTCTTCGACGACTTCAACCTCGACGATCCGACGCTGGACTGAAGGATCAGCTCACGACCGAGACGGTCGCCTCTCGGGGAGCGGCGCTGGCGAGGAACTTCGCCGTCGCTGCCGCCGTCTCGGGGCTGAAGAGGATGGCGAGGTGACCGACCGCCCCCACCTCGAGGTTCTCTGCGAGCGGGCCGTCGAGCTGCGAGGTCGTCATCGGATGCACGACGTTGTCGTGCGTCGAGTAGACGCTCAAGAGCGGCACCTCCGGGAGCGTCTCGAGGCCGTGGCCGCTCCGGAGCATGCCCTTCGCTCTGCCCAAGATGGGCCCGCGATAGACGATGCCGCGGTGAGGCGTGGCGATCGTGACCCAGCGCCGCACGCGGGCGAGACCTCCGCCGCGAGCCAAGTACTCCGCGGCTACGAGGCCACCCATCGAATGGCACACGACGTCGACCTTCTCCGCACCGGTCTCCTCCGCGACAGACTCGATGAAGCGCCCGAGCTGGGTAGCGAGGGTCGGAACGTCGCGGAGCCACAGATAGTTGAAGCCGTACATGGGCCCGAGCGCGCGCTTCTTGAGGGCCCGGGCGAGATAGATGAAGCCCACCCGATTCTGGAAATAGCCATGGACGAAGACGATTGGGACGCCGTCTCCCCGGGCCATCCGGCGGCCGGCCAGATAGTAGAACGGCAATAGCGGCTGGGTCAGCGTGACCCAGAGCGCCTCCCTGAGCATCTCCGTGAACGTGAGGTGGAGCGAGCGCCGGGGCACGTGCCTCGCCATCAGCGCGAACGAGACAATCAGGTACACGCCCGCCCCGAAGACGAGAATGAGGACGATCGCGGCGAGGGTGACGAGCGCGACCGTCAATCCGATCCTCGACCCTCGGGCGAGCCGAAGCGGGCGAGGACCACCGTCGTGTTGTCGTGACCGCCACCCGCGTTCGCGGCTTCGATGAGCAGCGCGCACGCTTCTGTCGCGGACGAGGCGCGCTCGACGATCTCGGCGAGGTTCTCCTCGTCGATCGCACAGATCCCATCCGAGCAGAGGAGGAGCCAGTCGCCTGGCTGGGCTTCCACTGGCGTCACGTCTGGCTCGACCCGCCCCGGCATCCCGACGTACCGCGCGAGGGCGTTGCGGAGCGGGTGGACCGAGAGCTTCTCCTCGTCGATGGCGTGAGCCTCCAAGAGAGCGGCCCCGATCGTGTGCTCGCGCGTGAGCTTCTCGACGGTGCCTCCGCGAAGTCGATAGGCCCGGCTGTCGCCGAGGCTCACGAGGAACACCCGCTCGTCCCGGACGAGGGTGAACACGAGAGACGCGCCCATCATCGTCAAGTCGGGGTGCTCTTGACCTCGCTTGCGGACGAGGTCGTTGATCTCCTGGAGCGCGTCGCGAATCGCCTCCGCGAGCTCGGCCTCCTCGCCGCGGAGTCTACCGGTGGCTTCCGGCAGCTGGGCGGCGACGATCGACGCCGCGACGCCGCCGCCTGCGCATCCCCCCATCCCGTCGGCGACCAGGAGGATCTCCTCCGTGACGACGAACGCGTCCTGATTCTCCTTTCGAAGCAGGCCCTTGTCGGTCTGACCGGCGGCTTCGACGATGATCGTGACGTCGTTCGAGTTCACAAAGATTCTTCGGCCCGCCGGCGCGCTAGAGACGCCCCCGTGCCAGCGCGCATCGAGCGAGATCGACGAATCTACCAGGCCGCCCCGCCTCCTACGAAGTTGGACGGATGGTCAGCGTCCAGTCGCCTCGTTGACGGACGAGCGCCCGGGGGTTAACTCACCTGCGAGCGTGCAAGAACCGACTCCTCTCCTCGCGCCGTGGACACGATGGTCGAGGGTCGCCGCGTGGCTGCTACACTTTGCCGGCGTCGTCGCGGTCGCGCTCATCTTGAAGGCCGCGCTCTTCCCCCCGAGCCTCCACGCCCCGAACAGCTATGAAGCTCGCTGGAGCGGGCGCTCCCCCGCCTGCCAGGAAGATGGCTCCCCAGCGGGGGAGGTGGACGCAGGTCTCCCGGATCGCTCGGACGACGAACCCGGTGACGACGATCCGGTCGAGGGGGTGATCGGGCCCGCGTGGCAGCTCCCGCTCGACGCGCGGGATTGGGCGCCCGATCCCGCCCCGCCCCCCTCCTTGCGTCTCCGCGGCCTCGCGCCGGCGGACGTCCTCGTTCCACCTCCAAGAGTCTGAGCCGCGTGCGGAGCGTCGCGGCCCCTTCGCCGTCGCGACTGCGTGAACCGGCCCCAACAGGCTTCGAGGAGGCACCTTGCTGCACGGAATTCAGGACCCCGAGACGATCATCGCCCTCATTTCTCTCGCCGCGATGGAGATCGTCCTCGGCATCGACAACATCGTCTTCATCTCCATCCTCACCTCGCGCCTCCCCCCCGAGAAGCGCGTCGGGGTGACCCGCATCGGCCTCGGGCTCGCGATGCTGATGCGCATCGGCCTGCTCTTCACCATGAGCTTCATCATGGGCCTGACCAAGCCGCTCTTCACCGTCCTCGGGCAAGCCATCAGCGGCCGCGACCTCGTGCTCTTGATCGGAGGACTGTTCCTCGTCGCCAAAGCGACGACCGAGATACACGCCAAGGTGGAGAAGGATCACGAGAGCGAAGGGAAGCCGAGCACCGCCTCGGGCGCCCTGATCCTCCTTCAGATCCTCGCGCTGGATATCGTCTTCTCGCTCGACTCCGTCATCACCGCGGTGGGCATGGTCCCCCCCGAGCAGCTCTGGGTCATGGTGACGGCGGTGGTGGTCTCGGTGATCGTGATGCTCGCCTTCGCGGGCAAGCTCTCCACGTTCGTGCTCGCCCACCCTTCGATCAAGATCCTCGCCCTCGCGTTCCTTCTCCTGATTGGCGTGATGCTCGTGGGGGAGGGCTTCGGCCGAAAGATCCCCAAGGGATATATCTACTTCGCAATGGCCTTCTCGCTCGGGGTCGAGCTCCTCAACATGCGGTTCCGCCAGAAGCGCCGCCCCACCCCGAACACGTCGGCGCCGGAGGGAGCGCCGGAGGTCGTTTGAGGTCGGCGCCCCCGCGGGGCGCGCCGAGGCCGGACGGCCGCGCCGTAGCGCGGCCCGCCGGGATCACTCTTTGTCGTGGGCGTCCTTCAACGCGCGGAGCTTCTCGAGCGCGGCCGCCCGCGTCGGGACCAGGTGCAGCTTCACCCCGGCGCTGAAGCTCATCGAGCGCCCGAGCATGGTGACGAAGCTCTCCGTCGCGGCCATGATCACGTGGCTGCCGCCGCCCTGACGGAAGAGCTCCAGCACCTCTCCGAGGATCTCGCCGATCTCCTTGTCCACGCCCGTCACCGCGAGCGTGTCGACGACGTTGTACGTCTCCGCGCCGCGCTCGGCGCGGAGCGCCTTGTACTTCTCCACCATCGCCCGCAAGTCCGCGGCCGCGACGTGACCACGGTAGACGAACTCCATCGTATCGAGCCCAATCGGATCCACGTCGCACGTCTTCTTCGGGATGCTGGCCACGCGGCCTCCTTATCGAGAGTCAGGGGAAAATACCCTGGCCCGGCGTCAGGACGTTGTTCGGATCGTACTCTTCCTTCAGATCCTGGACCTCGCACCACTGATCGCCGTAATGGTCCTGCCAATCCGAGACATCGAAGGGGATGCTGCTGATGGGGTAGCGCTTCGATCCGACCGCGGCCGCCGCGTCGTAGATGGATCGATTGAGGTCGACGAGCGCCTCCGGCACGCCGGGGATGGGAGGGGCCGTCCGCAGGATGTCGAACAAGAAGATGACCGGCTCGTCGGGGACCATGAAGAGAGAGGGCTTGAGCCGGTTCTTCACGAATGGATAGAAGAGGATCGGATCCTGGGTGTCGGGGGGGACGGACGCGAGGGCGAGGCTCGCCACATTGGCGGCCTCGCTCGCCGGGATGAAGAGATCGATCCACGGATGAGGGAATCCCCACACCCCAATCGCCTTCAGGAAGGCGATGGTCGGCTCGAGGCGCCGCAGCCATTGCTCGTACCCTTGGTCCTCGACCGTCGAGCTGTCGAAATTGAGGCCGTCGAGGGCGTCCGCGTCGTTCGGCTCGTCGGGGCTGGTGAACCAGACGGCGGCCTCGACCATGTATTGGAAGCCGCCCGCGCCGTTCGGCTGGACTTGGCCTTCGAGATAGTCGAAGCGACCGTCTTGGGCGAGGAACGCCTGGTCGGCCACGTACTGATCGATGTCCGCGTAGAACAGGCGATAAATGCGGGCGCTGTCGTGGGCCGGCTCGAGCTTGACGGTGGCGCGGGTGATGATGCCGTATTGCCCGAGGCCGCCGAGCACCGCCTCGAACAGCCGGCGCTTGTGGTGGCGCGAGCAGGTCACGAGCTTGCCCTCGCCCGTGACGACCTCCAGCTCGATGACGTTGTCGAGCTGGACTCCCTTCTGGTGGGTCGCCCCGCCGATGCCGCCGTTGCTGAGCGTGCCGCCCACGGAGAGATCGAGGTAATCGGTGAGCACAGGCGGGGTCAGCCCCTCCGGGATGGCGGCGGCGACGAGCTCGTTCCAGGTCACGCCCGCCTCCACCACCGCGCGGTCGCAGCCGATGTCGTGGATCGTCGCGAGGGTGCGGGAGTCGATGACGACGCCGCCGCTCACCTGCGCCTGCCCATAGGTGGCGTGACCCTGCCCGCGCATCGCGACCTTGAGGTGGTGCTTGTTGGCGTACTTGACCATCTTCTTGATGTCTTCCGCCGAGCCTGGCCGCAGCACCGCAATGGGGGTGCGGGAGATGATGTGCCCGAAGTCGTCGGCCGCCTCCGCGATCGCCGCCGGATCCAACGTGAGCTCACCGTCGAGGCCGGGGATCGAGATGCCCCCTCCATGCGGCTTTGCATGCGCCTCCGTGATCCAGGATCGGCTCTTCGGATCGAACGCAACCACAGCGAGCGCAGCGGCTCCCGCAAGCACGGCTCTACGTTGGATCTGGTTGGTCATGCAGCACTCCCGCGTTGAAGAAAAATGACAGTCCGCCCAGGTTCATAGAATCGAGCACGGGCTCGCCGTTCGTCAACCTTGGCTTTCTCAAACCATCGACGTTGCTGGGAAATGTTCCTTGCACGGCACTGCGATGATGTCGAGGTAGGCAACTCGGCGCAGGCCTCGACGCAGGAATGCGACGCCGCCCCGCCTCCCGGTCGAGGACCTTCGACCATTGAATGGGAACGACACCCTTGCCGTCTCGACGCGCCCGCGGTCTCATCCCGTGCATGCTCAGTCGGGTCGAAACGCCCTCGGGGGAAGAGAGCTGGACGTCGCCCAATGGGACGCTGACGATCAAGCACCCCGCCCCCGGCGTCGTCGTCTTCGTAGAAAAGGGATTTCTGGTGGCGTCGTTCGCGGAGCACATCGGCCGCCATAGCGACACGGCTTTGCAGGAGGCCGACAAGATCCAGCTCTTCGTCGATGCTTATGAGCTCGACGGCTACGATCCAGAGATCCGCAATGCGGGGTCGGCGTTCCTCAAGCAGCACACGGACCGCGTCGCGGCGCAGCACATGCTCGTGCGTTCGCGCCTGACGAAGATGGGGCTCTCCGTCGTCAGCCTCATGTTCGGAGGCCTGATCAAGGGCCACACCGAGCGCAATAGCTTCGACGCCGAGCTCGCGGCCGCGATTCGCTCCGCCCGCCGCCGCAGCGGGATCTCCCCCGCGGTGAGCTGAGCGTGACCGCGAGGCGAGCGCGGCGGTCTACTTCACGATCGACTCGAGCTTGGTCACGAACGCCCTCAGGATCTTGATGCGAGCGAAGCGCTTGTCGTTCGCCTCGACGACGGTCCAGGGGGCGTACTCGGAGCTCGTCCTGTCGATCATCTCCGCGGCCGCGTGCTGATAGTCCTCCCATTTCTCGCGGTTGCGCCAGTCCTCCTCGGTGATCTTGAAGCGCTTGAACGCGATGCTCTGGCGCTGCTCGAAGCGCTTGAGCTGCTCCTCGTTGGAGATCTGGAGCCAGAACTTCATGACGATCGCGCCGGACTGGACGAGCGACTCTTCGAAGTCGTTGATCTCGCTGTAGGCCCGCATCCAATCGTCTTCGTCACAGAATTTCTCGATGCGCTCGACGAGGACGCGTCCGTACCAGGAGCGATCGAAGATGGCCATCTTCCCTCTGCGAGGGAGGTTTCGCCAGAAGCGCCAGAGGTAAGGTCGCGCCTTCTCCTCGTCGGTGGGGGCGGCGATGGGGATGACCCGATACTGGCGCGCGTCGAGGGCGCCCGTGATCCGCCGGATGGCTCCGCCTTTGCCGGCGGCGTCCGATCCCTCGAACACGGCGATGACGGCCCGCTTCTTCATCGCCGGCTTCGAGAACAGGACATTGAGCTTGCCTTGGAGGCGCTCGAGCTCCGTGTCGTAGTCCTCCTTGCTGATTGTCTGGCCGAGGTCGAGGGTGTTGAGGATGTTCTTCTTGTCCAATCCTCCCGCGAGGGGCGGCGCGAAGACCTGGACATTGAAGGTGGGGTCGTCGAGGCGCTTGCGGAGGGCTTGATGCACAATCCGCCCGATTGTGAGGTTGCGGTACTCCTCGTTGGTGGACTCGACGACGAACCAGGGGGACGCGTCGGTGGAGGTCATTCGAAGCGAGCGCTCGCTGATCTTCCGGAAGCGCTCGTACATGTCGAATCGCTCCCAGTCGAGGGGGGTCACGCGCCACGCCGTGCGCGGGTCTCGCGCGAGCTGCTCGAGCCGCTTCTTCTGGCCCTTCTTCGAGACGTGGAGCCAGAACTTGAGGACGAGGACGCGCTCGTTCGTGAGCATCCGCTCGAAGCGGACGACCTCGCCCATGGCTCTGTCGAGCTCCGCCGCCTTCGTCTTGCCGTACACGCGGTCGATGATGGGATCGGTGTACCAAGAGCCGAGGAAGAGGTGGATCTTCCCGCGTGGAGGGAGCCGCTGCCAGAAGCGATACATGTTGGGCCGCTCGCGCTCGTCCGAGGTGGGGGCCTCGATGGCGTGCGTCTGGAGGTGACGCGGATCCATCCATTCGTAGAGGGTGTTGAGGAGCTCCCCCTTGCCCGCTCCGTCCACGCCGCCCACCACGAGGATGACGGAGACGGGGGATTTCTCGAGCAGCTCGTACTGGACGTCGAGCAGCTTGCTGCGGAGCTCCGGCTCCTCTTTCTCGTAGACGTCCTTGGGGACTTTGTGGCCGAGCTCTGCGGATTCGAACATGACAATCAGGCCCCTTCCTTCACTTCGCGGACAGTCGCGGGGGGGGCCGCGTCGCCCTTGCCTCGCACGTACCCGAGCAGCGTTCGAATGATGCCCTTCGCGAGCTCGGGAGATTCTTCCAGGAGGCCTTCGAGCTCGCTGCGAGGGATCCGCAGGAGCTTGCAGGGCCCGCTCGATTGGACGGTCGCGGCGCGCGGCTCCCCATCGAGCACGCCGAGCTCCCCGAATGTCTTGGACGGGCCGAGCGCGCCGACGACCGCTCCGTCCTTCTCGACCGAGAGCTCACCCTCCAGCACGACGTAGAGATCGTCCGAGGGTTCACCCTGACGGACGATGACGGCCGGGCTCTCGAGCTCTTCGACGCTGGCGATCTCGGCGACGGGATAGAGGTCCTCTCCCGAGAGACCGCGGAAGAGCGGGACCTCGCGCAGGATCAGGACCTTGTCGAGGACTCCCAGCATGGGGTCGGCTGAAGGTAGCTCGCGCGCATCGTATTTTCGACACTTCTCCAGCCAACCATCGAGGCTCGTCGACCCAGAGGCGTCCGGCGCGGCTTCTGCAGCGTGCGGGCGCGGTGGACGGCGCTCGATGGCGGCCGCGGCGAAGCGCGCCGCGTCGCTCCCGAGCGGCGGACGGAGGATCGTCTCGAGCAGCTCGAGCGCGTCGTCTTTGGCGCGCCCTTGCTGCACGAGCATGCGCGCGCGCTGGAGGGCGCTGCGCTCTCCGAGGGTGGAGGCGAGATCGAAGATGGCCCCCACCGTCGCTTCGAGGCGCTGCTCGAGCTCCCACTCGAGCAGCCCTCGCTTCTGCTTTCCGGTGGACGTGCTCGCGGCCTCGTCGCGATGAGAGAGGAGGGAGCCGCCGTAGCCCACCAGCTTCACGATCGCGCCCTCGATCCATTTGCGCTCCTCCGGACCGGCGAACATTCCGCGGGCCGCGAACGCGCGCGCGACCGAGGTGCGCGCGCGATGGCCGAGCTCACCGAACATCGGGAGGACCTCGCGCGACGCGCTCTGTCCGATGCGCGCCAAGGCGCGCGCGGCGCGGACCGTCCCCGAGACGGTGCGGCCCTCGGCGACGGCGGTCGGAGCGATCGCCCCGTCGCCGCGCGTGACGGGCAGCGCGTGGATGAGCTCGCGCACCGCGCGCGGCCCCGCGAGCGCGAGCGCCTGCGTGCTGATGGCGGGGTGGGGGCCCGCGACGAGGCGGGCGACGAGGCTCTGCACCGCGCCGGCGGCGTCGATGCGGATCGCGGTGGACGCGGCCGCCCTGAAGATCTGCGGATCGGGCGAGGCCATCGCGATCATGACCTCGCGCTCCGCGCGCTTGTCGCCGAGCTGTCCGATCGCGTCGAGCGCGGCGCCCCGGCGATGGCCGTGGCCGTCACGCGCTGCTCTCCGGAGCTGTTTTAGCGCGCGATCGAGGCGCGCCTGCGCGGACGCGCCTTCGCGCCTGCCGGCGAGGGCATCGTGGAGCAGGCCCTCCGCCCAGAGGTCGATCTCCGCGTCGGACGCGCCCTCGCCGTCGCCGCGGGCCACCGCGCGCGCGATGCGCTCGTCGCTCGCGAGGGCGCCTCGAGATCGCGCGTGGGACAAGACGAGGTGCTCGAGGGCAGGATCCTGGTCGGGCGGTACCAACGCGAGGAGGGCATCCCCGCCGTCTGCGGGAGCGAGCTTCGCCGCGGCGCTGATCGCGGCGCGGCGCGTGGCGACGTCGGGGGCGGCGAGGGCGGGTCGGGTGTCGTCGACGCCGAACACGCGGTCCGTCATCAGATCGAGCGTGCTCTTCACCTCGTCGAAGCGCCTCGCCGCGATCGCCTCCTGGAGCTTGTGACGAACGGCGCTCCGAAAGACGAGCGCTGCCTCGGGGGTGACGTCGAACGCGGCCCGTCCGCGCGCGAGGGCTTTGGCGAGGGCGTCGGCGTACGCGGCGGGGGCGCGCTGGACGGAGATCAGGAGGACGAGCGCGGCGGCGGCCACCATCACCAGCCGCACGAGGGGGGAGGGCCCCGTCTCTCCGAACAGCGCGAGGACGCCGCCCGCGAGGAGCGCGCCGAGCGGGGAGGCGGCCCCCTTCACGAGGACCTTCGCCCGCGTTCGCACTGCCCGCGCGAGGGGCACGAGCAGGACGTCGGCGACGGAGTTGCCCACCCCGTAGCGCACCACGACCTCCGCGAGCCGCGCCGCGCCGGTGCCGATCACCGCCGGCAAGCCGAAGGCGGCCAGCGACGCCGCCGCCAGGATCGAAGGGAAGACGGCGAGCGTCCTCCCGACCCCGAGCTTGCCGACGAGCGGACCGGTGACCGCGAGCTGGAGGGCGAGGACGACGCCGTTCGAAGCCATCCCGAAGAGGCCGAGCGCGCGCGCCACGCCCTCGCGATCGTAGGCCCCCTTCAGCGCGGCCTTGAAGGCGTAGTCGGCGAAGCTCATCGCGACCGCGCCGAAGAAGGAGAACCCGACGACGACCCGCACCGCGGGCCACGCCCGCAGATCGTGGAGGACCTCGCGCAGCGTCGTGGCGGGCTTGGCAGCGGAGCTGGGCAGGCTCGACCGGGGCGGCTCCTCCTCGGAGCGGGCGCTCCCGATGCGGTAGAGGAGGGGAGCGGCCGCCGCCGCCATCACCGCCGCGAGCACGAACAGCGAGGGCAGGCCGGCCCCGTTCGCGAGGACGCTCGCGGCGCCGCCCACGGCGATGGATCCCACCGTCGCGGCGGCGGCGACGAAGGGGAGGACGCGCTTCGCGTCGCGGGCGCGGAGCGCGCCGGCGGTCGTGTTGAACGCGACGAGCGGCAGGAGCGGCGGCAGCACGAGCTGGGCGAGGCAAACGGCGTAGATCACCGGGAGCGAGGAGCTCGCGGAGGCGATGGCGCTCAGCGCGAAGCCGGCGGCGGTGATCGCGACGACCCACGCGTCGAGGCGCGCGGCGCGGGCGGGAGGCGGATCGCTCCCGAGGATCCGCTCGGAGAGGGCGGCGTAGAGGAACGACGCAGCTACGCGCACGAGCGCGCTCACCCCTACGAACTGGGCGAGCTGACCGAGCGAGAACGCGGAGACGAAGAGGGTATCGGCGGCGATCGACGAGAGCCCGTTCGCGCCCACGCAAAGGAACGCGAGCGCGAGAGGCGCGCGCGGCATCCGCTCGGAGGGGCTCGGAGCGCGGGGCATCGAGCCCTCGGCTAGCGACGGCCTTTGAAGCCCATCATCTGTTGGACGACGCTCTCGCTCTCCTCCGCGACCGCCTCGCTCTCCTTGGCGCGGTCGGCGCAGTCCTCACACATCTTCTTCTTCTTGCCTCCGACGCTCGCCGTCTTGAGCTCGTCGACCTCGTCCTTGCAGACCGGGCACGTGGGCATGGCCGAGAGCGTTGCAAACTCGGCCTTGGAGCACAACCGTCAGGCGAAGCTCACTCCGCGCAGCTGCTGTTGGGGGTCCGGCTGCGGAAGGTCATCGAGGCCTTCACCGTCGGAGTGACGATGGTCTGGGCGTAGAGCCCCCGGTGGTCGTCGAAGCAGAGTCGCTCGCTGAGCGGGTCGTCGCCGACGGTCCCTCGACGCTCGACGCAGTAGGCGCCGCGCCCCACCGGCTTCCCAATCCATCGAAGCGGCACCGACGCTTCCTCGCGCTCGTACGCCGCTCGCGAGGTTGGAATGGTGGGAGGCGCGCGGAGCACCTCCTCGAGCTGGACGAAGTCGACGGGCAAGCCCTGCACCCAGGAGATCCCTTGAGGGGTGCCGACGAAGCAGAGCGGCGTGAGCAGCTCGCCGTCCACTCCCTTCACATCCATGTTGCAGTTGAGGCACACGCCCACCGCGTTCGAGAACGTCCTTCGTGACTCCGCGTAGCACGCGACGCCTCCTCGGGTTCGGATCGTCCTGCCTTCGGCGATCCCGTTCTCCGATGCGTCGTAGAGGAGCTGAGCCGCGTCATCGAAGAGGATCCGGAAGAACGGGGGCTCGAACGTCCAGACGACGGGGTCGGGGTCGATCGCCTCGCGGGGCACGAAGGCGGTCGCCTCCGGGCGCTCCGGCAGGGGCCCCCCCGTGCGGAGGGCGGCGTGGCCCTTCGTCTTCAACCATTCGAGGTGGACCGGGAACGGCTCGACGGGGGCGGGGGCGGCCGCGCGAGGAGCCGAGGGCCGACCGCAGCCGCCCGCGAAGACAAGCAGGGTCCAGGCGACGAGGCCGATGCGCTTGCCCATGGCCGCCTCCGTACGTCCAGGCCAGGGGCGCAATTCCCGAGGCATCACCCTTTGACGATGGCCGCGTCGGTTACGATCATGTCGCACGCTACGTCCCACGACTCGACCGGGAGATCCGCGGCGACCTGAAACTCGAACGCCACCGCGATCGAGCGCGCGGGGGGGCAGAACCGGGGCAAGGCTTGGTCGTAGAAGCCGCCCCCGAAGCCGAGGCGGTATCCGCGCGGATCGACGAGGAGCGCAGGGACCACGACGACGTCGAGCCGCTCTGCCTCGGGCCGCGAAGGATCCGGCTCGGGGGCGAGCATCCCTCGCTCTTCGAGCTCGCTCGGGTCGCGCGGCGCGCGGAACGTCATGACGCGCGTCTCCTTGTCGATCGAGGGATAGAAGACGTTGGCACCCCGCGCGCGAAGCGCGGGATCGAGCTCGCGCAGGTCGACCTCGCGATGCCGCGCCATCGGCTGGAACAGGGCGACGCTCTTCGCGTCTCGCACGACGTCGAGGGAGAGGAGGCGCTCCACGATCGCCTTCGATCGGCGGGCGATCGCCTCGGCGGGGATGCTCGCGCGGAGCCCGCGCGCGCGCTTGCGCAGCATGGCCTTGGCCTCGCGGGCGAAGGCGAGGACGGCTTCGGGATCGAGGTCTTCCACGCCGTTCAGCCTGCGGGATCCGCGGCGCGATCGCCACCGGCTTGTCCGCGTTCTCAGCACGAAGCCTACGGGTCGCCTCGGACGATTCATGGTAAGGGCAGGCCGTGAGAGTCGCTGCCGTCATCCCCGCGTTCGACGCGGCCCGTACCGTGGCCACCGTGATCACCGAAGCGCGCGCCGCCTTCGCAGACCTCGGGACGGTCTACGTGGTCGACGACGGCTCGAGCGACGCGACGGGAGAGACGGCGCTTCGCGCGGGCGCGACCGTGCTCACCCACCTGCGAAACCAGGGCAAAGGTCGCGCGCTCCGCACGGGGCTCGAGCGGGCGGCGGCGGATGGTCACGCGGCGGCGGTGACGATCGACGCAGACGGGCAGCACCCGGTGGCAGAGGCGCGCCGCCTCGCCCTGCTCGAGGGAGCGGACCGCGCCCTCGTCCTCGGCATCCGTGACCTGAAGGGGGCCGGCGCGCCCCGACCGAACCGCATCTCGAACGCGATCTCGAACGGCTTTCTCTCGATGTTCTCTCGGAAGCTCCTCGCCGACACCCAGTGCGGCCTGCGGCGCTACCCGCTGCCCGCCACCCTCGAGCTCGGCGGACGCGACGACGGCTACGCCTTCGAGGCCGAGATCATCCTCCTCTCCATCGCCGCGAAGATCCCGATCGTCGAGGTCCCGATCCAGGTCGTCTACCCGGAGGACCGAACCACCCATTTCGACTCGGTGCGGGATCCGATGCGGGTCGTGCGGCGGGTGGTGAAGACGCTCGTCTCGACGCGCGGGATCACCAAGCGAGCGTCGTCCTCGTGGCAGGGCGAGGCGCGCGGGCCTGTGTCGTGAGCGCCGCCGTCGAGACCGAGACCAAGCTCGCGAAGCCGAAGCCGCCGTTCTACCGGCGTCACAAGAAGAAGCTGATCGCGCTCGCGATCTTCTTGCTGCTGCCGATCGTGATCCACTTCACGATCGTGCTCGCGACCCGCATGTCGCCGCCTCCCATCGGCGCCCCTCCTTCGGGGGAGGTCGTGAGCGAAGGAGACGTCCGTCGCTTCGGCGAGGCCTACGTCCGCAAGCGCGGCACCATCACCGAGGTCCGCCTCGTCGGCACCCCGGAGGAGATCGGCCACGAGCAGTCGAAGCTCCTCTACGACGAGATGGTGGCGACCGAGTCGCAGCTCTACACCACCTTCGAGAAGCTCGTCCCGATCGCGCCCCTCCGCTGGCTCATCATGGACGTCGCCCGGGTGATCCATCACGGCGCCGACGCGGAGATGTCGAAGGATCGCCTCTCGGAGATCGCCGCGGAGGCGCGGGCGTTCTCCCCCGATCCCTTCACCCGGTACTTCCCCACCTATCAGCGCCTCGTCTATCTCAACGCCCTCTACGACATCGCCCTCGGCTTCGAGCACTCTCCGATGCTCGGCTGTACGAGCTTCGCCGCCACCGGGCCCGCGACCGTCGACGGGCACACCATCCTCGCCCGCAACTTCGACTTCGAGGCGGGGAGCGTCTTCGACGAGAAGAAGGTCGTCTTCCTCATCCGCGAGAAGGGGAAGATCCCCTTCGCGTCGGTGGCATGGCCCGGCCTCGTGGGCGTCCTGTCCGGGATGAACGTGAGGGGCCTGTCCGTCGTCGTGCACGGCGGGCGCGCACGGGAGACCCGCGCCGAAGGAGAGCCGGTGGTCCACACGACGCGCGCCCTCCTCTCGGAGGCGGAGACGGTCGACGAGGCGATCGCGATCCTCGAGAAGAAGAAGCCGATGGTCTCGCACATCTTGTTGCTCGCGGACGCGACCGGCGCCACCGCCGCCATCGAGCGCGCCCCCGGAGAGAAGCTCTACGTGCGCCGCTCCGACGGCCCCGTCCTCCCCCTCACGAACCATTTCGAGGGCGACTGCGCCTCCGACCCGAAGAACCTCCGCGTCCGACAGAAGACCTCGACGTTGCCGCGTCGCGAGCGCCTCGACGAGCTGCTCGCGGAGAAGAAGCCCATCGACCCGGCCCGCGCCGTCGAGATCCTCCGCGACAAGAAGGGCAAGGGCGGCGCCGAGCTCACCCTCGGGGACCGCACCACCATCGACGCCGTCATCGCCACCCACGCGGTGGTGATGGACTCCACCTCGAAGACGCTCTGGGTCAGCGAAGGTCCCCACCTGATGGGCAAGTTCGTCCGCTTCGATCTCGAGAAGCTCCTCGACGAGAGCTACGAGCCGAAGGACGAGCCGCTCATTACCCTCCCCGAGGATCCCGAGCTCACGAACGGCGACTACCAGCGCTGGCTCGAGTCGGGCTCCCCGCACCGGGGCGTCGAGTGAGCGATCGCGACGAGGAGCGCGCGCTGCTCGGCGAGCTCGCGTCGCTCTACGAGGAAGCGGACGTCCTCTTCGCGGGCAGCTCCTGCCCGGCCTCGAGCGAGTGCTGCCGCTTCGCCCGGACCGGCCGCGAGCCGTACGTCACGAGCATCGAGCTCGCCCTCGTCCTCGCCGCGGTGAAGCGGCGCGGAGGCTCCTATCCGGCGGGGCCGGCGCCCCTGCACACCCTCGACAAGCGCCTGCCCGTGCTCCGCGACGAACGCGCCTGCCCGCTCCTCGACGCCGACCGGCGCTGCTCGATCTACCCGGAGCGGCCCCTCGGCTGCCGCACCTTCTTCTGCGATCGCGCCACGGAGCTCTCGCGGGTGAGGCACAAAGACCTCCTCGCCATCGTCGGCCGCCTGAAGGAGCTCGCGTCGCGGCACGAATCCGGCGGTGACGAGGGGCGGCCCTTGACCCGGGCCCTCGCTCTCGGCAGAACCGTCCACGGCCGACCCGGTGTGAACAACTCGCGAGCCCGCTCGTCCAAGCTCAGCCGATGATCCAACGCCGCGCCTTCCTGTCGATCGCCGCCGCCGCGCCCCTCGTCGCCCTCGCCGGGCCCGCCCTCGCCGACGGGACCGACGAATCGCTCGCCAAGGTGAAGAAAGCCCGGGAAGGGCTCAAGACGCTGGTCGCCAAGTTCAAGCAGGTGCGCCGCATCGGCCTCCTCGCCGACGAGGTGAAGAGCGAGGGCGAGCTCACCCTCGTCATGCCCGACAAGCTCCGGTGGGAGCTCTTCGCTCCCGACGACATCGTCTATTGGGTCACCCCCAGCGGCGTCGCCTACAAGTCCAAGGGCAAGAAGGCGGCCGAGGCCCCTGCGGGCGCGTTCGGCACCCTGCTGCCCGACATGATCAAGTTCCTCGGCGGCGACATGGCCGGCCTCAAGTCGCACTACGACATGGAGGCGAAGGACGAGTCCGACGGGGCGGTGAGCATCGTCGCGAAGCCGAAGGTCGACGAGATCAAGAAGCACCTCAAGAAGCTCACGATGCGCACCAACGCCGACCGCTGGGGCATCGCCCGCGTCGTCATCGAGGAGCCCAAGGGTGACTCCAGCACCATCGACTTCATGACGAACCAGCGCAACGTCGACGTGCCCGCCGACAAAATGGATCCCAAGAAGTAGATTGGTCGGCATGCCGAAGCTCGTCGTCCACGGGGCCCTCCTGACCTGCTCTTGCGGGACGACCCCCGCCAAGCTCTCCGTGCTCCCGGTCGAGCACACCGACGGAGACGACCAACCCGCCGCCACCGTCGACGACTACAAGCCGAACGTGAACATCGCGCCGTTCGGGATGTGCACCACCCTCGCCAACCCCCAAGTGGCGAGCGCGACCTCTGCCGCCCAGGGCGTGCTCACGCCTCAGCCGTGCGTCCCTGCCACCGTCGCTCCCTGGAGCCCGGGCGCCGGCATCGTCACCATCAACGAGAAGAAGGCCCTCTCGAGCGACTCGAAGGTGAGCTGCAACTGGTCCGGCTCCATCTCCGTGACGGACCCGGTGAGCACCATCGACGTGGACTGAGACGCCCGGCCGAGAGTCTTCGTGCGCTCGAGGTCCGCTCCCATCATGGAGCAGGACTTGAGCGTCGCCGCGGAGTAGGACCGGACGCGCAAGCCTTCACGATCGCGCGCGCCTCGTCGACGGCGGAGAGCGATCGATCCACGTCGGCCCACCCCGCGGCGAGCCGGGCCGCGAGCGGCGTCGCGCGCGCGCAGTCTCCGCGGGCGGCCGCTCGTCGAGCCGCACGGACGAAGCTCCCCGAGACCTGGTGGTAGAGGCCAGGCTCGGGCGGATCGACGCGATCCGCTCGCTCGAGATCACCGGCCCGCTCGAGGGCGAGCGCGATCACGCTCCGCTCGAGCGCCAGCGCGCCTCGGACGCGGCGAAAGGCCTCCGCCGCCCCGCTCGCGTCTCCGCTCGCGTAGGCGCGAGCGCCCTCGATGTAGTCGCGGGTGTCGGGGGCCACCCCGTCGGGGAAGAAGCCCGACTCGACGAGGGTCGACAGGCGGGAGAAGCATCGCGCGGCGATGGATCGCCCCGCGAACGCGCACGCGTGCGCCACCGCGATCGCGGCCATCGGTCCACGATCCACGCCCGGCTCGGCGGGCTCCACGAAGCGCTCGTAGATCGACGAAGCGGTGGACTCGGCTCGCCCGAGGAGCACCCCGAGCTCCACGACCAGCCCGAGCAGCGCGATGTCTCCCCGATCGATCCCTCCCACGCGATCGAGCGACATCAGGGCGGCGAAGCCCCGATCGAAGGCGCGCGCGAAGCGGCCCTCGCTCACGTCCACGGAGACGGCGAGCCTCGCCCCCGCGACGCGCTGACCCTCGGTGCCGGTCGAGAGTCGGGCGGCGACGCGACGAGCCTCCTCCCGTCGGCCCGCGATGACGAGCATGGTGCCGTAGTTGGACGCGAAGAGAGGAAAGCCCTCTCCGAGGAGATACGCCCGCTCCACGATGGATAGCTTCTCCTCGATCGAAGCCCGGTCGACGTGGCCGGCGATGTTCCACGCGTCCGCGACCTCCGGGTGCCAGGCCGCATAGGCGCGCGCCACGAGATCGAAGCCCTCGAGCTGATAGCTCGAGAGGGCGAGCACGTCCCACGGCCCTGCCCACGGATCCATCTCGATCGCGACGAGGGCGAGATCTCGCGCGCGGACCGGGTCGCCCCCCGCCGCGCGCAGCGAAGCTTCGGCGGCGCGCAGCTCGAGCTCGGGGAACGGGGCTCCCGCGGCCGCGACCACCGCCGCCGCGCTCTCGTCTCGCAGTCGATCCGCGAGATCGATCGACCGCGCGGTCGATCCGGGGCTGCCTCCCGACCTCGCGCTCCGCACGATCGCCGCCGCGTCGACCGGAGCGTCTTGCCGAGGGGCCGGCCTGACCCGCCCCCCCCAGCCCGCGTCGAGCCGCGCCTCGAACGCGGCTCGGAGATGCTCGCAGCCCCCGCCACAGTCCTCGAGGCGCGCGCGCGCGTACGATGGATCGGTGCCCGCATCGGCGCCGATCGAGGCGTCCGTCAAGGCGACGAGGGCGGCTCGATCGGGGAGCCCCGAGAACCGACGCAGACCGGGCTCGATGGGGAGCTCCGAGAACGCGCCGCGGCCTGCGAGGTCGTCGAGGGCGCTCGCGACGACGGACGCGAACGTCCCCGTGTGCTCGACCTCTTCGCTCGTCTCGCCGTCCGCGCCTCGAACGCTCAACCGCAAGACGAAGCCTGTCTCTCTGCGCTCCACGGTCCCGTCGATGAACGCGCCCCGCGCGGCCGCCTCCGCGAGCGCGTCGTCCCGCGCCTCGGGGGACGCGTAGGGGTCGATTGGGCAGTCCCGGGTCGGGGTGCGCGGCAAGCCGAGGAGCTCCGCGGGGGGCGCCACCACGTCGCGCGTCCCCCCGCGCATCGCTTCGAGGCGCCGGCAAATCGCCGAGGCGACGGCGGCTCCGAGCCAGCGGTCGCGCTCTTCGACGGTGGCGAGGGGTGGGCACGCGATGGTCCCTCCATCTCGAGCCACGACGGCCGGCGCGACGGCGCGAGTCAAGGGAGCGGCGGGCGGCCGCGCGAAGGGCAGCGCCGCCGCCAGCAGGGTCGCGGCGACGGCGGGCGCGAGCCACCTCCCGGCGCGAGGCCGCGACGTCGTGACCGTCATCGCGAGCGCGCTCGCGAGCGCATCGCAGTCCTCGAACCTGCGCGAAGGGCGCGTCGCCAGCGCGCGCTCGGCTACTGCGCGCAGAGGTTCCGGCAGGCCCGCGGCCACCTCGCGTGCGCGTCGCGGATCCTCGCCCGTCGCGAGCTCCACGAGCATGACCCCGAGCGCGAACTGATCGCTGGCCGCGCTCGCGCCGGCTTCGGGTGCGGCGTAGGCGAGCGTCCCGCCTGCCGCCGCGTCGGCGGGGGCGCCATCTCCGGCGACGCTCGCGAGGCCGAAGTCCAGGATCTTCACGCGGCCGCCTCCCACCGAGATGACGTTCTCGGGCTTGAGGTCCCGATGGACGACCCCCGCCCGATGCGTCGCCGCCATCGCCCGCGCGATCGCGACGACGAGGGACGCGGCGCGGCTCGGTCCGAGCGCGCCCCCGGCCCGAAGCTCGTCCCGAAGGGTAGGACCGGCCGCGAGCTCCATCGCGAGAACCGCCCTGCCTCCGTGCTCGAAGACGTCGAACGGTACCGCGATCTCTTCGTGGCGCACCCGCGCGGCGGCGCGCGCCTCCCGCATGAAGCGAGAGGTCGACAGCGGCGTCAGCGGCCGCCTCATGACCTTCAGCGCCACCGCGCGATCGAGGGCGGTGTCGCGCGCCCGATAGACGTGGGCCGAGGTCCCTGCCCCGAGGAACGCCTCGATTCGGTAGCGACCGACGAGCTCGCCCGTCGCGAACGCAGGGCGCGGGTCGACGGGCGGTGCTTCCGCGAGCGCACCGAGGAGGGCGCGCTCGCCCGTCGACATGGAGTCGAGCGGCGAGGCTCTGCTCACGATGGTCGCGCCGCCCGCAGGCGGTCGCGCAGCTCCTGGAATCGCTTTCGGAGACGGGCCTCCGCTCGCGCGCGCTCCTGCCCCGGCGCGCCGTCCTCGACCTCGCCGAGGATGATCGCGATCTCCGAGAACCGAAAGCCCCTCCCCAGCCGCAGCACGAGCAGCTCGCGCTCCTCGGGCGAGAGCGATCGATCGAGGCAGGCCACCTCCGACCCGGCGATGGCCTCCCGCTCCGGGCCCGTGACCGGCCGCTCCAGCGCGGACGGATGGTGAGCGATGGGCGTGAAGAGGGCGCGCGCCCTCGCTCTCCTTCGCGCGTGGCGGCGCGCCGCCGAGCGCGCGAGCAAGTACCCCCACGTGCGCGGTGATGCGTCCCCGCGGTAGCTCGCGCTGCTCCTCAGCACGGCCTCCACGAACAGCCCGTAGATCTCCTCTGCCTCGCCGCTGCCGTGCGCTCTCGCCAAGAAGCCGAAAATCTCCGCGCCGTGCTCGCGGAGGAGCGAGGTCGCGAAGGTCTCGGGGGCGGCTCGCTCCGGCACGGCGACTCCGATCCTTCCTGCTCCCGCGTCGGCGCTGGCCTCAATCAACCTCAAACGCCCGGCGCCGCGCTCACGGGGCGCCGCTCCCCGGCAGCCATCTCCCCGACCATGTCACAAAGAACGACTCGACCTGCGGTTGTCATCCTCCTCGTCGCCCTCGGCGCTCACCTCCAAGCTTGCTCCGACGACACCTCCCCGGCGACCGGCGGCTCGGCGGCAGGAGGGGGAGGCAGCTCCCAAGGAGGCGAGGGAGGCGCCGGTGCCGAGGGCGGCCGCGGCGGCGCCGGGGGCGAGGGGGGGTGGGCGGGGCTCGATATCGAGTGGGTCGCCTGCTCCGATGACAGCGACGACCCCACGGGCGACGGCGCTCTGTGCGCGACCATCCCCGTCCCCCTCGATTGGGACGACCCGACCGGCGACTCGATTGACTTCTTCGTGAAGAAGCTCCCGGCCGCGATGCAGCCGGCGCGGGGGCAGCTGTGGCTCCTCAACGGTGGACCCGGATATTCGGGCGCCGATTTCGAGGGGCGCTTCGTTGCCCAGACACTCGACCTCTATCTGCCCGATCACCGCGGCACGGGGCGCTCCAGTCGACTGTCGTGTCCGGAGGCGGAGAAGGCGGGGAGCTCGAGCGGGATCGCCGTCGACCAGAGCGAGATCGCCGGATGCGTGCAGCCGCTCGTGGACACCTGGGGCGACAAGCTCTCCGGCTTCACCACGACGCAGGCGGCCCGCGACATCGGGGAGGTGATCCGCGCGACGCGCGGCGCCGAGGATGTCCTCTTCCTCTACGGCGCGTCGTATGGCTCGGAGTGGGCCAATCGCTATTTGCAGATCTACCCCGAGGATCCCACCGGCGTGATCTTCGACGGGGTCGCGATCGGCTCCACCTTCGACAAGCTCGATGGCTGGGAGAACGATCTCGCCGAGCGCTGGATGGGTCTCTGCGGCCAGGACGCGCTCTGCAGCTCGAAGCTCGGGCCGGATCCGTGGGCGACGATGACGGAGACCCTCGCCGACTTCGACGCCGGCGCGTGTCCGATGATCGAGCAGATAGGCTTCGATCGCTTCGCCCTCCAGGAGCTGTGGTCTTTCTTCTTCTACGTTTGGGACTATCGACCGCTCATCGCCCCGATGGTCTATCGGCTGAAGCGCTGCGATGGGAGCGACATCCACTTCTATGACCACCTCTTCGCCGCCATCACGGGGCCGGCCGCGAACACGGCCTCGGAGCGCCTCCACTCACGGATGCTGGGCGTGCACATCACGCTCAGTGAGCTCTGGCCTTCTCCGCCGCCGTCCCTCGAGCAGGTCCTCGATTTTCGGGCGAGCGCGAACGTGGCTCACTTCTATCCGACGATGCTCGCGAGCGTGCAGCCAGATTGGCCGGTCTACGCGCACGACGAATACTCGGGTCACTATGCGGTGACGGACGTCCCTGTCCTCTCCCTCCACGGCGACCTGGACTTCATCTCCCAGTCGATCGCGGACGGCGTGGCCGACCATTATGCCGGTCCCCATCAGACCCACGTGACGATCCCCCGATCCCCGCACGGGACCTTCGGCGCGCCCCAAGCGGACGGCAGTCAGACGTGCGCCTCTCGGCTCTTCACCCAGTTCCTCCACGACCCGACCGCCGAGCTCGACGCGTCGTGCGTGGACGGGGTCGCCCCCCTCGACTTCTCCGTCCCCGCCCAGCTCAGCACGCTCTTCTTCGGGACCGCCGACGTGTGGGAAGGCGATCCCGGCTGAAGGCGGCCCGCGCTACTTCGACTGGATGGTGGCTTGTCCCGTCGCCACGTAGCGGGATTGAGCCATCGCCCCGGTCAGATAGTCGTCATAGCCCGCCTCGCCGTTGAGATAACGGCGGTAGAAGGCGACCACGAGCGCCTTGGACATGCCATTGACGGTGGCGTTGTCGGCGGTGGCGGCGTTGCAGAAGTTGCAAGTGAAGCCACAGGAAGCGACGTCGTCCAGGAAGCTCATGTGGTTCGCGCCGAGGGCCTCGATCTCGATGCTCGGCGCCGTCGTGCCCGCATAGAACGACTGGAAGTTGTCGGCCTGGGGAGCGCACGCTTGGCCGAACCCTCCGGTCGCGTCGACCGTCTCGCCGATGAAGCCGGTGGGGATGGAGAGCGGCATCAGCTCCGACACGTCCGGACAATCCTGGGGCGAGCAGCTCATCGACGAGTCGACGGGATCAAGGGTGATGGAAGCCTTGATCGCGGGCTCCATGGTCGCCGCGAGGAGTGAGAGCTTGCCGCCCATCGAGTGTCCAGTCGCGCCCAGCGTCGACCCGTCGCCGTTGAAGGACGACTGAGAGGCGGCGTAGTCGGCGGCGAGGAGCAAGTCATTGGCGTTGTCGACGTTGCTCACCCCGAGGAAGCTCGTCGGATAGTCGGGGGCCACCGCGACGAAGCCGTGGGAGGCGAGCCGCTGCGCGTAGCCATAATACTGAGACGCCGGCAGCTGGAACCCGTGGGCCACGATCACGATGGGGTAGGGCCCTGGATTCGGGCCGCCCGTGGGATAGGCGATGTGGACGTCCATCGGATCGCCATTGGTGTCCGAGATCGACGCGTCGGTCTCGTCGTAGGTGTAGGGGCCGTCCAGATTCGGGTCGTCCAGGTTGCTGACGGTTCCGCCTCCGCCGCCCTCGCTGCCGCCCCCGACCGTTCCGCCGCCCGTCGTGACGGAGCCGCCTTGCCCGCTCCCGCCCTCCGCGCCACCGCCCTCGGTCGTCGCGCCGCCGCCACCTTGCGGGGTGCCAGCCCCAGAGCCACCGCCGCCGGTGCTCGCGTCGTCCCCGCAGGCCGCGAGCGCGACCACCACCGACAAAACCCCTGCGTGACCCCATCGAACGCTCATGGCTTTACCTCCCGACCCTGCGAACGTCGGCACGCTAATAGTTGAAAGTCGAACTTTCAACTGTTAACTACTCTTCATGGCCGACCGTCCCGTTCCTGGCCCCCGCCGGCTCGCGGCGGCGGACGGGAGGACTCTGGTGAAGATGAGCGAGCTGGCCCGCGAGAGCGGCGTGCCCGCGCCCACCATCAAGCACTACTTCCGAGAGGGCCTGCTCCCCGAAACACAGGCCCGGACGAGCCGGAACATGGCCTATTACGATCTCGGGCTCGTCCCGCGGATCCGCGCCATCAAGGAGCTCCAGCGGACGCGCTTTCTGCCCCTGAGGCTCATCCGCGACGTGCTCGACCAGAGCGCGGAGGACAAACCGATCGAGGTCGCGGTCCGGGCCCTCGAGCGCACCCTCGAGCAGAGCGCGCCGAAGAAGGAGCGCTCGCGGCGTGAGCTGATGGCGGCGGGGATGCCGGCCGAGCAGCTCGAGTATTTCATGGGCCTCGGGGTCGTCTCCTCCATCCGCGGCGAGGGCGACGACGCGGTGTTCTCCGGAGACGACCTCGGCATCTTGCAGACGCTCGGCGCCGCCCGTCGCGCCGGGATCACCCCCGAGATGCTCCCCTTCACCACCCTCGGCCCGTACGCCAAGGCCATCAACGATCTCGTGCAGGCGGAGATGAACCTGTTCCGCGAGGGCATCCTCCCGCGCGCGGGCGCCGATCTCGAGGCCGTCGTTGAAGCAGCGACGGCGCTCAGCGAAGAGCTCGTCGTGCGGCTCCGCCGAAAGATCCTGCTCCCGGCCTTGAAGCGGCTCGCGGATCGCACCGCGGCCGCGAAGGAAGGAACGGCGAAGGAGCCCGCAGTGCCCGCGGTGAGGCGCTCCGCCGTCAGAGCATCGAGACGGGATCGACGTCGATGACGGCGCGCACCCGCTTGTCGAGGGCGGGGAGCCGGCGTTCGATCGCGGCGAGCACGGCCCGAAGCGGCGCGCGCTCCTTCGCTCTCAGCATGAGCCGATACCGATAGCGGCCGCGGAGGCGCGCGATCGGCGCGGGCGCCGGGCCGAGGAGATCGACCTCGCCGGCGCGGCACGGGCGCGACTCGCGCGCGAGGGCGGCGATCTCGGAGCAGGCCTGCTCCGCGACGCGCGCGTCGATCGCTTCGAACCGCAGCAGGGCGAGCCGCGCGAAGGGGGGATAGTGCACCTCGCGCCGGTCCGAGAGCTCCCGTCGCAGGAAGCCCTCCACGTCGTGCTTCTTCGCGAGCTGAATAGCGTGGTGATCGGGGGAGAAAGTCTGGATCAGCACCGAGCCCTTCTTGTCGTGGCGGCCCGAGCGCCCCGCGACCTGCACGAGCAGCTGGAACGCCCGCTCCGCGGCGCGGAAATCGGGAAGGTTCAGCGCGGCGTCGCCGTTGACGACGCCGACCACCGTCACCTCCGGGAAGTCGTGGCCCTTGGTGACCATCTGGGTGCCGACGAGGATGTCGACCTCGCGGCGTCGCATGCGATCGAGGACGCGCAGCCCCTTGCCGCCGTCGGCGACGTCGCGATCGAGGCGGGCGATGCGCGCCTTCGGGAACGCGTCGGCGATCGACTCCTCGAGCTTCTCGGTGCCGAGCCCTTCGAGGAGGACATCCCGCGACCGACACGACTCGCACTCATTGGGGGCGCGATCCTCGTAGCCGCAGTAGTGGCAGCGCACCGTCCCCTCCGCGAGGGTGGGGGGCGCGGCGGTGAGGCGCGCGCGGCGGCGGTGGAAGGTGAGGGCGACGCTGCAGGCGCGGCAGGTGAAGACGGTGCCGCACGACCCGCAGACGACGGTGGGGGAGTGCCCGCGCCGGTTCAAGAAGACGATCGCTTGCTCGCCACGCGTCATCGCTCCTTCGATGGCGCGGTGGAGCGGGAGGGAGAGGAGCGGATGACCGGACGGCCCCGCCCCCACCCGCTTCAGGTCCACGACCGTCACGTCCGGCAGCGAGGCAGCGTGGTGGGCGCGCTCCGGAAGCCGGAGGAGGGAGAGCTTCCCCTTCTGCGCCAGCTCGAAGCTCTCGAGGGAGGGCGTCGCTGACCCGAGCACCACCGTGGCCCCTGCGCGGTGGGCGCGGAGCAGCGCCATGTCGCGGGCGTTGTAGCGGACCCCCTCCTCTTGCTTGAACGAGCCGTCGTGCTCCTCGTCGACGATGACGAGGCCCAGCCGATCGACGGGCGCGAAGAGGGCGCTCCTTGCGCCGATGGCGGCCCGCACCTTCCCCTCGCGGAGGCGGCGATGGGTCTCGAAGCGCGCGCGGTCGCTCATCTTGCTGTGGATGACGGCGACGTCGTCGCCGAAGCGCGCGCGGAAGCGGCTCACGAGCTGAGGGGTGAGGGCGATCTCGGGGACGAGGACGATCGCGCTCTTGCCCTCCGCGAGACAGGCCGCGATCGCGCGAAGGTAGACCTCGGTCTTGCCCGACCCGGTGACCCCGAACAGGAGAAAGGACCGCACCTCGGCGGGGCCGCGGATCGCCTGCTCGATCGCGCCCGCCGCCTCGGCCTGCGCGGGCGTGAGCTCGGGAGGCGCGTCGCGCGCCATCGCCTCCTCGAAGAGGGGCACCTCCTCTTTGTCACGCCTCGCGAGCTCGACGAGGCCGAGGGCGGCGAGCTTCTTCAGCGCGGGGCGGGCGCTCTTGAAGCGCGCCTCGAGCCTCGTCACGCTCGTCGGCCCATGGGCGCGCAGCTCGGCGAGGATGTCGCGGGCCTGACCCCTCAGGGTGCCCGGCGCCTCCAGCGTCACCGTCGCGGCCGCGAACATCTCCACCGCGGAGGCGACCCGCTTCGTCCCGGAGAGCGCGCTCGCCTTCAGCTCGCTCGTCTTCTGCTCTAGCTCTTCGACGGCGGTGCGCTCGACGGCGGGCAGAGCGAGCTTGAGCACGGCTCCGATGGGCGCGAAATAGTATGAGCTCAAAGCTTTCAGGAAGCCGAGGAGCTCCTCGGGCAAGACCGGCCGCGCCTCCACCACCGCCCGGAGAGGCTTGTAGGCGACGTCCGGCGCGGGCGCGCGCTCTTCGACGGAGAGGACGATCCCGAGGAGCTGCCGCTTGCCGAAATCACACAACACCCGAGCCCCCGGGCGCGCCTCGCTCGCGAGCTCCGCTGGCACCTCGTAGGAGAAGGGCTTCGCGAGCGGGACGGGGACGGCGACTTCAGCGACGAGCAATGGCGATCCGAGACGAGGGGAGCTTCAGCGCTCCACCTTTGTCCTTGCAGGATCTTCGGCGCGCTGTCGATCGCTTCCGTACGCGACTCGGTAAGGCCGCTCGCCAAGCGCGTGCTCTCATTTAGAATCGGCGGTCGCAGATCGCGCCGATGAAGATGCCCACCCTCGCGTCGCTTCGCTCCGCGTTCCCTCCCAAGCGCCGGTACTCGGCATGCTCTTGCGAGCATGCCTCCGTGCCGGGCGCGGGAGGGAACGGCCCCCGCTCGACGAGGTCTCCGCGATGAGCAAAGCACTTCGCGCCGCGGGCTCGATCGCGCCCTTCGTCGTCGTGTTGGGGCTGAGCCGCCCCGCCGCGGCGGAGCCCGTCTCGGCCGGAGCCGCCCCGAAGACCGCAGTCTCATCGGAGCCTGACGTCACGCCTCGCTACGACGCATGGGCGCTCCGCGCGGCCGGTCCGTTCGAGCTCGGCTTCTCGTACGACGTCCTCTCGAGCCGCGCGCAAGGGCTCCAGCTCGGGTTCGCGGTGGACGCGCACCTGGCCGGGTTTTGGGGCCCGATCACCGTCCACGGCGAAGCGGGGCTCGGCTTTCTCCCCGCGCTCGCCTGCGCGGAGGAAGGAGAGGATGGTTGTGGGATCTACGGGCGCGCCCGCATCGAGGCGCTCGTCGGCCCGGCGCTGAGGGTCGAGCCGCGGACCCGGCTCTTCGTGCGCGCGGGCGCGTCCGCCGGCATCGAGGGTCACCCCGCGTACGGCCTTGCCGAGCTCGAGGCGCCGCGCTTCGAGCTCGGCTTTGCTACCTGGCGGTCGCTCGGGCCGGCGCTGCGGCTTCAGAACACGCGCGCGCTCACCTTCGTCGAGGTCGCGGCCTCGAGCTCGTATCTGGTCGGCGCGTCCGCCGGCAACGCCAACGAGAACGTCGCCGCGAACGGCACGATCGGCGGGACGCTCTTCGCCGTCTTCGGCCCGTCATCCATCGAGCTCCGGATGGACGCGACCCCCGATGGCGGCTTCCTCGTCGCCCGCACCCGTGGATGCGTCGGCATCTTCGGGATCGCGTGCGTGGTGTTCGAATCGATGCAGGCGCGCGTCCACGCGACCTCGGACGGCGCGACCCGCCTCGCCGAGGGGCGATCGCTCATCGTCACCGTCGGTGGGGGTGGGGCGTTCGCCCTCGAGCAGTAGCGGACGGGCCGCCGAGGGCGAGCCTCACTCGATGGCTTCTCCGCCGCGCTCCACGTTCTCTCTCGTGAAGCTCCGCGTGCCGAGCGTGATCCGCTTCTCCACCTTCTGCCCTTGGAGGATCCGATCGCAGAGGGTGAGCAGCTCGTCGACGTCGTCGGACGCGACGACGACGCCCGCGCCCTCATCGGCTGCTTCGCGGAGGAGGCGGTGGAGCTCGGGCTGGGCGGCCACGTCGACCCCGCGCGTGGGCTCGTGCACGAGGAGGAGCCGCGGCTTCGCGAGGATGCACCGCGCGAGGGCGAGCTTCTGCTGATTGCCCCCGCTCAACGCGCGCGCGGGCAGCGCGTCGTCGAACGGGGTCGCGCGCGTCCGCACCGCCGCTCGAGAGATGCAAGACGCGGTCGAGGTTGCCTCCACCTTCCGGTCGACCCATCCGAGCCTCGTGAGCTTCTCGAGCGCGGAGAGCGAGGCGTTGTGACGGATCGACATCTCGGCGAGCACCGTCTCGCGGCGATCGGAGGCGAGCATGAGGACGCCGCGCTCCGCCGCCTCGAAGGGAGAGGCGGGCTCGTACGATCGGTCCTCGAGTGTGATCGCCCCGCTCGCGCGCGTCCCCTCTCCGACGAGGGCACGCAGGAGGGACTCGCCTCCGCCCCCGCGCACGCAGGCGATCCCGACGACCTCGCCCTTCGCGACCTCGAGATCGACGCCGTCCACGATCGGCCGCGAGGCCTGCGCCGCCTCCACCACGAGGCCGCGGGCGCGGAGCAGGGGCGCGGTCTCGCTCTGCCCGAGCGCCCCTCCTCCCATCGGCGTGGTGCCGCCGATGGCGTCCGCTGCTGCTCCCAACATCGCCGCGACGAGGCGCTCGCGCGGCAGCTCTGACGGCGGGCCGCTCGCCGCGAGCGCCCCGTCCCTCAGCACCGAGATGCGGTCTGCGACGGCGTGGAGCTCGGCGATGCGATGCGAGCAGAACAGCACCGCGACCCCGCGGGCGCGCTGCGCGCGCACGTGCTCGAGGAGCGTCGCCGAGTCCCTCTCCCCGAGGGCGCTCGTCGGCTCATCCATGACGAGGACGCGCGGGCGCGCTTCGAGCGCGCGGGCGAGGGAGGCGAGCTGGCGGAGCGAGAGCGGAAGCGAAGCGACGGGGGCGTCGAGGTCGGTCTCGAGCTCGAGCAGCGCCAACATCGATCGGGCGCGTGCGCGCCGCCGGCCCCGATCGAGCCACCCTAGCATCGGCCCTTCGTCGAGGCCGAGGAGGAGGGCGTCCTCGAGAGAGAGCGTCTCCACGAGGGTGATCTCCTGGTGCACGACCGCGATCCCGGCGTGTCTCGCCGATCGCGGACCGTCGAAGCGCACCGCCGCACCATCGAGCGCGATCGTCCCTGCGTAGTCGGCGATGGCCCCCCCGAGGATCTTGATGAGCGTGCTCTTGCCCGCCCCGTTGGCCCCCGCGAGGCCGTGCACCTCTCCCGCCGCGAGCTCGAGCGACACCCCCGCGAGGGCGCGCGTCGCGCCAAACGACTTCTCGATGCGATCGAGCCGGAGCACGCGGGTGGGCCGAGAGCATAGCCGGCTCGCCCGCGGCGCGCGGCCGTTTCCCGCCTCGTCGGGGCGGCGATGTCAGCGCGCGATCAGCACCGCCGCGCACGCCGCGAGGACCAACAAGGCGAGCGCGACGAGGACCCAAGCAGAGCGCGAGCCGCCTCGCGGGGCCGCGGGCACCGTCGTCGCAGGCGGGGCGGTCGGGGTCAGCTCCGGCGCGACCGCGACCGGCGCGAGCCGCGCCAGATCTCCGCGCGCCATCGCGCGCGTCGCGAGCTCTCGCTTCTTGCGCGCCTCCGCGATCTCCACCGAGAAGCCTTGCTCGAGGAAGCTGCGGAGCTTGAGCGTGCTCGACAATAGCCCCGCTCGCGCCGCGTAAGCCTCGAGCTCTCGCTGCATCTGTCCGGCGGTCGGGTATCGCTCGGCGCGGTCGCGGCAGAGCGCGCGCGCGACGATCTTCCCGAGCTCGTCCTCGTGAGGGAGCCCGAGCGGGGGCAGGGGCCGGACCTCTGCCCTCCGCGCGACGTCGAACAGCGACTCGCCCGCGGCCGCCTTGTAGAAGCGCCGTCCCGTCAACAGCTCCCAGAGGATGATGCCCGAGGCGAAGATGTCGGCGCGACCGTCGAGCGGCTCCGCGTGGGCCTGCTCGGGGCTCATGTAGCCGGCCTTGCCCTCGACCATGCCGTCGAGGACGCGGGCGTCGTCCGCCCGAGAGGCGGTTGCCGCCGCGCCCTCGTAGCTCTTCGCGATCCCGAAGTCGCAGAGCTTCACCTCTCCCTCGAAGCTCAAGAGGACATTCGACGGCGACACGTCGCGATGGACGATCCCCACCGCCCCGTCGTCGAAGCGGAACTTATGGGCATAGTCGAGGGCGCGAAGCAGCTCGATCACGATCCGGAGCGCGATGTCCTTCGGGATCCACTCTCCGCGCTTGGCCGCCTTGCGGCACAGATCGCGAAGATCGAGCCCGTCGACGTACTCCATCGCGATGAAGAGGGTGCTCTCGTCGCGCTGGAGATCTTCGATCCGGACCACGTTCGCGTGCTCGAGCTTGGAGGCCGTCTTCGCCTCCGACGCGAGCATCTCCGAGAGCTCGGGGCTGCGCGCGAGCTCGGGCAGGATCTCCTTGACCACCAGCTGCCGTACGACTCCGAACTCTCCCGCGCGCCGCGCGCGGTAGATGTCGGCCATCCCCCCTTTGCCGATGTGGTCGAACAGCTCGTAGTCGCCGAGGCGCGCCGGCAGCCGGCGACCAGCGCCGCGCCTCGCGACGCTGGGGGCGGCTTCCAAGCCCGCGATGCTCGCTCGCTCGTTCACGCTCGGCGAGTCCCACGCATCCGCGCCCGGGGCCAACTTTCCGGGGCGCCGCCGCGGAGCATCGACCATACTCCGCGCCATGCCGAAGATGGCCCCGCGCGCTCCGAAGCGCATCGTCAGCCTCGTGCCGAGCGACACCTTCACCCTCGTGGGCCTCGGCGCCAAAGAACGGATCGTGGGGAGGACCCGCTTCTGCGTCGAGCCGGCCGCCGACGTCGCGAGCATCCCCGAGGTCGGCGGCACGAAGAACCCGGACGTCCGGAAGATCCTCGATCTCGCGCCCGACCTCGTCGTGATGAACCGCGAGGAGAACACGCTCTCCGACTTCGAGAAGCTCCGCGAGGCGGACGTGCCCATCCTCGAGTCGCTGCCGAAGACGATGACGGAGGGCCTCGCTCAAGTGGCGCGCCTCGGACGCGCCCTCGGAGATTTGTCCGACGCCGCCAAGGACCGCGTCCGTGACGCCTACGCGATCACCCGCCGCGCGGAGGAGATCGCCCGCGCTCCTGCCATCGTCCGCGCCTTCGTCGCCGTGTGGATGGAGCCCTGGATGACGGTCAACGACGAGACGTTCGTCGCGAGCGTCCTCCGCCACGCGGGCGCCGAGAACGTCTTCGCGGATCGCGTTCGGAGGTTCCCGCTCGCCGCCGACATCGGGCGGGCAAAGGAGGTCTCGCGCGAGCGCGCCGAGGGCCGCGATCAGCGCTATCCCCGCGTGAGCCTCGAGGAGATCCGGGAGCGCGCGCCCGCGCTCGTCCTCCTGCCGGACGAGCCCTACGCCTTCGGCGCCGACGAGGCGAACGCGCTGCGTGACGCCTTGAAGGCGAGCGTAGCCCCCGACAACGTCCGGCTCGTGTCTGGCAAGCAGCTGATGTGGCCGGGCTTGATGAGCATCCAGGCTTTCGAGCACGTTCGCGCCTTCGTGGTGGAAAGCGCCCGCGTTGCCTCGGGGTGGGCCCCGCGATAGCGTCCCGTTCCATGGGCTCCACTGTCTTTCGTCGCTCTTTTCTCAAAGGAATCGTCGTCACCGTCGTCGCCGCCGACCTCGCCGGATGCGGTGACGACACCGAGCCCACGCCGGATCCCGCGTCGACCGACCCGGAGGACCAGGATCGCGTCTTCCCGCAAGGCATCGCGTCCGGTGACCCGACCTCGACGAGCGTCGTCCTCTGGGTGCGGGTCGAGCCGGAGGGAGACTCGGATCCGATCGAGGTGACCTTCGAGGTCTCGTCCGACCAAGAGTTCTCCAACATCATCGCCTTTGGCACCGAAGAAGTGCGCGCCGAGTCCGACCACACCCTCCGGGTCAAAGTGACGGACCTCGCCCCCTACACGCCCTATTGGTATCGATTCACCGCCCGCGGTGTTCGCACCATCGACGGCCGCACCAAGACCGCCCCCGATCCGGGCGACAACATCTCTCCTCGGTTCGCCTTCGCCTCCTGCCAGGATTTCGTGGGCCGCTACTACCACGCTTGGAAGGCGCTCGCGGCCGAGCCCGAGGTCGACTTCGTCCTGTTCCTCGGCGACTACATCTACGAGACCAATGGCGACCCAGATTTCCAGACGGTCACCCCCGATCGCATGATCGACATCCCGGAAGGCATCCAGATCGACGAGGCGAACCCGGATGTAAAGGCGGCGAGCACCCTCGAAGACTATCGTGGCCTCTACAAGCAATACCGGCGCGACCCGGATCTCCGGAAGATCCACGCGATGGCGCCCTTCGTCTGCATCTGGGACGATCACGAGTTCGCGAACGATTGTTGGCAATCGCACTCGACGGATTTCAATGACGCCCAGGGAGACGAAGACAACCCGCCGCGGCGGCACGCGGCGAGCCAAGCCTGGTTCGAGTACCAGCCGACGGACCTCGTCTTCGACGAGACCCGCGATCCTCCCCGCGACATCACCATTCAGCGAACGCTCCAGTACGGCTCCCACGTCGAGATCTTCCTGACGGACCAGCGCTCCTACCGAAGCGACCACGTCATCCCCGAGGGCGCGGATCCGAACGACCGGCCCGCCGGCGCTCCCGACACGGTCCCGACCTATGCCGCCGCCGGCAAGACGGTCCTCTTCCCGAACAGCGAGGTGTTCTCTCGCAACTTCGTCATCAAAGAGGGCTTCGATCCGATCGAGGCCTACGTGAAGCCGACGATGCTCGGCGCCGAGCAGAAGCAGTGGCTCATCGACGGGATCAAGGCCTCCACCGCGACGTGGAAGTTCTGGGCGAACGAGACGCAGCTCGCCCAAATGATGATCGACCTCACCGCGTTCGACATCCCGGACGTGTTCAAGGCCATCTATTACTTCACCGTCGACCAGTGGGACGGCTTCCGCACCGAGCGGCGGGAGATCCTCGAGGCGGTCGCGGGGGTGCGCAACATCGTCGCCCTGACGGGTGACATTCACGCGTTCTACGCCGCCGAGATCCACCTCGACCCGGATGACACCACCGACAAAGCGGTGGCCGTCGAGTACGTTACCGCCGGCATCAGCTCCTCCCCCGTGCAGGAGATCGCGCAAGGGGTCGTCGACTCGAGCACCGCGTTCAAGCCGCTGCAGCCGCTCGTGCCGCAGTTCGACGCCATCCTCCTCGACACGAGCCCAGAGTACAAATATGCGCTCAGCAACGGGCACGGGGTCGGGATTGTCGAGGTCAACGGCGACGTCGACATCACCGTCACCTTCCTCCAGATCAACGACGTCAAGAGCGCGGATTGGGATGGAGAGGTGACGAGGGTCTCCTTCACCACGAAGAGCGGCCAGAGCAAGGTCGTCCCCCAATAGGTCCGGCGAGCGCGCCCGCTCAATAGGTGTATTGAGCGGGCACCTCGACGATCTCGCCGTCTTCTATCTTGAAGAATCCGCAGCCCAGCTGATCGACGGCGGCGCACCCTTCGCCGGGGCGCTCGTCGTCCTGGGGGCAAGGGCGGTATCTCGTGGCCGTCACCACGTAGATGAAGCCTTCTTCGAGGGGATCGGGGTTGGGGGGCCCCATGTGCTCGGCGCCCTCGGGGAGCACACCATAGTCGATCGGCCCGACGATCGCGGCGGGCTGGTGGGCCATGTCCGAGAACAGCTCGGGATCGTCGTCCGTGAGCTCGATTTGGGTCACGCCCCAGATCCCCGTTTCGATCCCTTGGTGGGTATCCCAGAATGGCTTTTCGAACAGGCAGTTTCCGTTGAGGATCACCCGGTCACACTCGTGGTCGCACCGCTCGACGGTGATCTCGTGGACCGCCCCCTCGAAGTCGATGAAGCCCGCCCCGGGCGGAGACGGAGCTTGGCTCTCCGTGCGCGCGTCCTGCGGCCCGCCTTCGTTGATTCGAAACTCGAGGGGGGCGGAAGCCTCTCCCCCGCTGCAGCCCGCGATCAAGAGACCTGAGAGAAACAAGATATGACGATTCATCGTTGTGCTCCTGTCTTGTCTGCCGGCTCGCAAGCGGTGGGCCAAAGGTGATGCGCAGCGATTCCCGCGCACCTCGAGCCCACCACCAAGGGATGGATGCCGCGAGCCTCTGTCCTGAGGGCCCGCGCCTCAGATCGCGCGCGCGTGAATGACCTTGCTGCCCTCTCCTCGCGTGCGCAGCATGGGAGCCGAGGATCACCGATGCGCGACGCCGCGACGAAGAACGTAGAGCGGGCACGCCCTCACGCGAATGGAGGGGTCGTCCTGCGCGTCGTGGGCGCTTCCGCGAGCCCCAATCCTTTCGTGCTGCGGAGCGGGACGGCGACGATCGGCGCCGGGTCGCGGGCCGACTTGATCATCGAGAGCGAGTCGGTCTCGCGGCTCCACGTCGAGCTCACGGCTACGCCGGAGGGGGTCGTCGTGCGCGATCTGGACAGTCGCAATGGCACCTTCTACCAAGGTCAGCGCATCGGCACGCTCACCCTCGTCCCCGGCGCGCGGATCGTCGTCGGCTCGGTCGACGTACACCTGCTCCCGGACTTGGCGGCGGTGGAAGAGTCTCCGTCCAGCTCGTATCGCGGGCTGCTCGGGACGTCCCAAGCCATGCGGAGGCTCTTCGGCGTCCTTTCGCGCCTCGAGTCGTCGCTCGCGAACGTGCTCGTGCTGGGCGAGTCCGGCGTGGGCAAAGAGCTCGTCGCTCGCGCCCTCCACGAGGAGTCGACCTTGCGGGACGGTCCTCTCGTCGTGGTCAATTGCGGCACGATGAGCCGAGAGCTCGTCGTGAGCGAGCTGTTCGGGCACAAACGGGGAGCGTTCACGGGGGCCATCGAGTCGCGCACGGGCGCCTTCGAGGCCGCCAACGGGGGCACCCTCTTCCTCGACGAGATCGGAGAGCTGCCGCTCGACGTCCAGCCGATGCTGCTGCGCGCGCTCGAGTCCGGGGAGGTCGTTCCGGTCGGAGAGACGCGGCCTCGCAAGGTGCGCGTGCGCGTCGTCGCCGCCACCAACCGCGACCTCCAAGAGCAAATGGCGACGGGCGCGTTCCGGGAGGATCTGTACTATCGCTTGGCCGTCGTGACCCTCTCGGTTCCCCCCCTCCGAGAGCGGCCCGAGGACATCGAGATCCTCGCCCGTCACGCGGCGAAGCTCGCCGGACTGGCGGACCTCCCGGATGAGGTCATCGGCGAGCTGAGACATCGAGCCTTCGCCGGGAACGTGCGCGAGCTGAAGAACGCGGTGACGTTCTATGCCGCCCTTGGAGCCCTGCCCGAGCCGAGCAAGAGCAAGGGCGATCTCCTCGGGATCGGCGTCCGAAGTCAGATCCGATTCGACCAGCCCTTTGCCCAGCTGCGCGACACCATCGAGGCGCGTTTCACGGGCGAGTATCTGCGCGAGCTGATGGACAGGGCGGGAAACAACCAGTCGGAGGCCTCGCGGGTCAGCGGGATCGAGCGAAGCCAGCTGCGCAAGCTCCTCGGCAAATATGGCCTCCTCGGCTCCCGCTGAGAGGCGAGCTGCTCAGTCGTAGACTTGGTCCGGCGCGACTTCGATCAGGTCCCCGTGCTCCACCTTGAAGAAGACGCCCGACGTGCTCTCGACTCGGTCGCAGTCCTCGTCGGCCGGGCAGGGGATGAAGCGCGAGACGTTGACCGCGTACACTGGGCCCTCCACGAGGGGCTCTACCTGTTCCGGCCACGTGTAGGCCGCGCCTGTCGGCGAAACGCCATAGTAGACGGGACCAGCGATCGCGGCCGGGACGTCGCCCAGCCAGGGCGCATCGGGGTCGTCGCTGGGGGCCGTCACCGCCGCGTACCAGATGACGTTGTCGAAGTTCTTGTGGGTCCCGTCCTGGGGCTGGATGAACACCGCCCGCCCCAAGACATCGAGCGTCTTGCACCCCTCGTCGCAGCGATCGACTCTGATCACCGCCACGTGTCCGTCGAACTCGATGAACGGGCTCTCCGTCGGGTCGACGGTGCCGTCCGTCCCCACCGTCAATGCATCCGCCAGCCGTACGGTGACGGGCTCCGAGTCTGCCGTCGAGCAACCGACGAGCGTCAGTCCGATGATCACACGAGCAATACGGGACATGTTCTGCTCCTTCCGCGTTGCCATGACTTGGCAATGGCCGCGCCAGCGAAGACGTCGTCCCCGGCGGGCACGTTCCTTCGTCACCCGCCGGGGGCTGAGGGTAAGAGCCTCAGGGCTGAGGTCGCGGGCCTCAGGGCGAATAGGGGGAGAGGAAGTCGACGTCTTCGGAGCTGTCTCCGGTCCAGCTCACGTCGATTCGACAGTCGGTCTCTTCGATCCCGCAGCCGCCCCGACAGCTCCGCTTGTGGTGCACGCTCGCATAGAGCGAGACTCGATTCGTCTCCGTGGACACGGAAATGGAGGCCGTGACCTCGGTGAAGTCGATATAGAGCCCCTTCGCGATTGTCCCGTCGTCGAGCTCGATCGAATAGGCACCGCTCTTCGATGTCTCTTCGATCTCGCCGTGAAGGTCGTAGTTGGTGCACGGCGGGGCGGCCGAGCTCCCCGTCGTGGCACAGATCTCCAGCCGGCCGCCGATGGGGTCCAGTCGAACCGAGAGCGCGTCCAGCGCGCTCCAGGGGACGGCGTCCTCGCGGAGCTGCTCTGCCTCGTCGAAAGAGCAGCCTTGAATGTCCAGCTCGGAGCCGGCCCGCTGGAGGTCGACTCGATAGTCGCTGCACCCGAGCGCGCTCGCCGCGACGAGCCCCCACGCGATCCCCCACCGCGCCGGCTTTTCACCAGGTCCCATAGCCGAGCTCCAGTCGCGTGCTCAACGCGACGTTGGGCGCGTACGCCCCGGTCATGAACGTCACCGGCGTCCCGAATCCCCAAAGCACCCGGCCCGCGCGGCCGGCCACGAGGGGCTCTCCGACGAGATGGAACGCGGCGAACCCGGTGCGGCCGAGCTCCGGCACTTCGACCGCGAACCCGAGGCCCAGGCGCGCCGCGAAATGGACACGGTCCTGGCCCGTCGAGAGGCGGATCGCGCCGCCGACCTGCGTCACCGACTCGGGGGCGAAGCTGTTCGCGGAGAAGAGCTCCACCGCGTAGGCCTCGAGCCCCACGTACCGGTTCAAAGAATAGCCGAGATGCAGATCCGGACCGCCGAACGGCAGGACGTCGGACCAATCGTCTTGCGATTGGAGGTTGCTCTGGCCAATCCGTCCCCCGAAGCTGAGCCCTGCGAGCACGTACACTCCCTGTTGGGGGGGCGCCTCCAGGGGATCCGGCCCGCGCGGCCCGGCGTCCCCGACATGGAGGAGCCCGGCCGCATCCAACATGATCCTCGCTCGCCCTCCCGGCGCCACCGCGATCGTGGTCGTATAGCGAGCACGGTCCCGCTCGATCGCGACGAGGTGGGTGCCGGCCGACAGGCGCCGGTGAACGGGGCCGCTCTTCTCGAGCGCGCCGTCCACTTGCACGGAGGCGCGACGCCCGCGAACCTCGATATCGAGCGTCCCCGAATCGGGGACCAAGGGCACGACGACCGTGAGGGAGTCGCCGGCCCCGAGCTCCAGCCGCGTCGTGAAGGGAAGGTAGCCCTCGGCCGTCACGCGCAGCGCGTGGACCCCGGGGCCCACCTCGAACGTGTTCGCCGTTCCCTCCAAGGTCTGTCGCTCGCCGTCCAAGGTGACGATGACAGGCTCCTTCTGCGGCGTCAGCTCGATGCTGACCTTCCCGATGAGCTGGCGGAGCTCGGCGAGGGCCTCCTCCATCTGTGCGACTTGGTTCGTCTGGCTGCGATGCTCGGCGAGGGCCCGCGAGAGGACCCGCGCGGCTTTGACGTATTGGCTTCGACCCTTCTCGCACAAGGCGATGTTGATGAGGGGCCCCGCCCCCTTCCTGATCGCATAGGCGCGCTCGAACTCGATTTGCGCGGCGTCGAAGCTCCGGTCGTCGTACAGCCGAATGCCGAGGGCCATATGGCGCTCATAGGCAGCGTCGTCCGTGGACGGGGGCTCGGCGCGCGCGGACCCGGCGACGAAGAGCGCAGCGAGGACGAGAGGGACCCGCATCGCCGATCCGAAGCTCAACCGTAAAGACTCGTCGAAGCGGCGTTTCACTGGGTTTGGATGACGAGGCTCCCCGCGACACCTCTTCGTGCCGACGAGGGAGCGGGAGGGGCCTTCGCCGCAGCGCTCTCGGCGCTCGAGGGAGTCTTCGATGGAGCGACCGCGCGCGCGGGCTGCAAGGACGGGGCCGCGGTCGCGCTCCTTTGGGCCAGGCTCGTGGTGGCCACGGACGGGTCGACCGAAGACTCGCCGGTCGTCGCGGCCAGCCTCGGTGTCGGGACAGGCACCTCGACGCGGAGCTCGGGAGGGCGCGCGGCCATCGACCGCCCCAGTGCCGTCGTGGGCGTCCACGCGATGCGCGCCGCCGCCCCGAGCGCCGCTACCGAGGCCGCGAGCCCGAGGGCCGCGACGATTCTCCCGACGCGCCTCGGGGGTGGGGCGCCTCGCGTCGTCGCGTCGCGGGCCAGAGGTGCGGCGCGCCGCGGTGGCCGTCCACTCGACGAGGCTCTGTCCTCCGTGCCTTCGGGATCGAGGGCGTTCTCGAGCGCGCGCGCGCTCGCCGGTCGCTCCTCGCGGTCCTTTCGAAGACAGCGCATCACCGCCTCTGCGACGGGCGCGGGGCACGCGGGGGCGAGCGTCTCGAGGGCCACGGGCTCCGTCGAGCAGATGCGCACCACCGTCTGCTCATAGGAGAGCGCGCCCGCGAACGGGCTCCGCCCGGTAAGGCACTCGTACATGATGGCCCCCAGCGACCAGAGATCCGTGCGCGCGTCGAGATCGCGGTCTCCGCGCGCTTGCTCGGGAGACATGTACGCGGGGGTCCCGAGGACGTCGCCCTCGCGGGTGAGGGTGCTCGGCGCAGGGCCCGCGCCCGACCATTTGGCGATCCCGAAATCGAGGATCTTCACGATGGGAGGCGCGGGGGTGGCTTCGACGAGGAAGATGTTCTCCGGCTTGAGATCCCGATGAATGATGCCCGCGTCGTGGGCTCGGGCGAGCCCGCGCGCGATCTGGATCGCGACGCGCACGACCTCGTCCGCCGCGAGGGGGCCTTCGACGACGTGGTCCGCGAGCGATCGACCGCGGAGGAGCTCCATGACGATGAATGGGCGGCCGTCGTCCGCCTCCCCCGTGTCGAAGATCTGCACGATGTGCGGGCTCTCGATGGCGCTCGCCGCCCGCGCCTCCCTCAGGAAGCGCTCGATCCCGTTCTCGTCGACGAGCCCGTCGAGGACCTTGATCGCCACGCGCTTGCCGATCGTCGGGTTCCACGCCTCGTAGACGCGGCCCATGCCGCCGCGCCCGATCTCGCGCCGGACCTCGTATTTGTGGAGGCGCGCGCCGACGAGCAGGTCCCGCGCTCTCTCGTCGTGGTCGATCTCCAGCGTGTGCACCATCTTATCCGACTCCCATTGTATTGCGCAGGTGGTGCATCCGCGACCTACGCTCGTTCAAAACATGACAAGAACGGATCCGCGCCGGCGAGAAGAATCGAATGCCGGTATATCCGGGACGACGTTCGCTTGAGCATGTTCTCGCGCCCTGATATTCGACCTCTCATGCGCTTCATTGCTCTGTTGCCAGTGCTCGCGTTCTCGGTGGCTTGCGGAGACTCGTCGGCCTCGGGAGGGGGAGGAGCAGGGGCAGGGGGCGGAGCGACAGGGGCAGGGGGAAACGGCGAGGGGGCAGGGGCATCGGGGGCGGGCGGAGGTGGACAGTCCGGCGGCGGCGGCGCGGGCGGCGGAACGACCGAGCCGGGCGACATCGGCACGTGGGAAGACCTCCCCGGTGAGTGTCCCGCCGGCTCCGTCCAGGCGGACATCCACACCGCGGAAGAGATGGCGAGCGCGTCCCGAGGGGAGACGAACACCGACGCGACGTGCTTCTTCGTCCACAACGGCGTCTACGATCAGGGAGGCGGCTCGCTGCTCATGTACTTCCTCCGGGGAGGGACGGCCGGCCAGCCCCTCGTGTGGGTGGGCGAGTCGAGGAGCGGGGTCATCATCAAGAGCCGAGCCGCCATCGATCACTCCGACGCGGGCGACGCGAGCCACCTGGTCTTGTCGAACATGACATTCGACATTTCGACGCTGGGCGAGTCGGGCTCGTTCAATACGATCAGCGTCTACGCCAGCGACATCACCCTGACCCATTTGACGCTCACCAGCGATTGTCAGCATGGAGCCCGGGGCGGCCACGTCGAGGTCACCTCGCCCGACGACGGCTCGCAGCCCACCGGGATCCTCATCGACTCGTCTCTCATCGAGAACTTCGGGCGGTGCGGGACGACGGACGGGCACCTCGACCACGGCATCTACCTCTCCGCCGGGGATGACATCACCGTGCACAACAACGTCATTCGCGGCAACTCGTCGCGGGGCATTCAGGTCTATACGCACTACGAGGACATCTCCCAGACCATCCATGGCTTGTTGGTCGAGCGGAATCGTATCGAGTCCAACGGGCACGCCGACTACGAGGATGGGATGGTCATCAACGGCGACGTCGGGAGCGGCTTCGACGGCCCGCTCTCGGACGTCACCATCCGGAACAACATCTTCTATCGGAACTACTACTCCGGCATTCGGTTCGTCGGGAACGCGGTGACCGGCGTCGAGATCGCCCACAACACCTTCGTCGAAGACGGTCACGGCTCGGCGAGCGAGAACCGCTCCGAGATCAACCTCGACGGCGGCACCCCCGACGCGGTCGCGACGAAGAACATCTTCGTGGTGGAGAACGTCCTGACGAACGGCTGCGCGGGCGGCCTCCAGATCGACGACAACCTCGTGAGCGGAGGATCGGCGGACGGCGCGTGCGTGACGGGGACGACGAGCGCCGACCCCCAGCTCGTCGACCCGGCGGGCGGAGATTTCCATGCCCAGGCCCCCGGCGCCGCCGGATATGGCGCGTACGCCCCGTGACGGCATTCTCCTCACGTATCGAAGGCCAATGAGGGAGCAGAGCGCTCGATCCGAGGTCCTCGCGCGGTTCGGTCTCGGAGAGGCCACGACAAGACACCCCGCGAAGCGCCTGGGCGTCCGCATCCCCACCCTCGTCCGAGACCTTCGCGCGTCCGGGTTCGACTGACCGGGAACCCCAGCGGTATCGCGCTGTCGCTCTCGAGACGATGCTCATCGCGGATCTGTCGCATCCCACACCGGCGCCTCGAATCGATTTCGACGGAACGAAGGTCGCGCTCGCGCTCGCGTTCGCGGGGGGAGCGACGGGCTCGATCTTCGCAGAGGCCCTCGCCCGCGCCTCGATCGCTCCGTCGAGCTTCGACGCCCGCGCCTTCGAGCGCGACCTCTTCCTCGGCCAGTTCGTCGGGCTCTGCATGCGCATTCGCATCGAGGGCCACGAGCCGGCGGCCCCGACCGGCCTCGTCACCCGCATGCTCGCGAGCCCCCCCGCCGACCCGCGCATCGCGGAGCACCGGCGCGCCATCCTCGACGAGCTCTCCCACGTCCCCGAGCTCGCCCGCAGCCTCGAGACCCTCTACCTGTCGCTCTGTCGTCTTCGCGGGCTGTTCGAGGGGGCGAAGGGAACGGGGAGCTGGGACCAGAACCGCCGGCAACTGGACATTCTGCAGCGCTACAAGGAGATCATCGATCTGGCCGCGGACCGATTCTCCCACGCTCGCTCGGGCCTCTCGGCCCTGGCCTCGTTCGGCCGGGCCATCCAGGCTTCGGAGCCCTATCAATCCCTCGCGGACCTGCTCCGCTATGACGAGCAGCTCGCGACGATGAGCCTCCAAGTGAAGGTGGGGGCGGACGGGCGCATCCGCGGCTTCGTCGTCTCCAACGTGCGCGAGGAGGCTCAGAATCCGTTCGTGGTGTCGCCATTGAAGCGATGGCTCGCCCGCCTCGAGCTCTTCGTGCGGGGCTTCAAGTTCTCGGAGGGAGAGGTGATGGCTCGCCTGATCGACGCCGTCTACACCGGCATCGAGGACACCCTGCCGGTGCTCGTCCAGCTCTATGGCGACCTCGAGCTCTACCTGGGCGCGCTCGGCTTCCAGTCGATGGCGCGCTCGGCCGGCCTCCACGTCTGTCTCCCCCGGACCGTGGGCGCCCATCAGCCGCGCGCCCTCTCAGGGCTGTTCAATCCGCTCCTGCTCGCGCACGGCATGAAGCCGGTGCCGTGCTCGATCCAGACCGACAAGCAGGCGGTGACGGTGCTCGTCACCGGCCCGAACTCTGGCGGCAAGACTCGCCTCTTGCAGTCGATCGCGCTCACTCAGCTCCTGGCCCAAGTGGGGTTGTTCGTGCCGGCGCGCGAGGCGAGCATCGCGGACGCGAGCGGCCTCGTCGTCTCGCTCATCGAGGAGCAGCGCGCCGATCAATCCGAAGGCCGGCTCGGCACCGAGCTCAAGCGCATTCGCGAGCTCTTCGAACGCCTCCCCCCAGGGGCCATGGTCATCCTCGACGAGCTCTGCTCCGGGACGAACCCCTCCGAGGGCGAGGAGATCTTCGAGCTCGTCGTGCAGATGCTGGCCAAGCTCTCTCCGTTCGCGTTCATCACGACCCACTTCCTCTCGTTCGCGGCCCGCCTCGAGCCACGGGGAGAGGCGTTCGGGCTGCGCTTCCTCCAAGTCGAGCTCGGAGCGGAGCAGCGACCGACCTACCAATTCGTGCCGGGGGTGGCGCGGACGAGCCTGGCCTCCCACGCGGCCTCGAGGCTCGGGGTCACTCGCGACCAGCTCTTGTCACTCATCGAGCGCAACACGCTCCTCTCGGAGCGCGCGGCCTGAGATGGCGACCTTCCTCACCACCGACAGGATGAGCCCCGCCCTCCGAGAGCGCGTGGAGCGCAGCGTCCGGGGCGGGCGCGATCCGATCTTGGGCCGGCGCGCGTTCGCGGTCACGCGCCTCCTCGTCGTGGCGTCGGCGATCGTGGCCGTCATCGCCTTCGTGAGCCGCGCGCGCGCCAATCGGGAGAAGCTCGAGGGCGAGGTGGAGGACCGGCGGGCGCGGATCTTCGCGAAGCTCGCGGCGTTGCGCGAGGGCCTCGCCGACGCGGACGCGGAGGCGATCGAGAGAGCAGCGCCGTTCATTCGGCGCGCCGCCGCGGCCGAGCCCGGGCCGGAGGTCATCGCCCCCTCCGCGCGGGGGCCCCTCGGGCTCGTCGCCATCATGAGCCGGCCCATCACCTACCTGCGCGGCCCCATCGAAGGCTTCGACGAGGGCCACTTGGGAGAGACGGCCCGCGCGTCCGACGTCGACGCGCTCGCTTATTGTCTATTGGACCCGCCCCCCTCGCGCCGTGAGAAGGACGTGCGCACGCGGGCGATGGCGGTGGAGTTTCCGACCGGGGATATCCGCGAGAAGACGCGCAACCTCCACCGCTTCGCCGACATCGCGGAAGGGATGCCGTTCTTCTCCCGGCCCTTCCGAGAGAGCGTCCAAGCGACGAGCGACCTCCGCGCGCTGGATCGAAAGGAGCGCGAGCTCTCCAACGCCCCGATCGAGCAGGCCAAGGCCGCCGCCGCCGCTCACCTCTTCATGCTCGTCGTGGACGAGCCGAGCGACGGCACCGGTCCCACCGAGATCGACGGCGAGGCCCCGCACTTCGTTCGCGTGATGATCGCGGACCTGGAGACCGACGAGGTCGTCCTCTCCGTGCGCCGTCACGTCGACCCGCGCTGGATCTCCGAGGGCAAGCGCAGCGTCGACGCACGCTCCTTGGACAGCTGCGCCCTCGCGCACGATCTTCGGACCGAGCTCGCTCGCGGACCCCAAGCTCGATTGCCGTGAAGCCCGCCGGGCGCGCGCCGCTCGGGATCGGATACGCTCGATCGCATCATGCGCCGAAGCGCCGAAATCTCCATCGCGGGTTGCGTCTTCTCGGTTTGGCTCGCGACGGCCGGGTGCGGGGGCGGCGCGGACGTGCCCAACCCCCTCCAGAACCCCGAGGATGGTCCCCCCGCGGGCAACCCCGAGGGCACGTGCGAGGTCCCGGAGGAGGCGGGGCTCGAGGACGTCTCGACGCCGACGACGGTGGTGGGGGACGGCACGCCCGAGAGCTGCACCGGTGAGGCCGTCGTCGCGGCCGTCGCGGGAGGCGGGATCATCACGTTCGATTGCGGGCCGGACCCGATCACGATCACCCTGAGCGAGCCGGCGAAGATCTTCAACGACACGGGGCCGGACATCGTCATCGACGGGGGCGGGCTCGTCACCCTCAGCGGCGACGACGCGACGCGCATCCTCTACATGAACACGTGCGACGAGGCGCAGCATTGGACGACGGACCACTGCGACAATCAGGACCACCCGCGCCTCACCGTGCAGAACATCACGTTCATCGGAGGCAATTCGAAGGCGGAGACGGAGAACGACGGCGGGGGCGCGATATGGGTGCGCGGCGGCCGCTTCAAGCTGGTCAATACTCGGTTCTTCGATAGCGTCTGCGCGGACGAGGGGCCGGACGTGGGGGGCGCGGCGGTCCGCGTCTTCAGCCAGTTCGACGGTCAGCCCGTCTATGTCGTGAGCTCGACCTTTGGCGGTGACGACGGCTATGGCAACACCTGCTCCAACGGCGGGGGCATCAGCAGCATCGGCGTCTCGTGGTCCATTTACAACAGCCTGTTCTCGCACAACCGGGCCATCGGCAGCGGGGGCAACCCGCCCGTGGATGGTCCGGGGGGCGGCAGCGGGGGCGCGATCTACAACGACGGCAACACGATGACCCTCTCCTTGTGCGGCGTGCGCATCGAGGACAACGAGGTGAACGCCTACGGCAGCGCCATCTTCTTCGTGAGCAACGACCACACCGGCAACATCCGCATCGAGAATTCGGTCATCACCCACAACGTCGGCGGCTCGTGGTACCCGACCTATCCGCAGATCTCCAATCACGAGGACACCCCCATCGAGGTGATCGACTCGATTATCGAGTAGCGTCAGAGATCGCCGGCCGGCTCGTCGGGTCGCCCGCCATGCGCGTCCGTTATCCTCGAACTCCCCACGTACCGTGGTCGCCGGGCGCGACGAGGGACGACGAGCGCGCCAGCGACGCCTCCCTCTCGGCGCTGGAAGGGCGCGAGGTCGTCGTCACCGAGAAGCTCGACGGCGAGAACACGACCCTCTACCGAGACGGCCTCCACGCGCGCTCGCTCGACTCCGCCCACCATCCGTCGCGGGCCTGGGTGAAGGCGCTCCACGGCCGGATCGCCTCGCGGATCCCGACTGGAACGAGGGTCTCGGGGGAGAACCTCTTCGCCCGTCACTCCATCGCCTATGGGGACCTCGATTCGTACTTCTATGCGTTCTCGATCTGGGACGCCGACGATCGCTGCCTCGGGTGGGACGAGACGGTGCGATTCGCCGAGGAGCTCGGCGTCCCCGTGCCGCGGGTCCTCTACCGCGGGCCGTTCGATGCGCGTCGCCTCCGGCGCCTCGCCGTCGACACGGCCAAGCAGGAGGGGTGGGTGCTCCGCACCACCGAGGGCTTCCACCGCGCCGACTTCGGGCGCTTCGTGGCCAAGTGGGTTCGGCCCGCCCACGTCACGACGGACGAGCACTGGATGCGAGCGGCCGTGGTGCCGAACGGGCTGGGGGCGCGGGCGGCCTTGTTCAACGTCCGCTCCGGGGCGGGGGAGGTACCCGAGGCGGTGGCGCGGGCGGCCGGGCTCGAGTGGACGGCGAGCGAGCGAGCGAGCGCCGCGTGGCATGCCATGGAAGGCCGCCTCGACGCGATCGGTCGCCGCGGGAGCTCCCGGCTCGAGGGCCTCGTCGCCAGCCTCGCGCACGACCTCCCGCGCGGGCCGCTGCTCGCGCGATTGACGTGTTCGATTGGAATGCCGAGCGCGCGCCGGGTCGCCGATCTGATCGGCTTGGCGCCTCGGCTTTCGCGCCCCTTCCCGGACGTGGATCGGCGCGCGGGCCTCGCCCGGATGTGTCGCGCCGCCGACCTCGGGGTGCTTCACGCGCTCGCCGCTGCCATCCTCTTTGGCGCGGACGAAGAGACACGTATCTCTCGAGAGCACGTCGCGTGGTCCGAGCTCTGGGCCGGGGACGCCGGCCTCCTCTCGGATTGTCCCTATGTGGCCATTCGCGACGGGCTGCGGGCGGCCCTCGCCGGAGGGCCGCCTCTTCAGCGCGACCGGTGCTTCGCCGAGGCCCTCGAGCGCTGGGCGGAGGGGCGCCTGGTGAGCCCCGAGGAGGCGGCCATCGCCACGTTCTCCGTCGCGCGCCGGCCCATCGCGAGCGCCGCCGTCATGGCGGGCGTCTCCGGCAGCGGAAAGAGCACCTTCGCGCGCGTGCACCTGTCCGACCACCGCGTCATCTCCCTCGACGACCTCCGAGAGGGGCGCGGCGCGCGCGCGGATCAGAGCGCGAACGACGCGGTCCTGCGAGAGGGGCTCCGGCTCTTCGACGCCGGCCTCGGAGCGCTCGAGCACACCGCGTGGGACGCGACCGGCCTCGACGCCCGGCAGCGGGCGCTGCCGCTCGCCACCGCGCGAGGTCGCGACGCGCTCACATCGTTGATCGTCTTCGCCACCAACGAGGAGACGCTCCGGGAGCGCAACCGGGCTCGCGGCGTTCATTCGATCCCGGAAGAGGTGCTGCGCAGTCAGCTTCGTCGCTGGTCGCCGCCTTATGCATGCGACGCAGACCGGGTCGTCTACGTCGGAGACAATGGCGCGATCCTCGACGTCGCGGGCGGCCTCTGAACCCGTCGGGTTTGGTCATGAGAACGAGCCAGGACATCTATCACCAGATCCGTTGGGACTCCCGGTTCGATCCGGCGCGGTTCACCGTGCTCGTCGACATGCACCGCGACGAGCCGAAGCGCGTGCCTTTCGTCGAGTTCACCCCGGGCGGCGACATTCCGTGGCATCGCGTCTTGGGATTCGAGGCGGACGGGGTGGCTCTCTGGGATAGGCGGCGCGGCATCGATCGGCTCGGAGAGGTCGCGGCGGGACGCGCCCACGAAGTCCAGCTCCTCCGGCCTCCTGCCTTCGATCCGCACCCGTTGTTTCGCTTCCGCGGGGATCGCTTCCAGCTGCACCTCCCGGAGGCGGCCGGTGATGCGCAGGCAGACGAGAGCGCCCGGCTCCGCGTCGTGACTTGGAACACGCTGTGGGACCGATATGACGCCGACCGCATCGACAGCCCGCGCAGGCGCGCCGAGCTCCTCCGCACCCTGGCTTCGCTCGACGCCGACGTCATCGCCCTCCAAGAGGTCGAGCCGGTGCTCGCGGACGCCCTGCTCCGAGAGGACTGGGTGCGTGAAGGATATCTCGCGAGCGACGACGAGTCGGGGACGCGCTCTTTCGACCATGGGTTGCTCTTGCTCTCACGCGCGCCGATCGTCGAGATGACCATTCGCCGTCTGGGCCCTCACAAGGCCGCTCTCGCCGCGGTGACGCGGGTCGCGGGCCGATCCGTCGTGATCGTGTCGGTGCATTTGACGAGCGACCACTCCGCGGGGGCGCGGGCGCGCCGACACGCGGAGACCGAGGAGCTGATGAAGGCGCTCGAGGGGCTGCCCGTCGATCTCGTCTGGCTGGGAGACTTCAACGACGGCCGGCGCGACCTCGCGGCCGCGCTCGAGTGCCGGGACGCGTGGCACGAGATCCATGGGCCGGATGACGAGACACCGACGTTTCACCCCGCTCGCAATCCGCTCGCCGCGATCGCCTCCCTGACCGGCGAGGCCAAGCGCTTGGACCGGGTGCTGTTGCGAGGGGACGTCGGCGTGGGCGCGGCCTCCCTGGTGGGTGACCTCGCCATGGCTCCCGACGGGCTCTTCGTCTCCGACCATTTCGCGGTCCAGGTCGATCTCGCGTGGCCCCCTCGCAAGGGGACGCGCCCCGCCGCCGCACCGGACCGCGCCACCGCGCGGACGGCATTGTCTTGGTTGCCCGACGACGCGGCGGCGCTGTCCCGCGTTCAGCGCGCGCGCGCGTGCCACGATCCTCGGTTCGACCGGTGGCCCCCGCATGTCAATGTACGGTTCGGCTTCGTCCCCGAGTCGAGCTTCGACGACGTCCTCCCGGGACTCGCGGAGGCGGCGAGCCGCGTGGAGCCATTCCAATCCCGGCTCGAGGGGGTGCGCTCCCTCGCGCAGGCGGACCACGCGACGCTGGTGTTGGAGCCCGACCCGGATGGCGGGCATGACTGCTTCCGGTCATTGTTCGACGCCTTCGGGGCGCGCGGCGCTCGACCTCACCTCACCGTGGGACGATGCGCCCTCCGTGAACCGACGCTGCGGCGAATGGAGCGGGACTTGAGCGCGGAGATCGGCGCACTGTCGTTGTCCGTCGCGGAGCTGACGCTGCTGTCGCGCCGCGGAGACGAGCCGATGCGACCCCGCGTGGCCGTTCGCCTCGGCCGGGGCGCGAAGCCGCGGCTCGTCGACGTCATGGAGCCGGATCCCCGGCCGCTCGACCGGGCGCGGCCGCCTTCTCGCGAGCGCCTCCTGGCCATTCGGGACGTCGTCCAAGCCATTCGAGACACCCTCGCGCCCGGAGTCGTCCATCTCACCGGCTCTCATCGCGTGGGCGCCGCCCTCGCCGAGAGCGACGTCGATCTGGTGGCGGCGGTTCCCTCTCCTTGCGACCCCGATCGGATCCTCGACTCCCTCGCGCGGGCGCTGCCCCCGAGCTCCTCGGTGCGCCGGATCGTCGCGCGCGTGCCCGGCCTCGAGCTGCGCGTCGGGGACATCGACGTCGATCTCGCGCTCGTAGACGCGGGGCTGATCCCTCCCACGTCCGCCGTCGACCGTCGCTCCGAGCTCGGGGAGAGCGCCGCTCTCGCCCTCAGCGCGGTGTCGGACGCGGACGCTCTCCTCGACGCCACCGCGAGGGTGCGCCCCGCGTTCGACGCGCTCGCGCGCCACGTCAAGGCTTGGGCCCGTCGCAAGGGCGTCGACAGCGCTCCATTCTGCGGCGTGCCATCGATTGGCTGGTTGGTCATGGCCGCCCGCACCGCCCGCCGCCTCGCGGCCGAGGCGCCCCTCGAGACTGTGCAGTTGCTTCGGGCCTTCTTCGAGGAATGGGCGGTATGGGATTGTCGCGCTCCGATTCACCTCTCGAGCGCGGCCACGGAATTGACGGATTCCCATCGCGATGGCGCCATCACGATCATGACGCCATCCGCCCCCGTCCGTTCTGCGACGGACGGCATCGGCGCGGCGGGCACACGCGTCGTCATGGACGCGCTCCTCGAAGGTTGGGAGGTCCTCGACGGCGCGTCGGCGCTCGACGACACCCTCGCGGCCAAGTGGATGCGGCGACCCGAGCTTCACCGGCGGCATGCGGCGTGGGCCGTCCTCCATATCGAAGGCAAGGACGAGCGGTCGTTCGCCCACGTCCACGGCGCGGCGCGAGGCCGGGTGAAGGCGCTCATCCGCGCCATCGAGGCCGCCGGCGTCTCGGACGTCCGAGCGTGGCCCCGACCCTTTGCCCTCGGGCCGACGTCGGCCCGCTACGCGATCGGGCTCGGCCGACATCCCCTCGACGCGCGAGCGCTCGTGAGGATCGCGGCTCCAATGATGGACGGGCTCTTGGGGGCTCGCGTCGAGTGGGCCGACAATGGCGAGGTCCCCACCCTCTGATCCCCCGTCCGAAGTCTCCTGCGGCGACCCCTCAGGGGGCGCTCGCCCAATAATCCTCTTCGTCTTGGAAGAGCTGGCCGAGCTTGTCGCCGCGATTGACGGCCCACGAATAGTCGGTCGGGAAGTTGTTCCGGAGCTGGGTGGAGCCGTGGGCCGGATAGTTGGTGCCGTCGCTGATGATGAGCTCGCTCGTGAGGGGCGTGCCGGCGTGTTGGTGGCAGCCGACGCAGTTGGTGGCGGCGTTCCCCTCGCCGAGCTCGATATAGGGGTTCGAGCACCAGGTGGGGCCACCCACACCCCGATAGACGGCCTCCAGCGCGCGCGCGAGGGAGGGGTGGTCTTCGTCGTAGCCGCCGCTCGGATCCGGATCGCCCTCCGCGAAGGCGGTCGTGACGCACATCTTGTAGTTCTTCCAGATCGATTGGGAGAGGCTCGCGGGGCGATCGGCGCCGAAGTCCTCGTCCGGGTCGGGGGCCCACCAAAGCGTGATCCAGACCCAGTGGTCCAGCTCTTTGGTCATGATGTGCATCCCCGACATTCGATAGATGTTGCCGTTCGGGGTCGTCACGGTGTGGATGTGAGACGCGTCCGGATCGGCGTCGGTGACGGGGTGCTCCCACGACGCGTCGCTGCTCATGATGCCGGCGAGGTCGGTCGCGCTCGTCGGGTGGACCGGCACCTTGAAGTCGAACTGCGCGCGCCGCCAATCGGCCTTGATCACGACCGCGTCCAGATCGAAGGGGCCTTCCAGACATGCGGCCCAGGCGGGGCGCGGAGCGATCCGGGTCAATCGAACCGAGGCTTGCATGGCCTCGTCCTTCGCGGTTCCGCGCAGGACGAAGGTCCCCGGCCCGCGGACCTCGCAGCGCTCGCCCGCCTCCGCCGTGCATCGCTCCGCGGAGGCGTCGCCATCGGCGGGGCGGAGGTCGATCGCGCCGGCGGCCCCGTCCTCGAGGGTCGCGCGCAGCGTCTCGTCGTAGCCGACCCAATACCGGCCAATCTCGCTCGTCGCGCACGCGGGGACCTCCGCGGCGGCGAGGGCGGTCGAGATTGGCTCGATGGGGCCCTCCGCTTCGGCGGGGGGCGCGTCGGTCTCGCGGCAGGCGAGGATTCGGGGGTAGCTCTCGATGAAGTGGCGCGCGGCGGCCGGCGAGTACGAGACCCGGGAGATGCCGCCGAGCCCGGCCACCCGCGCCTCCGAGTCGACGTCGGCGACGTACTCGAGGTAGCGCTCCTTGGGCCAGCTCTCGAGATCGTCCACCCCGTCGACGTCGTCGGCGAAGCCCGCCTCGATCTCCTCCGCGGAGAGGGGCGCGCGGGCGGCGCGCTCCGCTTTGGTCATTCCGCTGTAGAGGACGTCGAAGACGCGCCGCTCGTCCTCCAAGTCGTACCAGGTTTGAAAGCGCGGGATGACGGGCCGGGCGGGGCCGTTCGGGAGGGGCTCGGCGAGGCCCACGCCAGCGACGACGCGCTCCACGATCTGCCACGCCACCTCACGCCGCGTTCGCTGCGACGTTCGGAGCTCTTCTTCTCGACCGCGAAGGGTCGCGTCGGCCGGGTACGGCGAAGCAGGGCCGATGATCTTCCGGTCCGGCGGCGCCAGCGCGGCCTGGGTCGAGCCCGTCTCGCACTGTCCGCCCCCGGGCGCTGGATCGGGCGGAGGCGCCATCGTGCACGCCGCCGCCCACAGGAGCGAGAGACACGACAGCGCCCTGGCGCTCGAACCCGATGAGGCGCCAGGGCGTGGCATGACGGTCTACTGCTCCAGGGTGAGGGCGGCGTCGCTCGCGACGATGTACTCGGTCTGGGAGCCGGCGTTGCGGACCATGAAGTAGATCCAGCCGTCGGATCGGAAGTGGGGGAAGAGGGCGTATTGACCAGGATGCATGGCCGTCAATCGCCTCAGCTCCCCCGTCTTCGTGTCGAGGAGGTAGATGTTGGCAGCGCCTTGCGTCTTGTACAGAGCGAAGCCCGGATCGTTCGGGCCGCTGAAGCCGAGGGCGATCGCGTCGCCGTCGGTGACGTAGCGATGGAGGACGATCCACCGCTCGTCGTACGAGAACGCGGGCTTGCCGCCGTTGACGCAGTAGCGACCGACCACCGGCGTGCTGATGGTGAACGAGTTGCCGTTGGGGGTGGCGATCATCTGGCGCATGACCATCCCGTTCTCGGCGAAATCCTGTCCGGCCTTACGAGACAGCAGCAAGCCCGCGGAAGGCGACATGACCGTGTCCCCCTCGAAGGGAATGGATTGATTGATGCTGTTGCTCGAGACGAAGCCGGAGCCGTCATGGATCATCGGCGTGAGTCCGATCGAGCTGTCGTTGCCGAACCACGCCGACGGGTTGTCGAGCGTCGGTTGGTGACCGCCGTCGTCGCTGACGAACTGACCATCGACCGACCAGTAATCGCTGCCGTCGAGCGACGCGCCCACGTGCTGATAGAGGCCGACCTGGGGGGCTCCGTTGCACTCGGGCTCGTTGAAGGTGACCTGCGTCGGATTGGAGGTGAGGAGGCTCTGATCGCAGACGGCCGCCCCCTGGAACGTGCCCTGGAACAGGAAGCCGGAGTTGTCGGGGAAGAACCCGGGATCGTAGAGGGCCCCGGCCGGGATCTCGGTATCGTTCAGGAGATCGACGATGGTCGCGTTGCTCGGCCCCGCGCCGCCGCCGTGGGCGACGAAGCGACCGTCGGCGGAGCTGCGCGTCCAATACGAGGAGGAGTAGTGGTTCTCGCGGAGGATGCGGAGCTTCGCCCCCGGGAACGACTCCCAACCCTGGCCATAGCTCTTGTCGGCCGCCTGCGGGTACGTCGACAGGCAGTCGAGGGTGGAGGGCGCGCCCGCGCAACCGAACATGAGGATGTGGTTCTCCTCGTTCTTGGCGCGCCAGCCGGTGGTGGCGAGGGCGTCGACGTGGTCGATGATCTCTTGTCCGATCATCGGCACGCAGTCCTCGAGGGGCGGGTTCTCGGGGAGGAAATCCTCCATCAGCGGCAAGCCGCGCGCGAACCACTCCGCGACGACATCGAACTGCTCCTGGGTGAAGGGCTCGACGCCATCTTGCGGCATCCCCATTTGGGTCACGGCCTGGCCGTGCTTGGCCTCCCAGCCGGCGTCCCCGAACGACTGCTGGAAGACGAACTCGAGCCAGGGCAGGCGCGCCGCCGAGGCGTAGACGCCCGCCTTCTCCGCCTTGAACACCGAGTCGGGGTTGCCCGGCTCCGCGCGCAGGCAATCGATGACCGCGTCCGCGGCCGCCTTCGTCTTCACGCTCGTGTCGGCGAAGCAGCTCGAGACGGCGGTCGTCGTCAGGTCCTTCCAGGCCGTCATCTGGCCGCGGTTGATCGAGTGGCACCGCGTGCAATTTTGCGACGTGGCCCCGAGCTCCTGCACGCCCATCAGCACCAGCGATTGCAGCGCGAGATCGAAGTCGTCGAGGTCGACGGGGTTCCGCAGCGGGGGAGCGATGGGGGCTTCGCCGCCCGCACCGCCATCTCCGCCGGTGCCTCCGTTGCCGCCGGTCGCGCCGGTCGCGCCCTCTCCTCCGTTGCCGCCCGCGGGACCGGCGCCGGTTCCGCCCGCGCCCCCCGATGCGTTCGTGTCGTCGCCGCAGCCCGCGGCGAGCGCGCCGAGGCCGACGAGAAGGAAAGGTCCAACGAAGGTGCGGAGTTTCATGGCGGGGAAGGTTCTCACAGTTTGGTCCCGTTTAGTCGCCGACCGCGACGCCGATGATCAGAAAAAATGCCGGCGGATGTCGCTTCGCCGAGGCCGAGCACGTTTGCCGCAAGTCTTCCGTGCTAGGACCCCGAGGCGGTCGATCAAAGTTTCTTCGAGCCACGAAAATGAGGTCGCGATGAAGGGTCGTCCGAGGCAAGCTCGCCTCGCGGGGGTGCGGAGTGCGGCGTGGTTGCTTGTCGCTGCCTGCAGCGCGCAAGCCCCGCGAGAAAATGCGCCCGAGGCCGGCGCCCCCACGGCCGAAGCTCGGCCGGCCCCCATCGCCGAGGCCCCGCCGTCGGCCAGCGTGGTCGCGTCGACCGGGCCCGCTCCCGCCTCGGAGGCATCGGCCTCGGCGACACCTGCGTCCCCCTCGTCCTCCGTGGCGGCGTCCGCGTCAGCGGAGCCGGCGCCTGTTGGAACGGACGCCGCGATCTCGCCCGCCCCCGGTCTCGTCATTCGCGACGTCAAGGTCGGCACCGGGCGCCTCGCCCTGCGCGGCACCACCCTCAAGGTCCACTACGTGGGCCGGCTCGCGGACGGCCATGAGTTCGACAGCTCTCGCAGCCGCAAAGAGCCGTTTCGGTTCGAGCTCGGCAAGGGCCACGTCATCAAAGGCTGGGAGGAAGGGATCGTCGGCATGCGCGTCGGCGGGATCCGGCGCTTGGTCATCGGACCCCAGCTCGCCTACGGGGCCCGCGGCGCCCCACCCACGATCCCGCCTGGGGCGACGCTGACCTTCGAGGTCGAGCTGCTCGAGGTGAGGTGACGCGTGAAGCGTCCACGGGGCTCCTCGGCGGTCCGAACCTCTGCTAAGTACCCCGCGCCATGACCTTCACCCGGGAACGCGTGCAACAGGAGGTGATCCAGATCCTGAAGCCGCACGTCCAAGCCGAGGCCACGCTGACGACAGAGAGCCACCTCGTGGCCGATCTCGGGATCGACTCGCTCGGGGTCATGGAGGTCGTCGCCGACCTCGAAGACAAATTCAAGCTGCACATCCCGGACGAGGCCCTGCGCGAGGTCGACACGGTGGGCGACGTCGTGAAGGCGATCACGGTCCGCCTGGAGCGCGAAGGGAGGCTCGCTCAATGAGCGCTTTCACGCCGCGCACGGTGGTCCAGGCGATCGAAGAGGCCGCGACGAGCGGACAGACGGGCTATCGCTTCGTCGATGAGAACAGCGAGGCAGAGCCGTTCTTCTCCCATACCGGGATCGAGCGGGCGAGCGCGCGCTTCGGTGGCGCTCTCCAATCCCTGGGGCTGAAGAAGGGCGATCGGGTCGCCCTCATCTTGCCCGACAACGCCGACTTCGTGTTCGCGTTCCTCGGGGCCCTCCGCGCCGGCATCATCCCCGTGCCGATCTATCCGCCGACCGGCCTCGGCAAGCTCGCCGGCTACCTCGACAATACCCTCCATATCGTGGAGCGGAGCGGTTCGAAGGTGCTGGTCACGTCGAGCGACATTCGCCGGCTCCTCGGCACGGTGCAGTCGCGCGCCCCCGAGCTCACCCAGGTGAGCGACGTCGAGACGCTCAAGGGCCTCCGGGAAGAGCTGCGGCCGGAGAAGATCGCCCTCGACGACGTCTGCTTCCTCCAGTTCACGAGCGGATCCACGTCGCGCCCGAAGGGGGTCGTCCTCACCCACGAGAACCTCGCCGAGAACGTGCACGCGATCATGGATATCGGGCTGCGCGTGCGCAACTCGGTGGACAGCGGCGTGTCGTGGCTGCCGCTCTATCACGACATGGGCCTCATCGGCTTCGTGATCGCGCCGCTCTATCACGTCAACACGGTGACGTTCTTGCCGCCCCTCTTGTTCTTGAAGAGGCCGGTGCGCTGGCTCGAGCAGATCACCCGCCAGAAGGGGACGGTCTCGTTCGGGCCCAACTTCGCTTACGCCCTCTGCAACAAGCGCATCAAAGACAGCGAGCTCGAGGGCCTCGATCTGTCGAGCTGGCGCGTCGCCGGCTGCGGGGCGGAGCCCATCCGCGCCGAGAACCTCCGCGCCTTCGCGGAGCGCTTCTCCAAGGTCGGCTTCGACCCGAAGGCCTTCGCGAGCTGTTACGGAATGGCGGAGTCGACCCTCGCCGTCTCCTTCAGCATCGGCAAGGGCGTGAGCGTCGACGAGGTCGATGGTCAATCGCTGTGGAAGAGCGGCAAAGCAGAGCCGGTGCCGCCCTCGTCCGAGCACGCCGCGAGCATCGTGTCCTGCGGCCCCGCCTTCGAGCGGCATCAGGTCGGCGTCTTCGCGGAGACGGACTCGGACAGCCAGAGTCCGCTGCCCGAGCGCACCGTCGGTGAGCTCCGGCTCCGCGGGCCGAGCGTCATGCGCGGCTATTGGAACGAGCCCGAGCTCACCCGCGAGGCCTTCGCGGGCGGTTGGCTCAAGACAGGAGACATCGGGTACATCGCGGAGGGTGAGGTCTACATCTGCGGCCGCTCCAAAGAGGTCATCATCGTCAATGGCCGCAACTACTACCCGCAAGATCTGGAGTGGGAGGCGAGCCGGGTCGAAGGCGTCCGCAAGGGCAACGTCATCGCCTTCGGCACGATGAAGCCCACCCACGATCGGGAGCGCGTCATCATCGCCCTCGAGACCAACGTCATGGAGAGCGCCGCCCGCGAGGCCCTCAAAGGCGAGGTCCGCCGCGCCGTCCAGCAGGCCCTCGGCCTCACCGTCGACGACGTCGTCCCCGTCGAGGTCGGCGTCCTCCCGAAGACGTCGAGCGGCAAGCTCCAGCGCAACAAGACCCGGGAGCTCTACGAGAACGGGGAGCTGCTCTCTCGAACCAGCGTCCGCAAGAGCGACACCGTGGAGGTCGTCAAAGAGGTGGTGAAGAGCCAGCTCGGGTACTTCCGTCACGCTCTGTTGGGCGGTCGCAAAGAGTAGCTCGGCGCGACGCGGACGAGCTCATCGGGCCGTCCGCGCGCTCCGCCGCTCGCGCACCCTCGCGGCGCGAAGGCGCAAGAGCTCGGGTCGGAGGACGGGACCGACGCGCAGCATGCCGTAGGTGTCGAGGGGCAAGGGCGCGTCCCGGATCGGGAGCGCCTCCGCCCTCGACAGGACGAGAGCGTCGAGCGCGCGCTCGATCGCGAGGTCATCGTCGGCGAGCATTCGCAGCGCGAGGAGGGCGGCGATCGAAGACCAGTCGTCGATCGCCCCCGCGATCGAGAACATGGCTTCGGTGGCCCGCGTCGGATCGCTCGCGGCGGCCACGAGCGCGGCCGCGATTTGATATCGATGGACCTGGCGGGGCAGATCCTCTTCGCTCGGCGCGGGCGCAGGGTGGGCGATCCCCGCGATGATCGCGTCCACCGGTGCGTCGAGCGTCGTGGCCGCCTCGCGGGCTCGCCGCACCCACGATCCCCATTCGAAAGGTGACGACGCGACGGCCGAGATCGCCCGCTCGACGGGGGCGGTCGGCCGCTCGGGGAGGGGGATGCCGCGAGCATCGAAGAGCGGGCCGAAGCTACCCTCGGCGCGCTCCGACCGAACCTCCAGGGTGGCGTCGCGGCGGTGGGATTCGCGAATGGCGTGGAAGGCGAGCCGGGCCGATGGCGCGAGCGGCCCGAGGCTCCGCGCTCGAACGACGATCTCCCGCTCGGTGCCGCTCGCGGCGTGCGCGGCGAAGCTCCGCAGGACGGCGAGGAGCGGGTCCACCGGATCGACGAGCACGCGCTCGTAGGCATCGAGATCCAGCGCGTACGGGAGGAGAAGCCGGCGATCTTCCTCGCCCGCGCGCGCGATCGCGTCCTCGAGGATCTCGGGAGCGCGCAGCGGCCGCCCTCCGGCGAGCGCTCGTGCGTACGCGTGGAGCCCCGTCGAAAGCGACGCTCCCGAGTCGAGATCGCGCGCCTTCGCGAACGCAGCAGCGGCCTGGTCGATCGCACCGCACGCGAGCCGAGCTTCGCCCAGGTCGATCCACGTGCCCACCTCCTCCGGCCGGAGCGCGCTCGCGGTGGTGAGAAAGTGCACGCGCCCCGAATCGTCTCCCTGGTCTGCGCATATGGCGGCGCGCTCGACCGCGAGCTCCCAGCGCGGCGCGGGAGAGGACTCCAAGAGGCGGACGGCGTCGTCCCACCGTCCGAGGCGTCGGAGGATGCGCGACCGCGCCGCGTCGAGGCGAGGACTCAATTGCCAGCGCGCGACGCGCTCGCCGACGCGCTCCGCGCGCTCGAGGTTCTCCGCGACCGGGCCGCTGATATCCGTCGCCGCGGCTGCGCGCTCGAGCTCCACGAGCCGCGCCGCGAGCTCGTCGCTCGCCACCTTTTGGGCGTCGGCGCGCGAGATGGTCCAGCGATCGGCCCACGCGAGGACTGGCGAATCGGGGCATGCCGCGACAGCCTCGATCAACAGAGCGGAGGCCTCCGCGACGCGACCACGCCGAGCGAGCGCGCGCGCGTAGCCCGCGAGCGCTCCGTAGAAGGTCGCCCGGTCGCGTGGTGGGCGAAGCGACTCGAGGGCGCGGGGCGTCTCGTCGATGACGCGATCGACCATGCGTTCGTGCGCGGGCACCGGGTCCACACAAAAGGCCGCGACGGCGAGCTCGAGCGCCTCCCGGTGATCTCCGCGCCCGAGCGCGGCCGCGGCCGCGCGCGCGTAGTCCGCGCCTCCGGGGTCTTCGACCCACTCCCCCGTGCTCGGCCGGACGCGCATCGCTCCGAAGGTAGCAGTCGTTCTCGTCTCCGGAGAGAGCGCGTAGACTGCCGCCCGATGAGCGACGACGTCCCGCGATTGAACCTGATCCCCAAGGATCGCGTCTTCGAGCTGGGTAAGAAGATCGATCCCGACGCGCGGAGCGGCTGGCTCAAGATCGACAAGCCGCTCACGGCGGACACGACGAAGCAGCTCGAAGAGTTCCTGAAGAAGAGCGCCCCGCGGGCGGTGATCGAGGTCGCGGGCACGGCCCCGCTCTCGGTGCTCGATCGCGCGAAGGGCGTGCCTTTCGTGATCCTCTCGAAGCCGAAGAGCTTCGACGGGCTCGAGTCGATGCCGGCGAGCGTCCGCCGGCTCTCGATTCGGAAGCTCGCGAAGCCGGTCCCTCTCACGGCGCTCCCGCCTCTGCCGAAGCTCGCGGAGCTCGAGATCGACGCGCCGTCGGTCGAGGGGGACGTCGCCCTCCCCGCGCTGCGCACGATCGGATGGACGGGCGCCACCGACGCGGCGCTCCCCTTCATCGAGCGGCAGCCCGCCCTCTACGAGCTCGCCCTGAAGAACGCCAAGATCACCAAGCTCCCTGCCGCTCCGACGCTCGAGCGCCTCCTCCTGCTCAAGCCTTCCCAGCTGGAGTCGCTGCGAGGCATCGAGAAGATGAAGCGACTCGCCTTCCTTCGGATCGACCAACCGAAGGGGATGGCGCGGCTCGGCCGCCTCTCGGCGCTGCGCGAGCTTCGAGGGATCAAGCTCGTCGGCGCCCACGCGATCGCCGACCTGACCGATCTCGCCGACGCGCCCGCGCTCGAGATCCTCGACGTGTCGATGACCCAGCTCGACGCGAGCCCGTTCAAGCCGCTCAAGGGAAAGCTCAAGGCGGGCTCCTTTCACCTCAAGCAGCCCAAGCACGCCAAGGAGCTCCTCGCGCATCTGGGCGTGCCGCACGAGCGCCTTCCCTACGTCGAGACGACGTTCTTCGATTTCGAGTGAAGAAGCCGACCCTCGCCGATCTCCGAGACGAGCGGAGGATGCGCGGGCTCCTCGCGAAGACGCGGCAGGCGCTCGCGCGAGCGCTCGCCGCGCGCCTCGGCGAGGACTGGTCGGCGGGCAAGCAGGGCCGGGGCGACGCCCTCGTCCTCGAGCATGGGCCGACTCGATTGACCTTCGTCGCGATCCCCGGCGGCGCGTTCGACATGGGGCTCACGGACGCGGACGTGGCGGCGGTCGAGGCGACAGTCGGGGCGACGGCGGAGATTCGCGCGCGCATCGCCGCCCTCCGCGCGGCGGCGTCCCCCGTGCGTCGAGTGCGGATTGCGCCCTTCTTGTTGGCGCGAGCCGTGCTCTCGCGCGCCGAGGTCGAGCGGATCTCCGATGGTGAGCTCCACGGGATGTACTGCCACGAGGTTGGAAGAAGAGAGGCGCGGCGGCTCGCGCGAGCGCTACGGTTTCGGCTCGCGTCCGAGGCGGAGCTTCAATGGGTCGCGCGCGAAGGGGGGCGCGCTCATTTCGTCCTCGACGCCGCCGCGAAGCTCGCGGCCACACGCGGAGACTCCCGGCGGATGCGCTCTCGCTTTGGGGTCGAGGAGCTCTTCTTCTCACAGTGGGCCGAAGACGACTTTCACCCCACCTTCGCGGGGGCGCCCCAAGACGGTCGGCCGTGGATGAACGGCGACCCAGGCGGGATCACCACCGGATGGACGATGCCCGAATACGTCGACGAGCCGGAGCAGACGTTCGGTCTCCTCGCGGCGATCCGGGGAGGGCCTCAATCCAAGGCTCGCGTCCGCTTCGCCCTCGACCTGCCGAGCGAGCTCTCGTGACGGTTACTTGTTGTCCCAGTAGGTGCGGAACACCCCGTCCGGCTGATTGACCCCCCACACGTCCGCGGCGCTCGTCTCGGGGGCCCGGTTGTGGCCGGGGCGGCTCCACGCGCCCGGCCGAAGGCTGATGTCGCGGTACCCTCCGTCCGCGAGCGCGTGGGCGGTCTCCCCCTGAAAGCGGGGCCCGCCCGAGGGACGGTACGTGATTGTGTTGTTGTTCGGAGGCTCGCCCCAGGCGTACGTGATTGTTGAGTTCGTGGCCGCCGCCGTCCGCAACATGGCGCTGTGGCAGTTCGGGCAAGGCGGCAGCGTCCCTTGGAGGCGATAGCGCCCGCCCGTCTCGCCGCTGCGCAACAGATCGTGACAGAACGTCTGCTCGCTGTGGCCGAGCGCCCCCGAGGAGTGAGAGAGCACCCTCGGGCAGCTCGACGCGTTCAAGTGTGAGTCGTACTCGACCGGCGTATTGTTCCGGCCGCTCGCGGAGTGTCGCGCGTGGGCGGGGTTGAATCCGGTCACCGTCGTGAAATGGGTCGTGGACCACCCCATCGGGTCGATCCACGCGACGGGGTTGGGCCCATAGCCGTAGAAATCGAACCCACCCGTCAGGTAGACAGGGTCGGGGGCGATGTATCGACCCGTGTCGGGGTCGTAGTAGCGATATCGATTGTAGTGGAGGCCCGTCTCGTCGTCGGCCCACTGCCCCGAGAACCGAAACGGTGTCGCCGCCCCGCCCCCCTTCCGGGTGCTCAGCTTGCCGAACAGCGTTCGATCGAAGCGCGTGACCGAGCGGCCCGCGCCGTCCACGATCTCGAGCGGCGCGCCGTTGACGTCGGAGACGTAATAGAGCCAATCCCCATTGGCCTGTTGGGCGATCGGCTCGATGTGGTCCTCGTCCTCGAAGAGATAGGTCGCGGTCGCGGTGGGCTTGTCGGTCTTGGCGTCGACCTCGTGGACGATCGCGGTCAGGTCCCAGACGTAGTGCTTGCGATCGAGGACCTTCTTGTCCTTCGTGACTTGCTTCGACAGTCGTCTCGCGAAGGCGTCGTATTGGAAATCGAGGCGCGTGCCGTCGGGCGCGTCGACGCCGGAGAGCAGGCCCCAACCATTCCAATGGAAGCGCGTGACTTCCGTGCGCTTGCCGTCGTTCGTCACCCGGGCCCGCTCGATCATCCGCCCCTGAGCGTCGTAGCGATATTCGTGGGCACCCCACGCCTCGAGCTTGCCCCCTGCCGCGTAGCGGCGCGAAGGGCCCTCGCCCCCCGCCTCGCTGTAGCGCTCGGTGGGGTCGATCGAGAAGCGCTCTACGACCTCGCCGTTCTTCCTCACGGAGGTGACGTGGCGGCGCACGTCGTATTCGAGCTCGAGGCTCTCGCCCTCGGGCTTCCAGACGCTGCGCACCTCGTCCACCGGGGTGTATTCGAAGGCATAGCGGATCGCGTTTCGGGAGCCGAGATACGCGGGGCCCTCATCGACGGCCGCGCCGGCCCCCACCGCTTCTACCTCCCGGGCCACGAGCCGATAGTCCGCGTCGAAGGTGGAGAGGAGCGCCCCGCCCTTCGACAGCTCCCTTCGGACCGGCGCGCTCCGCGCGTCGCGCGTGATCGAGAGGGCCGTCCCCTGCGGGGTATCGATGGTGACGACCTGGCCGACGGCGTTCCGCTCGAACCGGGCCCGATGTCCGAGCGAGGTCGTCAGGGCGGCCAGATCTCCTGCGCGCGTGCGCTCTTTGTCGACGGTGTAGCTGACCCCGTCGACGACGTGCTGCTCGCGCAGGATCTGTCCGGTCGGATCGCGCCGCCATACGAACCCGGTGTTGCCGCTCTTGGCGGCGATGAGCTCGCCGCGCGCGTCGTACGAGAAGGTCCGCTTCTCCCCGTCCGGCGACTCCTCCGCCACGATGCGGCCGACCGGGTCGCGCTGAATCACGCGCTTCTTGCCCGCTTCGACCATGGCGACGATGCGGCCGACCTTGTCGCGAGCGTACGTCGTCAGCCGCCCGGTGAAGTCGCGCTCGCCCACGATGTGCCCCATCGCGTCCCGCTCGATCTCGTAGAGCTCCCCCCGTTCGTTCCACAATCGGATGGGCCAACCCTCTCGGTCGTAGGCGATCTTGAGCTCCGAGCCGTCGGCGTTTCGCTTGAGGACTGGCCAGTTCAGCCCTGCATATTCGACGGAGATGACGGTGCCGTCCGGATTTCGGGTCCGGGTGAGATTTCCCATCGCGTCGAACGTCCGGGTCGTGGTCCCTCCGAACGGATCGATCACCGTCGCGATGCGACCCGACGGCGTGTACTCGTAGCGCCGCGAGCCGCCGGCCGGGTCACGCTCGCTGGTGCATCGACCCCACCAATCGAAGGTGAAGTCGTACGCGGAGCCGAGCGCGCTGACGAAGCGCACCGCGTTGCCGTGCTGGTCGTACTCGTACCGGCGGTGGCCGCCGCGGTCGTCGAAGACGTCGGTCGGCAGGCCTCGCGCGTTGTTGGTGATCCGCGTCACCGCCCCGTTCTGGTCCGTCATCGAGGTCACTTCACCGGTCTTGTCGCGCGTGAACGTGACCGTCCCGCCAGCGGGATCGACGTATTGGATGATCCGCCCCGCGCCGTCTCGATTCATCGTGATCGAGGCCCCGGTCGCGTCGATCTCGCGCTGGCGCTCGCCCAGGTGATGATATTGGAAGAGCGCGGTCCCGCCGTTCGCGTCGGTCTGCGCCACGACCCGATCCGCCTCGTCGATCTGGCGCGTCATCACGCCCCCGCGCGCGTCCACGGACTTGCCGACCTTCCCGTCTTCGGCCGCGTAGTAGCGACGAACGCCGCGGGAGTCCGTGACCTCGGAGTACCCGTCCGCGCCGAACGAGAGCACGCAATGGAGAATCCCCTTCGCGCGGGTGGTGCCGTCGGCGAGGAGGTCCGGGACGTCCGCCGCGAGCGCCGGCTCGACGTGTCCGGGGCGATCACACCACGTCTCGACGCAGCGCTTCTCGTCGTCGTAGCGGAAGTGGACTTGCAGGCCGTTCGGGTACTCGACGCGGGTGAGCAGGTGATCGTCGTCGTACGCGAAGGCCGTCATCGACCCTTCGGCGTCGGCGAAGCCGACGAGGTTTCCCGCGTTGTCGTAGGCATAGCGGGCGAACGTGATGGTCGCGCCGTCGGGCGCGGGAACGTGGATGCTCGAGATCCGGCCGCGGTCGTCGTTCGTGAACACGATGACCCGCCCGGCGCTGTCGATGATACGGACGAGGATCCCGTCCTCGTAGTCGAGCTGCACCGTACCGCGATTGCGATAGGTGATCGCGACCAGGTCGTAGCTGTCCGACTTCGGCGCTCGGCGCCGAAACCAATGGATGAACTCGCTGCCTGGGCGAAGGGTGAAGCCGTTCTTCGATTTTCGTAGCGCCCACCCCGCGGATGACGTCTCGTCCCCGTCGCGCTCGATCTTCGGCATGACGGTGCGCTTGCCGTCGCCGCTGAAGACGACGGTGTGATCGCGGTGCTCCTCGAGCCGCCAGGTGAGCGAGTTCATCCAGCCGAAGCCGAGGCCGAAGTCTTCCTTGCGGAGCGCCGACGAGTACGAGCGGAGGATGTCCAGGCAGAACGGGCCAGGCAGGAACAGATCGCGGTGCGGCACCGTGAAGACGTTTCCGGAGGTGACATCCACCGGGTCGCCCGCGGAGACGTTGTGGCCGCAGTTCGTGCAAGCACCCGGCCCGCCCGGTCCGCACGATCCGGCTCCGTTCCCGCCCCCGTTGGCGCCGTCCCCGTTCCCGCTCCCGTCGGCGCCGTTGCCGTTGCCGCTGCCGTCGCCATCTCCCGATCCGCCGCCCCCGTCGCCTCCTCCAGCGAGCACTGCGACGCTCGGGCACATGCCCGGAATCGGCGGGATGTTCGGGACCGGTGCCGTACGCGCCATCGACTACTCCTGTACGGAATGTGAACACGGATCCTACCACGCTCCGGCACGGTCGGAGCCCTCCAGGTTCAGCGCTTTCGTCCGCGCAGATCCGCGTCTTGGCCCAGCATGTGGAGCACGTCTTCGACGGTGCCCTCATAGAACGACGGCACGAGATCACCAACCCTCTCCGCGCGTGTTCGACGCTTCTACGACCTGTCCGTCTTGCGCCATGGCGAGCGGACGACAGCTGGAGCGCAGCCCTCCGGCTGGATTTTCCTGACCAATCAAACATCGACCGCGATGGGCGCGTCACCGGAGCGTAGGCTTCGTCACTGTCATGGCTCAGAGCGCTTCTCTTCCCTCCCGCGTCGTGGCGACCACCCGAGCGCGTCGTGGCGCCGCGGTCACGCTCGGAGTGTTCGCGGCTGCCTGGTCTGCGGCGTGCGGCGAGGCTTCGGGCTCCGGTGGGGCCGGCGCGGAGGGGCAAGGCGCGGGGACGAGCAGCGGCGCCGGGGATACGGGCGGCGGGGGACCGGTGACCCCGCCCCCTCCCGCGTGTGAGGCGGCCGCTGGCGGCGCGACGGAGCTCCAGGCCCCCATGCTCCGCGCGACGTTGCCGGGGAGCTGGGACGAGAATTGGCTGGCTTCTCCCGCGCTCGTCGACATCGATGGGGACGGCAAGCTCGACATCGTCGCCGCCCGCCATTCGGTGCTCTACGCGTATGGGTCGGACGGGGCTCCGCTTTGGCAGACGGCGTGGGGCTCGAGCGCGTCGAGCAGCCCGGAGCATGGCTCGACGCGGATGTGGGCCTCGGCCGTCGTCGGCGACTTCGCAGGGGATGGAAGCATCGAGATCGCGACTGGCAGCGACGCCGATGGGGACAGCGGTCAGAACATCGCGCTCTATGACTCGAATGGCGAGCTCATGCCGGGTTGGCCGCAGCACTTCGGCGGCGCCGTCGAAGTCCGCAGCATCGCCGCCGCCGACGTGGACGGCGACGGGGTCATGGAGATCCTCGTCAACCATACGAGCTCGGGGCCGGTGACGGCGGTCTACGAGCTCGACGGCACCGTGCACGACAATTGGCCTCAGGTTCAGCCGAGCTGCGATCCGCCGCCGCCCGCGGAGCCATGCTGGGACTTCGGGGGATACAACCAGAACATCGGCGCGGGCGATCTCGACGGGGACGGAGTGCTCGACGTCGTGTCGAGCTACGACGCGATCGGCTTCGGGATCTTCAGAGGCGACGGCACCCCGTTCCCGACCGCGGACGGTTTTGTCGACCGCGTCGTCACGTCGGTCGAGGCCTACCACGACCTCGCGCTCTCCCAGCAAGGCTATGGGACGGGGGATCGGAGCGAGTTCACCTATTCGCCGCCCGTCATCGCGGACATCGATGGCGACGGCGACATGGAGGTCGTGCTCGCTGGGGACCACGAGAGCTCCGAGAGCACCGATGACCAGGGCGTCACGGTGTGGGTCCTCAATGCCGACATGACGCGCCCGGCGGGGTGGGACCCGCCCAAGAACACGGGCATGCCGCTGCTCTATGGCGACGTCGGCAACAACATCGTCATCACGGCCCCGAGCCCCGCCGTCGCGGATCTCGACGGCGAGCCGGGCCTCGAGATCGTCGTCCCCGCATATGACGGCAAGATGTACGCGTTCGAGTCCAATGGCGATCTGTATTGGACATATACATTCGCGACGACGGCGAGCCCGTACACCGGCGCGAGCGAGCCGCTCATCGTCGACCTCAATGGGGACGGGGCTCCCGAGATCCTCTTCACGACCTTCACTTCGGGAGCGCCGGCCGAGCCTGACGTCGCCGCCCATTTGATTGTCCTCGACGGAGGGGGGAACGAGCGGGAAAAGATCCAGATCTTCGGCCGCGGCTCGATGGCGGCGCCCGCGGTTGGCGATCTCGACGGGGACGGGCGGCTCGAGCTCGTGCTCTCGCTCAAAGACGCGCTCGGCGGCGGCCAGGGCGGCGTGCAGATATGGGACCTCCCAGGCGCGTCGACGAACTGCATCCTCTGGGGCACGGGGCGAGGTGGTCCGCTGCGCCAGGGCTACGTCCCCTGAGCGGCGCCGCGGAGCTCTCTCTCGGCAGAAAGCCTCATGGGGGCGGGCCGGATCGGGTACAACGCGCAGAATGGTGGGTGCCGGCGGATCCGTGGACGACGCGGTGGAGCGGGCGCGCGAGGCGCTCGAGGCAGGGCGGGAAGATGTGGCGCTGCCCCTCCTCGTCGAGGCCTGGCGCGCCACGCGGGCGCCGGCGCTCGCGGTCGTCATCGAGCGGCTCGGCCTCCGGCTCGCGCCCCCGCCGGAGCGGCTGACGGCGGCGGAGCGACGTGCGCGGGAGAACTTTCCCGCTGCGGCGTGGCGTGCGCTCGTGCGAAGCGGTGACGCCGTCCGCTTGGGAGAGGCCCTCGCGACGCTGAGCACGAGGCGGATCCCGGTGCTCCTCGGGAGGCTCCAGCTGCTCGCCGAGGCGGCGCCCGATCCGCGCGTCAGCGGTGCCGTGCTCCCCCTCGTCGGAGATCCGCCTCGTGGTGGTGACGAGGGGGACGCGGTCTGCGTGGCCGCAATCGAGGTCTTCCTGCGGCAGCGCGACGTGCGCTTCGTGGAAGCGTTTCGTCAGCTCCGCGCGCGGCTCACAAGGAGCCTCGACGTGGCTCGCGACGTCGGGGGGGCGCTCGACGGTGCGGCGGTCGCGGTGGATGCGTGGACGGCAGCGGAGCTGTCTTGTCGCGCGCTCGCGGAGGTGGACCGGATCGAGGCGGCGCTCTCGGGGCGGGCCGCACCCCTCCGCACCGCCGTTCCCGTGGCGACGCTCTTCGCGGCGGTCTACCGCGATCCCGCCGCCATCGACGCTCGCCTCGTGCTCGCCGATCGCCTCGTCGACGCCGGAGATCCGCGCGGTGAATTCATCGCGCTGCAGTGCTCGCGATCCCCCGAGGAGCGTCCCCAAAAGCGCGAGCGGGAGCTCCTGGAGGAGCACGGGCGGAGCTGGCTCGGCGCGATCGGGCCAGCGCTGAGCGATGGCTTCGAGTTCGAGCGTGGGTTCGTCGCGCGGGCCGCGCTCGAGGAGCTCGAGATCGAGACTGGGATCGGCACCCAGCCGGAGTGGGCGACGCTGACCCACCTCGGTCTCTGGCGCTACGAGCACATCGGCACCGAGGGCCTGCTCGTCTCCGAACGATTGAAGTCCCTCGTCTGCGTGCGCGACCTCGGTCGAACGGATCTCGCGGCGCTGGCGGGCGCGGCCCCGCGTCGCTGGACGGAGGTGGGCCTCGCTCGTTCGCGCGACTTGGGGATGTGGGGCCACGAGGTGGGGCGCGCAGAGCTCGCGACGCTGCCGCGCATCGCGCCCGGCCTGGTCCGGCTGCGTTGCCCGGGCATCGGCGCGGATGTGGCCGATCTACGCCGGCTCTGCTCGGGCTTGCCGGCGCTTCAGGAGCTCGCGCTGGGCTTCGAGCCGGCTCGCGCCAGCGAGCTGTTTGAAATGGCCGAGCGCGCGGGGCTGCGCAGCGTCACCCTCCTCGCCTCGGTTGATATCACCTTCGAGCCGGCGGCGCGCGAATTGACGATCTCGTGCGACGAGGACGCGCGTGACTTCTACGCGCTCCGTTCTCGACATCCCGCGCGCCGGCGCTTCGGCGCCGACGCATTGGGCCCCGTGGTCAAGGCCCTCCCCGCGCTGAAGACCCTCGGCCCGCGCAAGCTCACCCTGCGATTGCCCGTCCGCACGACCGTCCGTGACGACGCCGTCACGCGCGGGGCGGAGCGGATGCCGATCGGTGAGCTGCGAGACGTCGCTCGCGAGCTCGGCCTCGACCTCCAGCTCGAGAGCTCGCGCGCCTCGCGCTGAGCTGACCTCATCTGGCGGTGGCGGGGACGGAGCTGTCCGCACCCCAATGGCGTGTCCCGCGATGACAGGGAACCAGCCCTTGGCCCCCCGGCGCGAGCGGCGCGCTCGCCTCCACCATTCCCTGGACGCTCGCCACCGCCTCCGGCGCGGCTTCGTTGCTGGCTACGGAATGGCTCGTACCCGAGAGCGCCCACCCCACCCCCGCCACCTGGAACACGATGGCCCCACAAAGGACGGTCCCCATCACGACGTCGTCGAGCATGGAGCTCCGCCTACGCGTCAAGATCGCGTCGAACATGATCCCTCCTGGCACGCGGGCGCCGCCGAGGGCGCCCGGAAGCAACGGTTGTGTCGAGAAGTGCAAGGAGCAGGCAGTTGGTTACAAACGAAGGTGTTCGAGCTCTCGTAAATCGAGGACGCACCGGGGGAGTTGCTGCGTTTCGCCACGGCGCGCTGGGTCACGCTCGTGCTACCAAGACGCGCCATGAGACTCCATCGATGGGCCGCGGGCCTGGTGCTCGCATTGGGATGTTCCTCTGGCTCGGCGGAGCCGGTAGAGCCGGAGACGACGGGGACGCCCGCGGAGACGGCGACGGCAGCGGCGGTCGAGAGCGCGACGGCGACGGTCCCCACCGCGAGCGCGAGCGCGACCACGGCGCCGAAGCCGAAGGGGCCGGCGCGTGAGGCGTACGCCACGACGAAGGAGACGGACGCGGTGGTGGCGGCGACGGATAGGTCAGCGGACGATCGCGCGCTGGACGATGGTCGGCGCCCCTCGGAGATGCTCGCCTTCTTCGGGGTCGCGCCGGGGATGAAGGTCGCTGAGATCGGGGCGGGCGGGGGCTACACCTCGGAGCTCTTCGCGCGGGCGGTGGGAGCGAAGGGGAAGGTGTTCGGACAGAACAGCAAGATGATCCTCGAGCGCTTCGCAGAGAAGCCCTGGAGCGAGCGGCTCAAGAAGCCAATCATGAAGAACGTGGTGCGCGTGGATCGCGAGTTCGACGATCCGCTCCCGGCCCAGGCGAAGGACCTCGATGGGGTCTATGTCGTGCTCTTCTATCACGACCTGTATTGGCAGAACGTCGACCGCAAGAAGATGAACGAGAAGATCTTCGCCTCGCTGAAGAAGGGCGGGTTCTACGGCGTGATCGATCACACGGCGGCGGCGGGCGCGGGCGAGTCGCAGGTGAAGACGCTCCACCGAATCGAGGAGTCGACGGTGAAGAAGGACATCGAGGCGGCCGGCTTCGTCCTCGTGCGCGAGGGCAACTTCCTGCGCAATCCCGACGACACCCTCGATTGGAACGACTCGCCCAAAGAGGCGGGAGACAAGCGCGGCAAGAGCGATCGCTTCGCGCTTCTATTCAAGAAGCCCTGACCTTCGGCCCGCCGATCGTCAGAACGACACGACGAGCGATCCGTTCGTCGGGCCGACCTTCAAGGAGACGCGGGGGGCTTCGTCCTCGGGCAAGGCGCCGGCGATGATGAGGGGGATGCCGGCGGCGAGGAAGGCGCCGCCGGTCACGAGCCCGATGATGCCGGCGGCCTGAGAGTTGACGCCTCCCACGCATGCATCGACCTGGCGCTCCGAAGGCACCGAGTCGCGCGAGATGCCCTCGCAGCTGCCGCTGCCGGCGTTGAAGAAGTAGCCGCCCACGGCGAGGCCGGCGGTGCCGGCGCCAGAGAGGAAGATGCCCATGCCGAGGGCGAAGGGGCTCCGCATGCCCCGCTGGGGCGCGGGTGCCGTCTGGGCCTGCGCCTCGCGCACGGGGAGGGCAACGCTGGCCGCGACGGTCGCCACGGCGAGGACGAAACAAGAGCGAGCGAGCCGCATCGAGTCGCCTGTTGCGAGATGGGTGCCACGTAACGTCGCTCGAGAAGCTCCGCGAATGATGGGCAGCGTTTCAGCGTCGTCGTTCGATTCGCAGCTCGCTGTCATCCCTGGATCGCCGGCGACCGGATCGCGCCCGGCTCAGAAGCAAGACTCCGCGCACACCCAGCCTTGCATGCTGTCGCAGACGAGATAGCCGACGCAGGCGACGTTCCCCACCGCGCACTCGTCGGGCGGCGGCTCGCCGCACAGCGCGGACGGACAATCGATCTGACACCACCACGTGCCGTCTTCGTGGCACGTCGGCGAGTAGGCGCACATTGGGTCGGGCGATGGGCCGCACTCGACCGCCCCGCCCCCAGGGCAGGTCGTGTTGTTGGGCTGACATACCCAGCCCTGATCCGGAGAGCACTCGGCGTAGAAATCCGGCTCGCACTGGGGAGGCGGATCCATGCAGTTGCAGACGGTCTCGCATTGCCACCCGATATCGGTGCAATAGAGCAGCGACGTGCAGTTCGGATCGACGGGGTCGCACGTGGGCGCGGGGCCGCTGCAGGGGTCGCAGATGAGGTTGCCGCACGTCCACCGGCCTTGATCGCAGACGGGACCGTCGTAGAAGCAAGCGCCCGGAGGAGGGGGACAATCAGGGATGGCCGCTCCGTCGCAGTCGCAGACGAGGCTGCAATACCAGTCGCCGGTCGGGCCACATGTCGGCTCTTGATGGCAGCCCGTGGGATCTTGATCGCTCACGTCACAAACGGGCGGAGCGTCGAGGCAGCCTTTGCAGGTCGACGCGCCGGTGCACACCAAGCCGTCCTTCGTGCAGTAGCAGACGTTGCAGCCGTCTCCCACGTCGACCTTATCGTCGAGCGCGAGCGTCTGTCCGTCCCACTCGCAGCCCGAGACGCAGCGGGAGCTATCGCAGCTGAACGTGCCGTCGGCGCCGCAGGTGCACGTCTCACAGCCATTCTGGAAGGCCTCGGCGGTGGCGTAGGGGGTGCCGTTCTCGTCTTCGCAGCCGAAGTCGACCTTCACCGTGCAGCCGACGGGGGCGGCGAGGATGGCGACGAGGACGACGTGGCGAGCCGACACGGAGCACTCCCTTCCGAGGCGAGCCCGAGCGAGACCGGGCTTCATCGGCATGATGCCCGGTCGGGGCTCCGCTGATCGCGGAAACTTCAGTGCTGGAACAGGATCGGGTTGCTGACCGCGAAGGGATGCCTGCCCGGATGCACCGGCGCGAGGTCGCCTGAGCCCTTGGCGTGGAAGACGACCCACGAGCGGCCGGAGGCAGGTAGATCCACGCTCACGGTGTTCACGAACTCCTTCTGCGGCCCCGCGCCGACGGGGGCGAGAGGCTCCGTGGAGACCGTCTCTCCATTCACGATGACCTCGAGGGTCTCGGCCGGCACCCAGCTCGGGCACCGGACCGTGACGACGAACTCGGCGGCGCCGGTGGGCGCGGCGATGATGTCGCCGGGGGCGGAGCCGTCGGGGCCCTCGACCGTCATGAAGAGGCCCCCGCTCACCGTCATGTGGCCGGTGACGATGGCGTTCCTCACGTCATCGGCGTTGCCGAGCTTGGGATCGTCGTAGCCCACGAACATGTACGTGCGCGGATAGCCCACGGGAGAGGTCCGCAGATAGTGGCTGTCCGAGCTGCCGACGGCGAAGAACGTCTTGCCGGCGTTGAGGAGGGCGAACCAATGAGCGACAGAGGCGTCGCGGTTCGACTCGAAGTCGGAGTCGTTGAACACCTCGATGGCGTCGAAGTTCTCCGTCCACAGCTCGTCGGCGGACTTGCCCGTCTTCTTGTCGAGCTTCACCCTGGTGAAATAGGCGCTGAAGGCCGAGTCCCCGCTCGGGTGATTGACGATGAGGGCGGGCTGCTCGGGGCGGGCATGGACCTCGTCGAAGATGTCCTTGGCGCTCTTGTCGAGCCAATCCACTGCGCCGTTGTTGACGCGGGACGCGTCGGGATCGGCGGGGACGACGCCGAAGTGGCCCCAGGTGAAGGTGGTGAGCTCTTCGCTCGGCAGGCCGAAGGCCCAGTCTTCCATTCCGAGATCTTCGATAACCGGCTGGAAGCTGTTGATCCACTCGTGCTCGCTCGAGATGGGCGCGTCGAGGCCGTCGGCGAGGGCGCCTTTGACCTTGTAGACGACGGGATCGCTCGAGTCGGCCGAGAACATCGAGTGGATGTGGAAGTCGCCGCTGATGGCGCCGGTCGTGTCGACGGAGTGGATGAGGGGCGCCGCGACCTCCACCGTCTGTCCGGCGGCGACGTCGACGCTCTGATCCAAGAGCTCCCACTCGTAGCCGCGGGACACGACGACCCGATGGGTCCCGGGAGGGACGGCGAGGGTCGCGTCGCCCGTCACCGCGAACTCCTGATAGAGGCGGCCGTTGTCTTCGTCCTGAGAGCCAAAGGCCTCCGGGGTGGCGGCGAGGGCGGCGTCCGGAATGACCTGGATGCGGACGGGGAGAGCCCGGCCGGTGCCCTGCTCGGTGGCCACGACGTGGATGAAGCCATTCGCGTCGAAGGCGAGATCGGCTTGATCCGAGCCGGGCTCGACGACGCTGCCCTCGCTCGCGGGGAAGCCGCGCTTCTGAGGGACGAGGCTGATGGCTCGATTGGGGACGTGGATCGTGTAGGAGCCGTCATCCGCGGTGACGGTGCGCGACAGGTAGCCGTCGTTGTCGTCGACCGCGTGCACGAACGCTCCGGCGACGGGCGCGCCCGCGCCGTCGGTCACGAGGCCGGTCACCTCGCGCCAAGCCTCGCGCCCGTTCACGCGCCGCACCACCTCGCCGAGCAGATCCACCCCGCCGCCGACCTCGCCAATCACGATCTCGTGATCGTCGCCCATCGTCGCGGAGCACGGCGACTCGACGAAGCCGGTGCCGGAGAACACCGTGAACCCGCTGATGTCGATGCCGCCGAAATCGAGGGGCGCCCCATCGGGACCTTGATAGGCGAACGAGACCAGATCGTTCTCGAACCCGACGTATTCATCGCCGGTGCCGGTCGCCTTGGCGAAGCCGGTGCCGGGCAAGAACAGCTTGTTGAAGCTGCCTTGGAAGAAGCCGAAGAGGTTCCACGAGCCCTCGAAATTCAGCCCGGTGTCGATGTCGTAGTCGGTCGCGTTGATGAAGCCGAAGCGGACCTTCAATCGCTCTTCGCCCGGCTCGAGCACGTAGTCGTACGCGGCGACCAGGTCTTTGTAGGTGGGAGGGAACGCGGCCCCGAACGTCTCCTCGAGGAACGGGAGGGCCTTGAGCGGGCCCGTCGCGCGGACGACGGCCGCCTCCCCGTTGGAGCCGTCGTTCATCACGCTCACGCTCGTCGGATTGATCATGTAGAGCGACGTGAGCTGGAGCGTCTCGACGAACTTGGATTTGCCGAGGGGCTTGCCGTCGTCTCCGACGCGATCCACGGCGAGGATCTCGCCTCCGAACCGGCCATAGCCGTCGCTCAATCCTTTGTCCTCGATGACGACCGCCACTTTGTCGTTCACGAGGATGAAGTCGCCGTCCTGGATCTTCTGTCGGCCGTGCGCGGGCTGAGGCACGTCGGAGGCCTGGATGCGCCCCGCGCGCGCCTGCCCGGCCGCCTTCGCGCCGAACGGATCGGCGTGGCCGTTCGGATCTCCCTCTTGGAACGCGAGCGTCGCCGCGTCGCAGGTCTCGTTCGTCGTCGACGAGCTCCCGTCGTCGGGGAGCTCTCCGCCGCAGGCGATCACGAGGAGAGAGGGGACGGTGACGAAAGCAAGGCGGCGTCGAGACGCCGAGGTGATGCGCATGTGACGAGGCTACACCAACGGCGCGCTCCGGGGACGCCGCCGCGCGATCTCGAGCCCCGAAATGCATGCGCCCAACCAGACGGTGCCGGCCGCGAACCCTCCGACGACGTCGGTGAGGAAATGCACCCCAAGCACCATCCTGCTGAACCCGACCATCACGCAGAACACGAGCGCGATCGCGAGGGCGACGAGCCTTTGTCGATCATTCGAAAGGAAGCGAGACGCCACGTAGACGAGCATCCCGGTGGCGATCCACGTCGACATCGCGTGCCCGCTCGGGAACGAGAAGCCGGTCGCGACCGCCACCGGATCGGCGAACGAAGGGCGGGGCCGGGTGAAGAGCGCCTTGAGGGCGCCGTTGAGGAGGGCCCCCCCGATGAGGGAGAGGGCCCATCCGAGGGCGAGGAGCCGCTCGCGCTTGAGGAGGAGGAAGACGGTGACGACGCCGCCGGTGACGACGACCCCTTCGCTCCCGAGATAGGTGAAGCGCTTGAAGAAGGCGATCGTGCGCGGATCCGCGGAGGCATGGAGGGCGTTCGACAAGGTGACGTCGGCGTGGGGGAGCCACGTGCTGCGGAAGACGCCCTCGGCGATGGCGGCGAACGCGAGGGTGGCGAAGGCCACGAAGAGGCCGATCGCGGCGTGGATGACCAGATACTCCGTCTTGGTGAGGGTCCTCATGAGGCGAAAGACGGTGGGGACGCGGCGCTCGAGGCGCCGCATACGCGGCGTCGCGCCGAGCTTCTCCCAAGCGCCGAGCGCGCCCTCCCAGAGCCCTCGTGCGTGACGCCGCGCGAGCCGGATCGTGACGAGCAGCGCCCCCAGCGAGGCGAGCGCCGCGAGCACGAGCAGGCCCAGCAGCATCAACGGCTGCTCGCCCATTCGCTCGGCGATGCGGTCCGGATCCACGGCGCCTCGCTTTGGTTTCCCAAACCGAGGCGGCAGCGTCCACCGCGAAATGGTTGGCCGGGCGTGAGACGGGTGTTTCGAATGACCGGCTCGCATCGGCGTGGCGGACCGGATCGTTCCCGTGCCATTCTCGCGCCCGCATGTACGAAAAGCTGCCCGGCTGGCTGCGCGAGCTCTTGCCGATCGCGATCCTCCTCGTCGTCATCGCGGTGGTGGTCAACCGCCTGCCGAAGGTCGAGGTCGGGCACACCAAGCAGTATCGCCACCGGCGATTCTTGAACTGGTTCCCCGCCGGGATCACGTACGCGTTCTTGTACTTCGGCCGCTACAACCTCACCGCCTACAAGAACGCGGTGAGCATGTCGAACGACGCCTACGGGACGATCGACATGTGGGGCGCGGTCATCTACGGCGTCTCGTTCCTCTTGAACGGGCCGCTCACGGATCGGCTCGGTGGACGCAAGACCCTCCTCATCTCCGCGATCGGCGCGGCGGGTGCCAACGTCGTGCTGGGCATCTTCGCGATGTCGGCCTGGAACCCGAGCCGGGTGCCGGCGTTCGCGATCGTCTACGCGATCAACATGTACTTCCAGAGCTTCGGCGCCGCGTCGATCGTCAAGCTCAACGCGCCGTGGTTCCACCTGCGCGAGCGCGGCACGTTCGGCGGCATCTTCGGCGTCCTCATCTCTCTCGGGGTCTACTTCGCCTACGACTGGACGAGGCGCATCTCGGACGCCGCGCCCAACCATCAAGAGTGGGTGTTCTTCGCGCCGCCGATCGTGTTGCTCGCGATGGCGGTCCTCGACTTCATCTTCGTGCGCGACACCCCGAGCCAGGCCGGCCACAAGGATTTCGACACCGCCGACGCCACCGAGGCGGAGGACGCTCCGCGCCTCACCCTCCGCCAGATCGCCAAGAAGATGCTCACCAATCGCATCGTGCTGACGATCGCGTTCATCGAGTTCTGCAGCGGCTACCTTCGGCAAGCGGTCATGAAGTGGTATCCCGTCTATGCGAAGGGCATCGGGATCAAAGAGGAGTTCGTCCCGAAGAACTGGGGGATGCTCCTCTGCGTCGCCGGCATCTTGGGCGGCGTCCTCGCCGGCGTCATCAGCGACCACCTCTTCAACTCGCGCCGGGGGCCCGTGTCGGCGGTGCTCTACGGTCTGATGCTCGTCGGGACCGCCGTGATGTACGGGACCATCACGTCCCCCGCCCTCGGCTGGGTCGTCATCGCCATCTCGCTGTGCGTGATCGGCGTGCACGGGATGCTCTCCGGGACGGCGAGCATGGACTTCGGCGGTAAGAAGAACGTCGGGGTCGTGGTCGGCATCATCGACGGCTTCGTCTACCTCGGCACGGCGGCCCAGGCCGGCGTCCTGAAGTCGGTGCTGCCCGAAGGCGACGCCATGAAGTCGGCCTCGAACTGGTCCAGCTGGCCGCTCGCGATGATCCCCCTCGCCATCCTCGGCCTCGTGCTCGCGAGCCGCGTCTGGAACGCGAAGCCGCAGCGCGGCGGCGCGGCCGCTCACTGATCGACGCGGGAGGGCGCAATGAAGGTCGTCGTCGTCGGGGGAGGGATCTTCGCGCAGGCGGTGAGCTTCCGGCTCGCGGCGCGGAAGGTCGAGGTGGTGCAGATCGAGGAGGTGGAGCCCGGGCACGAGGGCTCTCAATCCGGCGACCGAACCCGGGTCGTCCGGGCCCTCTACGGTGACGCGCGGTTCGCCGAGTCCGGGCATCGATCGCTCTCGATGTGGCACGCCTGGTCGGAGACGATCGGTGAGCCGCTCATCGAGACGTGCGGGACGTTGTACATCGAGCGCGACGCGGGGACGGCCGAGGACGCCGCGTTCGCCCGCTACGTGGACCAAGGCATCCTCCACCTCGTCTCGATGGGGGTGCCGATCGAGATCATGACCCCGGAGGCGATCCACGCCGCGTGGCCGGCGATCTCCACCGAGGGCGTGGTGCGCGGCGTGCTCGAGCCCGGGGGTGGTTTCGGCCGGATCTCGCGGGCGACGCGGGCCCTCGCCAAGGCCTCCGAGAAGACGGGGCGGGTGAAGCTCGTGAAGGGCCGCGTCGAAGAGCTCTGGATCGAGTCGGGCCGGGTGCGCGGCGTCGTGGCGGAGGTGGCCGGCGCTGCTACGAAAATCGAAGCAGACAAGGTCGTCGTCGCGGCTGGTCTCGGCGGGGTCGCGATCGCGGAGAAGGCCCTCGGCACAACCATCGGGGTGCGCCCCATCCCTCATTTCGTCGCCTACTTCTCGATGGCGGCGGAGGACGCGAAGGCCCACGCGCTCGGGAGCCTCCCGGTGTGGGCCGAGCTCGGCGCGGGCCGCTACGGGTTCCCCGACGAAGGCGCGGGCTTCAAGGCAGCCTGGCACGAGCCGCTCCGCAAGACGGACGACCACGGCGACCCTTCTGCGGAGGTCCTCGATTCGCTGCGCGGCGAGCTCGCCATCCGGTTCCCCGCCGTGCGCCGGGCGAAGCTCGAGCGCACGGTGGTCTGCACCTACGACGCGACCGACGACGAAGACTTCGTCCTCGGGTGGCTGCCCGGCGTCGAGGGGGCGTACTTCGTCGGAGGGATGTCGGGCCACGGCTTCAAGCACGCGCCCGCGATCGGCGACAGCGTGGCCGCGATCGTGGCCGACAAGAAGCCGGCCCTCGACCTCAGCTCTTTTTCGACTCGCTTGCGCGCTTCATGAGGACGGTCGCGACCGTCTCCTTGAGCTCGGCGCTGGTCCAATAAGGGAGCACGCGCGCGCGGAACGCCTCGACCTCCGCCGGATCGAGATCGACGACTGCGCGGTTCAGCTCCCGCTTCGTGTCCACGTAGGCGACGCGCGGGCTCTCCGCGAGGCGCCCGAGGAGGTTCTTCGCCGCTGTCTCCGGATCGAAATCGACCTCGTGCACGAGCCCGAGCCGAAGCGCCTCCGCGGGCGGGTAAAGGCCTCCCTCGAGCAGCACCCGGGCCGCGTGCGAGGGGGCGAGGCGCGAGCGCGCGAGCTTCATCACCCGCGGCGGGAACATCAGCCCGATCGGCACCTCGTTGAGCCCGATGCGCGTGCCGATGTGCTTGGTCGAGACGCGCAGGTCGCACGCCAGCATCAGCACGCAGCCCCCCGCGATGGCGTGACCGTTCACGCACGCCACGACCGGGGCCTGGTGGGTCAAGAGCGCCACCACCAGCGAGTCGAAGAGCTCCAAGTACGAAGTCAGCCCCTCCGCGTCGAGCTGAGCGATCTCCTTCAGGTTCAGCCCCGCGGAGAAGGCATCCCCCTCACCGCGCAACAGCACCGGCTCACCACGAGCATCGCGCAGATCGGAGAGGGCCTTCTGCATGACGGGCGTTCCGAGGGCGTTCTTCCCCGGGCCCGAGAGGACGATTTCCACCATGGCCGCGATGGTAATCGAGAGCCGATCGGGCGGGTGGCCGAGTTGCCGTGACCGACGATGCCCACCCCCCTCCTCGCTCACGCTCGTCGGCCCCTCCCTTGCGTCGCGCTCCCGCGCGCCGCGGGAGGGGACCCGGCCCGCCGTCGCCCCGCCCGGCGCAAACGCCCCGCGCGCCGCTACGAAAATCATAGCGCGACCCCGCCCCCCTGCCGGAGCGACCGCCCCCTGAGCGAGCGCAGCGAGCGATTTGGGGGCGGTGGGCGCG